>VHBO01000011.1 GCA_016871895.1 Gemmatimonadota bacterium
CGCCGACGCGGGCGGAGCGCGCGTGGCGCGTTCGGGCGGCTGATGTCCGCGATCCCCTCGGGGCCGCCGCGCCTCGTCGAGGTCGCGCTCCCTCTCCCGCTGCGCCGGACCTTCACCTACGCCGTGCCCGAGCCGCTGGCGGGGCGGGTGGTGCCCGGTGCGCGCGTGGTGGTGCCGGTGCGCGGTCGTCGCGTCATCGGGTTCTGCGCGGGGCGGAGCGATGGCACGTCGCTGGGCGCGGCGGAGGCCAAACCGATCCTCGACGCACCGGATGCCGAGCCCGCGCTCCCGCCCGATCTGCTCGCGGCGTGCCGCTGGATCGCGGACTACCACGTCACCGCGCTGGGGCTCGTCTGTCGCGCAGCGCTCCCCGCCGCGCTCGGCGTCGCTCGCCGTCCCGACGCCCCGGGCCGGACCGCGCGGCTGCTCGTCCTGACCGATGCGCTCCCCTCGCTCCTCGAGCGCGACCGGGTGTTCGGGCGCGCGGCGCAGCAGCGGGCGCTCTACGAACTCGTCGAACAGCTCGGCGGATCGGCCGACCTCGCCGCGGTCACCGCGCAGCTCGGGTGTACCCCGTCGGTGGTGGAGGGGCTCGTGCGGCGCGGTGTCGCGCGCATCGATACGGCCGACCGCCCGCGCGATCCCTTTGCCGCGCAGCCGCCGTCCCCCGCCGCCACGCACGCACCGACGGCCGCGCAACGGGAGGCGGTCGCGTCGATCCTCGCCCTCCCGCCCGGGGGCGCGGCGCTCCTGCACGGCGTCACCGGGAGCGGAAAGACGCTCGTGTACCTGGAGGTGCTGGAGCAGGTGGTGCGTCGCGAGGGGCGCACGGCGATCGTGCTCGTCCCCGAGATCGCGCTCACCCCGCAGACGGTGGATCGCTTCCGTGGACGGTTCGGCGATCTCGTCGCGGTGCTCCACTCGGGGCTCTCCGATGGGGAGCGGCTCGATGCCTGGCGCGCGCTGCGTGCCGGCACCAAGCGCATCGCGGTCGGGGCGCGGTCGGCGGTCTTCGCGCCGCTGCCGGACCTCGGCGCGATCATCGTCGACGAGGAGCACGAGGCGAGCTACAAGCAGGCGGAGGCGCCGCGCTACCACGCGCGCGAGGTCGCGCTGATCCGGGCGCGCGAGACGGGGGCGCGGTGCGTGCTCGGGAGCGCGACGCCGAGCCTCGAGAGCTGGCGGAACGCGCAGCAGGGGCGGCTCTCGCTCCTGTCATTGCCCGCGCGCGTCGGGGGCGGGACGTTGCCGGCGGTACGGGTCGTCGACCTGCGGCAGGAGCGGCGCGCCTCGCTCCCCGATGAGATCGCGCGGCGGCAGGTCATCTCCGTCGCACTCGAGGCGCTCGTCCGCGACCGGCTCACGCGCGGCGAGCAGGCGATGCTCCTCCTCAACCGCCGGGGATACGCGGCCTTCGTGCAGTGCGCCGAGGGACACGTCGCGGCCTGTCCGCACTGCTCGATCTCACTGACCTATCATCGGACCCCAGAGCGGCTCGTCTGTCACTACTGCCAGCATCAGGAGCCGGCGGGAAAACGGTGCCCCGACTGCGACGCGCCGATGGAGCGGCAGCGCGGGCTCGGGACGCAGCAGGTGGAACGGCTCCTCGTGGAGCGGTTCCCGACGGCGCGGATCGCGCGGATGGACGTCGACACGACGAGCGGGAAGTGGGCGCACGCGCGGATCCTCGAGCGCTTCGGTCGTGGGGAGATCGACCTCCTTCTTGGCACGCAGATGATCGCGAAGGGGCTCGACTTCCCGAACGTCACGCTGGTGGGGGTGATCGACGCGGACGTCGGGATCAATCTCCCCGATTTCCGGGCGAGCGAGCGGACCTTCCAGCTGCTCAGTCAGGTGGCGGGGCGCGCGGGCCGCGGACCGCGGGGCGGGGAGGTGGTGATCCAGACGCGGACGCCGGGGCATCACGCCGTGCGGCACGCGGCGTCGCACGATTTCCTCGGGTTTGTCGCGGAGGAGCTCGCGGCGCGCGAGGATCCGCCGTACCCGCCGACGCTCCGCCTCGCGAATGTCGTGGTGAGCGGGCTCGACGAAGGGGGGGTGGCCGACTTCGCCGAGCGCGTCACGCGCTGGCTCGTCGGCGCGGATGCGCGCTTCGGGCTCGGTGTGACGGTGTTGGGGCCGGCGCCCTGTCCGATCGAGCGGGTGAAGACGCGGTATCGCTGGCACGTCATCCTGAAGTCGGCGCAGGCGGCCCCGCTGACGCGATTGCTGGCGGGGCTCGTCGATGGCGTCGAGGTACCCGCCGCCGGGGCGATGCGGCTCGCGGTGGACCGGGACCCCGTCGCGCTGCTGTAGGCGGGGCGCCGAGCCCCTCCGCGGGTGGTGGCTGGGCGCCGCCCCGGCGATCTTTCCCCGATGGACCAGCCGACCCTCGCCCTCGCCGCGGACGCCCGCGAGCGGTTCCTGCTTGACATCGCCGAGGTCGTGCCCGACGCACGGCTCGCCGAGCTCCATTTCTTCCCGCCGCTGAGGCAGGGGGCGTTGGAGACGGGGGTCGCGGTCATCGCGGCGGAGCCCGAGGACCCGGCGCGGACCCGGCACGTCGTCTTCAGCGCCCGCTACCGCTGGACCCGGAAGGGCCCGGACCGTGGGAAGTGGGAGCACGAGGTGGTGGCGGAGGCCGACGCGCCGCTCATCACCGTCGAGGCGGTGGTGCAGGGGGTGAAGGCGCGCGCGCACGAGATGGTGGAGCCCGAGCGGATGTCGGGCGACGAGGCGCGCACGCGGATCGCGGAGCTGCGGTGTCGGAGCACCCCGCAGTAGCGCGGTTCGTCGCCTACCTCCGGGAGCAGAACCTCCCGGTGACGGCGCAGCGGTTGGCGGTCGCGGAGGCGCTGCTCACCTCGGAGCGGCATCTCTCCGCGGAGGAGGTGGCTGCGGAGGTTGCCCGCGGCGGGGCGCGGGTGGGGACGGCGACGGTCTACCGTACCATCGACACCCTCCTTGCGAGCGGGCTGCTCGTCGAGCGCGACTTCGGCGAGGGGTTCCGCCGCTTCGAGCCGGCGCGCGACATCCCGCATCACGAGCATCTCGTCTGTGACCAGTGCGGCCGCGTCGAGGAGTTCCGTGATGAACGCCTCGAGCGGATGACGACGATCGTAGCCGAGTCGCGTGGCTTCGCGCGGCAGCGGCATCGATTGGTGATCCACGGGATCTGTCGGGACTGCCAGCGGGGCGGTCCCCGGCGCACGTAGCGCCGCGCGCCGCACCATCAATCGCCGCATCACTCGGCTCATCTCTCTCGCCAGGACCCCGCCGTGTCCGGATTCGAATCCCCCCTCTCGCTCGGCATCGCCTTCACCGCTGGGGTGCTCAGCTTCCTGAGCCCCTGCGTGCTGCCGCTCGTGCCGAGTTACGTGACCTTCATCACGGGGATGTCGCTCGAGGACCTGCGGCACACGCGGCGCGAGGCGATGGTGCACGCCGTCCTCTTCGTGATCGGCTTCTCGATGATCTTCCTGGCGCTCGGCGCGGGCGCGACGGCCTTCGGGCAGCTGATGATCCGCAACCGCGATCTCATCAGCCGGATCGGTGGCGTGATGATCATCGCCTTCGGCCTCTACCTGCTCGGAGTGTTCAACCTCGGGCTGCTCGCACGTGACACGCGGTTGCATCTGGCGAACAAGCCGCTCGGCTACTTCGGCACCGTGCTCGTGGGGATCGCGTTCGGCGCGGGATGGTCCCCGTGCATCGGCCCGATCCTCGGCGCGATCCTGACGATGGCCGCGAACGAGGGGGACCTCGGCCGGGGCCTCCAACTGCTCGGGGCGTACTCGGCCGGCCTCGCGGTGCCGTTCCTGCTGGCCGCGCTCGCGGTCGATCGGTTCCTCGACCTCTTCGCGCGGGTGCGACACCGGATGGTGTGGGTCAATCGCGTGGCCGGGGTGCTCCTGCTCTGCGTGGGGCTCCTGCTCGTGAGCAATCGGTTCACCGTGCTCTCGAGCTGGTTGCAGGATCTCACCCCGGCCTTCATCCGCGACCGGATCTAGAACTTCCAGCCCAGCACGATCGGCATCGAGTGCATCTCGGGGTCGAGCTGGATCGACTGGTAGCGCGCCTTGAGAAACCAACGCCCGCGGCCGACGCCGGCGCCGAAGGTGTAGGCGAGATCCGACTCGGCGTCGCTCCCCGACGCGTTGCTGTCCATCTGGTAGAAGCCGAGGCCACCGAGCAGGTACACGCCCGTGGTCTGGACCGGGACGATCGCGCTCGCCATCACCCCGATCTGCGTCCAGTGCCCATCGCCGACGACGTCGGCGAGGTCGTTCGAGAAGGCGTAGCGAGCGTAGTCACCGCTGATGCGCGCGGTGAATCGGTCGGTCACGGGCATTTCGACCTGCGCGCCGATCACATAGCCGGTCTTGGCGGCATCGCCCATATCCCCGATGGGGACGCCCGCGCCGAGCGTGACGGCGAAGCGGGGGGCGTCGCTCCGCTGGGCGGCGGCCGGTACGGCGAGCAGGGAGACGAGGGCCGTGACGAGGGTGGCGACACGGACGGGGGAAGCGGACATCGCGAGCTCCTGTGAGGGTGAGGTGTGACGGGCGGACGATGCCGCCCGGCGCCCTCTCCACTCAATCAGCGTTTCGCCCGGTGCCCCGTCAGGCGCCGCCCGGCACTGCCGTCGGGCCCTCCGCAGCCGCGAGCTCCTCTTCGAGGCGCTGACGGTCGAGCAGCGTCCAATAGCGACCGCGCGCGGCGAGGAGCGTCTCGTGGCGCCCCTGCTCGACGATGCGCCCTTCATCGAGAACGAGGATCCAGTGCGCATCGCGCACCGCCGTGATGCGATGGCTCGCGATGATCGCGGTCCGGCCGGCGAGCGCCTCGCGGAGGCCGCGGAGGATGGCGGCCTCGGTCTGCGTGTCGACGGCGGCGAGGGCATCGTCGAGGATCACGACGGCGGGGCGGCGGGCGAGCGCGCGGGCGAGCGCGGCGCGCTGCCGTTGACCGCCGGAGAGGTTGACGCCGCGCTCCCCGAGCATCGTCTCCCAGCCATCCGGGAGCGCCTCGATGGTGTCAGTGAGTTGTGCGACTCCCGCCGCCCAGTGTGCGGCCTCGCCGTCGCCGGTGCCGTACTCGAGGTTCGCGCGGATCGTCTCACTGAAGAGCACGCTCTCCTGCGGGACGAAGCCGATCTCGGCGCGCAGGACGTGGAGCGGGATCTCGCGGAGGTCGATGCCGTCGAGGAGGATCCGCCCCCGTGTCGGGTCGGTGAGCCGCGGGAGCAGCTCGAGCAGGGTGCTCTTCCCGCTCGCCGTCGCGCCGACGATGCCGAGGGTCGTCCCGGCGGGGACGTCGACGGTGATGTCGTGCAGCACCTCGCGCGTGGTACCTGGATAGGTATAGCTGACCTGCTCGAGGGTGAGGCGCCGGCCGCCACCGGCGGCGGGGAGCGGCGTGCCGGGCGCCTCGGCGTCGCGGAGCGTGGGCTCGGCGTCGAGGACGTCGAGCACGCGGCGCATTGAGGCGGCGCCGCGCTGGAAGAGGTTCGTGACCCACCCGAGCGCGATGAGCGGCCAGGTGAGGTTGGCGAGGTAGAGGCCGAACGCCACGAAGGTCCCGACGCTCATCCGCCCCTCGAGGACCATCCCGCCGCCGACGCCGAGGACGATGGCGGCGCCGAGTCCGGCGAGGAGGGTGAAACTCGGGTTGAAGAGCGCATTGAGTCGCGCGAGGCGCATGTTCCGCGCGAGGTACTCGTCGCTCAGCGCGGCGAAGCGCGCGGACTCAGCCTCCTCCTGCGCATAGGCGCGGACGACGCGCACGCCCGAGAGATGCTCCTGCGTCATGGTCGTGAGGTCGCCGAACTGGGCCTGCACCCGCTCGAACCGGTCGTGCGTGGCTCGCCCGAGGGTCCACATCACCCACGGCAGCGGCACCATCGGGAGGAGCGCGAGGAGGGTGAGGCGCGGGCTGATCTGCACCATATAGACGAGCGCGAAGAGCGCGCCGAAGATGGTGTTGGTGAGGTACATGATCGCCGGCCCGACGGCCATCCGGACGGCGCCGAGGTCGTTGGTGAGCCGCGCCATCACCTCACCGGTGCGGGTGCGGCCGTACCAGGCGGCGTCGAGGGTGGTGCACCGCGTGAAGGCGGCGTCCCGCAGGTCGGTCTCGACGATGCGCGAGACCCCGTTGAGGATCTCCCGCATCTGGAAGCGGAAGACCGCCATCGTGAGCGTGACCGCGACCATCGTCGCGCCGATGCGGACGACGGCGGCGACGCCCGCCCCGCTCCCCAGCGCATCGATCGCCTGGCGGAGCAGGGTGGGGATGACGCTGTTGATCGCGGTGGAGAGGACGACGCAGGCGAGCCCCGCCGCGAACCGCCAGCGGTACGGCCGCATCCACGGGAGCAGCCGGAGGAGGAGGCGCATTCGCGTCGGGTCGGGCCGTCGCGGCCCCGCCCTCAGTAGCCGACCGCGGCGCCCGAGCCGCGCGGCTCGCGGACGCCGTGCCAGCCGCCGGGGACGCGCATGATCGCGTTCACGTTGGCGATCGCCCCCTGCTTGCCGAGCGCGTGTCCCATCCCCTCAAGCTTCGCGAGCTCCTCGTCGGCGAAGCCCTGACTCTCGACGCGGATCTGGTCGGGGAGCGACTGGTGGTGCAGGCGCGGCGCGCGCATCGCGTCGCCGAGCGTCATGTGGTGCTCGATCACGTTCAGGATCACCTGCGTCACCGCCGTGATGATCGTCGGGCCACCCGCCGCGCCCACCACGAGCAGGACCTGCCCCTGCGGATCGAGCACGATCGTTGGCGACATCGCGGAGAGCATCCGCTTGCCGGGCTGCACCGCGTTCGCCTCCCCCTGCACGAGGCCGAACATGTTCGGCGTGCCCGGCTGCGCGGCGAAGTCATCCATCTCGTTGTTCAGGAAGAAGCCGCCGCCCGGCACCCAGACCGCCGAGCCATAGCCGCCGTTGATGGTCGTCGTCGTGGCGACGGCATTGCCCGCGGCGTCGACGACGCTGTAGTGCGTCGTGTGCTCGGGCTCGCGGCCCTGCGGCGCGAACGCCGGGGTCTTCGAGGCCCGTGTGGAGTCGATCGTCGCGGCGAGCGTGGCGGCGTACGCCTTGCTCACGAGCTCGGCGCGCGGGACGGGGACGAAGTCGGGGTCGGCGAGCTTCGCGTTGCGGTCCTGGAAGCTCCGGCGGAACGCCTCGGCGAGGAGGTGCATATACGGCGCCGTGCCGAAGGCGGGGAGCGGGCCGAAGGTCTCGAGGATGTTGAATGTCTCGGTCATCGTGATCCCGCCCGAGGAGGAGGGGGGCATCGTGATGAGCGTGTAGCCGCGGTAGGTCGAGATCACCGGTTCGCGCCACTTCGCCTCATACCGGCGCAGGTCCTCGTGGGTGATGATCCCGCCGCCGCGCGCCATCTCCGCCACCAGGGTCTCGCCCACCGGCCCATCGTAGAAGGCCGAGGGCCCGCGTTCCGCGATGAGCTGCAGCGACCGCGCGAGATCGCCCTGCACGAGCCGCTGGCCGGGCGGGACGGCCTCGCCGCCGGGGAAGAAGAGTGCGCAGCCGGCGAATCGGCAGAGCCGCTCCTGCGACCCGCGCAGGGAGCGCCAAAGGCTGCTGTCGACGGCGAAGCCGTCACGCGCGAGCCGGATCGCCGGGGCCATCACCTGCGCGAGCGACATCGTCCCGTACTTCTGGAGCGCCGCGTCGAGGCCCGCGACCGCGCCGGGGACGCCGGAGGCGAGATGCCCGACGACGCTGCGGTCGGTGAGACGGCCCGTCGCGTCGACGAACATATCGCGCGTCGCGGCGAGGGGTGCGACCTCGCGATAGTCGAGCGCGGCGGTGCGGCCGTCCGCCATCCGGATCGTCATGAAGCCGCCGCCGCCGATGTTCCCGGCGAAGGGATACGTCACGGCGAGCGCGAAGCCGACTGCGACGGCGGCGTCGACGGCGTTCCCGCCTGCGCGGAGGATCTCGACCCCGGCCTCGCTCGCGAGATCGGAGTTGCTGGCGACCATCGCCGACGGGCCGAAGGTGGCTTCCCGCGCCTCGGGGTACCGCCACCCGCCGGCATACGTCCCGGAGTAGCGGGCGTCGGATGGGGCGGGGGTCGGCGACGCGGCGCCGGGCCGGCAGGCTTGGAGCGTGAACGTCGCGAGGAGGAGCGCGCCGATGGCGCGGCGGGGGAGGTGGGCGGAGGTCATCGGTCGGTCCTCGGTGGAGGCGCGGGGGAAGTCAGCGGGTGCCGGTGAAGCGATAGCGGACGCCGACGCGGGTGACGTACTGGCGGACGGCGCGCGTCTCGCCGGCACGGAGCCCCTCGCCGGGGCCCCAGAGCGTGGCGTAGTCCTGCACGAGGGTCAGCGTCGCGCGCTGCCCCAGCGTGAAGCCGAAGCCGTAGCCGACGATCAACGTGAGCGCGGTCCGCGCCTTGGCCTCGTCGGCCGTGAGCGGGTCGGTGCCGCGGTAGTTGGCCCATTGCGAGAGCCCACCACCGAGCTCGACGATCTGGTGCGCGCCCTCGGTCTCCCGGCTGCGGAAGGTGACGAGATAGCTGCGCTGGGCGATGTCGCCGTCGCTGTTCGCGAGGGCGCTCCCCCCACTGCGGCGGAGTGGGAGCCGCGCGTCCACGAGGGCGACGCCGAGGGCGCCGCTGCGGAGCCCCACATCGAGCGCGACGCGGCGCTGCACCGCCTCGCCGAGGGACCAGATGGCGCCGCTCTGACCGTCGACGCGTCCCTGGCTCTGCAGGAACCCCACCGTGGCGGAGAGGGTGACCGGGCGTGTCGCCTCGCGCGGCGCCGGCACCTTGATGAGCTGCGCCGATGCCGGGATCGCCGCGAGCACGACCGACGCAACGGCGGCACCGGTGAGCGCCAGGACGGCGCGGAGGCGTGGGCCGCGGGTGGTGGCCGCGGCGAGCCGATGGATGACGGGACGGAGAATGCGGCGGTGGAGCATCGCTCATAAGTTACACCCCATGCTCGATCCCCGGGTCACCGAGCGGCGGAACCCCCGCACCGCCGACATCGATCTCGCCTCCCCGCTCGAGATCGTCGATCTGATGTCGGCCGAGGATCGCTCGGTCGCCGACGCCGTGGCCACACAGCGTGAGCCGATCGCGCGGGCCGTCGCGCTGATCGAAACGGCGTTCCGCGAGGGGCATCGGCTCCTCTACGCCGGCGCGGGCACCTCGGGACGGCTCGGCGTACTCGACGCGTCGGAGTGCCCGCCGACCTTCGGCAGCGATCCCGCGCTCGTGCGTGGCATCATCGCGGGTGGCACGGCCGCGATGTTCCGGTCGCAGGAGGGGGCGGAGGATGCCCCGGAGGGCGGGCGCGCCGACCTCGAGGCGGAGGGGCTCGTCGCGGGGGACGTGGTGGTCGGTATCGCTGCGAGCGGGACCACGCCGTATGTGCGAGGCGCACTCGCCCACGCGCGCGCTGTCGGGGCGCACACGGTGCTCGTCGCCTGCTCGCCGCCGCCTCCCGAGTTCGCGGAGACCGTCGACGTGCTCATCCTGCCGATCACCGGGCCGGAGGTGGTGACGGGCTCCACGCGGCTCAAGGCGGGCACCGCCACGAAGATGGTGCTGAACATGCTCACCACGGGCGCGATGATCCGCGTGGGGAAGACGTACGGGAACCTGATGGTGGACCTGCAGGCGACGAACGCGAAGCTGCGGGATCGCGCGGAACGCCTGCTGATGGTGACCTGCGGGCTCGGCCGGGATGAGGCGCGCCTCGCGCTCGACGCTGCCGACGGACGCGTGAAGGTCGCGATCGTGATGCGCCAACTCGGGATCGATCGCACGACGGCGCTCGCGCGGCTTGACGCCGCGGGCGGGATCGTGCGGCGCGTGCTACCGGGCCCGCCGCCCCCGGTGAGCGGCGCGTGACCGTCCTCGTCGGGGTGATGTCGGGCACCTCGCTCGACGGCGTCACCGCGGCCGTGGTGCGCTTCGTCGAGGACGAGGTGGGGCGCGTGACGCCGCAGCTCCTCGCCCATCGCACGCTCGGGTACGCGCCGGCGATGCGGGACCGGCTCGCCGCGGCGCTCGTCGGCGCCTCCCCCGCCGAATACACCCGACTCGATTTCGACCTCGGTGCGGTGCTCGCGGACGCCGCCGTCGCGGCGATCGCCGAGGCGGGGGTCCAGCGCGATGAGATCGCCGCGATCGCCTCGCACGGGCACACCGTCTGGCACGAGCCCCCGCACGCGACGTGGCAGTTCGGACAGCCGGCGGTGATCGCCGAGCGCACGGGACGGCCGGTGATCGCCGACTTCCGTGTGCGCGACGTCGCCGCGGGGGGACAGGGCGCGCCCCTCGTGCCAATCGCCGACGCGATGCTCTTCGCCGCCGACGATCGCTGGCGCCTGCTCCAGAACCTCGGCGGGATGGGGAACCTCACCGTGGTCCCGCCGCGCGGTGCACTGGAGGGAGTGCGCGCCTTCGACACCGGCCCCGGCGTCGCGGTCCTCGACGGCGTGACGCGGGTGCTCCGCCCGGCGCTGCCGTACGACGTGGACGGTCGACTCGCTGCGCAGGGGACGCCGATCGAGCCCGTCCTCGAGGCGCTCCTCGCGGATTCCTGGTTCGCCGCGCCGCCACCGAAGTCGACCGGGCGCGAGCGCTACACCGCCGCGTACATCGCGGACGTCATCGCGCGCTGTCGCGCCGCACGCCCCGACGCCACCGACGCGGACATCGTGAGCACCGCCGCCTGGCTCACCGCGCGGAGCATCGGTCTCGCCGTCGAGTGCTTCGTCCCGGAACCGGTCGAGGAGGTGCTCCTCTCCGGCGGTGGTGCGCACCACCCCGTGTTGCGCGAGGCGATCGCGATGACGCTCGCGCCGCGCACCGTTCATCGGTTCGACCGGCTCTACTTCGACGGTGATGCGAAGGAGGCGGTCGCCTTCGCCTTCCTCGGCTGGCTCCATCTGCAGGGACGGCCGGGCAACGTGCCGACCGCCACCGGCGCGCGCGGCCCGCGCGTGCTCGGGACGTACACCCCCGCGTGATCCATCCGCTCGCGGGACTCCTGGTCCCTGAGCTCTGGTGGGATGCCCGCGCGGGGTTTGGACACCTCGACGCGCTCATCGAGGATGCGCTCGAGATCGGCGTAGGGGGCTTCGTGGTCCGCGATGGCCCGCGCGAGGCGGTGCAGGCGCTGACGCAGGCGCTCCGGCGGGAGGCGCCGCATCCGCTCTTACTCGCGTCGGAGGTGGAAGCCGGCGTCGGCGGGTCTTTCGCGACGGGTACCGCGCTCCCGCCACTTGGCGCGCTCGGCGCGCTGCGCGACGCGGACGCGTTCCGCCGCGCGGCGAAGCTGACCGCACGCGAGCTCGGGGCGCTCGGTCTCAATTGGGCGCTGGCCCCCGTCGCGGAGCTTGCGGGGCATCCCGCGAACCCTGTGCTTGGTGCGCGTGCCGCGGGCGACGACGCGCAACGGGTGGCGGAATGGCTCGTCGATTGGGTCGATGCCTGTCAGGCCGAGGGGATTCTCGCCTGCGCGCGTGGCTTCCCCGGGGCGGGGCGTGCGGCGGTCGATCCGTGGGCGGATGGCGCCGCCGATGGGGTCGCGGTCGACGCGGACGCGGCGCTGCTCTGGGCGACCGACCTCGTCCCGTATCGCGGGCTCACCGATGCCGGCGTCGCGAGCGTCAGCGTGTCGCCCGTCGCCTTTCCGGGGCTCGACCGCAGCGGCGTCCCCGCCTGCCACTCGGAGGCCCTCGTGACGACCTTCCTGCGGGGTGAGCTCCGGTACGACGGCCTCATCGTCGCCGAGGCGACGCGGTCGCCCACCGCCCGGCGTGGTGGCGGTGAGGGGCCGTCGGTCGTGGCCGCCGTGCGCGCCGGCTGTGATCTCATCCTGGCGCCGCACGATCTGCACGAGGTGCTGACGGCCCTCGAGGCGGCGAACGATGCGGGCGCGCTCGACCTCGAGGCACTCGAGGCGATGCGGGCGCGTCGACGCTTCTGGGCCGACTGGGCCGCCCCGCGCCCGATGCGGGAGCCGACGCTCGACGATGTGCTCTGGGCGCGGCAGGTGGCGGACCTCCTCGTGCACCCGGTGCGCGGCGTCATCCCCGCGCTCGACGCGGCCCCGGAGGTGGTGTTGTTGGACGATGCGTCTCGCGGGGGCTGGGCGCCGCCTGCGGGCGCACCGCTGCTCGAGGCGCTCCGCGCGCTCGGTCTCGCTCCGCGGCTCGTCGAGGCCCCCACGGCCGACGGACGCGGGCCGGTGCTGGTGGCCCTCTTCGGCGGGCCCGCGGCCACCGCGGGCCGCGCGGCGTGGCGCCCGGAGACGCTCGCCGCCATCTGCACGCTACACGAGGGTGCGCGGGCATTGCACCGCAGTCTCGTCGTCGTGGCGTTCGCGCCGCCTGCGCTCGCGGCGGCGGTGCCGGACGCACCGCACGTGCTCTGTGCGTGGGGTGCGGCGCGTGCGATGCAGGACGGGGCGGCCCGCCGGCTCGCCTGACGCTCAGCGCAGCGCGGCCGTCGCGTCGCCGGTGAGCTGGGCCGCGAGTCGCGCCGAGGGGACAGTGTAGATGATGCGCCCGCCGCTCTCCGCGGCCGCGCCGTAGAGCACGCCGATCACGAGCCCCCGCGCGTCGAACACCGGAGAACCGCTGGAGCCCTGCGCAGCATAGGCGTCGAGCTGGATGTTCTCGGCGAGGGTCTTACTCACGGTGCCGATGCCGAGCGTCGCCACGGGGCGGAGCTGGTCGATCGCCCCTTCGTTCCCCGCCGTCGCCGTCCCGAGCGGAAAGCCGAGGATCGCCACCGGGTCGCCGAGCTTCACGCCCTCACTGTCGCGGGCGATCCCGTTCACGGTCGGGTACGGGCCTGGGCGGACGAGCCGCAGCGTGGCGAGTTCGTCGGTGGGGCTCACGTACACGATCTCCGCCATCCGCCATTCGCCCTGCGTCCCTTCGAACGCCACCGCGACGCGCGCGGCGCGCACGCCGGCAGCCGACTGCACGACGTGGCGGTTGGTGACGATGAGGCCGGTCGGGAGGATGTTGAACCCGGTGCCACTCTCCGCGCGCCCGTCCGGCATCTCCACCGCGACGAAGACGACGGCGGCCTTGTTCGCGGCGAGGATCGCTGAGTAGTCGGTGCGCGCGAAGGAGGCGGTGCGCCGCTGCCGCTCACGCATCTCGGCGGCGAGCGCGGTCACGTTCCCGCCCGCGGCCGACCGGGCGCGCAGCTCGCCGGTCATCCGGTCCATCTCAGCCCGGGCCTCCTCGAGTGCCGCGTCGGCGACGCCGGTCTCCGCCAGTCGCGCCGAGAGCGCACGCGCCAGGGAATCGTTCGACGCGATGAGCTGAGCCACCTGCGACCGCCCCGCCCGTTGCGTGCGCATCACCACGCCAACGGCGAGCCCGCCGCCGACGATCACGAGGACACCGAGGCCGACGATCATCCGGCGCAACGTCCCGGTCTGCTGCTGTACCGCCTCGGCGATGCGCGCCTCGGTGTTCTTCGGGGTCATCGCCGGCCGGTCCTTCGTCGTGCCGACCCGACCCATCGTGGCCGCGGCGAGATCGACGCGCACCTTCGGGCCACCGAGGCCGAACTCGATCACGTCACCATGCGCGAGGATGTGTGTGCCGCCGAGCTTGAGGCCGTTGACGTAGGTGCCATTCGTCGAACCGAGGTCGACGAGATGCGCCTCCTCGCCGTAGATGCGGACCTCGGCGTGGCGCGAAGAGGCGTCGCGGTCGCGCTCAGCGTCGAGCGCGAGGTCGTTGCTCGGGTGCCGTCCGATCGTGATGACGGCTCGTTCGAACCGATCCATCCGGCCGGCGTACGCGCCGTGGAGGAAGGTGAATTCGACGACCATCACCAGAGGAACCAGAGCGCGAGGAGCAGGGCGCCGACCCCGAGGAGCGCGAGCGCGGTCTTGGGGCTGAGGAGCGCCTCGTCTTCGGCCTCAAGCATCTCGCTCGTACGCCGCCGCGGGCGGTCCGACGGCTCCAGCTCGTCCGCGCTGCCCTTCGAGTCGCCGGCCGGTGCGTGTGACGTCGAGGCCGCGGTCGTTCCCGCGGCGCTGTGCGTCGTCGGTGCGGCCTCGCCGAGCGCGGCGGTTGCGGCAATGGCCGCGAGCGAGGCGCGATCGACACGCTGCGTGGCCCGCGCCGCCTGCTCGCCGACATACGGTCGGTGCCCCGGCGGCACCGCCGCCTGTGTCGGGAGCGCGTCGCCCTCCATCCGGGCGGCAACCACCGTGATGTTGTCGGGGCCGCCGGCGGCGTTCGCCCGGGCGATCAGCGCGGCACACGCGGCACCGAGGTCCGTGGCACCGGCAATCTCCTCGGCGATCTCTGACGCGCGCACCTGGCCAGACAGCCCATCCGAGCAGAGGACGAGGACGTCGCCGCGGCAGAGGTGTTGCGCCGTGAGGTCCACCCGTACCCGCGGCTCCGGCCCCAACGCCTGCAGGATGATGTTGCGGCGTTCCGAGACTGACGCCTCCTCCTCCGTGAGTTCGCCCGCGTCGATCAAGCGCTGCATTAGCGACTGATCCTTCGTGAGCTGCGTCGCGACCCCGGCGCGCACGAGGTAGGCGCGGGAGTCGCCGACCTGCGAGAGGAAGGCCCACGGGCCAAGGAGGCCGACGAGCGTCGCCGTCGTGCCCATCCCCTTCATCCCCGGCTGGCTCCGCGCGTGTTCGTGGATGCGCTGGTTCGCAGCCTCCGTCGCCTCGCGCAGCGCGTGCGCGAAGTGGTCGGCATCATCGGCGTGTGAGGCCATCCACCGGGACCGCATCACGTCAAGGACGGTCTCGATGGCCATCGCGCTCGCCACCTCACCCGCTGCGGCGCCCCCCATCCCGTCGGCCACCATCAGGAGGGCGCCGCGTGGCCCGAGCGGCGCCGCGGTCACACCGGGGGGCGCACCATCGGCGGAGAGGTCGGCGACGAGGAAGGCGTCCTCGTTGTGGTCACGCATCCGCCCGACATCGGTGCGCCCGGCGATGGTGATCGTGATTCCCTCGGTCGTCACGGCGCGCCCCCACCGCACTGCATCACGTCGGTGGCGCGACGTGCGAGCTGCACCCGGGCCGCCGTCGCGTGACGCGCGATGACCTGCTTCGCCGCGGCACAGGCGCCGTCTTGGTCCTCGAGCGCGGTGTACGCGATCATCTGCACGTAATACGACTCGGCGAGGGGCTGGCCGGAGAGGCGCGGCTGTAGTGCGGCGAGTTCGCGCAGCACGCGGGCGCCGTTTCCGCCCTGCGCCTCGCGCAGGGGGGTCTGGAGGCGCGCGGCCGACTCCGCGTCCGAAGGCTCGGCTGAGGTCGTCGGCGTCGGGTCGGGCGGTACGGCGGTCGTCGTCCCCCCCGTCGTGCCACCGCCGGTCGTCAGGTTCCGCGCATCGGTCCGACCGCCGTCGGTGCGTCGCGCCGGGTTCTGAGCGGGGGCAACGGTGGGGCCGGTCGAGGTCGGCGCGGTCACCGGCGCACCGGGGGTCGTCGGCGCGGGGACCACCGTGGAATCGCCCGAGGGGGCGGCCGTCGCACCGCCCCCGACGCCGAGCTTCCAGGCGAGCCCGGCGACAAGTAGCGTCGCGCCGATCCCGCCACCGATGAGTGGTGCACGCGACCGCCCGCCCGCTACCGGCGCGGGGGCCGCCGCCGGCGTCGCGTCACGCGCGCCGGCGCGCGTCCCGGCCCGCGCGCCGGCGGCGCCCCCCGGCCGCGCGACGCGGGTCGACGGAACCTCCGCGGCACTGAGCACCATCGTCCCCGCTTCGGCACTCGGCCCGTCGGGCAGGAGGGCGCAGGCCGCCGCGAACTCTCGCCCGAACTGCGCCGCGCTCTGGTAGCGGTCCGTCGCATCGCGGGCCAGCGCGCGGTCGAGGGTGGCCTGCAGCTCGGCGGGCCACGCGACCTCGGGTCGCACCTCCGCGAGCGTACGCGGCAGATCGGTGAGGCGCATGATCATCGCCTCCTGCGCCGAGTTCGCCGCGAACGGAAGGGCGCCGGTGAGGCAGTTGAAGGCGACGAGCCCAAGGGCGTAGATGTCGGAGCGACCGTCGAGGCGATCCCCGGCGAGTTGCTCCGGGCTCATGTACTCCGGCGTTCCGACGACGAGCCCGGTCTTCGTCACCTTCTGCGCGTCACTCGAACTCGCCTTCGCGATCCCGAAGTCGACGACCTTCACGAGGTCGGAGCCGTCACGGTTTCGTGCGACCATGATGTTGTCGGGCTTCAGGTCCCGGTGCACGATTCCCGCGTCGTGCGCGACCTGCAGCGCGTCGGCCGTCTGATGCACGAGGCTTCCGGCTCGGCTCGGTGCGAGCCCCCCCGCCTGCTCGACGACGTCGGTGAGCGAGGCGCCCTCGATGAATTCCATCGCGAGGTAGATCGTCCCGTCAGGCGTCTCGCCGAAATCGTAGATGCCGCAGACGTTCGGGTGGTTGAGCCGCGAGGCGTTCGCCGCTTCGCGATTGAAGCGCGCGATCGCGTCGGGGTCCGCATTCATCCCCGGGTTCATCACCTTGAGTGCGCTCTTCCGGCCCATCTTCACGTGCTCGGCGAGATACACCGTCCCCATCCCGCCGGCCCCGAGCTTCTTGAGGATGTGATAGCGGTCGGCAACGACGGTGCCGAGGAGGTCGCCCTGGCCGGTGGCCGACCGCAGCGCCGTGCCATCACGCGGACAGAAGCGCTCGGAGAGAGGATACTCGCTCCCGCAGGTCGGACAGATCTTTTGGTCGCTCACACACGCTCCGGACGGACGGGCCTCGAGGCCGCCGGCGGGCCCCGCTGGCGCGTGCCCCGCGCCCGCCCGGACCGACGACGTACCGAGCCGAATATACGGCTCCACGCGGAAGGGCCGGAAGACGCACGTCGGGTGTGGCGCGGGGTGACCATCCGGTGTCGGTGCGCCCGGTGCGAGGCCCGTCGGCCGACGATAGACTATCGGCGATGCTCGGGCCGATGCGCGGACTCCTCGCCGTTGGATGCGTCGCGATCGCGTCGGTCGCCGCGGCGCAGGCCACCGTGCGCCCCGATCTCGCGTGGCAGGCACTTGAGGCCCCCCACCTGCGCGTGGTGTTCGAACCCGCACTCGAACCGATCGCCCGACGGGTGGTCGTCGTCGCCGAGTCCGCGTACGTCGCCCTGGCGCGCGAACTCACGCCGCCCCGCGGTCGTATCGATCTCATCCTCGCCGACAACGTCGATTACGCGAATGGCGCGGCGACGCCCTTCCCGTCGAACCGGATCGTGCTCTACGCCCGCCCGCCGGTGGAGCAGCTCGCGCTCCGGCCGCACGAGGATTGGATGCGACTCCTCGTCACCCACGAGATGGCGCACATTTTCCATCTCGACCGGGTGCGCGGCCTCTGGGCGCTCGGTCAGCGCGTGTTCGGGCGCGCCGCGCCGCTCTTCCCGAACGCGTATGCTCCCTCGTGGGTCCTCGAGGGGCTGGCGGTGCACTACGAGTCACGCCTCGGCGGCGGCGGACGTCTGCGCGGCAGCGAGTTCCCCGCCGTCGCGCGCGCCGCAGCGCTCGACGGGGTTCTGCCGACCCTCGACGCTCTTTCCGCCGACGCGCCGCGCTTCCCGCTCGGCCACACCGTGTATGTGTATGGCGCGTTCGCGATGACGCGCGGCGACACCACGGTGATGCGGCGCTACATCGAGGAGTCGAGCACCCGGCTCTTCGTCTCGCGGTTGGATGCCCGGGCGCGTGTCGCCTTCGGGCTCTCCTTTCGCGCCCACTGGGAGGCGTGGCGAGATTCGGTCTCCCGGGACGCGGCGGGGCTCCCCGAGGCGCCAACCGTCTCGGTCCGCTCCCGTGAGGGGTACACGGCCCGGTATCCACGCTTCGTGGACGACACCGTGCTCCGCTTCGTCGCCGACGAGGGGCGGCGTGTCCCGGGCTTCTATGAAACGCGAGAGGCCGGCCGCGCGCGGCGGCTTGGGCGCCGGAACTCCGTCGACGTGAGCGCGCTCGCGGGGGCGACCACCAGCATCGCTGCCGAGCTGGATTACGTCGACCCGTACACCCTGCGGTCCGAGCTCTATTTGGAGCGGGATGACGCCGAGGGCGGTCGCCGGCGGTTCAGCGACGGCCAGCGACTCACGCAGCCGGACGTGCATCGCGGGTCGGGGTACGTCGTCGCGGTGCGGACTCGGCCGGGGACCACCGATCTTGTGACGCTCGAGGGCCCTGAGGCGCGGGAGCGCCCGCTCGCGCTCGGGTCGCTGGATGAGACGTGGGGGGATCCGCGGTGGTCGCGCGATGGGGCGCGGATCGCCGCGGTCCGGTGGCGACGCGGGGGGACGCTCGCGATCGTCGTCCTCGATATCGCCGGGGCGGCTCGGATGACCTTCGCGCCGCGCGCGCAGGTCCCCGGGTGGCGCACCGTTGTCTCGTCACCCGTCTGGGAGCCGGGGGACACCACGCTCCTCTTCGTGAGCGATCACGAGGGACGCGCGATGGTGTATCGTGGCGACGTGCGGACGGGGGCGATGGGACTCGTCTGGGCGACGCGGACCGCGCTGCAGACGCCGGATGTCTCGCCGAGCGGGGCGCGGATGGCGGCGGTCGAATTGCGCGGTGACGGCTTCCACGTGGTGACGCGCGAGACGCCGGTTGTGCCGCTGCGCGCCGAGCCATCGGGGGCGGGGGACTCGGTGGCGCCTCCGCTGATGGCGTCGGATGCGGAGGGGGCGGCCGTGCCATATGAGCCGGCGGGTGAGCTCGTCCCGACTTGGTGGCTGCCAGTGGCGGGGCCATCGGGGCCCGGGAGCTGGTCCCTCGGGGTCATGACGAGCGCACGCGACCTCGTCGGGCGGCACGCATACGCGTGGACGTGGGCGCGAGATCTGGAGCGCCCGGAGGTCTCGTCGACCTTCTCGTATCAGTACGCCGGGTTCGGGAATCCGGTGGTGGGGGTGACCTATGCGAGTGCGTGGCAGCACCTCCCGGTGCGGCAGTCGGATGGGCGTGTCGCGGGATGGCTCGGCGAACGAACGCGTCGCGGCGGGGTCCAGGTCACGCGGCAGCGGATCGGTGTGCGGTGGAGTGGGTGGGCCTCCATCGGCGGGGAGGTGGAGGCCGTGGATTATCGGACCGACCCCGAGCCATTGCGGGCGCGGCTGACGAACCCGCGGTTCCGCGAGACGACCGTCTCACCGGTTGCGCAGCTCTCGACCGGATTCAGCACGATGCAGCGGCCGACGCTCAGCGTGTCGGTGGAGGATGGGGTGACCGCGAGTGCGGTCCTACGGCGTCGGTTCGGCGGGGCGGAGGGGGGTGGGGATGTGGGGGAGGCGATCGGGGCGGCGACGGGCGCGATCGCCGTGCCGTGGCCCGGATATGCGCGCGCGGTGCTCGCGGGCCGCGTGGCGGGCGGGTGGACCGCGTCAGAGTCGCAGACCGGATTCTCCGTCGGCGGAGTGAACGGCACCTCGGTATCGCTGCTGCCGGGTCTGGTGATCGGTGGGTCGCCACGGACCTTCGGGGTGCGCGGGTTCGACACCGGCGCGCTGAGCGGGACGCGTGCGGCCGTGACGAGTCTCGAGGCGCGGCTGCCCTTGGCGCTGGTTGGTCGCGGGGTCCGCGGTACGTCGGTGTTCGTGCAGAAGGGATCGCTCGCGGCGTTCGTCGATGGTGGGGCGGCGTGGTGCGACCGGGCGGTGGCGGGGTCGCTCGTCTGTCCGGCGCCGGTGGTGCCGCGGCGATGGCTCGGCTCGGTGGGTGGCGAGCTCGGGGTGGACGCGGCGCTGCGGTACGACGTCGTGTATCGGTTCCGCTTCGGCGCGGCGCATCCGGTGCGCGGGCTGGGGACGGCGCCGTCGCGAGTAGTGCTCTACTTCTCGATGGGGAGCACGTTCTGAGCGGTCGTCGGTGCGGTGTCGTCGACGCGGCGTGATTTAGAGTCATTTCGTTACGAATTACGGTGCGGACGTACCCGTGCTCGCGAGTCCGGGCAAGGACTGGCGCGAACGTTTGGTCTGGGGTATCATGCCTCCCCTTCGCTGATGTGACGTTTGGTCGCTATCTGTCGTCAGGCGTCCAAGTTGTTTATCGGCAATGGTTTAGCCGGTGCCGTGGTGCGGCTGACCGGTGTCGCGACGGTGTAGTGAAGGTGCTGGTCCGATTGCTGTTCGCGCTCGCGTGGAAACAGTCTTCCTGCGATCGTTTCGTGATGCCTCGCGCGGAAGTCGTTGTCCTGTAATGCCTTGATTTGTTCTTGCGCGGTCTCACGTGGCCCGTAGCTTGAACCCCCTCGTCCCCTGAATCGGCCGGGATCTCCTGTGAGACCCGGTGTCGATGTCGCTCAGGTTCGGCCTCATACCCTTCAGTTGGAGAAGTACGCAGATGGCGCTCCCGTCCACCCCCCCCAACACGCCGGCCACCCTTTCCCAGAACGCTCGGACTGTGCTGGACAAGCGCTATCTGGTGAAAGACAAGAGCGGCAAGTCGGTGGAGACGCCGGAGGATATGTTCTGGCGCGTCGCGACCGCGGTCGCGGAGCCGGAGCGGCGGTATGGCGCGACGGAGAAGCAGGTGGAGAAGGTCGCGCGCCAGTTCTACGAGCTGATGACGCAGCGGCGCTTCGAGCCGAATTCCCCGACGCTCATGAACGCGGGGCGTCCGCTCGGCCAGCTCTCGGCGTGCTTCGTGCTCCCCGTCGACGATGCGCTCTCTAACGGGCACAGCGGCATCTACGACACGTTGCGCTCGATGGCGCTCATCCATCAGAGCGGCGGCGGCACGGGGTTCTCCTTCTCGCGTCTCCGCGCGAAGGGTTCGATGGTGCGGTCGACGACGGGCGTCGCCAGCGGACCGATCTCCTTCATGCAGCTCTACGACGCGTCCACGGATGCGGTGAAACAGGGCGGGACGCGCCGCGGCGCGAACATGGGGATCCTCCGGGTCGACCACCCGGACGTGATGGAGTTCATCACGTGCAAGGAGGACCTCACGAAGATCACGAACTTCAACATCTCGGTCGCGATCACGACGAAGTTCATGGAGGCGTTGTCGGCCGGGGCGTCGTACGACATCATCGACCCCATCTCGAAGCAGGTCGTCGGCCAGCTCGACGCGCGCGCGGTGTGGGACAAGATGATCGAGGGGGCGTGGCGCACCGGTGAGCCGGGGGTCTTCTTCATCGACGAGGCCAACCGGTACAACCCGGTCCCGCACCTCGGCGCGTACGAGGCGACGAACCCCTGCGGCGAGCAGCCGCTCCTGGCGTACGACGTCTGCAACCTCGGCTCCATCAACGTCGGCTACTATGTCGTCGACGGGGAAATGGATTGGAAGGCGTTCGCGAAGGACATCCATCTGTCCACGCGGATGCTCGACAACATCATCGACGCGAACAAGTACCCGCTCCCGGAGATCGATGCGCTCGCGAAGCGGATCCGCCGGATCGGTCTCGGCGTGATGGGCTTCGCCGATGCGCTCATCCGTCTCGGCATCACGTACGACAGCCCCGAGGGCGTCGCGTTCGGCAAGCAGGTGATGGAGTTCCTCGACGTCGAGGGGAAGAAGGAGTCGGCGCGGCTCGCCGAGGAGCGCGGGGCGTTCCCGGAGTGGGAGCGCTCGATCTGGGGGCCCGACGCGACCTGTGCGCGTGACGAGTCCGGCGCGCGAATCCGGCCCGAGCTCAAGCTCCGCAACTGCAACGTCACCACCGTCGCGCCGACCGGGACCATCTCGATCATCGCCGGGTGCTCGTCGGGGCTCGAGCCGCTCTTCGCGGTCGCGTTCATGCGGAATCAGGCCGGCGTGATGATGCCGGACGTGAACGAGGACTTCGTCGCGATCGCCAAGAAGGAGGGGTGGTTCTCCGACGCCCTGATGGAGCGGATCGCCAAGACGGGCTCGGTGATCCAGCCCGAGGTGCCGGCGAAGTGGCAGCAGGTGTTCGCCACGGCAAACAACATCGCGCCCGAGTGGCACATCCGGATGCAGGCGGCGTTCCAGGAGCACTGCGACTCCGCGATCTCCAAGACGACCAACTTCGCGCACACCGCGTCGCGCGAGGACGTGCGGGCGATCTACGAGCTCGCCTATCAGATGAAGTGCAAGGGTGTCACGGTGTACCGCGACGGCTCGCGTGACGGCCAGGTGCTCTCGACCGGCGCCACGGCCGAGGCGGCCGCCAAGCGTGCCGGTGGGGCTGAAGACGCGGCGTCGAAGCGCGAACTCGGTGAGCTGAAGGGTCAGCTCGCGGAGCTCACCGCCGACAACGACCGCCTCAAGACCCTCCTGTTCGACGCTGAGGCCGAGAACCTCCAGCGCCGCCAGAAGCGCTCGCGCCCGGACATCCTCAAGTCGACGGCCATCCGCAAGGAGACCCCGCTCGGCACGATGTTCGTCCACATCACCGAGGACGATAAGGGCCAGCCGTTCGAGGTCTTCATCAACCTCGGCAAGGCCGGTGGCCCGGCGATGGCCGATGCCGAGGCGGTCGGGCGCCTGATCTCCCTCGCGCTCCGTTCCGGCATCTCCATCCAGCAGGTGCACCGCCAGCTGCGCGGCATCTCGTCGGATCGCGCGGTCGGCCTCGGGGCTAACAAGGTCCTCTCCGTGCCGGACGCGATCGGCATCGCGCTCGAGGATTGGATGCGCTCAAAGCAGGGGGTCCAGCAGGAGCTCCTCGCCGGTGCCACGCCGACGGCCGCTCCGGCGCCGGCCCCGATGGTCACCGCCGGTGCGGCCCAGGTGCAGTTCGAGTCGGTCTCCGGCGGTGACGCCTTCATCGGCACCTGCCCTGACTGCGGCTCGCAGCTCGAGTTCGCGGAAGGGTGCGTGAAGTGCCACGTCTGTGGTTTCTCGGAGTGCGGCTGATCCGATCCCACCCCGGGCGTCGCCCGGCGCGCTAGACTTCGAGTGGGTCGTCTTCCGACGGGAGACGGCCCACTCCGCGTTTGGCCGTCCCCGTCGGCGCGGCCCGGTGTTCCCATCCGCGATGCGTGCCTGTTACTGCTGCCCGCCACCGTGGCGGGTCGTCCAGACTCTCACACCTTCGCCCGACCCTCACGATGACCGCACGACGACTTCTGGGTGGCCTCACCGCCCTCCTCGCCTGGACCGCCCTGATCGTCCAGTTCGGTCTGCATCTGACCAGCGGGGTCGACATCACCGGTGCGCCCCGGAGCGTCACGATGTCGATCGTGGACTACTTCGGCTATTTCACGATCCTCACCAACCTGCTCGTCGCCATCGTCCTCACCGGGCCGATGCTCGCGCCGGGCGGCGCGTGGGCGCGCTGGGCGGATGACCTGCGGACCACCTGGACCACCGCTGCGGCGATCCTTGTGGTCGGGGTCGCGTACCACGTCCTACTGAGTGCGACGTACGACCCCGTGGGGCTCGCCGCCGTCACCGACCTCCTCTTCCACTACATCGTCCCCGCGCTGTACGTGGTGTATTGGATCGCCTTCACCGACGTCCGCGAGGCGCGATGGACGCGCTTCGCGCCGATCCTGAGCGTGTATCCCACGGCGTATTTCATCTACCTCGTCGTGCGCGGGCAGGTGATCGGGACCTATCCCTACTTCTTTGTCGACGTCAGGACGCTGGGGCTGCTGGGGGCGTTCCGGAATGCGATGGCGATCCTCGCGTTCTACCTGTTCGTGGCGTGGGTGATCGCCGTGGTCGCGGGCCGGGTCGGTTCGCGGCGCCACACGACGACCGGGCGCTGAGCCACGCCCGCCCGCGCCCGCCCGCGCCCTCCCCAGCCTGTCTCCCGTGTCCCTCCTCGCCCTCTACGATCCCGCGCTCCGCGGTCGCGCCGACGCGTCCGCCCTCGAGGTCGAGGATGTCACCGGGGTGCGCACCTTCACCTTCGGGGCACTCGATGCGCGGAGCGACCGCCTCGCCGCGGCGTTCCGAGCCCGAGGCGTCGGGGCTGGGGACCGGGTCGCGCTGCTGCTGGCCAACCGGCTCGAGTTTCTCGACGCCTGGCTCGCCCTGATGAAGCTCGGCGCCATCGCGGTGCCGATGAACGTCCTCTACAAGGGGCGGGAGATCGGCCACATCGTGAACGACGCAGCGCCCGTGGCGGTGGTGACCACGCCCGATCGCGCGGCGGACCTCCCGGTGGGCGCGGTCCTCTGGGATGTGGATACGCTCACGAGCGAGGCGGACGGGCTTGCGACCCAGCGGCCGACGGTGTCGCTGGAGGAGGGGACGCCGGCCGCGCTCGTCTATACCTCCGGCACGACGGGGCTCGCGAAGGGCGCGGTGCTGACGCACGGCAACTTCGCCGCGAACGCCCGCGCGCTCGTCTCCGCCTGGCGGATCACCGCCGAGGACCGCTATCTCGCCGTGCTCCCGCTCTTCCACGTGCACGGCCTCGGGAACGGGATCCAGAGCTGGCTCGCGACCGGCTGCCATCTGCGGCTCGCCACGCGCTTCCGGCAGGAGGCGGCGCTCGACTGGTTCGAGGGATACCGACCGACGCTCTTCTTCGGCGTGCCCACGATGTACGTGCGGCTCTTGGAGGCGCCGATCGACCGGGCGCGGGCGATCGGCGCCGGGGTACGGCTCTTCGTCTCCGGCTCCGCGCCGCTGCCGGCACAGGTGCTGGAGGAGTTCGCCGATCGGTTCGGGCACCGGATCCTCGAGCGGTACGGGATGACCGAGACGTTGATGAACGTGAGCAATCCGTATGACGGTGAACGCCGCGCCGGGACGGTGGGGCACCCGCTGCCGGGCGTCGACGTGGAGATCCGTGACGCGTCGGGCGGGGCCGTCCCCGATGGGACGTCCGGGGAGCTCTGGGTGCGCGGCCCGAACGTCTGCGCCGGCTACTGGCAGCGCCCGGACGCCACGGCGGCGGCGTTCGTCGATGGCTGGTTCCGGACCGGGGATCTGGGCGTCCGGGATGCCGCCGATGGGTACATCACCTTGCAGGGGCGCCGGAGCGACGTGATCATCTCGGGCGGCTTCAACATCTATCCCCGCGAAGTGGAGGAGCTCCTGACGACGATGCCTGGGGTACGGGAGGCGGCGGTGGCGGCGCGGCCCGACGCAGTGCGCGGCGAGGTCCCGGTGGCGTACGTCGTCTGCGACGACGCGGTCGATCTCGCCGAGGTCGAGGCGTGGCTGCGCGAGCAGGTGGCGTCGTTCAAGGTTCCGCGCGCCTTCCATCGCGTGATGGCCCTCCCGCGGACGGCGCTCGGCAAGGTGCAGAAGCACCTGCTGGCCGGCCTCGTCTCGTGAGCCGGCGTGCGCGTCGTCTCGACGGCCGTCGGGCGCGCTGTCTCACGCGCCGACGGGTGAGCGGCGGATGACCGCAGCGCAGCTCTCGGTGGTCGCGCTGGCCGTCGTGATCGCGGCGAGTTTCTTCTCGCGTATCAACGTCGGGATCCTCGCCGTCGCGCTCGCCGGCCCGGTGGCGCTGCACGCGGCCGGCTGGTCACCGGATGAGGTGCTCAGGCTCTTCCCCGCGCCGCTCTTCCTCACGCTCCTCGGCGTGACGCTGCTCTTCGGCGTCGCGCAGGCGAATGGGGCGATGGCCGCGTTGACCCACGGGATGCTGCGGTTGGCGGGGGGGCGGGCGCGCTGGGTCCCGGCGCTCTTCTTCCTCCTCGCCTGCGCGGTCAGCACCGTGGGTCCAGGGGCGATCGCGACACTCGCGTTGTTGGCCCCCCTCGGGATGGCGGCGGGGGTACGAGCGGGGATTCCGCCGTTGCTGACCGCCCTGATGCTCGGGAATGGCGCGAATGCCGGGAACCTCTCGCCCTTCAGCGCCGTCGGGGTGATCGTCGCGGACGGGATGGGCGCCGCCGGGCTGACGGGGCACCAGTGGACCGTCTGGGCCGCGAACTTCACGGCGCACCTCTTGGTCGCGCTCGTGGCGTGGGCGCTGTTCGGCGGGCCGCGGCTCTGGCGCGAGACCACGCGCGTGGCGCTCGACGCCGCCGTGCCGTTCGACGGCCGGCATCGCGTCACGCTCGCGGTGATCGCCCTGTTCGTGCTCGCGGTGACGGTGCTCAAGGCCCACATCGGCCTCACCGCCTTCGCCGGCGTGGCGTTCCTCCTGCTCGTCGGGGTGGGGGACGATGCGGCGACGCTCAAGCAGGTGCCGTGGGCGGTGCTGGTGATGGTCTGCGGGGTCAGCGTCCTGATCGGCGTGCTCGAGAAGACCGGGGGGATGTCGCTCTTCTCCGACCTCCTCGCGCGCATCGCGACGCCCGCGTCGGTGAACGGGGTGATCGCCTTCGTGACCGGCACGATCTCCACCTACAGCTCGACCTCCGGCGTGGTCTATCCGACCTTCCTCCCGACTGTGAGCGACGTGGTCGCGCGGCTCGGCGGCGGGAGCGCGCTCGAGGTGGCGTTGAGCATCAACGTGGGGGCGGCCCTCGTGGACGTGTCCCCGCTGTCGACCCTCGGGGCGCTCTGCATCGCCGCGCTTCCGAAGGGTGGGGATGAGAAGCGGCTCTTCCGGCAGCTCCTCCTCTGGGGAACGTCGATGACTGTCGTCGGCGCCCTCTTCTGTCAGTTCTGCATCGGTTGGTTCATCCGTTGACCATCATCCCGGAGTGCTGATGCGCCGCCCCGTACCCGTCCTGCCTCTCGCCGTCGCATCCGTGCAGTCGATTCCCCGCGCGATGGCGTCCGTTGTTCACGTCGCTCTGCTTGCGACGGTGGCGGCGCTCTCGGCGCTGGCTCTGCTCGCGCGACCAGTCGAGGCGCAGGAGGAGGCCGCCTCGCTCCGCGCCCGCGTGGTGGCGCGCGGCACGTCCCTCGAGCTGCCGGGTGCGTGGACGCCGCCGCCGGGCGATGCGCTCACGCATCACACGTCGGGCTTCGCCAAGACGCTCTGCTCCGCGGTCTTCATCACGGGGCTCGATCCGCAGGACGCCGCTGCGAACGTCGGCTTCTTCACGGGCCCACTGGAGTATCGGCGCTTCGTCGTCGACACCGTGATCGACCGCGCGCGGCAGGAGGTGCGCCTGACGCTGGCGAACGGCGTGACGCGCGTGGCGCGGAAGGTCGGGAGCCAGGGCTGCGTCACGCTCCCGGTGGGGCAAGACTCGCTCTTCTTCCGTCCGTCGATCGTCCGGCCGAATCTCCCCGAGGCGGCCAGCACCCCGTGGCCGATGGGCGACGTCCTCCCGCGGACGGCGTTCCCGGCGGGGCTCGATTCCGCCGCGATCGCCGCGGCCGCGGATGCGGCGTTCGGGCCGCCGGAGGCGATGACGCTCGGACTGGTGATCACCTATCAGGGGCGGATCGTCGCGGAGCGGTACGCACCCGGGATCGGCATCCACACGCCGCTCGAGAGCTGGTCGATGGGGAAGAGCCTCACTGGGACGCTGATCGGTCGGCTGATGCGGATGGGCGTGTATACGCTCGAGCAGCCGGCGCCATTTCCCGAGTGGCAGACGCCGGGCGACCCGCGGCAGCAGATCCGCATCGTGGACATCATGCGGATGTCGAGCGGGCTACGGATCCGCGCCCCGCAGGATCCCGACTGGAACGATGCGTATGGCTATCCCGACCATCTCTACCTCTACACGGGCGGGGTGAACTCTTACCAGTACGCCGCCACGCGACCGCAGCAGTGGCAGCCGAACACGGTGGGGCGCTATCGCAACGTCGATCCCGTCCTCGCGAGCTACCTCGTCCGCCTCGGTGTGCAGCGGCTCGGGCAGGACTACCACAGCTTCCCGCAGCGGATGCTCTTCGACAAGCTCGGGATGCGCGACGCGGTGCTCGAGACGGATCCGTACGGCAACTTCCTCGGGCAGGGCTATGAGATGATCGCCGCGCGCGACTGGGCGCGACTCGGCAACCTCTACCTGCAGGACGGCGTCTGGAACGGCGAGCGGCTGCTCCCGGAGGGGTACGTGGCCCACGTGAAGACGCTCGCCCCCGCGTGGGTGGCGGACGGGCGCCCCGTGTACGGCGGCGGCTTCTTCTGGGTCAACGGCGATGGCGCGACGCCCGTCCCGACGGACGCCTACTCGATGCAGGGGGCGGGTGGGCAGAGCGTGACGATCATCCCGACGCACGGCCTCGTGGTCGTGCGGATCGGGAAGTACCGTGGCGCCGGTGCCGGCGGCCGCGCCCTCAACGAGGGGTTCCGCCGCCTCCTGCGCGCCGTGCCGCCGGTCACGCGCCCGTAGTGCGCGACGGGCGCGCTGCGCTCACCCACGGGGTCACCGCGGGGTCAGTAGCCTCGGGTGCGGTCGATCGCCCACCGTGGTCGCTCGCCGCGCTCGAGCAGCGCCAGGCACTCGAGAAACCCGTCGGCGGCGCCCTCGACCGTCGTGAGGCCAGAGCAGTGCGGGGAGATCATCACACGCGGATCGCGCCAGAGTGGTGAATCGGGCGGGAGCGGTTCCGTCACGAACACATCGAGTGCTGCCCCGCGGAGACACCCCGCCTCCAGTGCCTCAGGGATCGCCGACTCCTCGACGGTCGCGCCGCGGCCCGCATTGAGCAGCACCGCGCCGCGGCAGCACGCGAGCAGTTCGTGCGAGATGAGCCCGCGGGTGGCCGGCGTGTCGGGGACCACGACGATGAGCCAGTCGCAGTGTGGCACGAGTTCGGGGAGCGCCTCGGTGCGATGCACGGCCGTGAAGCGCTCCTGGCTCGCGCCGCCGGTGCGTGAGACCCCGGTCACCTCGACCCCGAGCGGCGTGAGCACGCGGGCGATCGCGCGGCCGATGTCGCCGGTGCCGACGATCAGGGCGCGGGTGCCAGCGAGCGGGCGGACCGACGGTTCTGCCCAGCGTGCGACCGCTTGGGCGGCGGCGAGCATCGGGAGCGCCTGTGTGAAGGCGAGCATCCGCGCGAGGGCCCACTCGGCGATCGGCGCGCCGAACGATTGGGGCGAGCGCGTCAGCAGGATCGTCTCGGGGAGTGCGCCCGGCGCGAGCCAGGGGTCCACGCCGGCCCCGGTGGAGTGGACCCAGCGGACCCCACCGAGGTCGGCCGCTGCCGGCCGCCGGAAGCCGACGTAGGCATCGGCCCAGGCGAGGTCTTCGGCAGTGATCGCCGGGTGCGGCACCGCGCGGAGTTCGAGTGCCGGTCGCGCGGCGTGGATCCGTGCCGCGACGGCCTCGGCGGACGAGGCGCCGACGAGGATGCGGCGGGGCGGGGCGGGGAGCGGGGCGGCGGTAGGATCGAGGGCGGGCATACGAGGGGAAAGGTGCGTGCCGCCCGTATATTCCGACATCCCTCCACCGGCCCGCGCGCCGAGAGACCGCTCCGATGAAACGCGTCCTCCTGACCCTCGTCTCGTTGCTCGCACTCCTCGTCGGCGTGCTTGTCGTCGGCGCGCTCCGTGTGCCCGCGCCGGCCCCGGCCGCATCGGCGGGGACGGCGGTGACGATCGACTCCGTCCGTGCCGTGGAGCGTCTCGCGAAGGCGGTGCGCCTGCAGACCATCTCGTATGGCTCCGGTCAGCCGATCGACACAGCGGCGTTCCTCGGGTTCCACGCGCTGGTGGCGAGCGAGTTCCCGCGCGCGCACGCCGCGCTCACGCGCGAGGTGGTGGGTGGATTGAGCTTGCTCTACACCTGGCGCGGACAGGACACGACGAAGGCGCCGGTGGTCCTGATGGGGCATATGGATGTGGTGCCGGTCCCCGAGGCGAACTTGGCCGAGTGGTCGCAAGCGCCGTTCTCCGGCGCGGTGGCGGAGGGTTACGTGTGGGGGCGCGGCACGCTCGATGACAAGACGACGGTGCTCTCCACCCTCGAGGCGGTCGAGGGGTTGATCGCCGCGGGCTATACGCCGCCGCGGACGGTCTACCTCACCTTCGGGCACGACGAAGAGGTCGGCGGGTTGTACGGCGCGAAGGCGATCGTCGACACGCTGGTGGCGCGCGGTGTGCGGCCCGCGATGGTCATCGATGAAGGAGGCTTCATGGCGAGCGGGCTCTTGCCCGGTCTCGCGGGGCGCTCGGCGATCGTCGGCATCGCGGAGAAGGGGTATGTCTCGCTCAAGCTGACGGCGATCGCGAAGGGTGGGCACTCGTCGATGCCGACCGAGCGCACCGCGGTCGGCGCACTCGCCCGGGCGGTGGCGCGCCTGGAGGCGACGCCGTTCGACGACCGCTTGGACGGCCCGACCCGCGCGATGCTCGAAGCGCTGGCGCCGTATTTGCCGTTCTCCCGCCGGCTCGTCCTCGGGAACCTCGGACTCACCGCGCCGCTGATGACCCGGATGCTGCGGAGCTCGCCGTTGGGCGGTGCGCTCCTGCACACGACGATCTCCCCGACAATGCTCAATGCCGGGGTGAAGGACAATGTGTTGCCGCCGGAGGCGACGGCGGTGGTCAACTTCCGTATCCTTCCCGGCGAGACGGTCGCCAATGTCATCGCGCACGTGACGGCGGCCGTCGCCGACACCCTCGTCCGCATTGAGCCGCTCGATCGGGTGCAGGTGGATCCCTCCCCCGTCTCCGATGTGCACTCCGAGGCGTATCGTCTCATCGAGGCGACGATCCGGGCGATGTCGCCCGGAGTCGCGTTGCCGGTGGTGCCGTATCTCGTGCCCGGCGGGACGGATGCGAAGCATTGGAGCGCCCATTCGGATCGGGTGTTCCGCTTCCTCCCTGTCCCGCTCGGTGACGGCGACCAGGCGCGCATCCACGGCGTGAACGAGCGCATCAGCGTCGCGGACTATGCCAGTGCCGTCGGCTTCTTCACTGGCCTGCTCCGTGGCATCGACCGCCTGCCCTGAGCGGCCGTTCCCATCGCGCTCGTTCTCACCCCGTGGATGTCTGTGTGATGCCCAGTGCTTCCTCCCTCTGCCTTCGACTCCGATGACCTCGCCTTCGATTCGCTCCATCGCCCTCGCCGGTCTGCTCGCGCTCGGCGCGCCCGTCGCCGTCCTCATCGCGCAGAACGCGCCGACCCCTGCGCCTGCCGTCACGCCCGCGGCGCTGGCCCCGGAGATTTTCTTCCGTGCACCGGCGAACGGGGCGACGGTCGGGCCGACCTTCCCTGTGGTCTTCGGGCTTCGGAACTACGGCGTCGCGCCCGCTGGGGTGCGGATGTCGAACACCGGGCATTTCCACGTGCTGATCGATACCGAGGTCCCCGCCGCCGGCGTGGTGATCCCCGGTGATTCGCTGCACCGGCACTTCGGGGCGGGGCAGATCGAGACGACGCTGACGCTCTCACCTGGGACGCACACGCTTCGCCTGGTGCTCGGGGATGCCGACCACAAGGTCATCGGGCCGGCGTTGGTGAGCGCGCCGATCCGTGTGACGGTCCGGCCGCGCTGAGCGGCCAGGCCGAAGCTCAGGAGCGCCGGACCGGCTCCAGTCGCACGAGCTTCGACGGACCACCACCGGCATCCTCGAAGGCGATGTAGAGGAAGCCGTCGGGCCCCTCGCGGAGGCCGCGGATGCGGCCCATCCCCTGCACGAGGTTCTCGACGTTCTTCACCGTGCGGCCGTCGATCGTGAGGCGCACGAGGCGCTGACCGGCCATCCCGCCGACGAAGAGGTCGCCACGCCAGCCGGGGAACTTGTCGCCCCCGTAGACGACGAGCCCAGAGGTCGCGATCGACGGCACCCAGACGTGCACCGGCTGCTCCATCCCTTGGCGGGTCGTCCCGATGTGGATGTTCGTCCCGCTCCGATAGTTGACGCCGAACCCGATCACCGGCCAGCCGTAGTTCTTTCCGGCCTCGTCGATGTTGAGTTCGTCGCCGCCCTGCGGTCCGTGCTCGTCGGTCCAGACCTGATTGGTGCGCGGGTCGATCGCGATCCCCTGCACGTTCCGGTGGCCGTAGCTCCAGATCTCCGGGAGCGCGCCTGGGGTGTTCACGAACGGATTGTCGGGCGGGACACTGCCGTCGTCGCGGAGGCGGACGACCTTGCCGTGATGAGTGCCGAGGTCCTGCGCGGGGTGCTTGAGCAGCGAGTCAATCGGCCCCGCCGGCATCACTTGACGGTCGCCAAGGGTGACGAAGAGGTAGCCATCGCGGTCGAAGGCGAGTCGCGACCCGTAGTGCCCCATCCCGCGCGACCAGTTCTTCGCGACGAAGATCTCCTGCACGTCGGTGAGCTGGTCATTCGCGAAGCGCGCGCGGACGACAGCCGTCGCGCTCTGCGTCCCATCCTCGCTCGGCTTGGAGAAGCTGAGGTAGATGAAGCGGTTCTGCGCGAAGCGCGGGTGCGCGATCACGTCCAGGAGGCCACCCTGACCGCCGACGCGGACCTTCGGGACGCCGGGGACCGCGGTGGGCAGGAGACGACCGCCGCGGATGATCCGGAGCGTGCCGCTGCGCTCGGTGACGAGGAGGTCACCGCCGGGGAGGAAGGCCATCGACCAGGGGCTGACGAGCCCCTCGGCGACGGTGACGATGCGGTAGTCGTGCTGTGTGGAGCGCTGCACGTCTTGGGCGTGCAGCGTCGGTGAGGCGAGCAGCGCGAGCAGCGCGAGGAGGGCGAGGCGGGCGAGCGAGCGACGGCGGGGCGCGGTGTGGCGTGCGGGCATAGGGCCGGTCGGAGGGGGTTCGCGGAGACGAGCGTCCGTGCAAGTTGGCCGCCGCCGGCGGGCGGGCGCAACATTCCCGCCCCGTGGCGCGTTTCCTCCTTCGGATGCGACCTCCTCTCCCGCTAAGGTTCCTCGACGTGTCGCGTCGCGCCCGCTGCTGCAGCCTCCTTGCCTCGGCCGTGCTCTCCGTGGGTGCCCTTGCGCAGACACCGGTGCCGGCTGGGGGATGGCCCTCCGTTCGGCGAACCACCGCCGCGATCCGTCTCGATGGGCGTCTCGACGAGGCGGACTGGACACTCGCCGACTCGATCTGGGACTTCAAGACGAAGGAACCGACGGAGGGCGGCACGCCGAGCGAGCGCACGGTGGTGCGCCTCCTCGCGACGCCGCAGGGGCTCGCCGTGGGGTGGTGGAACTATGATCGCGACGTCGCCGGGCGTCGGCGGTCCCAGCTGCGGCGTGACGCCGAGCTTCGGTCCGATGACTACGTGAGCCTGATGGTGGACGGGCTCCGCGATATGCGGAGTGCCTTCTACTTCCGTACCAATTCCAATGGTGCGCTCTGGGATGGCGAGCATATCAACCAGGAGCGCGGCAACGAAGAGTGGGACGGTATCTGGGACGCGCGGACCGATGTGTTCGACGGTGGGTGGACGGCGGAGATGCTGATTCCGTGGGGTACGCTCCGCTATCCCACGGATGTGTCGACGATGGGGATGAACTTCCGGCGATTCCTCCCGCGCACCAACGAGGAAGTGCTCTGGCGCGCGTGGAAACGTGGGCAGGGGTATCGGTTCCTTGAGGATGAGGGGGTCGTCGACGGGTTCGCCGATCTGCCGCGCCGACCGCGGGCGGAGTTCCGCCCCTTCGTGCTTGGCGAGGCCGCGCTCCCGGAGCGGACCCTCGCGGCCGACGGCTCCCTCCCCGAGAGTACGCCCGGCCGAACCGCGCTCTCCACCGGGCTCGATATGAAGGTGGCGGTCACGAACACGCTCACCGCCGACGTGACCATCTTCCCCGACTTCGCGCAGGCCGAGGTGGACCGGCAGGTAGTCAACCTGACGCGATTCCCGCTCTTCTTCCCTGAGCAGCGCCCCTTCTTCACGGAAGGTGCGGCGATCTTCGCCTTCGGGCGGGAGCAGCAGGCGCAGCTCTTCTATTCGCGCCGCGTCGGGCTCGGCGCGGGCGGGACGCCCGTCGCGATTCCGTTCGGCGCGCGGATGCAGGGTCGTGTCGGCCGGAACCAGCTGGGGTTCCTGGCGGTGCGGACGGGGGACGATGAGCGTGCGACGGACCTCGTGGTACGCGTGCGTCACGACGTCCTCGGACGTGGGTACGTCGGGGCGATGACGACTTACAGTGACCGAGAGACGCGACCGGGGGCGCTCGGGATGGGCGTGGACTTCGAGCTGCCGTTCATCCTGCGTGAGCGGGACAATCTCATCCTGCTCGGGAATGCGGCGTGAAGCCGTGACAGCGTCGGGGGGCCTGGTGGCGCGCATTATCGGTTCGTCATCGACTATCCCAACGATCACGCCGACCTTGTGACGCGCTTCGATCGGGTGGAGACGGGGTACGATCCGGTCCTCGGGTTCGTCTCGCAGCGCGGGATCCAACGGTGGGCCGGCCAGTTCGCGATCACACCGCGGCCCGCGCAGTCGTCGCCCATCCGTCGCTGGGAGTTCAACCTGCTCGGATATGATCTCGTCTGGGACCTTGCCGGGCCCCTCGACAATGCCTCGCTCTCGGTGAAACCGCTCGGGGCACAGTTGCAGAGTGGCGATCGGTTCGAGCTCAATCTGATCCGGCGGTTCGACGGGCCGACGGCGGATTTCACGCTCGTGCCCGGCACCACGATCGCGGCCGGGGAGTATTGGTTCGATCGCGCCGAGTTTCGATTCACCGGGGCGAACGTGCGGCCCTGGTCGCTCGGGGGGTCGGCGAGCACGGGGAGATTCTACGATGGAACCCGCATCGATCTCTCGGTCAATGCGCGGGTCCGCGTCCAGCCGCATTGGGAGTTCTCGCTCGACCTGACGCGGAACGACGTGACGCTCCCGACGCGCGCCTTTGTCGCGAACACCGTCCGTTTCCGAGGGGACTACGCGTATTCCCCGCGCCTCACCGGGACGCTCTTCGCGCAGTACGATGACCAGTCGGACCGGGCCGCGGTGAATGCGCGTCTCCGGTGGACGACCTCACCGGGGAGCGATCTGTACGTCGTGTGGAATTCCACCTGGCCGACGGGGTTGGATCGGGGGATCCCGTGGGGGGAGCCGCTGCGCGGCGGGCTGATCGCGAAGTACGTGCGCTACCTGCGCTGAGGCGCGCCGCCCGCATCAGTCGTGGACGAAGGTCAGCCAGCCGTGGGTGTCGGGAACGCGGCCCTTCACGGTGTCGAGATAGCGCTCCTGAATGGCGCGTGTCACCGGGCCGACCGTCCCATCGCCCACCGGCAGTCGGTCCACGGAGCGAACGGGCGTCACCTCGCTCGCCGTGCCGCAGACGAAGACTTCATCGCACGTGTAGAGCGACTCGCGCGTGAGCGGCCCGATGACCGTCTCGACGCCGAGGTCCTTGGCGATGGTGAGCACCGAATGCCGGGTGATCCCGGGGAGGAGCGTGCCATCGATCGGCGGCGTGTAGAGGACGCCGCCCGAGACGAGGAAGACGTTCTGTCCCGAGCCTTCGGAGAGCATCCCGTCGGGCCCGAGGGCGATCGCCTCATCGAAGCCGTTGCGGAGCGCTTCCATCTTCACGAGCTGCCCGCTCAGGTAGTTGCCGGCGATCTTCGCGGCGGCCGGAATCGTGTTGGGGGCGACGCGGTTCCAAGTGGAGATGCAGGCATCGACGCCGTCGCGGAGCGCGGCATCGCCGAGGTACGCCCCCCAGGGCCAGCAGGGGACGAAGGTTTCGATGGGGGAGTCGAAGGGCACCATCCCCGCTGCCCCATAGCCGCGGACCACCATCGGCCGGATGTAGCACTCACGCAGGCCGTTCTTGGCGATCGTGGCCCGATGCGCCTCGATCAGCGTCTCGAGCGAGTGGGGCGGGTCCATCCGGTAGATCTTGCAGCTGTCGAGGAACCGCTTGAGGTGCTCGCGCAGGCGAAAGATGGCCGGGCCCTTCGGGGTGTCGTAGCAGCGGATCCCCTCGAAGACGGCGGAGCCGAACTGCATCGAGTGGCTGAGGACGTGCATCGTGGCGTCGTGCCAGCGGATGAATTCGCCGTCGCGCCAGATCCACTCGGATTCGCCGATCTTCGCCATCGTGACCTCACCGCCAGGGGGCGCCCTGGGCGGTGCGCCGGGGGCCCAAGAAAGTTAACCGCGGCTCCCCGGTGGGAGGGTCAGGTCCCGGGGCTTGCGGTGACCTTCTTCACGAGGCGGTACATGAATTCCAGACCGTCATAGAAGGCCTTGGACGAGACGTGCTCGTTCATCCCGTGCGCATTCGGGGTGTCGTAGAAGAGGCCGGAGACGCCGTACACCGGGATCCCCGCGTTCCGGAGGATCCGGCCATCCGTGGCTCCGGTGCTCATCGTCGGGACCACGGGGATCCCCGGGAAGACCTCCTGCGAGGCCGACTCGATTGCGGCGACGAGGGCAGGGGTCAGCGGGCTCGGCGGGCTGTCGTTCGCGCCACGCTGGGTGCTCACCTTGATCCCGGTATCGGCGACGGCCGCCACGATCCGCGCCTGCACCGATTCGGTCGTCTCGTCCGGGAGGATGCGGCAGTTCACGGTCGCGCGCGCGCGCTGCGGGAGGGCGTTCGACGCGTGGCCGCCCTCGAGCATCGTCGCGACGCAGGTGGTGCGGAGGCGGGAGTTGTTGGCCGGATCCTTCGAGATGAGGGCCGCGGCCGCGGCGTCGCGCTCGTTCGCGACGATCCGCGTCATCGCACGACCGACCTCGCCGCCGGAGATCGCCGCCTGCCGGCGGAAGTATTCGCGCGTCACCTCGTTCAGGTGCACGGGGAAGGCGTACTGGCCGAGTCGGTCGAGCGCGGCGGCGAGTTGGTAGATGGCGTTGTCGGGGCGGGGCTGCGAGCTGTGGCCGCCGGGGTTCGTAGCCTCGAGGGTGAAGTTCGCGACCTTCTTCTCGCTCGCCTGCGTCTCGTTCGCGACGCGGCGCCCCTCCTCGACGCGACCACCGCCCCCCTCGTTGAAGGCGAACTCCGCCTGGATGAGGTCAGGACGATTCCGCACGAGATAGTCGACGCCGTTCGCCGAGCCGCCCTCCTCGTCCGCGGTGAGCGCGACGATGATGTCGCGGTCGGGGACGTAGCCCTCTGCCTTCATCCGGAGCAGCAGCGTCAGGTGGATCGCCCCCTCGTCCTTGTCGTCGGCGACGCCGCGGCCATAAAAGGTCCCGTCGCGCTCGATGAACTGGAATGGCGGGAGGGTCCAGTCTTGGGGTTCGCCTTCCACCACGTCGATGTGCGAGAGGAGGAGGATCGGCTTCCGGTTCGGGTTCCGACCGCGATAGCGGACGACGAGGTTCCCCTTCCGCGGCGCGTTCTCCACGACCACGACATCCTGTTCCGAGAAGCCGGCGGCGCGCATCCGGTGCGCCATCGCCTCGGCGGCAGCGACGGTGCTCCCGGTGCTGTGCGTCGTGTTGATCTCCACGAGCTCCTTCAGGAGGTCGCGCGCCTGCGCCTGCCAGCGGGTGAGAGCGGGGGCGTTCTGCGCAGTGAGCGCGACGGGGAGGGCGAGCGCCAGGAGGGCGCGACGCACGGCGTGCAGGGGAGAGGTCGTCATCAGGCCAAGTTGCGGTGCGCGGAGGGGGACCGCAACTTCGCCGCGTCCATCACGGAGAGCGACCGCGTGCGGAGTGGCTGTGTAGCGCAGGGCCGAGGGACTCGGAGTCAGCGGCCGCGACGGGATCCTGCCGGGCGGATCAGCCTCGTCCGTCGCGTGTGGCACGCGTGGTGGCTCACGAGCGTCACCACCGGTCTCCTCGCTGCACAGCAGGTGCCCGATCGCGCGTTCCAACCCCCGGTCACGCGTCCGGCGTTCGCCGAGGGGGCCGGGTCGCGGCTCTGCCTCGATGAGGGGCACCACAACTTTCACACGCTCGACAACCGCTTCTGGGCGTTCGGCGAGCTTGCCCGCCGTGACGGTTTCCGGGTGCGTCCGCTTCGAGACGCCTTCGACGCCGACGCGCTCGCCGCCTGCGACCTGTTGGTCATCTCTAATGCGCAGCCGAACGATCGACCGTGGACCGAGTATCCGCTCCCCACGCCCTCCGCGTTCACGCCGGCAGAGATCTCGGCGGTGCGCGCGTGGGTCGCCGAGGGGCGTGCGCTCCTGCTGATCGCCGACCATATGCCGCTCGCGGGCGCCGCGAGCGATCTCGCGGCGGCGTTCGGGGCTGCGTTCACGAACGGCTTTGCCTATCAGACTGCGCTCGGGGCTGACGGTTCCCCGACGGTGGAACGGGTCCGTGACGTACCGACGACCTTCGTGCTCGCCGAGGGCACGCTTCGGCGGCACGCGATCACCGCCGGGCGTGATGCGGCGGAGCGTGTCACGCGCATTCGCAGCTTCACCGGACAGGCATTCCGCTTCGACGCACCCGATGTGGAGCCGGTGATGGTCCTTCCGGAGGGGTTCGTCTCGCTCGAGCCGCGCATCGCGTGGCAGTTCACCCCGGAGACGCCGATGCGACCGGTCGGCGGCTGGCTCCAAGGCGCGACGCGCCGGGTGGGACGTGGGCGCGTCGCGCTCTTCGGGGAGGCCGCGATGTTCAGCGCACAGGTCGCCGGCGCCGAGCGACGTCCGATGGGGATGAACGCGCCCGGCGCGGAGCAGAACGCCCAGTTCGTCCTGAACGTCCTGCGTTGGCTCTCAGGGGTCCTCGACCCCTGAGTGTGGATGGGCGGCGGGGTCATCCCCCTCTGCCCCGGCGGCGCCCGAGGAGCCGAGGGCGGTGCGCAGCTCCCTGACCTGATAGAGTCGGCCGCCGCGGACGACGGTCTCCAGCTTCGCGAGATCGCCGATGCGCTCGGTCGGTCGCCCATCGACGATGAGCAGGTCGGCGACCTTCCCCACCGCGAGGGAGCCGTACTCCTCCGACTGACGCATATGACGGGCGGCATCGATGGTCGCGATCTGCAGGATCTTCGTGCGCGGGAGACCCGCGAGCTCATACATCTCGAGCTCGCGTCGGAAGGTGCTGCTCGACGAGTTGTCGGTGCCAGCAATCAACGGGACGCCCGCGGCGTACAGGCGCTGGATGATCCGGAGATAGGTGCTGTCGGCTCGGCGCAGGTCCGGAGACCCCCCGGCGCCGACGAGGGCGCCGCCACCACCGATCCAGAGGTTGAAGGTGCCGTCGACGGCGGTGCCGTGCGCGCGCAGCGTCGCGATCAGCCGCGTCATCCCCGCACCATCGGCGTCGAAGGTCGGCGCAACCGCGGTCGCCACCTGCGAGTAGGCCCGCATCCGCGGGAGGTAGAGCGAGTCGGGGAAGAAGTCAGAGAGGAGGAAGGCGGCGTGCTGGATCTCGTCGTAGCCGAGGGCGACGGCGGCGGCGACGCTCATCCCCCGCGGGATGTGGCCACTGAGTCGCATCCCGCGCCGCTTCGCCTCCGCGGCGATCACGGGGACGAGGTCGGGGTGGACGACGTTGTACAGCTTGATCTGCACGTACCCGAGGGAGTCGTAGCGCGCGACCCACGCACGCGCCTCAGCCTCATCCCGGACGATCGCTTCACTCGGGCCGGCCCACGCGAGTGGCCCCTCGATGAAACCGCCGAGCACAGCGCGAGGTGCAGCGAGCCGGCCGGCGGCTTCCCGGTCGCGGATCGACGTGGCGACGTCGAGGTCGGAGGCGAGGTCGCGCGAGGTCGTGATCCCGTTCGCGAGCTGGCTGACGCCGAGCCCCGATTGACTCGCCACCTGCAAATGGCCGTGCATATCCCACATCCCCGGCATCACGGTCTTGCCGGCGGCGTCGATCACGGTCGCGCCGGCGGGGACGGCGATCGTCGAGGCGTCACCGACGGCGACGATGCGGTCGCCGCGGATGACCATCGTCTGCCGTGGGCGAAGCGTCCCCGCGTCGGCGTCGAAGAGGTCGCCATTCGCGATGACGAGCGTCCCCGACGTCGCGCTGCGGACCCGTGCCGCGAGCGCTTCCCCGCGCGCGGCTCGCCAGGCGAGCTCGGCCCGGCGCAGCACGGGGAGCTGCGGGCGGACGTCTTCGCGGACCGTGATGAACCACTGCACGTCAGTGGCGAGGAGCGCACCGCGGTCATCGAGCCAGACGCCGGTGGGGTCGGGTTGCGTGCCGACCGTGACCACGACGAAGCGTGCGCGGGGGCGGCCCCGGACGCCATCGAGGGTCAGCGTGAGCGCGACCTCCGCACGGGCGCTCGCACCGGAGAGCAGGGTCCCACGACCATCCGGGCGCGCGAGGAGGGTGCGGGCGAGCTCGGCGGCATCGAGCGGGGTGCCGGTGCGCAATGTGAGGAGGAGGTCGGGCGTGCGGGCGATCGCACGCGTCGTGCCGTTGGCGCCGGTGATCCGGACCGAGTCGCCGACCACCTCGAGGCGTTCCACGAGGGTGCCGGCGCGGCCCTCGGCATCGATTGTCCGCTGTTCGGCGGAACGGAGGCTCCCGTCGAGCGCGCGGACGAGGCGGGTCTCGACGCGGCCGCCGCGATTGCGGTCGGTGTAGAGCCACCGCGCGACGGCGGTGTCACCGCGCTGGGCGAGGGTGAGGTCCCCGGCGCGGCGGCCGTGATTGTCGACGCTCCAGGTCGGGGTCGACTGCCCGCCGAGGTGGAGCGGCGTGATCGCCGCGAGGATGGCGAGACGGCAGAGCAGGGGGCAGTGCGCGCGGCGGGGGGGATAGCTGGTCATCGGGCGGCTCGAGGTGGACGGGTCATTGGGAATGTGCTATTCCTCGTAGCAGGACGCACGGTACGGGGTAGCTCTGCGCAGGCATCCCGTCCCGATGCTTCCGCGATTCGTTCCCTCGATCGTTGCCGCGCCCTCACCGCTTCCACCGCCGCCGCTATGACCGCTCCCGTCTTCGCCCCGCGCACCAGCGCCATCCTCCGCCCGCTGGTCCTCGCCGTGCTCGTGTTCTCTGCGATCGCCTGCGACGGCCGCACCCCGACCGCCGCCGACGTCCGCGCGCTCGACGCGCGCCAGGCCGAGCGCGGCGCGGCCTTGATGCTCGGCGACGGCGACGGGCCCACCAGCTACTTCGTCGATGGCGTCTCGGCCACGCGCGAGGCGGCGCAGGCGATCGCGCCCGATCAGATCGCGGCGGTGAACGTCAACAAGATGGTGAACGGGACGACGGCCACGACCGAGATCCGTCTCATTACGAAGGCCGGCGCGGCGCGCGGGCTCCTCGTCGAAGAAGGGGAAGGGCCGCGTGTCGTGGTGCGAGGCGCCACCGCGACCGGATCCCCGCTGATCCTCATCGATGGGCGCCGCGCGACGAAGGCGGAGATGGATGCGCTGCAGCCGTCGGGAATCATCTCCGTCGAGGTGCTGAAGGGAGAGGCCGCCGTGCGCGAGTACGGTGAGGCGGCCAAGGACGGCGTGATCAAGGTGACGACGAAGCCGGCCCCGTCGCCGACCCGCTGACGACCGGTGTCGCGGCGGCACGCCGCTCGCGCGCGGTTCGCGCGTCGCCGCCGGTGCGAGCGGTCCCCGGGGCGAGATGGTTGACATAGGGGGTGGGGGTACCTAGCCTCTCGCGGGGACCCTCTCGGGGAGGACGGATGGGCGCGAGGAAGCCAGCGACCGCGAGCTGTGGCTGCGGCGTCACGGTGGGTGCGGGACGGACGGCGGTCGCCGTGGATGCGGACCGCAAGGCACGCAACCTCACGCGGCTCCGTCGTATCGAGGGGCAGGTGCGCGGGCTCCAGCGGATGGTGGAGGAGGACCGCTACTGCGCCGACGTTGTCACGCAGATCGCCTCGGTGCAGGAGGCGCTACGCGGTGTGAGCCGCGAGCTGATGCGCAATCACCTCAAGCACTGCGCCGCCACCGCGATCCGGCAAGGGGACGCCGCCGCCGACGCGATGTACGACGAGTTGCTCGACCTCATGTTCACGGGACGCCGATGATCACCTTCGACGATGTGCTCGCCGCCGAGGCGCGAATCCGTCCGCACCTCGCCCCCACGCCGATGCGGCACTACCCGCGCCTCGATGCCCTCGTCGGGCACGGGATCGAGGTGTGGGTCAAACACGAGAACCATCATCCCACGCAGAGCTTCAAGATCCGGAACGGGCTCAATGCGGTGCTCGGGCGGGACGAGGCGGCGCGGCGTCGCGGGATGATCGCCGCGAGTACGGGCAACCACGGGCAGGGCGTCGCGTATGCGGGCCGACTGACGGACACCCCCGTCGCCATCTGCGTCCCCGAGGGGAACAATCCCGAGAAGAACGCCGCGATCCGCGCGCTCGGCGCGGAACTGATCGAAGTCGGTGTGCACTACGACGGCACCATCGCCGCCTGCGCCGCGCTGGCCGTCGAGCGGGGGATGACGCTCGCGCACTCGACGAACGACCCGCTTGTCGTCGCGGGAGCGGGGACGATGACGCTCGAGATCGTCGCGCAGGCGCCGCCGCTTGACGCGCTGGTGATCGCGCTGGGGGGCGGCTCGCAGGCGGTGGGCGCGCTCACGGTGGCGGCGGCCCGTCACCCCGCGCTCCGGGTCTATGCGGTGGGCGCGGCCGGGGCGCCGGCGCAGTACGAGAGCTGGCGGCGTGGCGAGCGGCTCACCGGGCAGCCCGTGGAGACCTTCGCCGAGGGGATTGCGACCGGTGCGGCGTATGTGGAGACGTTCGACGCGCTGCGCGCGGGGCTCGCGGGCTTCGTCACCGTCCCGGATGATGCGATCTACGCGGCGATCCGCGACCTCATCCGGATCACGCAGAACCTCCCCGAGGGCGCGGGGGCGGCGGGTCTCGCCGCGCTCAAAGACCTTGCGCCGCAGTTGGCGGGGCAGCGCGTCGGGATCGTAATGTGCGGCGGGAACCTGGCGGAGCGGGATCTGCGAAAGGCGTTAGGCTGAGGACGGGGTGACAGGGGCCAGGTATCAGGTATGAGGTATTGCCGTGCCCGAATTTCTGACCCCTGACCCCTGACCCCTTTTACCTCACCGCCATACACTCGATCTCGAGCTTCGCGTTCGGGACCACGAGCGCCTTCACGACGACCGTCGTGCGCGCCGGCGGGGCGGAGGGCCAGAACTTCGCGTAGGCCTCGTTCATCCCGCGGAAGTCGGCGCCATCCACGAGGAAGACGGTGCACTTCACCGCGTTCTCGATCGTCGTGCCCGCCGATTCGAGGGTGCGCCTGATGCTGTTCAGCGTGCTCGTCGTCTGGCTCTGGATCGTCGAGTCGGCGTCGCGGCCGGGCAGGGCCCCCGAGGCGAAGACGAGGTTCCCGACGCGGATCGCGGGGGTGAGGGTCGCGGTGGACTGACCGAGCGCCTCACGGGCCTGCGCGCGCGCGGCGGCGGGGAGCGTCAGGGCGAGCACGGCTAGGACGAGGCGGGTGGTACGCAGGGGCGTGGCGAGGCGTAGCATCGGTGGGCGGGGTGTGTGGTGAGAGGGTGTGGCGACGCGTCCTGTGCGGTGGCAGAGTGATGCGTGGTGCCGGCTGACGGGTCGTCGTGTGACGGCGGACCGGGTCGACTCAGCGCGGTGTCGCGGGGAACGCGAGCCGGACGCCGCCCAAGGCGGTAGAATCGGCGGCGAGCGGCGCGGAGGCGACGGGCATCCCGTTGAGCTTCAGCAGGTACGCCGTGATCGCGAGATAGGCGCCGCGGCTCAATGATCCAGGGTCGCCGTCCGGCATCGTGCGCGAGATGAGGTCGAAGAGGTCCTGCGCCGTGCGGCCGCCCCACTTCAGGCGGAAGTCGGGGTTCGACACGGCCCCGATCGCGTGACACTGGAGGCAGGCAGAGCGGAACCACTGCTCGCCACGCTCGACCTGCCGGGCGGCGAGGGCCGCCGGGTCGGTCGGCGCCGCGGTGTCCTGCGCCGCGGCCGTGGCGAACGGGCCGAGCGCGAGATAGACAATGAGGAGTGCGCGCGCGAGGCGTCGCACCGCGTCGACGGGGCGCGGGTGATGGCCCGGCACGGGCCGCTCGTTCACAAGAGGGGAGAGCACGGGCGTCATCGTGGCCGGAAGCTGAGTCACGGTCTCAACGCATGCAACCCGGTCCGCGTTGGTCGCCGGGGTCGCTGGAGCCTCCCTGCCGCGACCACCGATGCACCCCGTCGCGGTCACCGGGGGCGCCGATTCATTGCGCGTCCCCCGTCGCCGGCGGCATCTTCGCGCGTCGCCTCTCACCCACCAGGTTCCCTATGAGCGCGTCCCTTCCCCCCGCCTCTGAATTCCCGCAGCCCGCGTCGGCCGACTCGGCCGCGTCGAGCACCGCCGGCCTCGAGGCCGGCGCCGAGCTCCCGCGGCGCGATTTCCTGCGCCTCGCCGGTGCAGGGACCGGCGCGCTCCTCGCCGGCGCGGCTCTCACGCCTGAGACGCTTGACGCGCAGCCGCAGCCCCCACGCGGGATCCGTCGACGCTTCGGCCGCGCCTCCGGCCACGTGGCGGTCGTCGGGGCCGGCGCCTGGGGGGCCTTCACCGCGTATCACCTCCGGCAGCAGGGGATGAAGGTCACCCTCGTCGACCAGTACGGTATCGCGAACTCGCGCGCGACCAGCGGCGATGAGACGCGCGGCATCCGCTCCTCGTATGGCGACCGCACCATCACCGCCGACCTGTGGGTTCGCTGGGCGCGCCGCTCCATCGAGAAATGGCGCGCGTTCGACGCCGAGCACGGGAAGCGCTTCGGGACGCGGTTCTTCTACACGACGGGCGACGTCATCATCCGCGAGAAGCCGGAACCGTTCACGACGCGCACCGCCGAGCTCTGGACGGCGCAGGGGGTGCCGTTCGAGACTCTCACCGCCGACGAGGCGCGCCGCCGCTGGCCGCAGTTCGTGAGCGAGGGGAGTCAGGTCGCGCTCTACGAGCCGGACGCTGGAGTCGCGCGGGCACGCGACAGCGTGCAGGCGGTCGGCGCGCTCGCTCGTGACGCGGGGGTCGAGTTCAAGCTCGGTAGGATCCGGCCGGGTGCCGTCACCGCCGGCAAGATGGAGGCGCTGACCTTCGACGACGGGAGCACCCTCGCCGCCGACGCCTACGTGTTCTGCTGCGGTCCCTGGTTCCCGAAGCTCTTCCCCTCGCTGATGCAGACGCGGATGCGGATCCCGATGGGGCACGTCTGCTACTTCGGCACGCCGGAGGGCGACACGCGCTTCCAGTTCCCGAACATCCCGAGCTGGAACGTGCCCGGGGTGACGGGGTGGCCCTCGCATCCGATCGATAATCGCGGCTTCCGGGTGCGCGGCGCCTTCGCGCCCCCCGCGCCGCCGCGCGCCGCGGACGATGATGCGCCGCCGCCCCCGGCGCCGGTCGCCCCCGACCCGCGGCTGCAGGATCCCGATCTCAGTTCGCGCTGGTCGTCACAGGAGCGCATCGATGGATCACGCCGCGTCCTGCAGAAACACTTCCCCGCGCTCGCCGAGGCGCCGATCGTCGAGACGCGGTCGTGCCACTACGAGAGCAGTGTCAATCGCAACTTCATCGTCGACCGGCTCCCGGGCGCCGACAACGCGTGGATCGCCGGCGTGGGGCAGGCGGAGGGATTCAAGTTCTCGATCGTGATGGGCGAGTACGTCGCGTCGCGCGTGATCGGTGAACCGGGGGACGCGGTCATCGCCGAAGCGTTCCGGCTCCCGACGGCGGAATACGACCCGAATGCCCCGAGCCGGTGGGAGGAGGAATGAGGATGCCGCATCGCACAACAGTCCCGTGCATTTCATCGCCCCGCGCGGCGCGGTCGCACGTCGTCGCGTGGCTCGCCCTCACCGCCGTCGTCACCTCGCCGCTGGCGGCGCAGATGGGCGGAACGGCGGAGATGCCGGGCGTCAACGACCGGCCCAATCCGTACCGGACCGTCGAAGGCTGGGCCACGCTCCCGAGCGGCCGCGTCTGGGGCTCGACGAGCGCAGTCGCGATCGACCGGGACGGTACGAGCGTCTGGGTTGCCGAGCGGTGCGGGCAGAACAGCTGCGTCGGCTCCGACCTCGATCCGATCCTCCTCTTTGACCGCTCGGGGCGACTCGTCCGCTCGTTCGGGAAGGGGATGATCAACTGGCCGCACGGCATCCACGTCGACCGGGACGGGAACGTCTGGGTGGTCGATGGGCGGGACAACCGTCCGGCGACGCGTCCCGGCGAGTCGGCGGTCGCGGCACCGGCGCGGATCTTCGGCCATCAGGTCATCAAGTTCTCACCGACCGGACAGGTGCTCCTCCGGCTCGGCACCGATGGCGGCGGCCGTGATCGCTCGTACTTCTTCCAGCCGAACGCGGTGATCACCGCGCCGAACGGTGACATCTACGTCGCGGAGGGGCACGCCTCCGGCCCGACCGCGAGCGCGCGGATCCTGAAGTTCGACCGGACCGGGCGCTTCCTGGCGAGCTGGGGGAAGAAGGGAACGGGTCCACTCGAATTCGATCAACCGCACGCCCTCGCCTTCGACAGCCGGGGTCGGCTCTTCGTCGGGGACCGCACCAACAACCGGATCCAGATCCTCTCGCAAGACGGCCGACTGCTCGACACCTGGTACCAGTTCTCACGCGCGAGTGGGATCTGGATCGATGCGAACGACACCCTCTACGTCGCCGATTCCGAGTCGGGATCGATCGAGCCGTCGCGGACCGGCTGGCAGCGCGGCATCCGGATCGGCAGCGCGCGCACGGGCGCGGTGACGGCGTTCATCCCCGACCCGGTGACCTCCACGCGCGGCACGAGCGCCGCCGAGGGGGTCGCGGTGGCCCGCGACGGCACCATCTACGGCGCCGAGGTCGGCCCGCGCGCGCTCAAGCGCTACGAGCGGAGCCAGCCGATCCCGGTCGGCGCGAGCGAGCTCCGCGACAGCATCGCCCTCTACAGCACCGACCGCGCGGCCCTCGGCCGCCGGTGGACGGTGGAATACTCGCCGGCGCGCCGGGCGCGGTTAACCCGCTTCCATACGGAATGGCAGCAGCGCCTCGCGCGCGTCGATTTCGATCGACTGAGCCAGGAGGGGAAGATCGATTACCTCCTCCTCGCGAGCCGGGTGCAGGCGGATCTCGATCAGCTGGGGCGTGAGGAGCGGCTCGCCCGCGAGATGGCGCCGTATGTGCCGTTCGCGGCGACCATCACGGGGTTCGAGGAGGCGCGTCGGCGCTTCGAGCGCGTCGATCCGCAGGGCTCGGCGAAGGCCCTCGCCGCGATGGCCTCGCAGCTCGACAGCCTCACCCGCGCCGTTCGTGCGCGACCCGCGGGGAGCGCCACGCGCGCCGACCGCATCGTCGGGCTCCGCACGGTCGCGTATCTCGATGAGCTCACCACAACGCTGCGGGATTGGAACCGGTTCTCCAGCGGATACGATCCGGTCTTCTCGTGGTGGACGGCCGACCCGTATCGGCGCGTCGGGACGGCGATGACCCGGTATGCCGCGGCGATCCGCGAGGTCGTGGTCGGGCAGAAGCCGGGCGAGGAGGAGCCGATCATCGGTGATCCGATCGGGGCCGAGGGGCTGGCGCAGGACCTTCGCGCCGAGATGATCGCGTACACGCCGCAGGACCTGATCGCGCTCGCCGAGCGCGAGTTTGCGTGGATCGAGGCCGAGCAGAAGAAGGCCTCACGCGAGATGGGGTTCGGTGACGACTGGCGGGCCGCGCTCGAGGCCGTGAAGCAGGCCTATGTGCCGCCCGGCGAGCAGCCGGAATTGGTGCGTCGGCTCGCGCGCGAGGCCGTCGCCTTCATCACGCAGCGGGATCTGATCACCGTGCCGCCCCTCGCCGATGAGATCTGGCGGATGGAGATGATGTCCCCGCGGCAGCAGCTCGTGTCTCCGTTCTTCCTCGGCGGGGAGATCATCCAGGTCTCGTACCCGACCGATTCGATGGCGCACGACGACAAGCTGATGAGCATGCGGGGGAACAATCCGCATTTCTCGATGGCGACCGTGCACCACGAGCTGATCCCCGGGCATCATCTGCAGGGGTATATGACGGCACGGTACAACACGCATCGCAATCTCTTCGGGACGCCGTTCTGGACGGAGGGGTGGTCCCTCTACTGGGAGATGCTCCTCTGGGACCTCGGCTTCCCGAAGACGCCGCAGGATCGGATGGGGATGCTCTTCTGGCGATCGCACCGCCTCGCGCGGATCATCTTCTCGTTGAAGGTGCATCTGGGGCAGATGACGCCGCAGGAGGCGGTCGACTTCCTCGTCACGCGCGTCGGTCACGAGCGGGCGAACGCGGAGGCGGAGGTTCGGCGCTCGTTCAACGGCACGTATTCGCCGTTGTATCAGGCGGGCTATATGATCGGCGGCCTGCAGATCCGGGCCCTACATCGGGAGCTCGTGCAGTCCGGCCGGATGACGAATCGTGACTTCCACGATGCGATCATGCAGGGCGGCCGGATGCCGATCGAGATGGTGCGGGCGCGGCTGACCGGGACGGCGCTCACGCGGGATCAGCGCGCCAGTTGGAAGTTCATCCAATAGCGGCTGAAGGCTGAAGGCGGGACGCTCAAAGCGACGACGGAGCGGCGCGCACCCTGAGGTGCCACCCCGCTCCGTCGTCACTTTCAGCATTCAGCTTCCAGCGTTCAGCCTTCAGGGCAGCTTCATCGCCACCAAGCTCGTGTTGCTCCCCGCGCCGGTCGCGAAGACGATGTACTGCTTCCCCTTGTGGAGGAAGGTCATCGGGACCGCGGTCGTCCGGTCGGGGATCTCCACCGCACCGACCTGGCGACCCGTCGCCTTGTCGACGGCGAAGAGCATCGGCTTGGTGTTCGGGACACCCCCGGAGCGGCCGGTCCCGTAGATCACGAGCGACTTGGTGTTCATCACCTGTGCCTGTCCGCCCGCTGGACGGGGCGGGAGGGTCACCCCGGCGAAGAGGGGGTCGGTGCTGCGCACCGGGATCCACCCACCGTTCGGGATCCACCACCGCTTGTCGCCGGCGTTCATATCGTAGCCGGTGATGCCGCCGAGCTCCTTCGGCTTGAGGATCGACACGCCGTGCAGCATCGACGCGTTGCCGCGGCCCTCGAAGCCGCCGCCGCGTGTGGCGGAGGGCGTGTAGCCGGGCGGGGCGGGGAGCGCGCCGATGAGGCCGCAGTTGTCACGCGGCGAGCTGTAGCGGAACTCGCTGCAGGGATCCTTCGCGAGCGACATCGTCGAGAGCCCGCTGAGCGCCGCGACGTACATCATCCCGGTCTCGGGGTCGACCGCGGCACCGCCGTCGATGTTCACACCGCCCGAGGCGCCCGGCGCGTACCAGGCGCAACGCAGCCCGGTCGGGCCGGACCCGTCGGCGAGCACGGCGGGGATGTAGTACGGGCCCATCCGGCACTTCCGGGCGAGGACGAGCGCCGAATCGCGGATCGCCGGCGTGTACGCGATGAGATCGGCCTCGACGAGCCCCTGCTGCGCGTATGGCGTGGGGCGCGATGGGATCGGCTGGGTGGCGGCGGCGCGCTCGCCGGGGACGTCGCTGGCGAGGACCGGGGTCTCGACGATCGGCCAGATCGGCTCGCCGGTCGCGCGATCGAAGGTGTAGATCCACCCCTGCTTCGTGGTCTGCGCGATCGCCTTCCGGCGCCGGCCGTCGACGGTGATGTCGAGGAGGTTCGGCGCCATCGGGGTGTCATAATCCCAGATGTCGTGGTGCACGAGCTGGTAGTGCCAGCGACGCTGGCCGCTGCGCACATCGAGCGCCACGAGGCTGTTGCCGTACAGGTTGTCGCCCGGGCGATGGCCGCCGTACTCGTCGAGCAGGGGCATCCCGGTGGGGATGTAGACGAGCCCGAGTTCCGGGTCGGCGGAATAGGTGGCCCAGGGGTCGACCTTCCCGACGCCATCCGAGTCGATGCGCGACCCGCGTTCCCACGTCTCGGCGCCGAACTCGCCCGGCTGCGGGATCAGGTTGAACTTCCAGAGCTGGCGCCCGGTGCGCACGTCGAAGCCGCGGACGTAGCCGGGCAGGTTGTGCGCGCGGATCGGGTAGTAGCCGTGGATCGAGGAGTTGCCGAGCACGACGACATCGTTGACGATCATCGCGGGGGAGCTGTTCGCGATCTGGCCGTGCACGGGGTCGATGCCGACGCTCCCGTCCGCGCCGATCTTCTTCACGGGGTCCCACCCCTCACCGGGACGTGCACGACGGAGCGGCGCGGCATCGGAGATGATCAGCGGACCCGAGTCGTCGACCGCGAGCGGGACGAGCGGGAAGCCGAGACCATCCTGCAGGTCCACGACGCCCCCACGGCCGAAGCGCGGGTCGGGGCGCCCGGTCTTCGCGTCGAGGGAGATGAGGTGATATCCCGGCGTGATGAGGAGCACGCGCTCCTCGCGACCGTCGGTCCAGTAGGCGAGCCCGCGACCCGCGAACTGCCGCGGCGCCTTCTGCCAGCGGATCCCTTCCTCGAGCCGATACATCCAGAGCGTCTCGCCCGTCTCGGGGTCGAGCGCCATCGCCGCGCGCCGCGTGGTCGCGACGGTGAAGAGGCGGCCGTTCGCATAGAGCGGCGTGGTGCGGTAGTACTCGTCGGGGCCGAAGGCGCCGGCGTTCCACTGCCACGCCACCTGCAGCGAGTCGAAGTTGCGCGCGTTGATCTGATCGAGCGGGGAGTAGCGCGTGCTCCAGGCGTCACCTCCCCAATAGCGCCATTCGCCGGGGACGTTGCCGCGGATGAGGCCGGTGGTGACGGGCGCATCACCGCCCGGGGCGCTGGCCAGACGCGCGGGCCGCGCTGCGCGGGTCGCCGGGCGCGTCGGTGCGGCGGCGGGGCGTGCGACCGGTGTGCCGGGCCGCGTCGGCGGGCCCTGCGCGATCACGAGGGCGGGGAGCGTCAGTGCGGCGAGCAGGACGCGGGCGAGGGGACGGGACATCAGCGTGACCTCGGAGCGGGGGAACGGAGGGAGTCGAGTCGGATGGTGGCGAGCGCGGCGGAATCGGCAGCGAGCGCCGTGGCGCCCGCCGGCATCCCGTTGATGCGGAGGAGATACGCAATGGACTGCACGTACTCCTCGTCGCTGAGCGAGCCGGGGTCGGACTTCGGCATCTCCGCGCGAAGATACCCGAAGAGCTCGCCGAGGTCGCGACCATACCACTTGGCCTTGAAGGGCGGGCCCGCGTGGACGGTCGGGGTGTGGCAACTCTGGCAGGCGCTCGCGAAGAGGTCGCGTCCCGCCGCGGCCTGCGCGGCCGTGTAGACACCGTCCATCGTGGTGCGCTGCGGCGCGACGGCGGCGACGGTGACGAGGAGGAGCGGGAGCGCTCCGAGGAGGAGGCGGGGGGGGAGTCGACGCGGCATCGGTCAGGTGAGACGGAGACGGGGGAGAAGGTGGCGCAGGAGCAGCCCGAGGGCCAGCGCCACCGAGGCGACGAGGGCGATGCGGAGCAGGCCCAGGAGGGCCAGCGCGTCCCAGGTCGGTGGGGTCGCGACGGCGATCGCCGCCCGCAGCGTCTCCCCGCGCGCGAGGAGCCAGTGCCAGGCGACGTCGGCGGCGAGGGCGGCGAGGATGATTGTCAGGAGCTTGGCGCGCTCCCCCGCGCGCCGCAGCGCCCAGTGCAGGAGGGGGACGGCGATGAGGATCACCGCGAGCTGACCGGCCTCGATCCCGAGGTTGAACGCGGCGAGCGCACTCACGCGATGCGCACCGGCGAACTGCAGCCGGTCGCCGAGGGCCATCGCGAAGCCGAAGCCGTGCACGAGCCCGAAGCCGAAGGCGAGCGGCCACCCGTGCGCCGGACGCGCGGGATCGCGGAGGATCCGTGCGAGGGCGAGCCAGAGCACGGAGGCGGCGATCATCGTCTCGACGAGCGGTCCGAACCACACCCCCGTCGGGACGAAGCCGAGCGCCGTCGCGCCGATGGTAATGGCGTGGGCGACGGTGAAGGCGGTGACGGTGCCGATCAGCGGGCGCCAGCGCCGTTCGCCGAGGACGAGGAGGAGCAGAAAGAGGAGGTGGTCGAGCCCGCCGAGGATGTGATGCACCCCCGCGGGGGCGAAGCGACGCAGCGCATCCCAAGCGCGCGGACGGAGCGGGATCACCTCGGGGTCACCGTCGTAGGTGAGGGTCCGGGTCGTGCCGTCGGCGTCGTGAAACCGCCATTGCGTGGTCGTCCGTACGCCCAGATGCGCGAAGGCCGGCTCCACCGTGAGACGCTCGTCCGAGGGCACGGCGAGCACCAGCGCGACGTCGAGCCAGGCGCCCTGACGACGGAGCCCCGGGGCGCTGTCGAGCGTCGCCTCAGCGAAGTGTCGCGTGAGCGCGTCGATCGTATCGAAGCTCCGGTCGGTCGGCACCGCGACGCGGGCGTCGACGACGCGCGGCTCGCGCCGAGCCCCGGAGGCGCCACGGAACCCGAGGCCCGGGGCGATCCACAACGTCGCGCTCTCGTGTAGGGCGGGGCCGAGACGCCTTAGGTCCAGCGTGCCATCGGCGTACTCGGGGACCATCACGTCCCGCATCGCCTCGAGTGGCGCACGGACCCAGAGGCGGAGCGTATCGGCGGTGCGGACCACGTGCACGGTGACCACGGCGCGCGCGGGGATCTCGTGCGCCGACACCGGTGGGACGGACGTCAGCACCCAGAGCGATGCGAGCAGGGCGCTGAGGCCCACGCGACGCCGCGGCGATCCCGATCGCGACCATCCGAATCGCCTCAACGGCCACGTGGTGGCGCGTCGGGCCAGCCGATGGCCCGCCTTCGCCCAACGTTCCGGCGACCGTTCGCGTCTCTGGTGCGTCATCGCGCCGAGATATAGCATTCCGCGCGCAGTCGCACAGGGCCGACATCCTCACGGAGCACGATCATGCGTCGTCGTACGCTGCTCATCACCGGCGCGTTGGGCGCCGCGATCCTCACCCTCGCGGTCGGGCAGTCTCGGCTCGTCGCGTCCCTCGCGCAGCCGGCGGTGCAGGCACCGGTCTTCGAGGTCGATCCCTTCTGGCCGAAGCCCCTTCCGAACGGCTGGGTGCTGGGGTCGACGATCGGGGTGGGCGTCGATGCCCGCGACCACGTCTACATCATCCATCGTGGGGGCGCGACGCTCAATGCGCGCACCGAAGCGGGATACGCGCTCGTCGGTCCCTGCTGCACCGCGGCGCCGCCGGTCCTCGAGTTCGACCCCGAGGGGAATCTGGTGAACTCGTGGGGCGGCCCCGGCGACGGGTACACTTGGCCCGGGAGCAATCACGGCATCTCGATCGATCCGATGGGGAACGTCTGGATCGGTGGCAACGGCGCGCGCGATTCGGTGAACGCCGCCGATTCGCACATCCTCAAGTTCACGCGGGATGGCCGCTTCCTGCAGCAGATCGGCGTCCCGGGTCGCGCGACCGACTCGCGGAGTCTCGAGGCGTTCGGGCGCGTGGCGAAGGTCGCCTTCGATCCGTCACAGAACGAGGTCTACGTGGCCGACGGCTACGGCAACAAGCGCGTCGCGGTGCTCGATATGGCGACGGGGCGGATCAAGCGGTTCTGGGGCGCGTATGGTAATGCGCCGAGCGACTCGAACTACGGCCCTTACGACCCGGACAAGCCGCTCATCCCGCAGTTCCGGAATCCGGTCCACTGCGCCGAGCCTTCGGTCGACGGGCTCATCTATGTGTGTGACCGTCCGAACAATCGGATCCAAGTCTTCCGGCGCGATGGCACCTTCGTGAAGGAGGTTCGCGTCGCCCCGCGCACTCGCGGCGACGGGGCGGTGTGGGACATCGCCTTCTCGCGTGACGCGCAGCAGAAGTACCTCTACCTCGCGGACGGGAAGAACGAGCGGATCTACGTGATGGACCGGCAGTCGCTCGAGATCCTGACGATGTTCGGCGACGGCGGGCGTCAGCCCGGACAGTTCTTCGCCGTGCACAGCATCGCGACGGACTCGAAGGGCAACATCTTCACGACCGAGACCTATGAGGGGAAGCGCGTCCAGCGCTTCGTGTACAAGGGCGTCCGCCCCGTGACGCGCCGTGACCAGGGTACCCCCTGGCCCAGCCGGTAGTGCGTTCAGCTTTCCGCCTCTAGCCTCCAGCCCTCTCCATGCGCTCTCGTCTTCTCCTCGCGCTTCTCGCCCTCCAGGCGCTTCACGCGCTGCCGCTGGCCGCTCAGGACCGCCTCCGCTCGATGCCGGGCTATGCTCAGTACTCGGCGAATGCGCCACGGATGGCGAGTCTCATCACCTCGGGTGCGATCACGCCGCAGTGGGCGGCGGACGGAAAGTCATTCGAGTTCGTGCGCGATGGGAAGCGGTTCCAGTGGAGCGCCGCGACGAAGCAGGTCACTGAGGCCGGTGCGTCCAACGCGGGTGGGAATGGGCTCCGGCGTGCCGGCGGGCCCGCCCGCGGCCGTCAGTTCACGGAGGCGTGGGCGGCCGATTCATCGAAGAAGGCGTTTTATCGTAACCGGAATCTCTGGATCGTGAACCGGGACGGATCCGGTGAGCGGCAGCTCACCACTGACGGGAGCGAAGCGGGGCGCATCAAGTACGGCACTGCGAGCTGGGTGTACGGCGAGGAGCTCGACCAGATCACCGCGATGTGGTGGGCCCCCTCGGGCACGCAGCTGGCGTTCTATCGGTTCGATGAGCGCCCGGTGCGCGACTACGTGCTCCAGATGGACCAGACGACGGTCGCCGGCGCCGCGATGACCGAGGCGTATCCGAAGGCGGGGACGGAGAACCCGATCGTTGACCTCTTCGTGCACGACCTCGCGACCGGGCGTACGATCCGCATCGATGCGCGCGACGGCCGTCCGCTCACCGATGACGTGGTCGGGCACTACGTCTACGGGATCTCGTGGAGCCCGGATGGGTCCGAGCTCCTGCTCCGGCGCACCAACCGCCGGCAGAACGTGATGGAGTTCACCGCCTGCGCGCCGACGACGGGCACCTGCCGCGTGATCGTCCGCGAGGCGTGGCCGGCGAGCTGGACCGAGAACTCTCCGCCCATCCGCTGGCTCGCCGACGGCAAGCGCTTCATCTGGGAGTCGGAGCGGTCGGGCTTCAAGAACTACTACCTCTACCACATCGACGGCACGCTCATCACGCCGCTCACGCAGCATCAGGCGGAGGTCGCGGGGATCGTGCAGGTGGACGAGCAGGCGGGGCAGCTCTGGTACTACGCCCGCACCGGCGACAACTACATGAAGCTCCAGCTGCACCGCGTCGGGCTGAATGGACGCGGTGACCTTCGCCTCACCGACCCGACGCTCACGCACACCGCCTTCGTCGCCCCCGGCGGTGCCTATGTGGTCGACGTGGCGCAGGCGCACGACCGCGCGCCGGTCACCCGCGTGCTCGATGCCAGAGGTCGTCAGGTCGGTGCCACCGTCGCCGAGAGCGATGTGCGCGCCTTCACCGCCGCGGGATTCCGTGCGCCGGAGCGGTTTACCTATCTCGCCGCCGACGGCACCACGCCGCTCTTCGGGATGCTGCACAAGCCGTCGAACTTCGATCCGTCCAAGCGCTATCCCGTCCTCTTCTCGGTCTACGGCGGGCCGGCGACGAACGGCGCGCGCGAGGTCTTCGGCCCGCCGCTCCCGCTGGTCGAGTTCGGCTTCCTCGTCGTGACGCTCGATGTCCGCTCCGCGGCGTTCCGCGGGAAGCGGGCGCTCGACGCCATCTACGAGAAGCTCGGCGTGGTAGAGATCGACGACTTCGCCGCTGCCGCGAAGCATCTCGCCGCCACCTATCCCTTCGTCGACGGTGCGCGCGTCGGGATCTTCGGCACCTCGTACGGCGGCTATGCCTCCGCGATGGCCCTCCTCCGGCACCCCGACGCCTTCGCGGCCGCCTCGGCCTCTTCCGCGGTCACGAGCTGGCACCACTATGACACCATCTACACCGAGCGGTACATGTACACGCCGCAGGTGAACGCCGAGGGGTATCGAGCGGGCAGCGCGATGGAGTACGCCGCGAACCTACAGGGGCGACTCCTCATCTACTACGGGACCGCGGACGACAACGTCCACCCGAACAACTCGATGCAGCTCATCCAGGCGCTGCAGCGCGCCGGGAAGAGCTTCGAGGTGCAGGTGGGCCCCGACCAGGGCCACACCTCCGTGAATCAGCAGCGGATGATGGAGTTCTTCATCGACGCGCTCGTGGTCGGCGCGGTGACGGGAGCGACGGGAGCGACGACCAAGACGGGCGGGCGATAGTCGCCGGCGCGCGCGCTCAGCGCGCGGCGGTGCGGTAGCGCGCCAACCAGGCGGCGCTCCACGAGGCGAATCGGTCCTCGCGGAGCGCCGTCCGCGCATCGGCCATCAGCCTGAGCAGGAAGGTCACGTTGTGGAGTGCGAGGAGCCGCAGCCCGAGCATCTCGCCGGCGGCGAAGAGGTGGCGCAGGTAGGCGCGGTCGTAGCGCGTGCAGGCAGGGCAGGGGCACCCCTCCACCAGCGGTCGCCGATCGGTGCGATGCGCCGCCCGCTTGATCTGGACCGTGCCGTCATGCGAGAAGAAGGTCCCGTGCCGGCCCATCCGAGTCGGGGCGACGCAATCGAAGAGATCGACGCCGCGCGCGACCGCCTCCACGAGATCATCGGGATGCCCGACGCCCATCAGGTAGCGCGGGCGTTCGCGTGGGAGTTCGCTGTCGCAGACCTCGAGGGTCGCGAGCATCGAGGGCTTCGGCTCGCCGACGGAGAGCCCGCCGATCGCGATCGCCTGCCAATCCCCGGTCTGAAGGATCCCACGCGCGGAGGCGCGACGGAGTTCGGCGTGCACCCCACCTTGGACGATCGGGAGGAGGAGCTGCGGGG
>VHBO01000012.1 GCA_016871895.1 Gemmatimonadota bacterium
GCTGATGGCGGAGACGGTCCTCCCGCTGGCGGAGGACATCCTCGATCGGTACTCGCTGGCCGGCCGCAAGGTGGTGCTGGATGTGGGTGGTGGTGAAGGGGCGTTTCTCGCAGAAGTCGCTTGGAGGTATCACGACCTCCAACTGAAGCTCTTCGACCTCCCGGCGGTGATCGAGGGAGCGAAGACACGTCTGGCCCGGCTGGGTCTTGTGGGGCGGGTGGAATTGTCCGGGGGGAACTTTCATCAGGACCCCCTCCCAGTCGGTGCCGACGTGATCACCTTGGTGCGCATCCTGCTCGATCACGACGATGCGTCGGTCCTCAGGTTGCTGCACAAGGTGAAGCAGGTCCTCCAGCCCGGAGGGGTCCTCCTGATCGTGGAGCCGTTCAGCGGCGTCCGCGGCGCCGAGACGGTGGGGGATGTCTACTTCGGGCTCTATCTCCGGGCGATGGGGCGGGGGCGCGCACGGCGCGCCGACGAGCTCCAGGCCCTCCTTCGACAAGCCGGGTTCGGCCGGAGCCATGTCCACAAGACCCGGTATCCGGTCTACGCTGGTCTGATCTCCGCCACGCACTGAGGTCGGGTCGGTCGTCTGGCCCCCTCCTCTCGGGGCGGTCTTGACGACCCCGGACTCGTGCTCCAAGTTTGCACCGTCCAGTCCTACTGACGTTCCTGACCGTCAAGTAAACGTTACGAAACGAAGTGTGATGACGTCCTCCCGATGGTGACCACCCGCGCGGTCGTATTCGACCAGCCTCGCCAGCTCTCGCTGCGCGAGTTGTCTCTCGCATCGCCCGATGCGGGGGATGTTGTCGTGGACATCGATTGGTCCTCCATCAGCGCCGGCACCGAACGCCTCCTCTGGGAAGGCCGGATGCCCGCCTTCCCGGGACTCGGTTATCCGCTCGTGCCTGGCTATGAATCGGTCGGTACGGTGACGCACGCCGGCGACGCGGCGGGGCTCGCGGTCGGCACGACGGTCTTCGTCCCCGGCGCGAACTGCTACGGCGAGATCCGCGGACTCTTCGGTGGGGCGGCGCGTCGCCTCGTCGCGCCCGCCCACCGGCTCATCCCGATCGATGCCTCTCTCGGTGAACGGGCCACCCTGCTCGCCCTCGGCGCCACGGCGCTCCACGCGATCCGCGGCGGCACGGCGCTCCCCGAGTTGATCATCGGGCACGGCGTCTTCGGACGTCTCGCGGCGCGACTCACCCGCGCGCTCGGCGGCACGCCGACCGTCTGGGAGCAGTCGACGGCCCGGATGGGAGGCGCCACCGACTACGCCGTCTGCACCAGCGCGGACGACTCGCGTCGCGATTATCGCTGCGTCTTCGACGCGAGCGGTGACGCCGCGCTCCTCGACACGCTCGTGATGCGCCTCGCGAAGGGGGGCGAGATCGTCCTCGCCGGCTTCTATGCGACGCCGATCACCTTCGCCTTTCCGCCCGCCTTCATGAAGGAGGCGCGCCTGCGGGTCGCCGCCGAATGGAGCCCCGCCGATCTCGCCGATGTGGTCGAGATGGCGCAGCGCGGGACGCTCTCGCTCGACGGCCTCATCACTGATTGCTCCCCCGCGGACCGTGCGACCGACGCCTATCGGGCGGCGTTCGACGATCCGAGCTGTCTCAAGATGGTCCTCGATTGGAGGCACGCCTCGTGATCCATTCCGGCAACGCGTCGGGTGACGCCCTCGTTCAGCTACATCGCGGGGTCCGCGACGAAGCGGCCGCAGAGCCCGCGGCCGCGGCCACCGGCCCGGTGACCAAGGAGACGCAGATCATCGCGATCTACGGCAAGGGCGGCATCGGCAAGAGCTTCACGCTGGCCAACCTCTCGTACATGATGGCGCAGCAGGGCAAGAAGGTCCTCCTGATCGGTTGCGACCCCAAGAGCGACACGACCTCGCTCCTCTTCGGCGGCCGCGCCTGCCCGACGATCATCGAGACCTCGTCCAAGAAGAAGCTCGCCGGCGAGGAGGTCGCGATCGGCGATGTCTGCTTCAAGCGTGACGGCGTCTACGCGATGGAGCTCGGCGGCCCCGAAGTGGGACGCGGGTGCGGCGGCCGCGGGATCATCCACGGCTTCGAACTCCTCGAAAAGCTCGGCTTCCACAAGTGGGGCTTTGACTACGTCCTCCTCGACTTCCTCGGCGACGTGGTCTGCGGCGGCTTCGGCCTCCCGATCGCCCGCGACATGTGCCAGAAGGTCATCGTCGTCGGCTCGAACGATCTGCAGTCGCTCTACGTGGCGAACAACGTCTGCTCGGCCGTCGAGTATTTCCGCAAGCTCGGCGGGAACGTCGGCGTGGCGGGGATGGTGATCAACAAGGACGACGGGACCGGTGAGGCCCACGCGTTCGCGGCCCAAGCCGGCATCCCGATCCTCTCCGCGATCCCGGCGCACGAGGACATCCGCCGCAAGAGCGCCAACTACGAGATCGTCGGGATCCCCGGTACGCAGTGGGGCCCGATGTTCGAGACGCTAGCGATGAACGTCGCCGACGCGCCGCCGGTGCGCCCGAAGCCGCTGACGCAGGACCAACTCCTCGGCCTCTTCGCCGGGGATGTGGTTGGGCGCAACGTCGTCCTCGAGCCCGCGACCGTGTTCGACATGGTCGGCCGGAACGACGTGGCGAAGCCGTCCCTCGAAGTCGTCTACGACACGGTCTGAGTCCCATGGCCACCTCCCTTCCCGTGGTCGAGCAGGCCGTCGCCGGTGGCGATGGTCTCGGCTGTCATGCCGGGAAGGCGCAGCTCGAGGCCGCCGCGCGGAGCGCCGGGAAGGGCGAGGCGCTTGACCGGTACGCCCAGGACTATCCGAAGGGTCCGCACGATCAGCCCCAGTCGATGTGTCCGGCCTTCGGGTCGCTCCGCGTCGGGCTGCGGATGCGCCGGACCGCGACGATCCTCTCCGGCTCGGCGTGCTGTGTCTACGGCCTCACCTTCACCTCGCACTTCTACGGCGCGCGCCGCACGGTGGGCTACGTGCCGTTCAACTCGGAGACCCTCGTCACGGGGCAGCTCTTCGAGGACATCCGCGACGCGGTGCACGCGGTGGCGGACCCGGCGCTGTACGACGCCGTGGTGATCACGAATCTCTGCGTGCCGACCGCCTCGGGCGTGCCGTTGCAGCTCCTGCCGAAGGAGATCAACGGCGTCCGCATCATCGGCATTGACGTGCCGGGTTTCGGGGTGCCGACGCACGCGGAGGCCAAAGACGTACTCGCCGGCGCGATGCTCAAGTATGCGCGCACCGAGGCCGAGCTCGGCCCGGTCGCCGCGCCCCGTGGCGGGAAGAGCGAGAAGCCGACCATCACGCTGCTCGGCGAGATGTTCCCTGCCGACCCGGTGGGGATTGCGATGCTCCTTGAGCCGCTCGGGCTCGCGGCCGGCCCCGTGGTGCCGACGCGTGAGTGGCGCGAACTGTACAGCGCGCTCGACTGCGCCGCCGTCGCCGCAATCCATCCGTTCTACGCGGCGAGCGTGCGCGAGTTCGAGGCGGCGGGGCGTCCGATCGTCGGCAGCGCCCCGGTCGGGCTCGACGGCACCGCGGCGTGGCTCGAGTCGATTGGCCGCGTGGCGAACGTCGCGGCCGATAAGATCGATGCCGCGAAGGCGCGCATCCTGCCGGCCATCAAGGGCGCGCTCGCCAAGATGCCGATCACGGGACGGATCACGATGAGCGGCTACGAGGGTTCCGAGCTGCTCGTGGCGCGCCTCCTCGTGGAGAGCGGCGCCGACGTCCGCTACGTGGGCACGGCGTGCCCGAAGACGCGCTGGAGCGACCCGGACCGCGAGTGGCTCGAGGCGCGTGGGGTGCACGTGCAATTCCGCGCCTCATTGGAGCAGGATCTCGCGGCGATGGAGGAGTTCATGCCCGACCTCGCGATCGGCACCACGCCGGTGGTGCAGGCGGCGAAGGAACGGATGATCCCCGCGCTCTATTTCACGAACCTGATCTCGGCGCGCCCCCTGATGGGGCCGGCCGGAGCGGGCTCGCTCGCTCAGGTGATCAACGCGGCGATGGGAAACACGCATCGGTTCGAGACGATGCGCGCCTTCTTCGATGGCGTCGGCACCGGGCACGCCGCAGGCGTCTGGGAGACGATCCCGCAGGACCGTCCCGAGTTCCGGGAGCACTACAAGCGTCACCTGGCGAAGCTCGCGCGTCAGCGGAAGGCCGAGGAGATGGTCTGATGCTCGTCCTCGACCACGACCGCGCGGGCGGCTACTGGGGTTCGGTGTACGTCTTCACCGCCATCAAGGGGCTGCAGGTGGTGATCGACGGCCCGGTGGGGTGCGAGAACCTCCCGGTGACCTCGGTGCTGCACTACACCGACGGCCTGCCGCCGCACGAGCTGCCGATCGTGGTAACGGGGCTCGCCGAGGAGCAGCTCGGGCGCGAGGGGACGGAAGCGAACATGAAGCGCGCGCACGCGACGCTCGATCCCGAGCTCCCGAGTGTGGTGGTGACCGGTTCGATCGCCGAGATGATCGGTGGCGGCGTCACGCCTGAAGGGACGGGGATCCAGCGGTTCCTGCCGCGGACGATCGACGAGGACCAGTGGCAGAGCGCCAACCGCGCGCTGTTCTGGCTCTGGACGGAATACGGTCTCAAGAAGGGCGTGCGTCCCAAGGCGACCGAGCGGGCGCCGGGGGCCAAGCCGCGTGTGAACATCATCGGCCCGATCTACGGGACGTTCAACACCGCGAGCGACCTCCACGAGATCCGGCGGCTGGTCGAGGGGATCGGTGCCGAGGTGAACCTCGCGTTCCCGCTGGGGAGTCACCTGCAGGACGTGCCGCGGCTCGTGGATGCGGATGTGAATATCTGCATGTACCGCGAGTTCGGGCGGATGCTCTGCGAGGCGCTGGAGATGCCGTACCTGCAGGCGCCGATCGGGTTGCATTCGACGACCAAGTTCCTTCAGACGCTTGGCGAGCTCCTCGGGCTCGATCCGGAGCCGTTCATCGAGCGGGAGAAGCACACGACCCTGAAGCCCGTCTGGGACCTCTGGCGCTCGGTGACGCAGGACTTCTTCGGGACGGCGAGCTTCGCGATCGTCGCGTCGGAAACGTATGCGCGCGGCGTCCGGCACTTCCTCGAGGACGAGCTCGGCCTCCCGTGCACCTTTGCCGTGTCCCGGAAGGCAGGCGAGAAGACCAAGAATGACGAGGTGCGGCGGTTGGTGAAGGAGAAGCCGCCGCTGATCCTCTTCGGCAGCTACAACGAGCGGATGTATCTCGCGGAGGCGGGGGGGCGGGGGATGTACATCCCGGCGTCCTTCCCCGGCGCGATCATCCGTCGGCACACTGGTACGCCGTTCATGGGCTATGCCGGCGCGACCTACCTCGTGCAGGAGGTCTGCAACGCGCTCTTCGATGCGCTCTTCCACATCCTCCCGCTCGGCACCGACCTCGACAAGGTCGAAGCGACGCCGTCGCGTCTGGCGCGGGAGATGGCGTGGGCCGATGAGGCGAAGGCGTTGTTCGACGAGTTGGTGGAGGCCCAGCCGATCCTGATCCGCATCTCGGCCGCGAAGCGGCTCCGGGATGCAGCGGAGCAGGATGCACGCGGCCTTGGAGATACGGTGGTGACACGCGATCACGTGCTCGCCTCGCGTCGGTCCCTGCAGGGGGTCGGCGCGTGAGGGTACGGATGATCGATGCGGCTTTGGCGACTGCGGTCGCGACGATTGGACGGGGCTCGAATGAGTCCACCTCCCCCCCCCGGTACCGCGCGGGAATACGCGGGAACCCCTTATACCCACTTGGAGGTGGCGTATGAGCAACAATGGGATGACGGAAGACGATGCCCGGCGGTTCCACGGCCAGTTCATGGCTGGCACGCTGGGGTGGTTCGCCGTCGCAGTGGTGGCGCATTTCCTCGCGTGGTCCTGGCGTCCCTGGTTCTGATCCAGGTCACCCACACCCACTGAGGAGGTAACACCATGCACAGAATCTGGATCGGACTTCACCCACGTGAGGTCATGGGCGGCGTCGGCACCTTCGTCGTCGGTGCCGTGCTCGTCATGCACATCTTCGCTTTCGGTCAGCTCGGTTGGCCGAAGTCGCTCAAGGCGAAGTACAACGCGAGCGCGGTTGCGTCGGCGGTTCGCTGACTAACCCGTCGCTCGATCGAGTCACCTGGGTCGGGGCGTTCCCCCGGACGTCCACCCAGCGTGCTCGATCGGGACCCCTTCTTTCCACAGGAGTTCAGGTATGCACCGCATCTGGTTGATGTTCGACCCCCGGCGCGTGATGGTGGCCCTGACGGGCTTCATCGGCGTGCTGGCGCTGTTGATCCACTTCATCCTGCTCAGCTCGAGCCGGTACACGTGGATCGAGAACGGGACGCTGACGGCCGATCAGGCGCCGGTGGCGGCCTCGGCCCCGGTCACCGCCGCCGAGATGGCGCCGCTGCCCGCGGGCCGGTAAGCAGGTCCCGGGACCGGTGGCGCGGGGTCGAGGCGATACGTCGCCTCGATCCCCCCATCGGCGCCCACCGCCGGTCGCGTCTGCCGGCGTGAAACGCACAGGCGCCCTCATTGGAGACTTTCGCGATGGCGATGCTCAGTTTCGAAAAGAAGTACCGGGTGCGCGGAGGGACGTTGCTCGGCGGGGACCTGTTCGACTTCTGGTTCGGGCCGTTCTACGTCGGGTTCTTCGGTGTCACCACGATCTTCTTCACGGCGCTCGGGACGCTGCTCATCATCTACGGGGCGGCGATCGGACCGACGTGGAACCTCTGGCAGATCAACATCGCGCCGCCCGACCTGAAGTACGGGCTCGGGCTCGCGCCGCTGGCGGACGGTGGGCTCTGGCAGATGATCACCTTCTGCGCGGTCGGGGCGTTCCTGTCTTGGGCGATGCGGCAGGCGGAGATCAGCCGGAAGCTCGGTATGGGGATGCACATCCCATGGGCGTATGGGATGGCGGTGTTCGCGTACGTCACCCTCGTGGTGATCCGCCCCGTCCTCCTTGGCGCGTGGGGGCACGGCTTCCCGTATGGGATCTTCTCGCATCTGGATTGGGTGTCGAACGTCGGGTATCAGTACCTGCACTTCCACTACAATCCGGCGCACATGATCGCGATCACGTTCTTCTTCACCACGACGCTCGCGCTCGCGATGCACGGGTCGCTCATCCTCTCGGTGACCAATCCGAAGAAGGGTGAGCCGGTGAAGACGAGCGAACACGAGAACGTGTTCTTCCGCGATTTCCTCGGTTATTCCATCGGCGCGATCGGCATCCATCGCCTCGGTCTCTTCCTCGCCCTGAACGCGGGCCTCTGGAGCGCGATCTGCATCGTGATTTCCGGGCCGTTCTGGACGAAGGGCTGGCCGGAATGGTGGGGCTGGTGGCTCAACCTGCCCATCTGGCGCTAACGGGAGACGCGCATGCTCGAATACCAGAACCTATTCACGCGCGTCCAGGTCCGGACCGCCCCCGACCCCGGGCTGCCGATCGATGAGACGTTCGGCCAACGCTACGGCACCGGCGTCTTCAACTATTGGGCCGGCAAGCTCGGCGATGCCCAGATCGGGCCGATCTACCTCGGCTTCTGGGGGATCGTCTCGCTCCTGTTCGGCTTCCTCGCGTTCGAGATCATCGGGCTAAACATGATGAAGTCGGTCGGGTGGAGCCCGGTCGAGTTCATCCGGCAGCTGCCGTGGCTCGCGCTCGAGCCGCCGTCGCCGGAGTACGGCCTGAAGATCCTCCCGCCGTTGGCGAAGGGCGGGTGGTACCTGATCGCCGGCTTCTTCCTGACCTTCAGCATCCTCTGCTGGTGGATCCGGACGTACACCCGCGCGCGCGCCCTCGGGATGGGGACGCATCTCGCGTGGGCCTTCGGCGCCGCGATCTTCCTGTACCTCTCGTTCTTCTTCCAGCCGCTACTCATCGGGAGCTGGAGCGAGATGGTGCCGTTCGGGCTGCTCGCGCACCTCGACTGGACGTCAGCGTTCTCGATCCGCTACGGCAACCTCTATTACAACCCGTTCCACGCGCTCTCGATCGTCTTCCTGTACGGCTCCGTGCTCCTGTTCGCGATGCACGCCGCGACGATCCTCGCGGTAAGCCGGCTCGGCGGCGAGCGGGAGATCGAGCAGATCACCGACCGCGGCACCGCCGCGGAGCGGTCGGCGCTCTTCTGGCGCTGGACGATGGGGTGGAACGCGACGATGGAGTCGATCCATCGTTGGGCGTGGTGGTTTGCCTCGCTTGTCGGCTTCACCGGTGGCATCGGCATCCTGCTGACCGGCACGGTCGTCGACAACTGGTACCTCTGGGCCGTGAAGCACGGCGTGGCGCCGCAGTATCCGGCGCAGAACATCCTGACCACGGAGCAGCTCGAAGCGCTGCGCGGCCAGTATGCGGGCCGCCTGCAGAACGGCTATCCGACCTACACCATGCCGGCCCCCGCGGCGATGGACAGCACGATGGCGGACAGCACGGCCATCGTCGACTCAACCGCGGCCGCGGCGCCGACTGGAGCGAACTAACATGCGCACCCTCACCCGAGTGGCGCTCGCGGGGCTCGTCCTGACCGCGACCGGCTGCCAGTTCTTCGCGTCCAAGGACCGCGACGTCGTGCAGAAGGGGTATCGTGGCACGGCGATGGAGGTGAACTACGTCGCGCGGAACCAGGAGCAGGCGATGGCCGAGCTGGCCAAGAAGATGCCCGCCATCCTGCCGCCGGCCGGGGAGTCCCCGCCGGGGCCGCTCCCGTGGCAGAACGTCCAGGTCCTCAATGACATTCCAGTGGCGGAGTTCAACCGCACGATGGTCGCGATGGCGACTTGGGTGGCGGGTGGTGCGGGCAACTGCGGCTACTGCCACAACCTCGCCGCCTTCGCGTCCGACACCTATCCGGACGGCAAGGCGATCTACACGAAGGCCGTGGCGCGCCGGATGATCCAGATGACACGGAACATCAACTCCGAGTGGACGGAGCACGTCGGTAACACCGGCGTGACCTGCTACACCTGTCATATGGGGAAGCCGCTGCCCAACGGGCTCTGGTTCTACACGAACGAGAACCAGCTCCTCCGGCATTACCTCGACGGCGGTGGCGCGCGCGTGGTCTCGCACACGGTGGCCCCATCGCCGGAGAACCGCTCCAGCGTGAAGCAGACGGAGTGGACCTATGCACTGATGATCACGCAGTCGCAGGCACTTGGCGTGAATTGCACCTTCTGCCACAACTCGCGGCAGTTCGCGAGCTGGGAGCAGGCGCCGCCGCAGCGCGTCACGGCGTACGCCGGGATCCAGATGCTGCGCGACGTCAATACGAACTACCTCGCGCCGCTAGCGGGGACGTATCATCCGTCGCGCCTCGGACCGATGGGTGACGCACCGAAGGCGCAGTGCGTGACGTGTCACAACGGGGTCTATAAGCCGCTGTACGGATTCCAGATGGCCAAGCACTACCCGGCCGTCTGGGGCACGCACACGGACTGGACGACACCGCTGCCGCCGCCGTTCACCACGCCGCCGGCTCCGCCGGTGATCGATACGACGATCGTCGCGGACAGCCTCGCGGCCGCCACGGCGCCTGCGGTCGCGCCGGTGGTGCCTCCGACGGGGCGATGACCTAGGCCTCGTTCGGGGTCGTCGGTCGATCGCAGCAAGGGGAAGACAGACAGCGGGGGGCTCACCACGGTGAGCCCCCCGCGCTGTCATCGCGCCTCGGTGGCGGTCACCGCACCACCTCGTACCCCTCGGCGGCCCAGCGCTGGAAACCTCCCAGCAGGTTATAAACGGCCGGCAGTCCGAGACGTTGCAGGTGCGATGCTGCGATGGCGCTCCGGGCGCCGCTCTGACACTGGACCGCAATCGGACGGTCGCGCGGGATCTCGGCGAGGCGTTCCGCGAGGTGTCCAAGGGGGATGTGGCGTGCCGTGGGCAGGTGACCGGCTGCCCACTCGCTCTGGTTCCGGACGTCGATCAGCGTGACCGCATCGGCGGCGAGCTGCGGTGCCAGCGCCGTCGGATCGAGCGTCTCGATGGTGCCGAGTCGTCGGCCGGCATCGTGCCACGCCGTCACGACTCCGCTCGGATACCAAGTGGTGACACGATCGAGTCCGATCATCCCGAGCTCCCGCACGGCGCCGGCGACGGCGCCCGCATCGTCGGCGATGAGCGCGATGTCGACGTCGTACCGCACGAGCCACCCGGCCCACGTGGAAAAGCTCTTGTTGAGCGGGATGTTGAGCGTTCCCGGGATGTGTCCTGCACCGAAGACAGCGGCGGGCCGCGTGTCGATTACGACGGTGCCCGACGCCAGTGCGCCCGTCAGCTGATCGATGTCGCCGAGGGCCGGCGTCGGGAATCCACCGAGGACGGCGGGCCCGTCGCGGTTGATCCGCTTCATCTCGGCGAAGTAGAGCGGCGGCTCCGGCTGGCCCTCGAGCACCATCCGCACGAAGGTCGCTTCGTCCGTCGTGGCGACGCCCCAGTTGAACCGCTTCTCGTAGCCGACGGTGGAGGTGGGGATGGCGCCGAGCGCCTTCCCGCAGGCCGATCCGGCCCCGTGGCCCGGCCACACCTGGATGAAATCGGGGAGTGCCCGGAAGCGCTCGAGCGAATGGAAGAGCTGGTGGGCGCCCGCCTCCATCGTGTTCGCGACCTTCGCTGCCTTCTCGAGGAGGTCGGGGCGGCCGACGTCGCCGACGAAGACGAAATCCCCCGTGATGATGCCGATCGGCTCCGAGGCGGCCGCGGTATCGGTCACGAGGAAAGAGAGATGCTCCGGGGTGTGCCCCGGCGTGTGCAGCACCGCGATGCGGATGTTGCCGACGGTGATGACGTCGCTGTCGTGGAGCAGGCGCGCGCCATCCGCCGCAGCGAAGGCGTACTGCCAGTCTGGGCCGCCTTCGGCGGAGAGGAGGAGTGTCGCAGCGGTCGCGCGCGCGAGCTCGCGTGCCCCTGAGACGAAGTCGGCGTGGATGTGCGTCTCGGTGACCTGCGTGATGCGGAGCTTCTCTGCTGCTGCCGCGTCCAGATACTGCTGGACGTCGCGATTCGCATCGATGACGATCGCGTCGCCGGTCTTCTGGCAACCGATCATCCAGGACGCCTGCGCGAGGCCGTCGTCGTAGAAGCGTCGGAGGAACATCAGGTCACCTCAGGGCGGGGAGGGCGAGGAGCGTGCCGACGATGAGCAACGTCAGCGCGAAGACGCCCTTGAGCGGACGGGTCGGGATGCGGTGGACCATCGCCGAGCTCACGAGCATCCCGGTGACGGCGAGGACGAGGAAGGGGAGGCCGAGCGTCCAGTCGATGGGCGCATCACCACGCTGCAGCGCGAAGGCGAGCGCAGTGCTCATACTGATGACCACGAGCGAGGACCCGACCGCGAGGCGCATCGGGAGCCCACCGAGGAGGACTAGGGCGGGGACCATCAGGAAGCCACCGCCGACGCCGACGATGCCGGTGAGCGCGCCGACGCCGACTCCGGTGAGGAGGAGTGCCGCGGGGTGCCGATCCTTCGGGGCAGGCGCCTGGTCCCGGATGACGTCACGGAGCATCGCGGCTCCGGCGACGACCATCGTGCCGGCCAGCAGGAGGAAGCGGGTCTCGCCCGCGAGGCCGAGCACCGCCACGAGGCGGGTGCCGGCCCAGGCGCCGGCCATCGCCGCGACTCCCATCGGGACGGTGCCGGCGAGGGTGATCGATCCGGCGCGGAGGTGACGGAGGGCGCCGACGAGGGCCGTGACCCCGACGATCGGGTAGCCGAGCACGATGGCGGATTCGGCGCTGAGCCCGAGGACTTTATGCAGGACGGGCTGCGTAAGGATCGATCCGCCGCCGCCGACAAGGCCGAGGACGAGGCCGATCCCGAGTGCGAGGAGGGCGCCGAGCGGTGTCATAGTGTGACATATATACACCTATGGGAAACGTCACGTCGTGGGGTCCGATGCTCGCCGTTGGGGTGGGCACGGCGGTGGGGCTGATGTTCGCGCTCTGGGTGCTGCACCTGCGGCTCCGCAACGCCGCCGTCGTGGATGTCGGCTGGACGATCGCGGTCGGGGTGCAGGCGCTCGCGGCGTCGTTCCTCGGGCCCGGGGATCCGACGCGCCGGGCGGTGGTCGGCGTGGTGGGCGGGCTCTGGAGCGCCCGTCTCGCGCTGCATCTCGTCCGGCGGGTGGCGTCGGAGCCGGAGGATCCTCGGTATGCGGAGATCCGGGCGCGCTGGGGCGGGAACCTGCGGATGAAGTTCCTCGCCTTCTTCCTGTTCCAGGGTGTGCTCGCCGTCGTGCTGGCCGGGCCGTTCTTCGTGGCGGCGGCGGACCCATCGCCGAGGCTCCACCCGCTGCTCTGGGCGGGGGTGGCGCTCGCATTGCTCTCGGTGGTCGGGGAGGGGACGGCGGATGCACAGCTGCGTCGGTTCAAGGCCGATCCGGCGAACCGCGGCACGGTGTGCCGCGTCGGGCTCTGGGGATGGTCGCGGCATCCGAACTATTTCTTCGACTGGCTGATCTGGTGCGCCTTCGTGCTGCTCGCGCTCCCGTCCCCGTGGGGATGGGCGACGATCGGCAGCCCGCTGCTGATGTTGTACTTCCTCACGCGAGTGACGGGGATCCCGGCGACGGAGGCCCACGCGGTGCGGTCGCGCGGTGAGGCGTATCGGCGCTATCAGCGTGAGGTGAGCGCGTTCGTCCCTTGCCCCCCTCGATAACTTTCGTACGTGCGTCCCCCCCGACTCGCCCCGCTCCTCTCGATCGCCCTCGGGCTCGCCGCCTGCGTCGACCGCCCGTGGCACGGGATCGTGCTCGATCCGGCCACGCCGGCGCCGCCGCTCGTGGCGGCCGGCACGGCGGAGGCGCCCGCCTCGCGGTTCACGCTGGCGTCGGCACGAGGGTCGCGGGTGCTGGTCTACTTCGGTTACACGCATTGCCCCGATGTCTGCCCGACGACGCTCGCCGACTGGGCGCGGGCGCGCCGGGCTCTCGGCGCCGACACGCTCGGGGTGCGGTGGGTGTTCGTCAGCGTCGATCCGACGCGGGACACGCCGGCGGATGCGGCGGCGTACGCCCGGCAGTTCCATCCGAGTTTCGAGGGGACGGCGCTCACGGACGCCGAGCTCGCGCCGGTGCTGCGGGATTGGAGCATCGCGGCGTATCCGGAGGGGGACCCCCGCACGCCGGACTACACCGTCGCCCATCCCGCGCACAGCTTCGTCGTGGACGCCGAGGGGCGTCTGCGTCTTATGATCCCACCCGGAGTACCTGGTGATTCCATCGCGGAAGATCTTCGCCGTCTGCGCTAGCGGCTTCACGATGGTCGGTTGCGGTGGCGGCGCGGAGGTCGCCCCCGCGGCCGATGCGCGCGTCGCTGACGATGGATCATCGATCGAATCGGTGGTGACCGTGTCCGTGCGTGACGCGTGGGCGCGGCCCGCGGACAGCGGGGCGACCTCGGCGGCGTATCTGGTGCTCGCCAATCGTGGCACGACCGCGGACACCGTGGTGGGTGTCGTGGCCGAGGCGGCGGAATCGGCGATGGTGCATCAGACGATGCAGCACGAGGGCACGATGCATATGTCGGCGTTGCCGGCCCTCCCGGTCCCGGCCGGTGATGAGGTGTCGCTCGCGCCGCTCGGGACGCACGTGATGTTGCTCCGTCTCCGACGTCCGCTCCGTGTGGGCGATACGGTGGCCTTCGGGCTGCTGCTGGCGTCCGGTGACACCCTCGCCGTCTCGGCGGTGACGCGTGCGCCGTGACCTGACGGTGGTTGCGCTGCTGCTCGGTACGGCCGCCGTCACTTGGGTGACGTGGCCGCGGCCCGCGGCGACGATCGAGATCGCTTTGGGTGGGGCCGCGACCGTCGGTGGGGCCGCGTTGCCGGAGACGTTGGTGCTGCGGGCGACGACCGGCGGGGCGGTGGTGCGGGTCGTGAACCGTGACACGGTGCGGCACGCGTTGGCGCTCTTCGCCGCGGACGCGGGTACGACGGTGGAGTACACCATCCCGCGGCCCGGCACGTATGGCGGCGCCTGCTCCGCGCACCCGACGGGTGCCCTCACCTATCTCGTCCGATGAGAGCGACCCTGCTGCGGTGGTTCCTCGCGCTCGGCGCGGGCGTCGTGTCGGCGCAGGGGCCGCTCGTCGCGGTACCGTGCGCCGGCGGGGACTCGAGCTGTGTGGCGCCTGCGCCGGTGCGCGAGTTCCGCGGCGTCTGGGTCGCGAGCGTCGGCAACATCGACTGGCCCTCGCGCCCCGGGCTGCCGACCGACAGCGCGCAGCGTGAGCTACTGGCGATCCTCGATCGCGCGCAGACGAGCGGGTTGAATGCGGTGATCCTGCAGGTGCGGCCCTCGGGGGATGCGTTGTACGAGTCGACGCTCGAGCCGTGGTCGGAGTATCTCACCGGTCGGCAGGGGGTGGCGCCGCGTCCGCGCTGGGATCCGCTCACCTTCGCGGTGACGGAGGCGCATCGGCGCGGCCTCGAGCTACACGCCTGGTTCAATCCGTACCGCGCCAAGCACGGTTCGGCGAAGACACCGCTCGCCGCGTCTCATCTCGCGACGCGCCGCGGGCGACTGGTGCACCGCTACGGGAAGCAGCTCTGGATGGATCCCGGCGAGCCGGAGGTCCTGGCGCACACGATGCGCGTGGTGCTCGACGTCGTGCGGCGCTACGACATCGATGGCGTGCATCTCGACGATTACTTCTATCCGTATCCCGAGAAGACGCGCCGCGGTCGGCCAATCGTGTTTCCGGACGCGGGAGCGTATGCGCGCTACCGTGCGCGCGGGGGGCGGCTCGCGAAGGATGACTGGCGGCGCGCGAACGTCGACTCGCTGGTGCGCACGCTGCACGACGGCATCCATCGGGTGAAGCCGTGGGTGAAGTTCGGGGTGAGCCCCTTCGGGATCTGGCGGCCCGGATATCCCGCGGGGATCCGCGGGTTCGATGCGTACGCGGAGCTCTACGCCGATGCGCGCACCTGGGCGCGTGAGGGATGGGTCGACTACCTCTCCCCGCAGCTGTATTGGCCGTCGGGGCGTCCGGAGCAGTCGTATCCCGATCTGCTCCGGTGGTGGGGGGAGCAGAACACGCTCGGCCGTCATCTCTGGCCCGGCAACTTCACGAGTCGGGTCGGCGATGGGACGCGGACCGCGTGGTCGGTGACGGAGATCCTCTCGCAGGTGACGATGACGCGCGCCGAGCCGATGGCGTCGGGGAACATCCATTTCTCGATGCGGGCGTTCCTCTCCGATCGCGATTCGGTGGGGACGCAGCTTGCGGTGGGCCCTTACGCGACGCCCGCGCTGATCCCTGCGTCGCCGTGGCTACGCCCGCCGTCGATGGGGACGGTGCGTGTGGATGTCGCGACCACGTCGGCGGGGGAGCCGTTCGCGCGGGTACAGGTGGACAGCGCGGCTCCGCGGTGGTGGGTCGTGCAGGAGCGGGAGGCGAGCGGGGCATGGCGTACGCGGATCGTGCCGGGCGTCTGGCGTGAGATCCCGCTGACCGCACAGGCGGACCGCGTGGCGGTGCGTGCGATCGATCGTGCCGGGGTGGAGCGTGCGGTGCAGACGATGCGGATCACCGCGCGTCCCTAGCTGGGGATCGGGCACGACGGGGCGCTAATGCGCGCCTCGCGCGGTCGATCCGCATCGAGGCGACGGCCGTGATGGCCTGATGTGACGAGGGGGCGGGTGCCGATGGCACCCGCCCCCTCGTCGCTGGCTGACGTCTCAGCTCAGGGCTGCTGCTCGCGCCACGCCTCGTAGGCCTTGAGGAACTCCTCGACCTCGAACGGGAGGCCGCTCCCCTCGCCGCCGGCACGCCGCTCGATGCGGAGCGTCTGCTTGAGGGTCTGCTCGCCGACGCGGAGCGTGACGAGATAGTCGCCGGTGGTCGCCGTCGGGACCGCGCCGCCGAAGGCATTGCCGCCGCCCCCGCCACCGAAGAGACCGAGCGCCTGGATCACGGCGAAGGCCTTGTCCTGGTCGATGCCCGTCGCCTGCGCGAGCGCCGCCGGGTTCATCCCGCCGCGCCCACCGCCGCCGCCCTGGCCGCCGGCCGGGACGGCCTGCTCCGCGGGGCGATCGTTCCAGCGCTGCGGGCCACCGCCGAAGCCACCGGCCGGGCCACCACCCGCGCCGCCGCCCATCAGCTGGCGGGCCATGTTCTGCATCCCGGCGGCACCCTGCGCCATCGCGCGGCGCATCATCTCGACGGTCGGCTTCATCGTGGAATCCGCCGCCGCGATGGAGTCGAACACCCGGGCCTGACGGCGCGCCTGGTTGATCGAATCACGGAGTGCGGCGCCGGTGAGCGCCGGCCGCGGCGCCGCACGGCCCTGGAAGTTCCAGGTCACGCGGTGGAGGCCCGCCGTGCCCGGCCCGGTGAGGGTCTGCACGGTGTCGCCCGCGGCGTTCTGGATCACCATCCGGGCGGGACCGCCCGCCTGCGCGACGCGGTACCAGAGGTCCGCGCCGTAGGCAGGGCTCGCGGCCTGGAAGATCTGATTGCCCGTCGACTCCCCGTTGTACGGACGTTCGCCCCACTGGAAGGCGGTGCGCGGTGCGAAGAACTGCGCCGTCGTCGCGGTCCGCGACATCTGCTGGAGCGGGAGGATATCGACGATCCAGAAGACGCGCCCGTGGGTGGCGGCGATGAGCTCGCCTTCGCGCGGGTGGATCTGGAGATCGTGCACCGGGACCGTCGGGAGCCCGGTCATGAACTTCTGCCAGGTCACGCCGCGGTCCCCGGAGACGTAGGCGCCGATGTCGGTGCCGACGAAGAGCAGGTCGCGGTTCTTCAGGTCCTCGCGGATCACGTGGACGAAGTTCGGCCGCCCCGGGCCGCCCTGCGGCAGGCCGCCAGCGATCGAGCGGAAGCTCTTCCCACCGTCATTCGTCGCGAAGACGTACGGCGTGAAATCGCCGCGGCGGTGGTTGTCGTACGTGACGTAGAACGTGTTCACGTCGAAGTGCGAGGGCTCGATGCGCGACACGTAGGTGCCCGCCGGGACGCCCTTGATGTTCGCCGTCACCTCGGTCCAGGCGCCGCCGTCGTTCGCGGTCATCCAGACGCGCCCGTCGTCGGTACCGGCGTAGAGGTACCCGGGGCGGAGCGTCGACTCGTTCAGCGAGACGATTGTGCCGAAGGTCTCGGCGCCGGTGGCGTCGGTGGTGATGCCGCCCGTGGCCCGCGTCGAGATGCGGATCTTGGTGGTGTCCGCGTAGGAGAGGTCGGGCGAGATCGGGTACATCTCATCGCCGCGCTTGGTGCTCTTCATCACGCGGTTGCTGCCGAAGTAGAGCGTCTGGTTGCTGTGCGCCGAGATGAAGAAGGGCGTGTTCCAGTTCCAGCGGAGCTGGAGCGCCGCCGAGTCGGCCTTCTGCTTCGCCCGCAGCTCGGCGATCAGCCGCGTCTGGGCCGTGGTCGCTGGGACGGTGGTGTCCCCGCGCACGACCATGATGCTGTCCTCCCACGCCATGTACTGCGGCCGGTAGTTCGGCTTCTGGAGCGCGGTGCGCTGGCCCGTGGAGACCTGGTAGCGCCCGATGTTGCCGCCCTGCGACTCGCCGTAGATGATGTCGGGGTCGGTCGGGTCCTGCGCAGTGACGAAGCCGTCGCCGCCGTTGAAGGTGTACCACATGCTGTTGGTGATCGGGCCCTGCCGACGCCGGCTGGGGCCGCACCACGAGCCGTTGTCCTGCAGCCCGCCGCAGACGTTGTACGGGACGGCCATATCGAAGGAGACGTTGTACGGCTGCCCGATCGCGAAGGTGTTCGGGAAGATGTAGTTCCCGCCGTTGTCGTTCGAGACCGCGATGCCGCCGTCGTTGCCGATGATGTGCCGCTGCGGGTCGTTCGGGTCGATCCACATCGCGTGGTGGTCGACGTGGATACCGACCGTCGCGTTCCGCGCGTTCTTGCCCCCCTCATCCGAGACCTTCACCGGCGTCGAGGAGAACCAGACCCGGTTGGGGTTCGTCGGGTGCACCCGCACCTGCGAGTAATAGAAGGGCCGCACGTTGTCCTTCGCCGTGCGCTCCCAGGTCTTCCCTCCGTCCGCCGAGCGGTAGAGGCCGCTGAGGAGCTCCTGCGGCTTCTTCCCGCGGACGGAATCGGCCTCGACCATCGCATAGACGATGTTCTGGTCCGACGGGGCGATGGCGATGTTGATTCGGCCCTTGTCGGTCTCCGGGAAGCCGCCGCCCTTGATCTCGGTCCACGTCGCGCCGCCGTCCATCGACTTCCAGAGCGCGGAACCGGGGCCGCCGGAGCGCAGGAAGTACGCCCCACGCTGCCGCTGGTAGGTGGATGCGATGAGGACGTTCGGATTGTCGCGATGCATCGCGACGTCGACGACGCCCGTCTCGGCGTTCGCCGGCTTCAGGACCTTCGTCCAGGTGGTGCCGCCGTCGGTGGTCTTGTAGAGGCCGCCGGTGCCGCCGGCGCGCCACGCCGGTCCGAGCGCCGCGACCCACGCGGTATTCGGGTCGCGCGGATGGACGAGGATGCGCCCGATGTGCTCGGTGCTGTCGAGCCCGATGTACTTCCAGGTCAGCCCGCCGTCGGTCGACTTGTAGACGCCGCCGCCCGGGGAGATCGAGTTCCGCGAGTTCGGCTCGCCGGTGCCGAGATACAGCGTATTGCTGTCGCTGGGGGCGATCGCGAGATCGCCAAGCGAGGCCACCGGATAGTCATCGAAGACGGGGCGGAAGGTCACGCCGTTGTTCGTCGTCTTCCAGACACCGCCTGCCGCCGCGGCGACGAAGAAGGTCCGGGAGGGGTGCGGGATGCCTTCGACGTCGGCGACGCGGCCTTGCATGTTGGCCGGGCCGATGTTGCGCCATCGCAGGCCGTCGATCATCGCCTGGTCGATCGTCTGCGCCTGCGCGGCGGACACGGCGAGCGCCGTGCCGCCGACCCAGGCCGACAGGAACTGGTGGAATCGCATATGACGTACTCGGGTGGGGGTGATGGACTGCAGGACTACGAATCTACGGCCGGCGCACGGGGGGCGTTGGGGGCACGGCTGGGGTCCCGGAGGAGGCCGGGACCGGGGTGCCGGTCGGGGCACCCGGGGCTGCGACGGGGGGAATCCCTGGGGCGGCACCGGCCGGCGAGGCCGGGGTGGGCTGGGGGAGGAGGCTCCGGGGGATCTCCAACTCCTCCGGGGTCGGCAGGACCCGCTCCCGGGTGAACCGGCGTCGGGCCTGATCCATCGTCATGATCCGACGCGTCCAGGTGAGGATCTCGGCGTCGTACCGGGCGAGGTTGTTCTGCAGCCAGTACGGCCTGGCTTCGGCGAGCCAGGCCCGCTCGAAGAGCTCGCGCGTGAGCACATAGCCGTCGCGCATATCCTGCAGCCGGCCGTTGATCCCGGAGAGTTCGGCCAGGTCCACCCAGGAGACATTCGTCTTGGCCGGGTCGGTGGCCTTCGCGTAGGCGGTGACGATCTCGTCGGCGGTCTGGAACTTCGCGGCGAGCCAGTCGATGCGCCGGGCGCCGAGCTCGAGCGCGTCGAGCGCCGTGGTCTCCCGCAGGCGGGGTTGGGCGCGCCGGGCCTGCGCGACCTTCACCAGCGCCGACTCGGCGTGGATGCGCACCGCGCCGAGCGCGGGGCGAAGCCGCTGGAGGTCGACGACCCCCTCGGCGGAGAAGGGGTCGACGAAGAAGAGGTAGCTCGACGCATCGCCGGCGCGTGTCTCCTGCAACGCGGTCTGTGCGGTCGTCAGGTGGCGCTGCGCGGCATCGATGAGGCCGGTGGTGTCGCCGTGGAACTGGAACCCGAAGGCCCGCTGGAAGGCGGCGATGTCGCTCTCTCCCGGCTGCCAGGCCGCGGCGGCGCCGAAGGCGAGGGCGTACCAGGTCTGCTCGAAGATCGCGTCGCCGTTGTCATCCCAGACGGTGTTGAGCATCCCGGTGGTGCCATACGCCTGCCCTTCGCGGGCGAAGCCCTGGATGTTCGGCAGCGCGACCGCGTGATTCGGCCAGACGCGGTTCCAGCTGTTCACGCCGGGCGCGATCCAGGTCTCCATCCCCGCGTCGCGATAGGGCTTGAGGAAGCGATCGAAGTTCCGGCGCGTCTCGTACGACCAGGCGACGGCGATGAGGTCCTTCGGGAGCTGCGACACGAGCGCGGGATGGTTCATCGCGATGTCGCCCCAGAAGAGGTCCCGCTTCCCTGGGGTCCGCACCGCCGCGGCGATGCGGGTGAGGTAATCGACGTAGACCGGCCCGATCCCGAGCGAATCGACCGCCGACTTCGTCTGGCCCTTTCCGAGTTCGAAGGTCTCGTCGGCGCCGAGGTGGCGGAACGGGCTGGGGAACAGCGAGTCGATCTCCGCGAAGGCGCGGCGGACGAACTCGATCGAGCCCGGCTGGCCCGGCGCGAGGACGTGGCCGTGGGCCGTCTCGGCGAGCGGGGCGAACAGCTCCTGCTTGAGGACGTGATGCAGGTGGCCGAAGACCTGCTGGTGCGGAATGACCGTCACGTGGAAGCGGCGCGCGTACTCCACGAGCTCGTGGACGTCGGCGCGGGACATCGCGCCGCCCGGCGGCGCGATGGTGGGGAAAGCAGCGAACTCGAGCGTGTGCTCGAAGTAGAGCATCAGCGCGTTCACCTTGAGCTGCGCGAGGCGGCGGACCTGCCGCTTCTGATACTCGAGGGTCGGGACGGGGCCGCGCGAAAGGTCGTCCTGCACGCCGCGCCAGCGCATCGCGGGCCAGTCGCGGATGAGGGCGGGGGTCACCATCGCCCCGGCGCCGCTCCCCACGAAGAGCTGCTTGAGGGTCTGCAGTGCGTAGAAGGTCCCTGCGTCGCTGGCGGCCACGACGACCGCGCCGTCCGCGCCGACGGCGAGGACATATCCCTCGGCGCGCATCGCAGAGTCGAAGGGGACGCCGAGTCGACGGAGCACGTCGCGCGCCTCGGCGCTCCCCTCGCGATGCAGGGCGACCGGCCAGCTGCGGACCGGCGTGCCGACCTCGGCGCGGAGCCCGCGCTCCCGCATCGTCTCGACGAATTCGCGGGCGGCGCTACGATCGGCGTCGGTGCGAAGCGTCGGGAAGGCGATCGTGGCCTCGAAACGCCGCGGCGCCTCCACGCGGACGAGCTCGCGTGGGGCGGGGAGGAGGCGCGGGTCGTGCTGCGCGCTGAGGCGCGTCCCGGGGATCGCGATCGTCAGGGCGAAGGTCAGGGCGAACGTCAGGGCGCGCGCCAAGGCGCGCGACCGGGCGCCCGCGGTCACAGGGCCGATCATCGCGCCGTCCCGGCGACGATGCTCCCTCCCTTCATCACGAGCGTCGGGCGTTGGAGTCGAATGACGTCGTCGAGCGGGTTCCCCGCGACGGCGACGAGGTCGGCGAGCTTCCCGGTGGCGACGGTGCCGAGGTCGGCGTCGACGCCGAGGAGGCGCGCGCCGTTGAGGGTGCCGATGGTGATCGCTTCCATCGGCGTGGCGCCGAGGAGGTCGACCATATACTTGAACTCTTCGCCGTTGCGGCCGTGGATGTCACTGGTGGCGTCGGTGCCGAGGGCGAAGCGGACACCGGCGCGGTAGGCGGCGCGGAGGCGCACGCGGCGTTCGGCGGCGATGGCGGTCGCCTTCTGGACCGCGTAGGGGGGGACGCCCTTGGCGGCGCCGTCGCGCACGATCTCCTCGAGGATGATCAGCGTCGGGACGAGGTAGGTGCCGCGTGCCTTCATCTCGGCGATGGCGGTGTCGCTGACGAGGGAGCCGTGGTCGATGCTGGCGACGCCGGCGCGGACGGCGGCGAGGAGGCCGTCGCCGGCGTGCGCGTGGGCCATCACCTTACGGCCGAGGCGCGCGGTCTCGGTGACCGCGGCGCGGAGCTCCTCTTCGGTCATCTGCGGGGCGCCGACGGCATCCCCGACCGAGAGGATGCCGCCGGTGGCGACGATCTTGATCTGGTCGGCGCCGTACTTGACGTTGAGGCGAACCTGGCGGCGCACGGCGTCGGCGCCATCGACGATCGCGCCGGTGCCGGGGAGGTCGAGGAAGGGGCTCCAGCCGTTCACGTCGGCGTGGCCGCCGGTGGTGCCGAGGGCGGGGCCGGAGGCGTGGATACGGGGGCCGGGGATGAGGCCGCGGGTGATGGCATCGCGCACGGCGACGTCGACGTAGCCGAGGGAGCCCGCCTCGCGGACCGTGGTGAAGCCGGCCTCGAGCGTCTTGCGCGCGTTGACGGTGGCGTAGATGGCGCCGTGCGCCGGCGTCTCGCGGAGGGCGGCTAGATCACCGCCGTCGTTGTCAATCGACGTGAGATGCGTGTGCGCGTCGATGAAGCCGGGGAGGAGGGTCTGGCCCGCGAGGTCGATGACGCGCGCCCCGGCGGGGATCCGCACCTGTGCGGTGGGGCCGACGGCCGTGATGCGGTCGCCCTGCACGAGGACGACCGCGTTGGGGATCTGGGTGCCGTCGCCGACGATGACGCGGTCGGCCTTCAGGGCGGTGACGGGGGGGTGCTGTGCGGCCGTCGGGGCCGTCACGAGCAGGGGGAGGGCGAGGCAGAGCGAGAGAGGGCGCATCCCGGAAACGTGGCGTCTGTGGCAGACCCGCCGATAGAGGGCCACCCCGCCTGTGCGGCCCCCTCGAACGTCCTCGTCCCGCGTGGTGGGTCCGCCAGACCCAGTGTAGTATCCCCGCATGCTCGCCGACGACCCGAACCTCGAACGGATTCAGCGCCGGATCCTCGGGGCGCTTCTCGCGCTCGCGACGATCTTCGGTGTCGCCGTGGTCGGGTACCGGATCATCGGCCGGGAGTCGTACGGCTGGGTCGACGCGCTCTATATGTCGGTCATCATGCTCACGACGACCGGCACCAAGGAGGTCGTTCCGACCGACACCGTCGCCTCGCAGTTCTTCACGATGGCGATCCTCGTCGTGGGCGCGACGGCCGCGGTCTACACCCTCTCGATGCTGACCGCATTTATCGTCGAGGGCGATATCACGCAGGGATTTCGGAGGCGGCGGATGCGTAAGGCGATCGAGGCGATGCATGGCCACATCATCGTGTGCGGAGCGGGGCAGACGGGCTCGACCGTACTCCGTGAGCTCGTGCGGACGGCGCGCCCCTGCGTGGCGGTCGAATCGAGCGAGGCACAACTGGCGGCGCTCGACCCGACGCTCGCCGAGGTGCCGTACCTCCTCGGGGACTGTTCTGACGACGAGACGCTTCTGCGTGCAGGCGTGATGCGGGCCGCCGGGATCGTGATCTGCACCGATGACGACAAGACGGCGCTCGTGACGACGGTGCTCGCGAAGCAGCTCAACTCCGCGATCCGCGTGACGGCGCGCGCGACCACCGAGAAGGCGACGGCGCGTCTCAGGCAGGCAGGCGCCGACGGTGTGGTCGCGCCGGCGCAGATCGGCGGGATGCGGCTCGTGAGCGAGATGGTGCGCCCCACGGTGGTCGGGTTCCTTGACACGATGCTTCGCGACACGAACCGGAACCTCCGCATCGAGGAGGTCGGCATCACCGCGGGCGGCGCACTCGACGGGGCGACGGTGGGGTCGCTCGCGCTGCATGAATACGGGACGGGGCTTCTCCTCCTTGCGGTGCAGAGTGCCGCCGGCGGCTACGTGTTCGATCCGGCCGCCGAGATGCGGCTCGACGGCGGGATGCAGCTGATCGTGATGGGGGATCCCGCGTCGGTGCAGACGCTCGCTGCGCGCGCGGCGTAGGCGACGCCGCGCTGTCGATGGCTCCGCCGCCCCCCGCCGCGCTGCTCGCCGCCCTTGAGGCGGACGCGACGCTCGACGCCGCCGGTCCCTTCCTCCGGATGGCGACCGAGCATTACGCGACGACCCGGTCTGGGGACGGATCGGTCTCCACCACGGTGGACCGCGGTACGATCGCCGCTCGCTTCGATGAGCCGTTACCGACGGGGATGCGACCGCTCGTGGACGTCGCGGCGCGTCTCGCACGTGAGGTCGTCGCCGACGCAAATCACCTCACGCATCCGATGTACCTCGGTCATCAGGTATCCGCCCCGATCGCGGCCGCGGTCTGGAGCGAGGTCGTCATCGCCGCGCTCAACAACTCGATGGCGGTCTGGGAGATGTCACCGACCACGACGCCGCTCGAGGAGCGGGTCATCGGCTGGATGACGCAGTTGGTCGGGTGGGGGCCGGCGGCGGCGGGGACGATGACCTCGGGCGGGACGGAAGCGACCTTCACGGCGCTCCTCGCCGCCCGTGCGGCGTGGAAGCCTGATGCGTGGGAGCGCGGATGGGGTAATGGCCCCGCGCCGGTGGTCCTCTGCGGCGCGCACGCGCACTACGCCGTGCAGCGCGCGGTCGGGGCGATGGGGCTCGGCACGGCGCACTGCCTCAAGGTCCCCTCCGACGGATTCCGGATGAGCCCCACCGCGCTCGCCGCGATGCTCGACGAGCTCGCGGCCGCGGGCCGTCCCGTGCTCGCGGTGGTCGCCACCGCCGGCCAGACGGCGACGGGGGCGTTCGACGACCTCGAGGTGATCGGCACGCTCTGCGCCGCGCGCGGCCTCTGGTTGCATGTCGACGGGGCGCACGGCGCGAGCGCGCTCCTCTCCGCGACGCATCGGTCGCGGGTCCGCGGGATCCATCTCGCCCGCTCGGTGGCGTGGGACCCGCACAAGATGATGCTCCTCCCGCTCTCGGCGGGGATGGTCCTCGTCCGTGACGCACGCGATCTCTCCGCGGCGTTCGCGCAGCAGGCGCCGTATCTCTTCCACGGCGGGGTCGCCGAGGCGCATCCCGACCTCGGGACGCGCAGCTTCCAGTGTTCGCGCCGCGCCGATGTGGTGAAGCTTTGGGTCACCCTGCAACGTCTCGGTGCAGATGGGGTCGGAGCGCTCTATGATCACCTGTGCGGGCTGGCGCAGGCCCTCCACGACCGTCTCGCCGCGGCGCCCGACCGATTCGAGGTACTGCACACCCCCGAGTCGAACATCCTCTGCTTCCGCGTCCACGGGAGCGACGCGGAGAATCTGCGGATCCGCGAGGCGTTCAATCGCAGCGGGCGGGGATGGATCACGACCACCGTGCTCGACGGGCGTCGCGTGCTACGGGTGACGGTGATGAATCCGCGGACGGGGCCGGCGCATCTCGAGGCGTTGGTGCAGGGTCTGGCGCAGCTGGCCGAGTCGCCCGCGGGCGCCGGCGCCTGATCCGCGCTGGGCGGCGGGCGGGCGTGACCGCATCTTATCGGTCACGATGCCGACCTCGCCCCGTCCCGACACCCCCGCCGTCTTCGGTCTCCCCAGCGTCATCGCGCTGATCGTCGGCAACATGATCGGCACGGGGGTATTCACGTCCCTCGGGTTCCAGGTGGTCGGGACGCAGACCGGCTTCGCACTGCTCGCGCTCTGGTTCGTCGGCGGGCTCCTCTCGCTGATGGGGGCGCTCTGCTACGCCGAGCTTGGGGCGATGCTGCCACGTTCGGGGGGCGAGTACGTGTACCTCGCGCGCGCGTGGTCACCGGCGCTCGGCTTCACCGGTGGATTCGTCTCCATCACCGCGGGGTTCGCAGCGCCGATGGCGATCGCGGCGATGGCGTTCGGTCGCTATGCGGCGGCGGTGGTCGCGGTCCCGCCGCTCGTGGCGACGGTCGCGGTAATCGGGGTCGTCGCGATGGTCCATTGGGTGCACGTGCACGGGGCGCGGCTCTTCCAGGTCGCCACCTCGACGGTGACGATCGGTGTGATCCTCGTCTTCGCCGCCGTCGGCCTCACCATCGGACCGGTCGAGCCGCTGACCTTCGCGCCGACGGAAGCGGCGTGGCGGGAGATCGCTGCCGCGCCGTTCGCCATCTCGCTCATCTACGTGGTGTACGCCTATCACGGGTGGAACGCGGTTGGCTATGTGGCCGGAGAGATCCGGGAGGCCCAGCGTGTGATCCCGCGCGCGGTGGTCGGGGCGGTGCTCCTCGTCGGTGTGCTCTATCTGCTCTTGCATCTCGTCTTCCTGCGGACGACTCCGATCGCCGCGCTCGCGGGCACCGTGGAGGTCGCGGCGCTCTCAGCCACGCGCATCCTCGGGCCGGCGGGGGGCCAATTGATGAGCGCGATGATCGCCGTGGTGCTGGTGGCGACGGTTTCAGGGTTCTTGCTCGCGGGCTCGCGCGTCGCGCGGGCTGTGGCGGCGGGGACGCGTCGCCTCGCGTGGGTGGGCGTGCGCTCGGCGGACGGCGTCCCGCGGCGCGCGCTCGCCGTCCAGGTCGGCATCGCGCTCTTCCTGATCGCCACCTCGACCTTCGAGGCGGTCGTCGCCTACGCGGGCGTGGTGCTCAACCTAATGAATCTCCTCGCCGTGCTCGGCGTGATGCGACTCCGGCGGATCGCGCCGGAGCTCCCGCGCCCCTTCCGTGTGCCGCTCTATCCGTTCGTGCCGCTCGGCTTCACCGCGATCAGTGTCTGGATGATCGGGTTCACCGTCAGTCAGCGCCCCGGGGTGCTCCTCTCCGCGGTGGGGACGCTGGGGCTGGGCATCGTGCTGCATCGCACCGCGGGGACCGTCGAATGATCCGTCCGCTCATCGGCTACCTGGGCGCCGCCGCCCTCTTTGTGCTCACGCATCTCTTCCCCGCCGAAGGGGCGGGGATGATGGTCACGGGGACACCCACTTTCCTTGCGATGGGCGGCTTCCGCACGCCGGATCCCGGCCATCGCCGCGCGATCGTGACGGCAGTCGTCGGCGCTCTTGGGTGGGTGCTCGGCGCGGCGATCGGCTAAGCTCTTGCGCGCAGGAAGCGGCCTGCGAGACGCTCCTCACCCCAGGGATGGGATTCGAGTTCTGACGAGTCGCACGGGGATCCCCCCGTTCGACGTCGCGAATCGCTCCGTGAACGGGAGTCCGACCTGCGACTCGAGCCCACGGTCCGCACTCAGCAGCACGAGGTCCCACCCCGCACAACGGGTCCGCGCCACCTGCCCGAGCCGCGCGAAGAGGTCTCGCAGCGGCTTCGTCTCACCGACCCGGACGCCGTAGGGCGGGTTCGCGATCAGGAGCCCGGGACCGGGCGGCGGCTCGAGCGCCGAGAGCGGCGCCACACGTAGCTCGATGTCCTGCGCCACGCCGGCGCGTTCGGCGTTGGCGCGCGCGGCGTCGATCGCCCCCGCGTCGCGGTCCGAGGCGAGGATCGGGGCGGGCGCCGAGGCGAGCATCGCATCGGTGGCCGCCGCGCGGGCCTCGCGCCAGGCTGCGGCATCGGTCTGCGGCCAGCGCTCCGCCGCGAACCGGCGGCGTAATCCCGGCGCGAAACGACGCGCGCGGAGCGCCGCCTCGATGGCGATCGTCCCCGAGCCGCACATCGGATCGACGAGCGGGCGCGTCGGATCGTGGTCAGCACCGAAGAGCATCGCGGCGGCGAGCGTCTCGCGGAGCGGCGCGCGCCCCACGGCGAGTCGGTACCCCCGTCGATGCAACAGCGCACCGGAGGCATCGGCGCTGATGGTGCAGCGGTCGCGGTCGAACCGGACGATGAACAGCTGGGGTGGGTCGTCCGCATCGACGCTGGTCTCCTCCGGCTCGTCCGCTGTCTCGACGCCCTGCTGCCACGTCGCACCGGGGATGCGGCGCGCGATCGCCCCGGCCACGCGCTCGGCGACCGCGTCGGAGTGATAGAGCCGCGACTTGCGACAGGTCACCCGCAGGGCGAACGGCGCGCCCGCCGGGAGGACCGTACTCCAGTCGACCTGACGCGCGGCCCGCTCGAGCTCGTGGAACGCGGTGGCTCGGAAGGACGCGAGCCGCACGATGACGCGGCTGACGGTGCGGAGTCCGAGCTGCGCTGCGGCGAGGCCGGCGGCATCGGTCGTGAACGAGACGCCGGCGGGCTCCGTCGCGGCGGGAGCGATCCCGAGGGCGACGAGTTCCGCCGACGCGAACGGCGCGAGCCCAGGCGCCGTGACCGCGAAGGCATCGAACGTGGGTCGCGCGGTCACGCGGGGACGGCGCTCACGCCGTCGCGGACCGACGGGCGTGCATCACGCGCCATCCGAGCAGCCCCGCGAGGACGAGCGTGCCCATCGCCGGTTCCGCTAGGTCCTTCTTCACCGACATCCCCCAGTGGATGACACCGAGGGCGGGAATCACATACGCGAGGCGGTGCAGCGTCCGCCACCGGCGGCCAAGTCGCGCGATCATCTTCGTTGTGGAAGTGATCGCGAGCGGGACCATCAGCAGCAGGGCCGACATCCCGACGACGATGTAGGGGCGCTTGGTGAGATCCTTCTGCACATCTGCCCACCCGACGTACTCGCTGATCCCGATCTGCACGTCGAGGAGCGCCCACGTGAGGAAATGCACGCCGCCGTAGGCGAAGCCGTAGAGGCCGAGGGTCCGGCGATGCCGGGCGAGCCAGTTCCACCCAGTGAGCTGGCGGAGCGGGGTGATGGCGAGGCTGGCGAAGAGGAAGCGGATGGTCCACTCGCCAAGCTCGTGCTCCGCCTGCTTGATCGGATCGGCGCCCATAAAGGAGCGACCGAAGAAGACATCGGCGATCGCCATCGACACGATGCCGATGGCAGGGAGGGCGGCACCGTAGTTGAGGAGCGGAGCGAGCCAGCGCGGGGCGGTCGCGAGTCCGAAGCGGGGGGTGGACATCGTCGGGCGAGGGGGAAGTGGGAGTATCAGTAGTTCCGTCGAAGATCCATTCCGGCGTACATCGACGCCACCTGATCGGCATACCCGTTAAAGGGGAGCGTCGGGATCCGGCGGAAGTTCCCGATGCGGCGCTCGGTGGCCTGGCTCCAGCGCGGGTGGTCGACCTGCGGGTTCACATTCGCGTAGAACCCGTACTCGCTCGGGATCGCCGCCGCCCACGTGGTCCGCGGCATCCGCTCGACGAAGCGGATGCGCACGATGCTCTTCACGCCCTTGAAGCCGTACTTCCACGGGATGACGAGGCGGAGCGGCGCACCGTTCTGCGGCGGCAGATCGCGACCGTAGACGCCGGTGGCGAGCAGGGTGAGCGGGTGCTTCGCCTCGTCTAGACGGAGTCCCTCCACATAGGGCCAGTCGAGGACGTCGTAGCGCTGCCCGGGCATCCGTTGCGGGTCGAGGAGCGTGGTGAGCTCGACGAACTTCGCCTGCGACGTCGGCTGTGCGCGCGCGACGACGTCGGCGAGGGGGATGCCGCGCCACGGGATGACCATCGACCACGCCTCGACGCAGCGCATCCGGTAGATGCGGTCCTCGATGCGTGACGGCTTGAGGAAGTCCTCGAGCTGGTAGTTCCCGGGCTTCGCGCAGAGCCCGTCGACGCGTACGGTCCAGGGGCGTGTACGGAATCCCTGCGCCTCCACGGCGGGATCGTCCTTCGACGTCCCGAACTCGTAGAAGTTGTTGTACGTCGTGACGTCTTCGTATGAGGTCGGCTCATCCCCGGGCTGGAGGCCATAGGGGGTCCCGAGCGGGCGTTGGGGCTGCGGCGCGGCGGCGAGTCGGCCCAGGGCGCCGGCGCCGAGGAGACCGGCGCCCGCCACGCCGGCGGCGGCGAGGAAGCGACGGCGGTCGAGCCACGCGGACTCCGGCGTGATCTCGCTGGAGGGGAGACGGGGGATCGTCGGCATATCTCAATGTATGATGGGCGCGGCCGGGAAGTTCCGGCGCGGCGCGACGGCTGGAGGCGTGCGACGCACGCCCCGGCCGTCGCCTCACTCGATCGTCTTGGAGAAGCGTCGGACGCTGACGACGACGAGGCCGGCCGCGAAGCCGCAGAGGACGAGCAGCTCGGGCCAGAGGACCGCGAAGCCGAGCCCCTTCAGCAGGACGCCCCGGATGACCTTGAGGAAGAAGGTCAGCGGCAGGATAGCCCCGATCCACTGCGCGGGCTCGGGCATCGCCACCCGCGGGAAGAGGTACCCCGACAGGAGGATGTTCGGCAGCATGAAGAAGAAGCTCAGCTGCATCGCCTGCGCCTGCGACCGTGCCACGGTCGAGACGAGGAGCCCCACCCCGAGGCTCGCGACGATGAACGGGAAGGTCAGTAGATAGAGCGTCGGCAGCGCTCCGCGGATGGGGATGTCGAAGACGAGTCGCCCGAGGAGGAGCACGACCGTCATCTGCACATAGCCGACGACGACGAACGGCACGAGCTTGCCGAGCATCAACGAGGTGCGGCCGATCGGCGTGACGATCAGCTGCTCCAGTGTCCCGCGTTCACGTTCGCGTACGATCGCCGATGAGGTGATGATCGTCATCGTGAGCGTGAGGATGATCCCGATCACACCGGGGACAATGAAGATTGCGCTCCGCTGCGAGGGGTTGTACCAGGGGCGTACGCGCAGGTCCACCGGCGGCGGGACGGGCGGGCCGCGGAGGCGTGCGACGGTGATTGCCGCGCCGCGCGCCTGGGCCGCGAGTTGGGAGGCGGAGAGGGCCGCGCCCGAGGCCTGCGGGTCGGCAGCGTCCACGATCAGCTGGGCCTCCGCCGGCAAGCCCCGGGCGATGCGGCGGTGGTAGTCCGGCGGGACGATGAGCGCCGCCGTCGCGGCGCCCCCCTCGATGAGCTGTCGCACTTCTGCGGCATCGTCGGCCTCCCCCACCCGGCGGAAGACGTCGGTGTTCTCCAGTGCCTCGGCGAGCAGGCGGCTCTCGGCGCTGCGCGATTCGTCCAGCACGACCAGAGGCACGTGGCGCACATCCGTCTGGATGGCGTAGCCGAAGAGCATCAGCTGGCCCGCGGGGATCATCGTCATCATCGCGAGGGTCAGCCGGTCGCGGCGCATCTGGACGAACTCCTTCCAGAGCATCGGCCAGAACGCCGCGGTACGGAGCGCGCGCCAGGGATTCATTCGGCGGCCTCGTCGCGGTGTTGCAGCATGATGAAGACGTCCTCGATCGTCGGCTGCCCGAACTGACGCGTCACCTCGTCGGGTGTCCCGACCCCGATTAGGTGGCCGCGCGAGAGGAAGGCGAGCCGCTCGCAGCGCGCGGCCTCGTCCATATAGTGCGTGGTGACGAGCACCGTCGTCCCGTCGCGGGCGAGGCGATGGATCGTCTCCCAGAAGGTCCGGCGGGCGGCGGGGTCGACGCCCGCGGTCGGCTCGTCGAGAAAGAGGATGTGCGGGTGGTGTGACGTGGCGCAGCCGAGCGCGAGGCGCTGTTTCCAGCCTCCGGAGAGCGTGCCGGCAAGTTGGTCGCGGCGGACGTCTAGCCCGAGGGTGGTGAGCTGCTCCTCGATGCGATCTCGACGCGCGTCCCCCCTCAGCCCGTACACTTCCGCGTAGAAGCGGAGGTTCTCGGCAACGGTGAGGTCGTCGTAGAGTCCGTAGCGCTGCGACATATAGCCGATCGAGCGGCGGACCCCCTCGGGATCCCGCACGACGTCGCGGCCGGCCACGACCGCGGTCCCAGCGCTCGGCTCGAGCAGGCCACAGAGCATCCGGATCGTGGTCGTCTTCCCTGAGCCGTTCGGCCCGAGGAGCCCGAAGACCTGACCACGCGGCACCTCGAGATCGAGGCCCTCGACGGCGACGCGGTCGCCGAACTGCTTCCGAAGACCGAGCACGCGGACGGCGGCGTCACCCGCGAGCGTGGCCGGTGCCTCGGGATCTACGATGGATGGCACACCCGTCTGCGGGGCGCCGGTGCTCACGGACGGTCGACCGTGATCCGCACCGTCACCGGGAGGCCGGCCTTCAGGGTCTCGGTCGTGTCGCGGAACTCGGCGCGGACGGCGAAGAGGAGATCGGCGCGTTCCTGCTCGGTGAGTGCGACGCGCGGCGAGAACTCAGCGCGTGTTGCAACGTTGCGCACCACGCCTGTAAAGAGTTGATCCGGAAATGCGTCGAGCGTCGCCGTCGCCACCTGACCGGCACGCACGAGGGGGAAGCGATCCTGTCCGAGATAGATCCGCACCCACTGCCGGGTCGTCTCCGAGAGCACGATCGCCCGCTCGCCGGCGGCGAGCACCTCGCCGGGCTCGGCGCGCCGCGTGACCACCCGTCCGGCGACCGGGGCGAGCAGCACGAGGTCGCGGGCCGTCGCCTCGGTGGCGGCCAACGCGGCCTCAGCGTTCGCCCGCTCGGCGCGCAAGGCGGCGAGGCGCTCGGTGCGTGTACCATCGCGGAGGAGCCGGAGCTGCGCCGTCGCGGCATCGCGACGCGCGGCGGCGACGGCCGCGGCCGCCTGCGCCGCCTCGAGCTGTTGCGCGGTGGCCATATCGTTCGCTGCGAGCGGCGTGAGCCGGCGGACGTCCGCGGCCGATCGCACGGCCTCCGCGTCCTGCGCGGCGACCTCGGCCTCCGCCCGTGCGATCTCCGGTGCGAGCGGACCGTGTTCCGCCTCGAGGAGCGCCGCCCGCGCGGCGGCGACGCGTGCGGTCCGTTGAGCGCGCTCCGCCGCGAGCGTCGGGATCGTCAGGACGGCGAGCGTGTCACCCGCGGCGACGCGATCCCCTTCGTCGACGAGGACGCGGTCGACGCGTCCCCCCGTCGTCGCCGCGACATCGATCTCGATCGCCTCCAGGGTGCCCGTCCCCTCGACGCGATCCCCCGCCTGGCCGGCGCAGGCCGACAGGAGGGTGGTGATGCCGAGGACGGCAGAGGTGAGCGGGTGTGGGCGGAGACGCATCGTGGGGTTGGTGCAGGACGGTGGCCGCCCCGTCGGGATCAGATCAGCATCCCGGCGATGGCGGCGGAGGTGAAGGCGGCGAGGTTGCCGGCGATCATCGCGCGGAGCCCGAGCGTGGCAATGTCCCCACGGCGCTCGGGCGCTAGGCCGCCGATGCCGGCGATCTGAATGGCGATCGAGGAGAAGTTCGCGAAGCCGAGGAGCGCGTAGGTGAGGATCACTGCGCTGCGCGGACTGAGCACCTGACCGGCGCCGAGGTCGGTCGCGAACTGCGCGTAGGCGACGAACTCGTTGATCGTCGTCTTGACGCCGATCAGGCTGCCGACGTAGGCCGTGTCGCCCCACGGTACGCCCATCACCCACGCGAGGGGCCGGAGGAGGAGGCCGAGGAGCATCTGGATGCTGAGCCCATCGACGCCGACGAGCGTGCCGGCCCAGCCGAGGATCGCGTTCAACAGGGCGACGAGGGCCACGAAGGCCATCAGCATCGCCGCGACGTTGATGGCGAGCTGGACGCCCTGCGCGGCGCCGTTCGCCGCGGCCTCGATCACGCCGTTCTCACCGCTATGGCCACCGAAACGGAAGCGCGAGCGTCCGGGGCGCGGGGTCGCGCCGTCCATCGCGCTCGCCGCACTCCCGATCCCACCCTGCGTCTCCGGTACCTCCGTCTCGGGGAGGATGACCTTGGAGAGCGCGAGACCGGCGGGCGCGTTCATCACGCTCGCGGCGAGGAGGTGGGCGGCGATCCCGGGGAAGACGCCGGCGAGCATCCCCACGTAGGCGGCGAGGACGCCACCGGAGACGGTCGCGAAGCCGCCGACCATCACCGTGTTGATCTCCGACTTCGTCATCCGGGCGATGAATGGCTTCACGAGGAGCGGAGCCTCGCTCTGGCCGAGGAAGATGTTCCCCGAGGCGGAGAGGGTCTCCGCACCGGAGGTCTTCAGGGTCCGCTGCATCACGACGGCGAGCGCCTTCACGATGAGCTGCATCACGCCGAGGTAGTACATCACCGACATCAGCGCGGAGAAGAAGATGATCGTCGGGAGGACGCTGAACGCGAAGAAGGCGCCGGTCTGCGCGACGACGCCGGCGGAGATCCCCTCTCCCGTGACCGGCACGCTCGACTGCACGAGGTTGCCGAAGACGAAGCGCGCCCCCTCCGACTGGAAGCCGATCAGCTTCTCGATCAGGCCGCCGACGTAGGCGAAGACGCCGCGGCCGATGTCGGTCTTCAGCACGATGAGACTGAACACCAGCTGCAGCGAGAGCGCGGATCCGACGAGGCGCCAATTCACCCGCTTGCGGTCGTGTGAGAGGAGCCAGGCGAGGGCGACCATCACGGCCACGCCGAGTACGCCGATGAGACGATCCGTGATCGGCAGGTCGAGCCCCTGCTGGGCGGCGGCGAGCCGCTCGGCGGCGGTCTGCGCGAAGACGAGGAACATCGAGGGGACTCCGGGGCCGGGGTGGGGTACCGCGGGAAGGTAGGGATGTCCGGGTGGGCGGGCCACTCGGGAGCTGGGGCGCCGAGCGAGCCGTGGCGCGCGGGCCCGGGCCCTCGGGCGGGACGTTCCGACCGCCCCGACCCGCTTTATTTCCGGGATGGCCGACCGCCTCCGCACCCGATTCCTCGTCATCGGCTCCGGCATCGCCGGACTCCACGCGGCGTGGCGCCTCTCCGACCACGGCGACGTCGTCGTCCTCACCAAGCGGACGCTGAAGGATTCCTCGACCGCGTGGGCGCAGGGCGGGATCGCGGCGGCGCTCGGGGCCGGGGATTCGCCGGCGCTGCACAAGGTCGACACGCTCGCGGCGGGCGCCGCGCTGTGCGATGCGGCCGCGGTCGAGGTGCTCGTGGCCGAGGGGCCGGCGCGCGTGCGGGAGCTCGCATCGGCGGGCGCCCGCTTCGACACCGATGACGTCGGTCGCTTCGCCCTCGGGCGGGAGGCGGCACACTCGCGGAAGCGGATCGTGCACGCGCGGGGCGACCAGACCGGGGCGGAGGTGGCGCGCACGTTGATCGAGCGCGTCCAGGAGCGACCGAACATCACCGTGCTCGAGACGGCGCGGGCGCTCGACCTCGTGCTCGTGCAGGGGCGGTGTGCCGGCGTCCGCGCCAACGTCGCCGGCCGTGCGCTGGAGATCGTCGCGGACGCCACGGTGCTCGCGACGGGCGGGTGCGGCCAGATCTTCCGCTACACGACGAATCCCCTCGTCGCGACAGGCGACGGTTTCGCGATTGCGCAGCGGGCCGGGGCCCGCCTCGCCGATATGGAGTTCGTGCAGTTCCACCCGACCGCGCTCGACACGCCGGAGAATCCGCGCGCGCTGATCTCCGAGGCGGTCCGTGGCGAGGGCGCGACGCTCGTGGACGAGCACGGGATCCGCTTCATGGCGAAGCGCCACCGACTCGCCGAGCTCGCCCCACGCGATGTCGTCGCCCGCGAGATCTTCCGCGTGCAGCAGGGTGGCGGGCGCGTCTTCCTCGACGCGCGCCCGATGGCGCGGACCTTCGCGCGGCGCTTCCCGGGGATCCTGACGCTCTGTCTCGCGCGCGGGATCGACCCCCGACGCGAGCCGATCCCCGTCACACCGGCGGCGCACTATATGATGGGCGGGGTCGTCACCGACCTCGCCGGCCGATCGAGTATCGAGCGGCTCTACGCCTGCGGCGAGGTCTCCCGCACCGGGGTCCACGGAGCGAACCGGCTCGCCTCGAACTCGCTGCTCGAAGGGCTCGTCTTCGCCGAGCGTGTGGCGCAGGACGCCGCGCATCAGCCGCGGCTGGCCAAGCTCCCCAAGGTGACGGCGTGGGACGTGGCGCTCGGCTACGACGCCGGGGCGGCGCAGGTCGCCGCGGACGAGGTGCGGCAGGTGATGTGGGCGCACGCCGGGATCGTCCGGCGCGCGGCGGGGCTCCGCACGGCGCGGCAACAGCTCGAGGGGATCGCGACGCGCCTCACGCCAGGGATGACCGAGGAGCGGAACCTCGTCGAAACGGCGCGGCTCGTCGTCGAGGCGGCGCTGCTCCGGAAGGAGTCCCGCGGCGGCCATTTCCGCAGTGACTTCCCGAAGCCGAAGGCGAAGTGGCGGGGACGGCACATCGAGTGGTGACGCGGCCCGGCGCCTGACCGGTCGTCCGGTGGGGCCGTGCCCCCAGCCGACCGCAGACCGGTCGCCCCGCGGGGCGTGAGCGCCGGGCCGACGGGGTTGGGAACGCTCGGGGGGCTCCGGGGCGTCCCACTAAATTGAGCATGCTATGTCCAGCCCCGACACCACCCTCGCCGACCTGACCGCCCTCCACGCCCGCATCCGCGCCCTCGCCGCAGAGCGGGGCGCGGTCATCCTCGCGCACAACTACGAGCGCCCCGAAGTCCAGGACGTCGCCGACTTCGTTGGAGACTCCCTCGGCCTCTCCCGGGAGGCGGCGCGGACCGACGCGCAGGTGATCGTCTTCTGCGGCGTGCATTTCATGGCGGAGACCGCGGCGATCCTCTCCCCGGAGAAGACGGTGTTGCTCCCCGACCTCGCCGCGGGGTGCTCGCTCGCCGATACCATCGACGCGGCCCAACTGCGCGCCTGGAAGGTGGAGCACCCCGGGGCCGTGGTGGTCGCCTACGTGAACACGAGCGCCGAGGTGAAGGGGGAGGCCGACTACTGCTGCACCTCGGGGAACGCCGTCGAGGTCATCAACGCCATCCCCGCGGACCGCGAGATCCTCTTCCTCCCCGATATGTACCTCGGCGCGCACGTGCGTCGCATCACCGGGCGCGAGAACATCCGCGTCTGGATGGGAGAGTGCCACGTGCACGCGGGAATCGACCCGGAGAACATCCGGCGACAGCGCGCGTTGCACCCAGAGGCCGAGTTCCTGATTCATCCCGAATGCGGCTGCGCCACGAGTGTCGTCGAGGCGGTGAGCGCTGGCGATGTGGATCCCACCGGGGTCCACATCCTCTCCACCGAGGGGATGATCCAGCGGCCCGGCGCGTCGGCCGCTGACACCTTCATCGTCGCCACCGAGGTGGGGATCCTGCATCGCCTGCAGCGCGCGTATCCGGGGAAGACCTTCCACGCAGCGAATGAGCGCGCGTCGTGCGCGTATATGAAGGTCACGACGCTTCCGAAGGTGCTCGGGGCGCTGGGGCGGATGGAGCATCGCATCACCGTGGCGCCCGACGTGGCGGCGCGCGCACGGCTCGCAATCGAGCGGATGGTGGCGATCGGCGGCGCGACGCCGGCCGGTCCCGGCGTGGATCCCGGCGAATGACCTTCCCCCTCGAGCCGGACGCGCTCGCGCAGCTGGTGCGCGCGGCGCTCGAGGAGGATCGCGCGTTCGACGACATCACCACGCGCGCCACCGTCCCCGCCGACCGACGCGTGCGCGCGCAACTCGTCGCGCGGCGTGAGGGGATGCTCGCCGGCGGGCCGCTCGCGGTGGCGGCCTTCCACGCGCTCGACCCGGCGCTCCGGATCCAGGTGTGGCTGCACGACGGCGCGACGCTCGTCCGCGGAGCGGTCGTCCTCGAGGTGGAGGGCGCGGCGCGCGCGATCCTCAGCGCGGAGCGCGTGGCGCTCAACTTCGTCCAGCGGCTCTCCGGCGTGGCGAGCCTCACCGCCGCGTATGCGCTCGCGATCCGCGGGACGACCGCTCACCTCGTCGATACGCGCAAGACGACGCCTGGGTGGCGCGATCTCGAGAAGTACGCGGTACGCTGCGGCGGCGGGGAGAACCACCGCCGCGACCTCGCCGATGCGGTGCTCATCAAGGACAATCATCTCACGGCCTGTGACGGCGATGTCGGCGAGGCGGTGCGGCGTGCACGCGCGTCGGCGCCCGAGGGGATGATCGTGCAACTCGAGTGCGACACGCTCGACCAGGTGCGCGCCGCCGTCGAGACCGGGGTGGATGGCGTCCTCCTCGACAATATGCCGCTCGAGACGCTCCGCGCCGCGGTGACAGTCTGTCGCGGGCGTTGCTGGACCGAGGCGTCCGGCGGGGTGACCCTCGAGACGATCCGCGCGATCGCCGAGGCCGGCGTCGATCGCATCTCGGTCGGCGCGCTCACGCACTCCGCGTCAGCGCTCGACCTCGCCCTCGACGTCGTATGAGCGATCTCCTCGCCGCCCGTGGGCAGATGGCGATGTCCCTCGCCTTCCACATCATCTTCGCGGTGCTCGGGATCGGGATGCCGCTCCTGATGGTGCTCGCGGAACGCGAGTGGATGCGCACCGGGGAGACGGTCTGGCTCGACCTCGCGAAGCGGTGGGCGAAAGGGACGGCGATCCTCTTCGCGATCGGTGCGGTCAGCGGTACGGTCCTCTCGTTCGAACTCGGGCTCCTCTGGCCCGGCTTCATGGAGTACGCGGGCGCGATCATCGGGATGCCTTTCTCACTCGAGGGATTCGCCTTCTTCACCGAAGCGATCTTCCTCGGCGTCTACCTCTACGGTTGGAATCGGCTCACGCCGCGGGCGCACTGGTGGTCGGGTGTGGCGGTCACCGTGAGCGGGATGATCTCCGGCGTCTTCGTCGTGCTCGCCAACGCGTGGATGAACGCGCCGACGGGGTTCCGGCTGGTCGATGGCCGACCGGTCGACATCGACCCGATCGCGGCGATGCTCAACCCCGCCGCGCTCCCGCAGGCGCTGCATCTGACCCTCGCCGCCGTCGCGGCCACGGGAATCGCCATCGCCGGGATCAGCGCCGTCGCGCTGCGTCGGGATCCGACTGACCTGGTGCATCGCGCCGCGCTCCGGCTCGCGCTCTGGGTCGCGGTCCCCGCCTCGCTCCTGCAGGTGGTGAGCGGCGATCTCTCTGCGAAGTTCCTCGCCGAGCATCAGCCGGTGAAGCTCGCGGCGATGGAGGGGCACTTCGAGACGGCGCGCGGTGCCGCGCTGCGCATCGGCGGCATCCCCGACGAGGCCGCGAGCACCACGCGGTACGCGATCGAGATCCCGAGGATGCTCTCGGTGCTCGCCTTCGGGGATCCGAATGCCGAGGTGAAGGGGCTCGAGGCGGTGCCACGCGACGAGTGGCCGCCGGTGCTGATCACCCATCTGGCCTTCCAGGTGATGGTCGGGCTCGGGACGCTGATGGCGTTCGCCTCGCTTTGGGTCGTGGTCTGCTGGGTGCGCCGCCGTGACGTGGTGGAGGACCGCCGGCTCCTCACGCTGCTCGCCTGGCTGATGCCCGCGGGGTTCATCGCCGTGGAGGCGGGGTGGGTCGTGACGGAGGTGGGACGGCAGCCGTGGATCATCCACGGGGTGATGCGGACCGCCGATGCGGTGACGCCGATGCCGGGCCTCGCGGCACCCTTCGCCCTCTTCACGCTCCTCTACCTCTTCCTCGGCGCCGTCGTTTGTTGGCTCCTCTGGACGCAGATCGTGAAGGGGCACGCGCATGCCTGAGGCGTCGCCGCTCGCCGTCGGCATCGCCACGCTCGTGATGGTCGCACTAAACGCGTACGTGGTGCTCGGCGGCGCCGATTTCGGCGCCGGCGTCTGGGATCTCCTGGCGCGCGGGCCGCGCGCCGAACGCCAGCGGGCGGCGATCGCCGACGGCATCGGCCCGATCTGGGAGGCGAACCACGTTTGGCTCATCTTCGTGGTCGTCTTGCTCTTCAGCTGCTTCCCACCCGTCTATGCGCACCTCTCCACGGTGCTGCACATCCCGCTCACGCTGATGCTCGTGGGCGTCGTGCTGCGCGGCTCCGCCTTCACCTTCCGCGCCTACGACTCGACCGACTCGCCGGTGCAGCGGCAGTGGGGACGAATCTTCGCCGTCTCGAGTACGGTGACGCCGGTGCTGCTCGGGATGTGTGTTGGGGCGAATGCGTCGGGTGCGCTCGCGGTCCCCGCGGACGGGGACTTCGTCACGCGCTATGTGGCACCCTGGCTTTCCCCCTTCACGGTAACAATCGGCCTCCTCGGGCTCGCCGTCTTCGCCTTCCTCGCCGCGGTCTATCTCGCGGTGGAGATCACCGAACCGGAGTTGCAGGAGGATTTCCGCGCGATGGCGCTGCGGGCCGCGGTCGCCGTCGCCCTGCTCGCGCTGGCGGGGCTCTGGTTCGGCCGCGGGACGTTCGCCGAAGTCACGGCGGCACTGACGGGGCGACCGCTCACGCTGCTGTTCCAAACGCTCACCGCCATCGCCGCAGTGACGACGCTCGTCGCACTCTGGCGCCGACGGTATCGCGTCGCCCAGGGGGCAGCGATCCTCCAGGTGAGCGGAATCGTCTGGGGCTGGGGGTATGCGCAGTATCCGGCACTCGTGCCCGGTGTGCACACCATCGGCAGCGCGGCCGCCCCGGCAATCACGCTCCGACTCGTCGCCATCGGCACCGCCGTCGGACTGGTGATCCTCCTGCCATCGCTCGCCTACCTCTTCCGCCTCTTCAAGGCGGAGACGACGCGGCCGTTCGTGCGCGTGGACACGGCGGAGCATCCCGTCCCGACGCCGCCGAGGGCGAGTCGATGAGCGTGTCGGGTGGTACCGGCGGTGATGGAGCGGACCGCTCCCCCGTGACTCGAGAGACGATGCCGTTCGGCACCGTCAGTTCGACTGGTGACGGTCCTGCGGTCGGAGAGCACTGCGATTACTGCGGCTCGACCGCGCTCCGTTGGCGGAAATGCAAGCTCATCTGCGAGTCGTGCGCACAGATCAACAAGTCCTGCGCCGACCTCTGACGCGCTGAGTCTCGGACGCCGGTGCCGTTCGTGCGACGTCCGAGCGCAGCCGACTAGAACGGCGCGCAGCCGTCCGGACCGCAGATGGGAGGCGGTGGTGGGCCGTACACCGCGCGGTCCGCGACGCCCAGCAGATGTCCGAAGGCCAGCGGGGACCGACGCATCGGTTCACAAAGCGTCGCGAGCGCCTGCGTGGCGCGCGCCCGGGCACCGGCATCGCCCGCGCGTTCGGCCATCAGCAGCTGGAGTTCGATCGCGAGCGACGTCCCCGATGGCATCGCGTTGTCGGTCACGTCGCGTGGCCGCGTGACGAGCCGCTCAGCATCGTGCGCCGTGTCGAAGAACGCCCCCACCTCCGCATCCCAGAACCACTGAACGGTGGCGTCGGCGAGTTGACGCGCCGCGTCGAACCAGGCGCCGTCCCCCGTCAGCTCGTGGAGCGCGAGGAAGCCGAGCCCGACCGCGGCGTGATCCTCGAGGAAGCCGGGGATCATCGCGCGCCCGTCACGCCAGCTCCGGTAGATCCGCCCGTCGACCATCATCTGGTCGCGGAGGAAGCGCCCGTTCGCGAGTGCTGCATCGCGGAGCCCGTCGTCTGCAAAGGCGAAGGCCCCTTCGGCCATCGCGCGGAGCATCAATCCGTTCCACGCCGCGAGGACCTTCTCGTCGCGCCCGGGCCGCTCGCGTGGTGCACGGGCCTCGAAGAGCACACGCCGGCAGCGTTCGAGTCGTGCGGCGGCATCTTCGGCGTCCAGGCCGAGCGTCGCCGCCACCTCGGCGAGCGGTCGCGCGGCGTGGAGGATGTTCGCCCCCTCGAAGTTCCCCTCGGCCGTCACGCCCCAGTGCGCGATCGCCAGCGCGGCGTCGTCGCCGAGGAGATGCTCGAGCTCCGTGAGCGACCAGATGTAGAAGCGTCCCTCGTGGCCCTCGCTGTCCGCGTCGAGCGAGGCGTACCAGCCCCCAGCCGGGTCGGTCATCTCGCGGCGCACCCAGTCGAACGTGCGGTCGGTCACCGTCTTCACGGCGTCGTCCCCGGAGGCCTGCCAGAGATGCACGCCGAGCCGCGCGAGGAGCGCGTTGTCGTAGAGCATCTTCTCGAAGTGCGGGACGAGCCAGACCGCGTCGACGGCGTAGCGATGGAACCCGCCGCCGAGCTGGTCGTGGATCCCACCGTCGTGCATCCGCCGGACGGTGTGGCGCACCATCGTGAGCGCGTCGGCGTCGCCGGTGCGCCGCCAGTGACGGAGGAGGGCGTCGAGGAGCTGCGGCTGCGGGAACTTCGGCGCGCGCCCGAAGCCGCCCTGCGCGACGTCGTACCAGTTCCGCATCGCACGGACGGTGTCGGCGAGCTCGTCGGCGGTGAGTGCGGCGCCGGCGCTCGTCGGCCCTTCGGCCGCCGCGTAGATCTTCGTGAGCGATGCCGCGCCGGCGAGGACCTCGTCACGCCGCGTCCGCCACGCCTCCGAGACCGAGACGAGGACGCGCCGGAACGACGGCATCCCGTGCCGATCCTCCGGCGGGTAGTACGTGCCTCCGTAGAACGGCACGCCCTCCGGCGTCAGGAACATCGTCATCGGCCAGCCCCCGTGCCCGGTGATCGCCTGCACCGCCTGCATATAGATCGCATCGAGGTCGGGGCGTTCCTCGCGGTCGACCTTCACGTTCACGAAGAGGTCGTTCATCATCCGAGTCGTCACGTCGTCCTCGAAGGACTCGTGCGCCATCACGTGGCACCAATGACAGGCGGCGTAGCCGATGCTCAGCAGGATCGGGCGGTCCTCGGCGGCGGCCCGCGCGAGGGCCTCGGGCCCCCACTCGTACCAGTCGACCGGGTTCTCCGCGTGCTGCTGGAGGTAGGGGCTGGCGGCGGACGCGAGACGGTTGGGCATCGGTAGATTGAGGATACCATGGCGTCCACCGCATCCCAACCGTCGGAGCGTCCGCCGCACCTCATCGGGTGGCTGCTCGGCATCCTTCTCCTCCGGCTCGCCTTCGCCGCCGCCGTGCCGCTCGTGCCGGACGAGGCGTACTACTGGACCTGGTCGCGCCAGCTCGCTGGCGGCTACTTCGACCATCCGCCGGTGATCGCCTGGCTGATCGCCGGCGGGACCGCGCTCCTCGGCGACACACCGCTCGGCGTGCGCCTCCTGCCGAACGTCGCCGGCACCCTCGCGACCGCGGCGATCGCGTGGACCGCGGACGTGCTCGCCGGGCCACGGGCGGCTCGGTTCGCGCTGCTCGCCTTCGCCGCGATGCCGGTCGCCGCCGTCGGAATGATCCTCGCGACCCCCGATGCGCCCTTGTTGTTCGGGATCGCGTGGACGCTCTGCTGCGTCACGCACGCGCTGTCGCATCCCCCACGCAGCGCGACAGCGACGCGGTGGTGGATCGGCGCCGGTATCGCGATCGGCATTGCGATGGCCTCGAAGTTCACTGCGGTCCTCGTGCCGGTCGGCCTCACGCTGACGATCCTCGCCGTGCCCACGCTCCGCCCGCGGCTGCGCGAGCCTGGTCCTTGGCTCGCGGTCCTTGTCGCGTCGCTCGTGATGGTCCCCGTGCTCCTCTGGAATGCGTCGCACGAGTGGATCGCGTTCCGCTTCCAGCTCGGCCACGGCCTCGGCGGCGCGGCGAAGGAGTCCCTCGTCCAGCGCGAACTCAACCTCGTCGGCGGGCAAGCGCTCCTCGTCACACCGATCCTCTTCGGGCTGCTGCTCGGGGCGATCGGGCGCGCCGTCCGCGAGGAGCCGCGACGTCGCGCCCTCGCCGGCGTCGCGCTCTTCTGTCTCGCCTTCTTCGTCTTCAGCGCCACGCGCAAGAACGTCGAGGCCAACTGGCCCGCCATCGCGTGGGTGCCCGCGGTCGCGTTACTCGCCGCCGCGCGCCCCGGTGACCGGAGCAGCTGGGAGCATCGTGGTCTCCGGCTCGCCGCCGCGCTCAGTACGGTGCTCCTCGTCCACATCGTGCGGCCACTCGTCGCGCTCCCCGGTTCCCGCGACCCCGTGAACCAGGCGTACGGGTGGACCGACCTCGCCGCGGCGGTCGAGGCGCGGCGCACTGCGCTCGCGGCCGCGACGCCATCGGATCTGGTCGGGTCGTCCACTGCGCCCCTCGTCGCGGCGAATCGCTATCAGGACGCCGCGATGCTCGCCTTTCACCTGCCGGGGCATCCGCAGGTCCCCTCCCTCAACCTCGGCGGGCGTGCGAACCAGTACGACCTCTGGGCCGCCGCGCCGGACCGGATGACCATCGGCGGCACGATGCTCCTCGTGCTCGAACTCCCGCGCGATGGGGGCACGCCGCCGGCGATCACCGCACTCACCGCCGTCTTCCCTCGCATCACCCCGGGCGACACGATCGCCCTGACGCGTGACGGCCGGACCGTCGCGCGGCGTCAGCTCTGGACCCTCACCGGCTGGACCGGCACCTGGCCCTCTCGCTCATGACTCTCGATCCCGCCCTCGCTGCCTGGTTCGATACCCACGACCAGCGCCTGCACGACGATCTCTTCGCCTTCCTGCGCATCCCGAGCGTGAGTGCGCGCTCGGAGCACGCGGGCGACGTCGCGGCCGCGGCCGCCTGGCTGCACGGGCACCTCGCGCGCATCGGGTTCACGGTGGAGACGCATCCGACCGCCGGGCATCCGGTCGTCCTCGCGGAGTGGCGGAAGGCGCCGCCGGGCGCGCCGACGATCCTCGTCTATGGGCACTACGACGTGCAGCCGCCGGAGCCGCTCGAGCTTTGGACCTCTCCCGCCTTCGAGCCCGCGATCCGCGACGGCAACATCTACGCGCGTGGCAGCGTCGACGACAAAGGCCAGCTCTGGCTGCACGTCGCCGCGCTCGAGGCGCATCTCGCCACGCGCGGCACGCTCCCGGTGAACATCATCGTGCTCGCTGAGGGGGAGGAGGAGGTCGGGAGCGAGCACCTCGCGCCGTTCATCGCAGCGCATCGCGACCGCCTCGCCTGTGACGGCGTCGTCATCTCCGATTCCACGATGTTCGCGCCGGGGATTCCCAGCATCCTCTCGTCGCTCCGGGGTCTCGCGTATCTGCAGATCGATGTGACCGGTCCCAACTCCGACCTGCATTCGGGGATGTACGGCGGCGCGGTCGTGAACCCCGCGATGGCGCTCGCGCGGATCCTCGCGACCTTGCACGACGCCGATGGTCGCATCGCGATCCCCGGCTTTTACGACCGGGTGCAGCCGTTCCCTGACGCGGTGCGCGCGGGGTTGAGCACGCTCCCGCACTCGGACGCCGACTTCATGCGGCACCTTGATGTGGAGGCGCTTGGCGGCGAGGCCGGATACTCCACGCTCGAGAAGCTCTGGCATCGCCCCACCTGCGAGGTGAACGGGCTCCTCTCCGGCTACACGGGCGAGGGCGCGAAGACCGTACTCCCGGGCACGGCGATGGCGAAGGTCAGCTGCCGACTCGTGCCCGACCAGGACCCCGAGGAGATCGCGCGGCTCGTGCAGGCGCACGTGGATCGCGTGGCACCGGCCGGTCTCCGCGTGACGGTGCGCGCGCTCCACGGTGGTCGGCCCTGGCGCGCCGATCTCGCGGGGCCGCTCTACGATGCGGCGGCGCGGGCACTGCAGGCGGCCTTCGGTCGCGCTCCTGTCATCACCGGCGAGGGCGGGTCGATCCCCGTCGTGAATGACTTCGCGACCCTTCTCGGCGCCCCGGTGCTGCTCGTGGGCTTCGGACTCCCCGGCGAGAACGCACACGCGCCGGACGAGTGGATCAGTCAGGCGAACTTCCGCGGCGGGATGCGGGCGATCGCCGCGCTCTGGGACGAACTCGCGCGCTGAATGCGGGTAGGCGGATGCGACGCGGGGGGCGCGACCGATCGGTCGCGCCCCCCGCGTCGATCACGCTGGTGCTGATTACAGCCCGGCGAGCAGGGCGTCGTTGCTCGTCGTGCCGGCGATCCGCTTGATGAGCCACTCCATCGCCGCCTGCGGCGGCATCTGCTGGAGCCCGCGGCGCAGTGTGTAGATCGCGTCGATCTGCTCCGCCTTGTAGAGCTTCTCCTCGCGCCGCGTCCCGGAGGTCGCGATATCGAAGGCGGGGAAGATGCGCTTCTCGGCGAGCGAACGGTCGAGCTTGATCTCGCAGTTGCCTGTGCCCTTGAACTCCTCGAAGATCACGTCGTCCATCCGCGAGCCCGTCTCGACGAGCGCGGTCGCGATGATCGTGAGGGAGCCGCCGCCGTGCTGCGGTGCGATGTTGCGCGCCGAGCCGAAGAAGGCCTTGGGCTTCGCCATCGCCGAGGTGTCGAGGCCGCCCGAGAGCGTACGCCCCGTGCCGCGCTCGGCGGTGTTGAAGGCGCGCGCCATCCGCGTGAGCGAGTCGAGGACGATGATGACGTCCTGTCCCTGCTCGACGAGCCGACGCGAGCGCTCGATCACCATCTCCACCACTTCCACGTGCCGCTTGGCCGGCTGGTCGAAGCTCGACGCCACCACCTCGCCGACCCCCCACGAGATCGCCTCGCTGACTTCTTCGGGACGCTCGTCGACGAGGAGGATGAGCAGGGTGGCCTGCGGGTGGTTGATCGCGATGCCCTCGGTGATCGCCTGCATCAGCATCGTCTTGCCGGCGCGGGCCGGTGCGACGATGAGCGCGCGCTGTCCATAGCCGATCGGCGCGATGAGATCGATCGCGCGGCGCGTGAGCTCGGGGCCACCCTTCGCTGAGCGCCCCGTCTCGAGGGTGAGCCGGCGATCGGGATACGAGGCGATGAGCGTCTGGAAATCCGGGCGGCGTACGCCGCCCTGCGGCTCCGCGCCGTTGAGCATCGCGATCTCGGCGACCACCAACCGCCCGCGGTGGTCGTGGCCGGTGCGTGCGACGATCGCGTCACCGCGGCGGAGGCCGAACTGCCGGATCAGCTGCGGCGGGACCCAGGCGTCGCCCGGCTCGTTGAGGTAGCTGTGCTCGGCGCGGCGGACGAAGCCCGCCTCGCGCGCCGGGTCGAACCAGCCGGACGTCTCGCCGTCAGCGACGAGCACCACCGGGGTGCGGTCCTGATCCCGATCGTGATCGCCCTGCCCGCCGCGCTCCCGATCGAATCCGCCCTGCGGCCGATGTGGGCGGTGCGGCCGATCCCCACCCTCGCCGCCCTCGGCGCGGTCGAACCCACCCCGCCCGCGGCCACGGCGCCGCCGGCCGCGCCGGCCTCGACCGTTCCGGTCGTTCCGGTCGAACCGATCGCCGCGCTCCCCACGGTCACGCTCCCACGGACGACCCCCCGACGCGTCGGCGCCGCCCTCGGCGGACGGACACGGAGCCTCGCTTGGGGTCTCCGGCGCGGCGCACGGCGCTTCGGGCGCGGCGGCTTCGCTGCGCGAGGCTTCCGGCGCGGGTGAGGTGGACTCGGGGGCCGACGCGGACTCCTCCGGCTTCACCTTCCGCGGACGGCCGCGGCGCTTCGGGGCCGGGGCTTCGGCCGCCGGAGCGGGCTCGGAGGCGTCCCGGGAGGGATCGGCCTCAATGGGCTGTTCCGGTGCGGTCTCGTCCTGAGAGCGCGCACCACGCCCTCGACGGGCGGGACGACGACGTTCGGTCATTCGGGGTGGTGTGATACGAGTCCCGGCCGATCGCCGGGGAAGCGCCGCGCACAGGGGCGGGGCGGAGAAGAGAAGCTGTGCAGCGCCAAGGTCGGGGTGGGCGACGGCCTCACCAGGACAGGCGGACGGAGTGAGTATGCCCCGGCCGCTGGCCGGACGCAACCCTCCCGGCGGCGCCCGCTACTTTTCGGGATGCCCTCGGATCCCCGCGCGGCCGTCGCCGCGATCGTCCGCGATTATCACGCCGACGCCGACATCCCGAAGCTCCTCGCGCGGCTCGACGCCGTCTGCGCGGAGACGGCGGACACCGCCGCCCTCATCGCCGCCGTCGAGCCGCACCGTGACCTCCACGAGGTCGCTGGCCCCGTCTACGAACGCGTCGTCGAGCGCGAACCGCAGAACGCCGCCGCGCTCGTCGCCCTCGCCAACGCCTACTGGCTCACCGGCCGTGGTCCCGATGTCGTCGGCGAGATCGCGTCGCGCGCCCTCGCGGCGGATCCGGCGAACCGGGCCGCGTGGCACCTCTGGGCGCTCACCGAGCCCTCGCCGCGTGGTCGGATGCAGCGGTGGCATCAGGTCACGACTCGCTATCCCGACGACAAGCTCGCCCAGGCCGCGCTCGCCGACAACGCGGCCGCGGTGGCCGGTGCGGAGAACGATCCGGTGGCGATGAAGCTCGCGATCGCGACCTACGAGGTGCTGCTGGCGACCGCGACCTCAGAGCAGGAGACGTCGGCGCTTACGACCGCGCTCACGACGCTGCGGAAATGGAAGGCCTGACACGCCTCCGCGCGCGCCGCATCACGCGGCCGCGCGCGACACGGCGGGATCAGACCTTGTGGTACCCGATCCGCGCGGCCTCGACCCGGTCCGCCGCGACGTAGATCTCGAAGTCGGAGAAGAACGCCGGCGCCTCGGCCTGCATCGTCCGCAGCACCGCGACCGCCATCCGCCGGATCTCGAACTCCGCCGCCTCGCTCGAGCGCAGCTCGAGCATCGTGCGCCAGGCGCGCGCGTTCCCCGTCACGACGATCTTCGTCTCGGTCGAGTTCGGCAACACGCCGCGCGCGGCCTCGCGTGCCATCTTCCGACGGTGGACCTTGTCGTCCACCCACTGGTAGCGCTCCATCAACCGGTCGACGAGCGCCACATACGTGGCCTGCGCCCCTTCCACCTGCGCCTGCCACGCGGCGCGCAGCGCGTCATCACCGATGATCGCCGGCGGCACGACGAACGCCGCGTCCGACTCGTCCACATAGCGCTGCGAGAGCTGCGAATACGCGAACCCCGCGCGATGCCGCACGAGTTCGTGCGTCAGAGACCGGCTCACGCCTTCGAGTAGCAGCGAGTAGTTCGCGTGCTCGAGCACGGAGCCGTGCCCCTGCTTCTTGATGTTCTCCAGGTAGTCCCGCGTGCTGCGGCTCGCGGGGTTCTTCTGGCTCATATAGCAGAGCCGCCCCGCGAACTCGGCGAGTCGCTCGCCGTCGGTCCCCTCGCCCATCCACTGCACGGGGAGATGCGCGGGCTCCGCGAACTGCGGACGCGCGAGGACGGTGATCGTGGGTTCGGTGTAGAAGTGCGGCATCGCGGGAATGGCTGGGGTCGAGCGGGAAAGATAGCGCGGCGCCGGGGCCCCCGGCCCCCCGCGTGGTGGCGCCCGGGCGTCCGCCCGGCGTCGACTACGACTCGGTGGGGAGAAGGTCGAGGCGGTGTAGGTCCCAGCGCCGCTCCCGCGTCACCCGGTCGAGCGCAGCGCGTGCGGCGGCCGGGAGGGGCGGGAGTCCGGGGTCGACCTTCAGTGCGTCGAGCGGCACGGCCCCCGGCAGCGGCACCTTCACCCCGGGGTTCAGCAGGCCGTCGGGGTCGAACGCCCGCTTCACTGCCGCGAAGAGGGTGAGTGACGCCGCCGGCCAGACGCGGGCGAGCAACGGTGTACGGAGTCGGCCGTCGCCGTGTTCACCCGCGAGCGTGCCGCCGAGCGTGGCGACGAGCGTGGTCACTGCCTCGAGCAGGTGTTCGCATCGGGTGCGCCAGGTCGGGTCCTCGAGATCGACGAGTGCATTCACGTGCGCGTGCGCATCCCCGGCGTGCCCGAAGATCACACCGCGCAGGCCGGCGGCATCGAGCGCCGCCCGCACGCCGCGCACATAGTCGGCGAAGCGCGCCGGGGGCACGCAGCCGTCTTCGACGAGCTGCAGGCTCTGCCAGCGCGGGGCGAGGCGATTCAGGATCGGGCTCGCGGCGTGCCGCAGCGCCCAGAGTCGTGCCGTCGCCGCCGGGGTCTCCGCCCGCTCGCGATGCGTCGCCCCGTGCGCCTCGCCGATCGCGACGAGCGCGTCCATCTGGGCTATCGCATCGGCGGCGTCGGTCCCCTCCGCCTCGATCAGGAGCACCGCCTCGAGCCGCGCGGGGAGCCCGAGGTCGGTGCCCTCGCTCGCGGCGATGTCGAGGAAGGAGCGGTCGAGGAGTTCCGCAGCGCTCGCGCCGCCATCAGCCATCGCGACAGCCGCCGATGCCGCGGCTTCGAGCGAGGGGAAGCCGAGCAGGGCGAGTGCGGTGGCGCCCGGAACGCGCGTGAGCCGCACCTCGACCGCTGTGATGAACGCGAGCGTCCCATCGCTGCCAAGGAGGAGATCGATCGGGTCGTCGCTCGCGGCGAAGGCGCCGAGCGCGTAGCCGGAGGAGTCTTTCCGCACCCCGGGCCGACGGAGCGTCTCGGGCGCGGCACCGTGGACGGCGGGGGTGACGTCCCGCGTGAGGCGTGCGAGCGCCGGCACGTCGGGCGCGGGTGCGCCGCGGCGCAGGGCGGCGCGCGTCCCGTCGGCGAAGACGCATTCGAGTCTGACGATCCAGTCGCGGAGCGGACCGTGGCGAATCGTGCGGCTCCCCGCCGCGTGCGTGGCGCACATCCCGCCGATCGTGGCGAAGGCGCCGCTCGACGGGTCCACGGGGAAGGTGAGGCCGTGCGTCCGCGCCGTCGTGTCGAGGGCGTCACGGGTGACCGCGGCGCCGACGCGAACTGTCCGCGCCTCGACATCGACCGCGCCGATGCCACCGAGGCGGCCGAGGTCGACGATGACCCCATCGCCGATCGCGCCCCCGCCCATCGAACTCCCGCTCCCACGCGGGATGAGCGGCACGGCCTGCGCGGCCGCCCAGCGCACCAACGTCACGAGGTCGTCGGTGTCCGCAGGGACGGCGACGGCACGCGGGATGACGCGGGCCACGCCGGCCGCCTCGCTGTAGACCGCGCGGGCGAGCGCGTCGTGGCGGAAGACGCCACGGAAGCCCGGGGGCATCTCGGTCGGAGCGGGGGAGGCGGGCGCGGTCACGCGGCGGCTCGACGTGGGGCGGGCGATGGGCGCCGCGCCCTCAGGCGCCGGCGAGGCCGAGAGTGAACGGCCGCGCCTGCACGCTCGCCACGAGGCGCCGCAACGCCGCGTTGCTCCCGATGGCGAGGAGCCCCGCGAGCATCAGCGCCTTCACCTCGGCGCGCGAGATCTTCACCTGCCCGCCTGCCGTGAGCATCGCGCGCGAGCGCGAGAGGTCGCGGAGCGTCGCATAGGCGAAGAGGAGCGGGAGCACGCAGAAGGCACGCACTCGGAACGCGCGGCGCGGGATCGCCAGCGTGTACTCGAGTGCTGCGTCGAGGTCGGTGCGCGCGAGCGCGATGAATCCCTCGACCACGCGATGGTTGCGTTCCACGTGCGCCGGCGAGAGCAGCGTGGCGTGCCCGCTCCCCGCAGCCTCGAGGTCGTGCGCGGGGAGGTAGATCGAATTCTCGTGCTCCGCGTCGTGCGCGATGTCCTTCAGGATGTTGACCGTCTGCAGCGCCTCGCCGAAGGTCTGGCAGCGGCTCCAGAGGCGGTCGAACTCGCGACGGCCCACCGCCGGCACGTGCTCGTGCCAGAGTTCGGTCAGCATGCACCCCACCGTGCCCGCGACGTAGTAGCAGTACTCGCGATACTCGGGGAGCGTCTGAATCCGGATGCCGCGCGGGTAGGTGCGCACGAACTTCGCCATCCCACGCCCCATCTCGCGCACCCAGTGGGCGACGCGGTCGCGCGTGCGCGGCGGGAGCGCCCGGAAGGCGACGAGCACGAGGTCCGTGTGCGCGACGAGGCGCAGGTGCGCGGGGTCCCCCTGCAGTGCGCGCACCTGCGCGGGGAAGGCGTCGGCGGCGGACGCATCATCGAGCGCGGCGAGGAAGGCGTCGAGCCACGCGGCGCGCTGCTCGGGCGCGGTGGTGTTGTCGTCCTCGATGGTGTCCGCGATGCGGCAGAGGAGGTAGGCCGTGCAGACGGCGTCGCCCAGCACACCGGGCAACGCCTTGATGCTGATGGCGAAGGTGCGGGAGACCTCGGGCAGGATATCGCGCCCGAACCGCTGCGCCTCGCGCACGCGGTCGACGGGATCCGGAGGACGGTGGCGCGTGCTCATCGGCGTGAAGTTATCTCCCCCCGGCACGGTACGCGTCCTCAGATCCCCGTGAAGGCGAAGTCGATCTGGCGGCGGAGGGAGGCCAACATCTCCTCCGGCATCGGGAATGCCGCGGCGAGCGCCTCGAGCGCGCCGGTGGACGGCACGGGACGGCCCGCGAGACCCAGATACCAGCGCGCGTACCCGTCGGCCAACGCGGGGTCGATCCGCGCGACGAGCATCGCGCCGCCACGCACGAGCCCGGTCGCGGCGAGCGCGGTACCCGACCCGGCGCGCTGCTGCGCCGGCGTGAGGTGGTCCGCGATCGCGACGGTGGCGACCGCGCCCGCCGCCTCGTGCACGAAGGCGTAGAGCAGCGTCGCCGCGCTGTCCGCCGTCGCCGGCCACGTTACCGCGTACTGACTCGCGAGCTTGCCGGCGGGGACGGCCCGCCCCTCGCCACCAAGGGTGAGCGAGGGGATCAGGTCGCCGTTCTGTTGCTGCGTCGCGTTCAGGTACGGTTGGAGCGCCGGTCGCCAGCGCGCCTGCCAGAGCGAGTCGGCCATCACGAGCCCCGGGGTCCGCCGTCGCTGCTCGTCGACCCACCAAGCGTGGAAGAACTGCGTGCGCTCCCCCTCGAGGGCCGCACTGAAGCGACGCGCCCACTCGCGGTCCTCCTTGCGCGGGAACTGCTGCGCCAAGAAGGCGACCACGCCGGCGACCTCCGGATTCGACGCGTTGCGCGGGTCCCCCTCGGCGCGGAGGAAGAATGTCATCCCGCGCTGCAACTCGTCCCAGCTGCCGAAGTAGAGCGCGAGGAACTGCGCGCCCTCGAGCGCGGGGCGGGCCCGGAGGCCGGCGACGAGGTCGCGTCGCGCGGAATCGAGCGCGGTGTAGAGTCCCCGGCGGTTGCGTTCCACCGTGAGGTGGTCGCGATAGCCACGATCGAAGAGCGGGACCGTCGCGGAATCGTCCATCAGCAACGCAAAGCCGTGGAGCCAGAGGTCCACGTGCTCGCGGGTCTTCACGGGCCAGCGAGGTCCCACCGTGACGGGCCGGAGCGGGTCGCTCGCCCGTTGCGGCCCCGCGCAGCCGAGGCCGGCGAGGACGAGGAGGACGGCGAGCGCGGCGCGCCGATGGATCACGTTGGTCGTCCGCAGGTCACGCAGAAACGCCACGTCGCCTTCACCTCGCTTCCGCACCCGGGGCACTGCTTGGTCGTCTGGTCAACGCCGCACCAGGGGCAGAATCGGATGTCGCGGTCGTTGGGGAGCGGGTGCGCGCAACCGATGCAGTTCGGGTCGTCATCGGCGTCGCTCGGAATGGGGCTCTGTTCGGGGGTGTCCGCCATTGGGGCGGGTGTGGGAATCGGTGCCGGTGCGGGAGCAGGCGGGGCCGCGGGTGTCGGAGCGACAGGAGCCGCAACGGGTGCTAGCGGCACGGCCGGTGCCCCCGCACGTGGCAGCGCGCCAGTGATCCGCACCGTTGCGTGGCCGTGCGACCGCACCACGAAGAGGTCGGGGTTCGGCGAGGCCAGTTCGGTGGCGCACGCCGTCCGCACCGCCGGCTCCGCGTCCACATATCCCCCCTCGCCCGCGAGTAGTCGCATCACCAGGAGGAGGTAGTCGTCGTTCGTGTCGACGATGGCGTGCGCGCGCACCTGCCGATACGGCGCGTGGGTGTCGAGAATCTCCTGCACGGCGATCGGGCGCGCGGTGGCGCCAGCGGTCTGCGCGGCGCGGATGAGGAGGTCGGACAGCGCGTCAAGTGAGGGCATCGGGGCTCCGCTCAGGTGGGACGGGGCAGCGTGGGAGCTGGACGAAATGTGGCAGCGGCGGGGAAGGCTGCCACCGGGGCGCGAGCCCCGCCCTTTGCGCGCCGCGCCGCGAGCCAGCCGTCGAAACCCGATTCGACCAGCCCGCCAGAACTCGACTGCTCGGTGGCGGCGCGGACCGCGAGGTCATTCGCATACTCGTTCTGCGGATGCCCGGCGTGGCCCTTGACCCACTGCCAGGCGTACTCGTGACCGACCGTCGCGCGGAGCGCCGCCTGCCAGAGTGCAAGGTTCTCGATCGCGCCGGTCTTGCGCGTCCACCCGTTCCGGGCCCACACGAAGACCCATCCGCCGAGGCCATCGACGAGGTAGCGGGAGTCGGTGGTGAAGAGGACGCTGAAGCGTCCATCCTTGGCGCCGAGGGCGGTGAAGGCCTCGATGACGGAGCGGAGCGCCATTCGGTTGTTCGTCGTGGCGGGCTCACTGATCCAGAGGTCCCGGCGTGTGAGCCGGCCGTCGGGATGCTGGAACTCGACGAGCACCCCCGCGCCGCCGGGGTTCGCCCCGGCCTTGCCGTTGCCGAGACACGATTCGTCGGCGTAGACCGCGACGAGGGGGAGGTATGCGCTCACCGGATCACCTCGATCCGCTCGCAGTCGTCGAGCCGCAGTTCGAGCGGGGCGCCTGTCGTCGGATGCCGGGCGACGATCGTCTCGCGCCCCTCGCGCAACACGAGGCGTTCGGCGATGACGATGAACTCCGTGCCTCGGCGCAGCACCGCGATGCGGGTGCCGTCGAGGATCGCGCGCTCGAGCGCGTCGTATTGCGCGACGGTGAGCGGCATCAGGTAGTCGTCGTCCAGCGGTGGATGGCGCGCGTCAGGATCTCGGTGGCGCGATGAATCTCGTCGACCGGGACCCACTCCTCCGCGGCGTGGGCGAGCGCGATGTCGCCGGGGCCGAAACAGAGCGCCGGGATCCCCGCCGCGGTGAAGAGCGCCGCGTCGGTCCAGCAGGAGAGGCCCTCGACCGCGGCGGGCCATCCGGCGTCGCGAGACGCCGTCGCGAGGGTCTGCACGAGCGGGTGGTCGACGGGGAGGTCGTTCGGTTGCTGAATGAGGCCCGGGGTGACCGTGGCGTGGAGGGCGGGCGTCGCCTCGCGCACCGCGGTGATCGCGGCGTCGATCTCCGCGGCGAACCGCTGACCCTCCTCCCCAGGCAGGGTGCGACGTTCGAGGCTCACGGTGCACCGGTCGGGATAGGTCGAGAGCCCGATCCCCCCACTGATGGTACCGGCGTGCCAGGAGGCGTGGCCGAGGAGGGGGTGCGTCAGGTGACCGTGGGAGGCGCGCGCGGTCTCGTCGAGGGCGGTGAGCACCTTGGCGGCCCCGGCGATGGCATCCACGCCGACGTCCGCGCGGGAGCCGTGCGCGGCGCGGCCGCGGACGGTGAGCTCCGCCCAGGCGAACCCTTTGTGCGCCGGCGCGATCGCGAGCCGGGTCGGCTCGGTGACGATGGCGGCGTCGGCACGCAGGCCGTCGGCGAGGAGCGCGCGGGTGCCGAGGCTCTCCCATTCCTCGTCGGCGACGGCGGCGAGGATGATCGCCCCGGTGGCGCCCGCGTCGTGCGCACGGACGGCCGCGGCGGCCATCGCCGCGATCCCCGCTTTCATATCGGCGGAACCGCGACCGTAGAGACGGCCGTCGCGGATGGTTGGGGTGAAGGGCGGGTGGCGCATCCCCTCCACCCCGACGGTGTCGAGATGCCCGTTCAGGAGGAGGGATCGACCGCCATCGGGATGCCCCCCGCGCGCGACGACGGAGACTCGCCCCGGGGTGTGTTCGTGCCAGGTGACGTCGAGGCCCCAGGACCGGAGGATCTCCGCGAGGCGCTCGGCGACCGGGCCCTCGCCCGGTCCGTCGGCGACGAGGCTCGGATTCCGGGAGTCGACCGCGACGAGGGCCGCGGTCAGGGCCAGCGCGTCGCCGCGCGGGACCCCGGTCACTTCTTGGGCGCGGCCTTCTTGGCGGCGGGCTTCGCGGCGGGCTTCGCGGCGGGCTTCGCGGCGGGCT
>VHBO01000013.1 GCA_016871895.1 Gemmatimonadota bacterium
GGGGCATTCGAGAACGAGTAGTTGGAGGCTGGGGTCGCTCGGATGTTCGCGGTCGGTGCATCCCTACTTATATCCTCTCAAGTCATTGTGGTGTAATGCTTTATAAATCTGAGGGGCGTTAGCTCAGCTGGGAGAGCACCTGCTTTGCAAGCAGGGGGTCGCCGGTTCGATCCCGGCACGCTCCATCCGCATCCTCATCCGTCGTTCGCACCCAGCCTCCTCGACCTGATGCCCATTCCCGCGATCGGTTCCGCCGCCTCGGACTTCACCCTCGAGACCACGGGCGGCTCGGTGACCCTCTCGTCGTTCCGGGGTCAGCAGCACGTCCTCCTCGCCTTCTTCCCGCTTGCCTTCACCGGCGTCTGTACGGCGGAGATGTGCGCCTTCGGCGACGACTTCGATGCCTTCGCGTCGCGGGACGTGGTCGTCATCCCCATCAGCGTCGATGCCGTCCCCTCGCTGAAGGAGTTCCAGGCCAAGCACGCGATGCGCGTCGACCTGGCGTCGGATTTCACACGAGAGGTCTCGCGTGCGTACGGGACGCTCCTGGAGGAGCGCTTCTTCTCGACGCGTGCCTATTTCCTGATCGACAAGGCGGGGGTCGTGCGCTGGTCGTTCGTCGAGGCGACGCCTGGGACGCGCCGCGAGAACGCCGAGATCCTCGCCGAGATCGCGAAGCTCGGGGCGTGATTCGCTCTGCCATCGAGCAAGAGCACGGCGGGCGCATCGAAGTGGAGCGCGTCGAGGGGCGTGGCGCGACCTTCCGCGTGATCTTGCGGGCGGTGGGCACGTGAAGGTCCTCGTCATCGAGGACGACCCCACCGTTGGGCAATTCGTCTCCCGTGGGCTCGAGGAGCACCGGTGGACGGTCGACCTGGTCGCCGACGGGGACGCGGGCGAGGGCCTCGCGCGCGCACAGCCGTACGACCTGATCGTCCTCGACTTGCGTCTCCCGGGGCGGAGCGGGGTCGAGGTGCTGCGCGCGCTCCGGCAACGGGGCATTGAGACGCCGGTGCTGGTGCTCACTGCGCAGGACGCCGTCGACGCGAAGGTGGAGACCCTCCGGGCGGGGGCGGACGACTACGTGACGAAGCCCTTCGCGTTCGAGGAGTTGCTCGCGCGGGCGGAGGCGCTGGTCCGACGGCCACGCGCCATCGCCTCGCCGCGCATCACGGTGGCGGATCTGGTGATCGACCTCGATGCGCGGGAGGTCGCTCGCGGCGGGCGCCCCATCGAACTCACGCCGAAGGAATTCCTCGTGCTCGAATATCTCGCCCGCCACGCCGGCCGCGTGATGAGCCGCACCCTCATCACGGAGTACGCGTGGGGCTACCACTTCGATCCGGGAACGAACATCGTCGACGTGGTGATCACCCACCTGCGGAAGAAGGTCGACGCCGGATCGGAGCGGAAGCTGATCACGACCGTCCGCGGCGTCGGCTACGTGCTGAAGGGGTAGGGCGGTGGCGAGCCTCCGGCGGCAGCTGACGCGGGCCCACGTCGTCGGGGGATTGGCGACGAGCGTCGCGCTGGTCGGGGTGTTGCTCGGCTCCGAACGGACGGCGGCGCAGCGTGCCCTGCAGCAGCGGGTCGATGAGGCGGCCACCGTCGCGGCCCGCGTCCTCGCGCAGGCGGGGACGGGGCGCTTCGTGGGCATCGTGGTCACCTCGGACAGCGCCGCACCGCCCGCGCTCTCGCCGGCCGTCACCCGGACCCTTGCCGCCCTTCCCGGATACCTCCTCGTCGCCGACGGGGCTGCGGTGCTCTTCGAGAGCGAGGCGGTCCGTCGGTTGCCCACGCGCGACCGTGCCACCCTCGTCACGGCCGCGACGACGTTGCTCACGCCGGCGCGCCCCGCGGCGGAGGTCCGCCTCTCGACGGAGACCGTCTTCGTGCGGCTCCGCGGCGAGGAGGAGCCGCTCGCGCGCGGGACCTCCGGGGCACCGCTTCGCGTGATCGCGGGGCGCTCACAGGAGCCATTGGCGCTCACTCGGCTCGATGGCTTCGGGCCGCTGCTCGTCGCGATCGGCCTCCTCGCTCTCATCTCGGGCGTCATCGCCTGGGGGGTGATCGGCGCCAGTCTCCAGCCGTTGGAGCGCCTCGCCGGGAGCCTCGAGGCGATCCAGCACGGGCGCTCGTTGCATCGTCGGGTCCGCGAGGAGGAGGGGATCGAGGAGGTCGACCGGCTCGCGGAGACGATCAACGCGATGATCGCGCGCATCGAGGCCTCGTTCGCCGCCCTGCGCCGCTTCACTGCCGATGCAAGCCACGAGCTCAAGACCCCGCTCGCCGTCCTGCGGGCGCATCTGGAGCGGACGATGACGACGGCACAGGTCCCGCCCGAGCAGCTCGCGCCGCTCGAGGATGCGCTGGCGGAGACGGCACGGATGACGGACCTCGTCGAGTCGCTGCTCACCCTCGCGCGGGCCGACGAGGGGCGGTACGACCTGCATCGCGAACCGGTGGCGCTCGAGCCGCTGGTCCTCGAGCTCTACGAGACGGCGGGGATCCTTGGCGAGGAGGCCGGCGTGACGGTGCTGCTGACCGGGACCGAGCCGCTGACGGTGCCCGGGGAGGCGAGCCGGCTACGGCAACTCGGGCTGAATCTGGTGACCAACGCGGTGAAGTACACGCCCGCCGGTGGTCGGGTCGCGATCGGCCTCTCGCGACGAGGGGAGGAGGCGGCGATCGTGGTGGACGACACCGGTGTGGGGATCGCGGCACCCGACCTGCCGTTCATCTTCGAGCGATTCTGGCGTGCGGACCGGTCTCGGTCGCGGGCGGCGGAGCGCGGCGGCTTCGGTCTCGGGCTCTCGATCGCCGAGTGGATCGCGCATGCCCACGGGGGAACGATCACCGTTGCCTCGCGTCCCGGTCGAGGGACGACGTTCACGGTGTTGCTGCCGCTCGAGCCCCGAGGGGATGGGGGGGCACCGCGGTCGTAAGGGAAGCCTCACTCAGCGTTCATCAAATCCTAATCTTTTCGTCATTACCGCGTAGGGGAGGCCGTCGTAGCTTCTTGCCCGTCGGCACCGAGCGCGGTGACGACGGGCACTTTTTTCATCGGAGATGGAAGAGTGGCACTGAGACTCATCGAGACGGGAACGCGCAAGAGCAAGGGCATCGGGTCGACCTTCGCGTCGATCGTGATCCACGCCCTCATCGTGGTCGGCTCGGTCATCGCGACGAAGCACGTCGGCGAGGCCGTGGCGGAGACGGTCGAGGCGGTGACAGAGTTCGTGGTCGAGGAGGAGAAGAAGGAGGAGGAACCGAAGCCTGAGGAGCCGCCGCCGGACGTTGCCGCGCCGCCGCTCGCGAAGGGGTTCCAGGTCCTCACCGCGCCGGTCGAGATCCCGGACGTCATCCCGGAGATCGACCTGAACGCGAAGGTGACCAACGAGGCGGACTTCTCTGGCCGCGGGGTCGCGGGTGGTGTGGCGACCGGTGTCGTCGGCGGCGTGGTCGCCCCGAACGCGGACCAGGCCTACTTCGACTTCCAGGTCGAGAAGCCGGTCGCGCCGATTCCCGGGTCGGGGGCGCCACGGTACCCCGACATCCTCCGCTCGGCCGGCGTCGAGGGCGAGGTCCTCGCGCAGTTCGTCGTGGACACCCTCGGGCGCGTCGACATCAGCTCGTATAAGGTGATCCGCACCTCGCACGAGCTGTTCGCGACCTCGCTCCGCGCGGCTCTCCCCGCGATGCGGTTCATGCCCGCCGAGGTCGGCGGGCGAAAGGTGAAGCAGTTGGTGCAGCAGCCGTTCGTGTTCGCCCTCCAGCGGTAATCATCCACCGTCCCACCTAGGCACGTCAGGAGAATCGCAGTCATGGAAATGAACCTCGCCGAGATCTTCCAGGAGAGCCCGCTCTTCGCCAAGGGCATCTGGGTCCTCATGCTCAGCATGTCGTTCTGGTCGCTGACGGTCGCCGTCGGCAAGTGGAACGCGATGCGCAAGGCGGCCGCGGAGACGAAGAAGTTCGCCCCCGAGTTCGACCAGTTCCTCAAAGAGGACAAGCTCAGCGAGGCGATCGACCTCGCCGACCAGTACAAGAAGTCGCATGTCGCGAAGGTGCTCGGCGCCGCCCTCGGTGAGGTGAAGCCCCTCCTCCTCGACGGCACCGTGACCGTGTCGGACATCAACTCGGTCGAGCGCGCGGTCGAGCGTGAGATGCTGCAGGAGATCGTCGAGATGAAGCGCGGCCTCGCCGTCATCGCGACGGTCGGTTCGACGGCGCCGTTCGTCGGCCTCCTCGGCACCGTCGTCGGCATCATTAACGCGTTCTCCAAGATGGGTGCGTCGGGGAGCTCGGGCATCAACGAGATCATCGTCCCGATCGCGGAGGCGCTCATCGCCACCGGCCTCGGCCTCGGCGTCGCCATCCCGGCGGTGTGGTTCTACAACTACTTCCAGACGAAGATCGAGAACCTCACGGCCGAGATGACGCACATCTCGAAGTACGTGATCGACTACCTCATCCGTACGATGTCGGGCGAGTTCGGCCGGTCGCGCTTCACCCGTGAGTTCAGCACGAAGGCCACCGGCGGGTCCGCGCCGATCTCCCAGTAAGGCTCTCCCGTAACCCGTAGGAGGGTTCTCGCATGGGTGCATCCGTGGGCTCGAGCGGCCCCGTCAAAGCCGAGCCAAACGTCGTGCCGATGATCGACGTCATGCTCGTGCTGCTGGTGATCTTCATGGTCGTGACTCCGGCGATCGCGGCGGGTTTCTCCGCCGAGCCGCCGAAGGGCGCGAACCTGAAGCCTCACCCGGAGGAGGAGACGGACCAGGTGCTCGGTATCGACCGGTTCGGGCAGTACTTCCTCAACAAGAAGAAGATCGAGAACGCCTCGCTGGCCGACAACCTCACGCGGATTTACTCGACCCGCGGCGATGCGATCCTCTACCTGAAGGCCCACTCGGGCCTCCCGTACGAGGTCGTCCAGCAGGCGTGGAACATCGCCTCCCGCAGCGGCGTGCGCGTCGTCGCGGCGATCACCGACCAGGTCGGTTCACCCACGGCGGAGGGTGAAGCCTCCGCACAGAACCCCTGAGGAGATCCTATGGGAGCCAGCGTAGGCAACAGCGGGGGGTTGAACAACGAGCCGAACGTGGTGCCGATGATCGACATCATGCTCGTGCTGCTCGTGATCTTCATCCTCGTGCAGCAGGTCCGGAAGGCGATCGACATCCAGCTGCCGGATCCGACCCCGGCGGTCGCCACCGCGAACTCGGCCTCGAATCAGATCGTCCTCGAGGTCTTCGCGAATGGCACGTACTCGGTCAACCGGGAGCCCGTCGATTCGGCGTCGCTGCCGAAGTTCCTGAAGGACATCTACGATCCGCGGCCGGAGAAGATCATCTTCGTCAAGGGTGATCCGAAGGCCGAGTTCCAGTCGATTATCCACGCGATGGATGTCGCCCGTGGCGCCGGGGTCCGCGTCATCGGCGTGCCGCCGGGCTGATCGAGCCGCGTCCCGGAGGTTCGACCTCCGGGGATGTGACGGCGGACGAACCTTTTCTGGTTCGTCCGCCGTATCATTTTTCATCCACGTATGCCGTCCACTCCGTTCGACGCCGCCGGTCGCCCACGTCCGGCCTATCGCCCCATCGCCGGGCCTCGCCGCCCGCGCCGGGGCACAGGCGCGGCGCTACTGTCGTTCCTGCTCCATCTGGCGCTGGTACTCGCGGTCTTCCTGCCGCCGGTGATTGCGTCGCAGCTGGACCTGCCCCTTTCCGAGGGGGCCGGCGGGGCCACGCCGGCTGGTGGCGGGGGCGGCGGGAATCGTGGGTCGGGGGCCGAGCGCGTGATCCCGGAACGGATCACTTACGTCCAGGTCGCGCCCGCAGTGGCCCCCGCACCGGTCCCCACACCCATGGAGAAGCCACCGGAGCCGCCGAAGCCGAAACCCCCTGAGGTGCCCCCACCGGCGCCGGCTGCGGCCCCTGCCGAGTCGGCGCCGGTGACCGCTCCGACCCCCGGCAGCGGTGGTGGGACGGGGGTGGACCGGTCGGGCGGGAGTGGGCCCGGGAGCGGGGGCGGGGTCGGATCGGGTGTCGGCACGGGGCGGGGCTCCGGAACGGGGCCCGGGACGGGGGGCGGCGGGGACGAGGTCTATCCCCCAGAGGTGACCACGATGGTGATGCTGCCGCAGCCGGTGCCGAGGAAGATCCGGCCGTACACGATGGTGGCGTGGTTCGACGTCGACGAGCGCGGACGCGCCACATTGATCGCGTTCAATCCGTCGAAAGACGGGGCGTACAATCGCCGCATCCGAGAGGTGCTGACGGAATGGCGGTTCCGTCCGGCGGTCCGCGCCGATGGCACTCCGGTGCGCGACACGGTGTCGGTGACCGCTGCGGTGCCCTGAGCTCCGCCGGAGACTAGTCCCTCCCACGGCGGCACCGTAGCTTCCCCGCCATGCCCTCCCCCCTCTGGGCGCGGAAGCCGATCGCGTCCCTCGACAGCACCGGCAGCGGCCTCGCCCGCACCCTCGGGACGCGCGACCTCGTCGCCCTCTCCATCGGCGCCGTCATCGGTGCCGGGATCTTCTCGACCCTCGGGACCGCCGCGGCGGGGGAGATCGCCGCCTCCGGCGAAGTGATCCGTTACGGCGCCGGTCCGGCGCTCGTCATCAGCTTCCTCCTCCTCGGCGCCGTCTGCGCGCTCGCGGCGCTCTGCTACGCGGAGCTGGCAGCGATGATCCCGCAGGCCGGGTCCGCCTACGCGTACAGCTACGCCTCGCTCGGCGAGCTGGTCGCGTGGATCATCGGCTGGGACCTCATCCTCGAGTATGCGGTGGGGAACGTCGCCGTGGCCATCGCGTGGGGAGGCTACTTCGAGTCGCTCGTCTCCCCCTGGCTCCACATCCCAGGCTGGCTGACGCACGGGTACTTCCAGGTGCAGGCGGGGGCGGCGGGGACCGGGGCGCACGCCGAGGTGATGCAGGCGCTGCTCGCCGAGGCCCCGCGGCTCGCCGGGATGCCGCTGCTCGTGAACCTCCCGGCGTTCCTCATCGTCGCGGCCATCACCTGGCTCCTCGTCCTCGGCGTCCGTGAGAGCACGCGGGTGAACAACGCGATGGTGCTCGTGAAACTCGCCGTGCTTGCGCTCTTCGTGGTCGTCGGGGTGCAGCACATCGACCCCGCGAATTATCGGCCCTTCGCCCCGAACGGATTCACGGGGATCCATCAAGGCGCGGCGATCGCCTTCTTCGCGTACATCGGGTTCGATGCGATCTCAACGGCGGCGGAGGAGACGAAGGATCCGCAGCGGACGATGCCTCGCGGGATCCTGCTCGGGCTCGCCGCCTGCACGCTCATCTACGTGATCGTCGGGGCGGTGGCGACGGGACTCGTCCCCTATCTGCAGCTCAAGAGCGCCGACCCGCTCGCGCACGCCTTCGAGGTGGCCGGGCTGACGCGCTTCTCCTGGATCATCGCCCTCGGAGCCGTGGTCTCGATGTCCGCGGTGCTCCTCGTGTTCCAGTATGGTCAGCCGCGCATCTTCTACGCGATGGCGCGCGACGGGCTGCTGCCGCCCTTCGCGGCGAAGCTCCACCCGAAGTACCGCACCCCGCACGTGACGACCATCCTCACGGGGGCGTTCGTAGCGCTCGGGGCGCTCGTCGCTGATGATGCGGCGACGTACGATCTCACCAACATCGGGACGCTTTTCGCCTTCACCCTCGTCTGCGTCGGCGTCCTCGTACTCCGCGTGATCGAGCCCGACCGGCCGCGGCCCTTCAAGGTGCCCGCCGTCTGGCTCGTCGCCCTCACCGGGGCGGCGGCCTGCCTCTTCGTGATGCGCGGGCTCCCGGCGATGGCCTGGCAGGGCTTCGGCGTCTGGCTCGTCATCGGGCTCGCGCTCTACTTCTCCTACGGCGCGCGGCACTCGCGCCTCCGTCGCGGTCTCCCCCCGCTCGCCTCCGAGGTCTCGGACTCCCATGGCTGAATCGATCGGCAACAGCGGCACCGGCATGAAGCTGCATACCAAGATCCTCCTCGCCCTGCTGGTCGGTGCCACAGCGGGGATCCTCGTCAACACGCAGCTCGGCAAGGACGACGCCACCGTCGGCTTCGTGAACACCTACATCGCGGGGCCGATCGGTCAGATCTTCCTGCGGATGCTGTTCATGGTGGTGATGCCGCTCGTCTTCTCCTCGATCGCGCTCGGCGTCGCCGGCCTCGGGGATCTCCGGAAGGTCGGGCAGGTGGGTGGCAGGGCGATCGGGTACTTCCTCGGGACCACCTTCATCGCCGCCGCCTTCGGACTCCTCGCCGTGAGCGTCGTGCGTCCCGGTGATGCTGTCCCGGACGCGGTGAAGACCGAGTTGATGGCCACCTACGCCGGTGACGCGGCGGCGAAGATCGAGGCCGGGCAGCAGGGCGGCTTCGGTATCAACACCTTCGTGAACATCGTCACGCGGAATCCGGTCAAGTCGGCGGCGGACTTCGATATGCTCGGCGTCATCTTCTTCGGCCTGATGTTCGGGGCCGCGCTGACGCAGATGCGGCAGGAGCGGGCCGAGCCGATGATCAAGGTCCTGGAAGCGATCAATGACGCCGTCACGGTCATCGTCGGGATGGCGATGAAGCTCGCCCCCTACGGCGTCGCGGGGCTCATCTTCGGCGTCACCTCGAAGTTCGGGTTCGCGCTCCTCAAGCCGCTCGGCGCCTTCGTCCTCGTCGTCCTCGGCGCCTTGCTCTTCCATATGTTCGTCAACGTCTCGCTGATCCTGAAGTTCGTGATCGGCTTGAGCCCGAAGGTCTTCTTCTCGCGCGTGCGCGGGACGCTGATCACCGCCTTCAGCACGAGCTCAAGCTCGGCGACGCTCCCCGCGGCACTCAAGACGGCCGAGGAGGGGCTCGGCATCCCGAACCGGATCGCGGGGTTCGTGCTCCCGCTCGGCTCCACGATGTGCATGAATGGCACCGCGATCTTCGAGGGGATCACCGTGATCTTCCTCTGTCAGGCCTTCGGGGTCGACCTCAGCCTGGGGAACATGATCGTCGTCGTCGTGATGTCGGTGATCACCGCCGTCGGCGCGGCCGGCGTGCCCGGCGGCTCGATCCCGCTCCTCGTGGGCATCATCGCGATGATGGGCGTGCCGGGTGAGGCGATCGCGATCGTCCTCGGTGTCGACCGGATTCTCGATATGACCCGGACGGTGGTCAACGTCTCGGGGGATCTCTCCGCGACGGCCTTCGTGGCGAAGTCCGAAGGGCTCTGGGACGCCTCCCGGGTGCCCGCCGAGCAGGGCGCGTAAGGGAGGGCAGCGCGCCGCCCGCGCCAGCGCAGGGCAAACGGACGAGGGCCGCCGGATGACTGCATCCGGCGGCCCTCGTCCGTTTACCGCTCGGCTCAGCGGGCGGCTTTTGCCCGCTGGCGCGCCATCGCCGCCGCCCCGCGGGCGGCGCGCACCTGGTCACCCTTCAGGTGGCATCCCGGCACCGCGTGCTTCAGCCGGTGCTCGACGAGCCGACGCAGGAAGCCGCCGCGCCCGAGCATCCCGCCCGAGAGCGCCACCGGGATCGCTGCGCGCTCATCGACGAAGAGCTGGCGCGCGAGGGTCCGCACGTGGAGTACGAGCTCCTCGGCGGCGAGCGTGCAGATCGCATTGGCGCGGAGGTCCCCGTCGGCGGCGACCGTGAGGACCGTCGGGGCGAAGGCGGCGAGCGCCTTCGGCGACGCGGCGGCCGCCCAGCCGATCAGACCATCGACCGATTCCAGCTCCAACGCGGTGAGGAGCGCCCCGACGAGCTTCGTCTCCGGCTCGCGTCCGTCGTGCGATGCGGTCACGACGCTGAGGGCGCGCCGCCCGATCCAGGCGCCACTCCCCTCGTCGCCGCAGACCGGGCCCCAGCCGCCGCAGCGGAGCAGGGTGCCTGTCGGGCCGCGGCCATAGGCGATCGAGCCGGTGCCGGCGATCAGCAGGATGCCCGGGCCGTCGCCGAAGGCGTCGGTGAGCGCCACCTCGGCGTCGGTCGTGACGAGGACGTCGTCCGCGAGGTCGGCCCGCTCGAGAATCCGCTGCAACGCCTGACGCTCGGCCTCCTGGCCGGCGCCGGCGACACCGACGACGAGGCCTGCGGGGCGCTCTGGACCGTCCTCGCCGACCTCCCCCTGTGCCTCGGTCAGCGCGTCGCGAATGAGGTCGGTGATGACCTCGGCCGTGTGCAGCGCCTCGCCGGGGCGGAGGGCGCTGGCATCTCCGACACGAGCGGCCCGCTCCTTCCCCTTCCGGTCGACGACGACGACCTCGGTCTTGCTGCCCCCACCATCGACTCCCACGAAGAGCTGCGACATGGCGCTGGATTCCCTGATCAGACGGACCGCGCCCCCGTGGGCGCTGGATGAGTGAAGGAGGACAAGATACCTACGACGAGGGTGATCGTGGTGCCGATCAGCACGAACCAGGGCCACGCGATCCCGATGAAGGGGGTCAGGAGCCCCGAGAGGGCTGGCACCGCCGCCACGATCCGGCCCGCGAAGACGATAAGGCTCATCGTGCCGATCCCGACCGCCATCCCGAGGATGGCGTCCCGTTGGATGGCGCGGGGCCAACCGAGGGCGAGGAAGAACCCGCCCAGCAGCCCACCATACGTGAAGGAGGCGACCGAGAGGGCGATGACCACGACCGGCGTCCCTTCGGCGCGGTAGAGTAGGGCGCCGCCGATCAGGAGGGCCGCCCAGAGCAGCGTGAACCGCTTCGAGACGCGGAGCATCGCGTCCGGGGAGGCACCGGCCCCACGCAGCGGGACCCAGAGGTCGTGGGTCGTCGCGGCGGCGAGCGAGTTGATCGAGCCGGAGATGGTGCTCATCGCGGCCGCGAGGATGGCGGCGATCACGACACCGGTCAGTCCGGCGGGCATCTGCTGGACGATGTACGTCGGGAAGATCTTGTCGGGGGCGGGGAAGCTCGTCCCACCGTAGAAGACCCAGAGGCCGAGGCCGATGGTGAGGAAGAGCGCGAACTGCGCGATGACGAAGACGCCGCTGCCGATCAGCGCCCGGCGGGCGTCCGGGAGCGAGGCGGAGGCGAGGAGCCGTTGGACGATCAGCTGGTCGGCACCGTGCGAGGCCATCGCGAGGAACCCGCCGCCGAGGAGGCCGGCGAAGACGGTATGCGGCTGCCGCAGCGTGAGTGAGGCGTCGAACCACGCCAGCTTCCCGGCGCCGGCGGCCTGGGCCCAGACGGCACTCCAGCCGCCGTCGATGCCGCGCCCGAGCAGCACGACCGCCCCTGCCGCGCCACCGAGGTAGACGATCGTCTGGATGACGTCGGTCCAGACGACGGCGCGCATCCCGCCGTGGTACGTGTACAGGACGGTGGCGCCGCCGAGCGCGAGGATCGAGATTGGGGTCAGCCAGGCGGCCGGGACGATTGGGCCGAGGATCAGCGCGATCGGGATCGCGGTCGCGAAGACGCGTACCGAGTCGCCGAAGGCGCGGGTGAACATGAAGGTCACCGAGGCGAAGCGTCGCGTGGCGACGCCGAAGCGGCGTTCGAGCAGCGCGTACGCGGTCACGAGCTCCCCGTCCATATAGCGTGGCAGGAGCGTGTAGGCGACGACGATGCGACCGAGGAGATACCCGACCGTCACCTGCAGGAACCCGAGGTTCCCGAGGTAGGAGAGTCCGGGGATCGAGATGAAGGTGAGCGCGCTCGTCTCGGTGGCGACGATTGAGAAGCAGACGGCCCACCACGGGATAGTGCCGCTGGCGACGAAATAATCCTTGCTGTCCTTCTGGCCTCGGCCGAGGTGGATGCCGAGCCAGGTGGTACCGGCGAGGTAGGCGACGAGGATCGCCCAGTCGAGGGAGGTGAAGGTCGCGGTCATCGCGTGGGCCCGGGGGAAGGGGAAGGGCGGCGCGTGGGGGGGAAATGCGACGGGCGCCCATTGGGGCGCCCGTCAGTCGATTCACCGGTGGCCGATCAGGCCGAGAAGCTGCTCCCGCAGCCGCAGCCGCCGGTCGCGTTCGGGTTCTTGAAGGTGAAGCCCGACCCCTGCATCGACGTGACATAGTCGATCGTCACGCCATTCAGGTACTGCATCGAGAAGGGATCGACGAAGACGTTGAACCCGGCCTGCGGCAGCACCGTGTCGTCGTCCGCCGGCTTGTCCTCGATGAGGAGCGAGTACTTGAAGCCGGAGCAGCCGCCGGGCTGCACGCTGACGCGCAGACCGCCGACCTCGGGGGCGACGTTCTCCGCGGCCATGAACTTCTGCACCTCGGTCGCCGCGGCCGGGGTGATCGAAACCATCGTCTCAGGGGCGTTCATCGTGCTCATCGTGGACCTCCGCGAGCGGGGTTGCGGGCGTCGGCTGACGACCCGATTACTGATGGGAATATAGAACCGCGGACGGGTGAGGGGCCACCACGCCGTGAGGAACGGGTGGGGCTTGGCCGGCGCCGCCGACGCGATGGGCCCCCGGTGCTCGTCAGGGACTGCCGCGGCCGTTGCCGGCCGGCGCGAGTGTCGCCGCCGTCTCGGCCACCGTCGTCCGGACCCGCGCGATTCCGGTCCGCTCCCTGGTGGGATTCACCCGGTTCGTCAGGAGGATCACGAAGCGGTCGTTCGCCGGGTCGATCCACAGCGACGTCCCGGTGAACCCGGTATGGCCGAAGGCCGGGGCGCGCATCAGTCGACCGGCGGAATTCCCCCCCGTCGGGACCTCCCACCCCAGCGCCCGATTCGAGAAGCCGGGGCGCTGGACGGTCGTGAAGCGGCGGATGGTCTCCGGCTCGAAGATCCGTACCCCCTCGAGCGCCCCGCCGTTGAGGTAGAGCCGCGCGAACCGGACGAGATCCGCCCCGGTGCTGAAGAGCCCCGCGTGACCGGAGACCCCGCCGAGGAGATGGGCGTTCTCGTCGTGGACCTCACCGCGGAGGAGTCGACCGCGCCAGGGGTCGCGTTCGGTGGGGGCGATGCGCGCGCGGAGCGATGTCGGCGGCAGGAAGCGGGTGTCTCGCATTCCGGCGGCGGTGAACACGTGCGCCGCGAGGTAGCGATCGAGGGGCTCGCCGCTCACGCGCTCGACCACCCAGCCGAGGAGCATCGCCCCGAGGTCGGAATAGACCATCCGCGCGCCTGGCACGGTGTCGAGCGAGGCGTCGAGGACGATCCGTCGCGCTTCTGCGGCGCTCGTGGTGCGCTTCCAAAGCTGGATGAAGGGGGCGAGTCCGCCGGAGTGCGTGAGAAGGTGCCGTATGGTGACGGCGTCCTTGCCGCGGCCCTGCCACTCCGGGAGGTAGCGCTGCACCGGCGCGTCGAGGTCGATCCGTCCCTGCCTGACGAGCTGCATCATCGCGCTCGTCAGGCCGACGACCTTGGTGAGGGACGCCATATCCCAGATGGTCTCGAGCGTCGGCGCCGGGGCGTCCGCGGCCCAGTCGATGCGGCCGGCGCTGACCTGACTGAGGATACCGGCCCGGTTCCCGACGATCGCGATGCCGCCCGGGAAGATCGAGTCGCGCACGGCGGCCTCGAGGATGCGGCGGAGGGAATCCTCGAGCGGCCGGACGTCCGGTGAGCGGTCGGCGCCGTCGCCGGCACGGAAGTAGCCGGGGAGGGTGATCGGCGCGCGCCCCGCGAACGGGATGGCGCCGGCCACGGCGCGAGCGGCGGCGCGCTCGACGGCATCCCCGCGACCGAAGGTCGCGACGTACGCGGAGACGCGGTTGAACTCGCGCAGCACATATGGGTTCGAGAACGCGACCACCGTGACCGGTCGCGTCCAGGCGACCGAGTCAATCCACTGCGCGACGTGCGCCCCGACGGCGAAGCGCCCTTCCCCCTCGATGGTGCGCACAAATGTCGCGAGGACCATCCGCTCCCCGGGTCGGAGGAGCGAGTCGAGCCGCGCGCGTGAGGTGGCCGGCGAGATGCGGAGGAGGCGTCCCTCACCGAGCCGCCCCCGCAGCTCCGCGGCAAAGGTACGGCCGGCGTTCACGTCCGATTCACCCGCGAAGGTGACGATGGCCGTCGCGGTGCCGCGCGTCAGGGGGAGGACCGCGCCGGTGTTCCGGAGGAGGGTGATGGCGCCGTCGGCGATGCCTTGGGCCACCGCGCGATGCGGGGCGGCGCCGACGATCTCGCGGAGCGAGTCGAGGTCGACGATCGGCCGCTGGATGGCCCCGGTGCGGATCTTCATCTCGAGGATCCGGCGCACCGAGGCATCGATCCGCGCGGCCGGGATCTCCCCACGCGCGATGGCGGCGAGCACGGCCCCGATGGCGCCCCCGACGTCGGCGGGCATCAGGAGGAGGTCGGCGCCCGCCTGCACCGCACGGACGGAGCTGACCTCGTTCGGGTACCCCGCGCCGACGCCGCGCATATCCATCGCGTCGGTGACCGCGAGCCCGCGGAAGGCGAGGGTGTCGCGGAGGAGCCCCTCGAAGATCGCGGGGACCAAGGTGGCGGGGGTGGAGTCGCCCGCGACCGCGGGGAGGGCGATATGCGCACTCATCACGGCTGCGACGCCCGCGTCGATCGCGGCGCGGAAGGGGCGCAGTTCCATCGAGTCGAGTCGAGCGCGGCTCGCGGTCACGATCGGGAGCGCGAGGTGCGAGTCGGTATCGGTGTCCCCGTGGCCCGGGAAGTGTTTGACAGTCGCCGCGACGCCGGCCTCCTGCACACCGGCGACGAAGGCGGCACTCATCGCCGAGACCTGCGCGGGATCCTCGCCGAAGGACCGGACATTGATGACCGGATTCGCCGGATTGTTGTTGACGTCGACCGTCGGCGCGAAGGCGAGGTGGATGCCGATCGCCCGTGACTCGCGCCCCGTGATGCGCCCGGCCTCGCGCGCGAAGTCCACGCGCCCGGTGGCGCCGATCGCCATGTTGTTCGGGAGCACGGTCGCATCGCCCCCCCGGAGGAGCCCGGGAGTGAAGGTCCCCCCCTCGAGGCGCCCCAAGCCCGGCTCGACGTCGGAGGCCACGAGGAGCGGGAGCGCCGCGCGACGCTGCAGCGCGTTCACCTTCGCGGCGACCTCGATCGGGGAGCCGAGCGACATCACGACACCACCGACCTTGTCCTCCGTGATGCGGGCGGCCGCCCAGGCGAACGCGGAGTCCGTCGTGCTCGTATAATCCCCCAACACCCAGATCATCACCATCTGGGCGACCTTGTCCCGCAGCGGCATCGCGGCAAGGGTCGAATCGATCCAGCGGGTCGCGGCGCGCGGCAGTGGCGCCGAGAGGGAGACGGGGACGTCGTGCAGGGCACCGGGGCGTGGCGCGGGCGTGGGTCCACCGGAGCCAATCGGGGTGCAGGCGATGGCGAGACAGGCGCCGGCGAGGCCGGCCACACGAACGGGGGCGGGATGCATCGTCACGGACGGCTTCGGGAGGGAGAGGGGGTGCGCGGAGCGATGGGTGTCGCGGCGGCGTGGATGCGCTGGCTGGCGGTGCTGCTGCTGGTGGCGTGCGCGCCGGCCCCGGCATCGCGCGCCCAGGCGCACCCGACGCGGGACGCGCGCCCGACGTTCGCCCCCGGGATGACGGTCCTGCTGGAGGATTCGTTGCAGGTGCTCGCCGGGCGCCGCATCGCGGTCATCACGAACCACACCGGAATCGATCTCGAGGGACGGTCGATTGTCGACCTGCTGCGCGAGGATCCGCGGGCTCGCCGGGCGAACATCTCGGTGGTGCGGCTGTTCTCCCCCGAGCACGGGATCCGCGGCGATGTCGACCACACGAACGTGCCGGACGCCGTCGACCCGCGGTCGGGGCTCATGGTGCACTCGCTATACACCCGCGAGACGATCCCGCCGCCGGACTCGCTGCTCCGCGACGTCGATGCGCTCGTCTTCGACCTGCAGGACATCGGCACGCGCACCTGGACCTATGTCGGGGTAATGGTCTATGCGATGCGCGCCGCGGCGCGCGTGGGCATTCCGTTCGTGGTGCTCGACCGACCGAACCCAATCACCGGCCGGATGGAGGCGCCGCTCCTCGACTCGGCCCTCGCGAATCCCGAGGACCCGACGCCGACGCGGCGCGGCGCCGCCTTCGCATTATATCCCGCGCCGCTCCGGCACGGGATGACGATGGGGGAGCTGGCGCGGTGGTTCGCCGCGGAACTGCCCATCCCCGCTCAGCTCACCGTCGTCGCGATGCGTGGCTATCGGCGGGGGATGTGGTGGGAGGAGACCGGGCTCCGTTGGGTGGTCCCGTCCCCGGCGATGGTCTCTCCGCTGAGCGCGTTGGTCTATCCCGCGCTCGTCGCGCTCGAGGGGACGAACCTCTCGGTGGGGCGGGGGACGCGCGAACCCTTCCAGCGATTCGGGGCGCCCTGGCTCGACGCCCCCCGCGTCGCGACGGCGATGAACGAGCTGGGGCTCGCGGGGGTCCGGTTCGACGCCGAACGCTTCACCCCGGTGAACAGTCCGGACAACAAGTTCAGCGGGCGGGAGATCCCGGGCATCCGCATCGTCGTGGAGGATCGGGACCGCTTCCAGGCCGGCCGGGTCGGCGCGGCGGTGCTCTGGGCGCTGCGGCGCGCCCACGCGGATTCGCTGCGCGTGAACGCCCGGACGATGGACATGCGCTTCGGGTCGACGGCGGCGCGTGTCGCGCTCGATTCGGCCGCGGACCCGAACGAGGTGATCGATCGCCTGCAGCCGGAGGTCGTCGCCTTCCAGCGTCGCGTCCGTCCGTACCTGCTGTACTGAGCGCGTGACCACCCGGGAGACGCTCCTGCGGCCCTGGTGGGCGATCGTCCGTGGCTATCTGCGGTTGATCGAGCCACTGGTCGCGTGGTGCGTGCGACGCGGGATTGCGCCCAACACCATCACGGTCGTCGGGACGCTCGTGGCGGCGGTCGTCGGGGGGCTCTTCGCGGTCGGTCGGGTCGCCGCCGGCGGGTGGACCCTCGGGCTCCTCGCCTTCTTCGACGTCATCGACGGCGAGGTGGCGCGCCGCACCGGCCGCGCGACCGCGTACGGGGCCTTCCTCGACGCCACCCTTGACCGCGTGGCGGACGCCTGCCTCCTCGGCGGGCTCGTCGTGCTCTACGCGACCCATCCGGTCCACCGCTCTGGCGCGATGGTCGTCGTCGCGCTCGTCGCGCTCGTCGCGACGCAGCTCACCTCCTACACCCGTGCCCGAGCCGACCTCGCCGGCATCGACCTCAAGGGCGTCGGGTGGTTCGAACGCCCCGAGCGGATCACCCTCCTCGCCGCGCCGCAGGCCTTCTTCGGGCTCCGGTTTGAGGGACGCGTGCTCGCCGGCGTCGTGAGCCTGCTGGCCATCGCGGGGGTGGTGACGGTCTGGCAGCGGATGCGCCGCGTGGCGCAGGGCTGATAACTTTCCGGTGTCCGCCTCCGGAGGCTCGTGATGACCCGATACCGACCCGCATTCGTTGCCGCCGCGTTCGCCGCGCTGGCACTCGTGGGTTGCGCCTCGGAGCCCAAACCGCATCGGATTCGGCTCGCCACCGATGACTTCGCTTTCGAGGTCACGGCGGACGTGATGCCGCCCCGGTCCGTCGAGCTCACGACCTACACCATCCGCGTGAAGGATCGGGAGACGAAGGAACCGGTCGTCGGCGGGGAAGGGCGCCTCTTCGCCACCAACGGGTCCCGCATCACCGTCTGGGACGGTTTCGCCCCGAGCACCGAGCCCGGGAGTTACACGGCACGCGTCCGCTTCCTCACCGCCGGCCAATGGCAGCTCGGTATCCAGTTCCGGGCGAGTCACGACACCACCGTCGCGCTCCAGCGCACCCACGACTGGGGACAGCTGGTCCGCAACGAATCCCCCCCCGAGCTATGAAGCACTTCCACCGCACCCATCTCCATCCGGACGCGGTCCTCGCGACTGCGGATGCCTTCTTCCCCACCATTGGGATGCAACCCACCGGCAAGCCCGGCGCGCGCAGCCGTCGGTATCAGGGCACGGTCGGGACCCCCGAGGTCCCGATGACGCTGACGATCTCGGTGTGGATGGAGGGAGGCCACTACACCTTTGTCGAGGCGCACACCGACCAGATGGGGGAGAGCCGTCTCGATCGTGGCGTGAAGACCTTCTTCGTCCGGTTGCACACGCAGGACGACCCCGCGCACACCTTCGCGCCGTCGTACTGATGGCCGCCCGCCGTCGGTCGCCGGGCCCAGGGAGCGCGGCTGCGCACCTCGGTGAGTCGCTGCCCCTCGAGCGGAAGCTCGCGCTATACCGCTGGATGCGACTGACCCGGACGCTCGAGGAGCGGCTGGTCGCGCTCTATCGTCAGACGAAGGTGGTCGGCGGCCTGTTCCGGTCGCTGGGGCAGGAGGCGGATGCCGTCGGGTCGTGCTTCGCCCTCGAGCCGCGCGACGTGATGTCGCCGCTCATCCGCAATATGGGCGCGATGCTCGTGAAGGGCGCGACGCCCGTCGAGATCCTCAAGCAGTATATGGCGAAGGGGGACTCCCCCACGCGCGGGCGCGAGCTCAACATCCACTTCGGCGACATCGGACCGGCCGGGACGACGCGCGGCTTCCTCGGCCAGATCTCCCCGCTCGGCGATATGGTGCCGGTGATGGCCGGCGTCGCGATGAGCTTCAAGGCGCGTGGGGAGGATCGGGTCGGGCTCGTGTACGTGGGCGATGGCGCGACGAGCACCGGCGCCTTCCACGAAGGGATCAACTTCGCCGCAGTGCAGCGCCTCCCGCTCGTTGTGATCATCGAGAACAACGGCTACGCGTACTCCACGCCGACGAGCAAGCAGACGGCGGCGAAGCAGTTCGTCGACAAGGCGATCGGCTACGGCGTGCCGGGCGAGCAGGCCGACGGGAACGACGTCCTCGCCGTCTACGACGTGACGAAGCGGGCGGTGGACCGCGCCCGGGCGGGCGAGGGGGTCACGCTGATCGAGCTGATGACGTATCGCCGCAAGGGCCACGCCGAGCACGACAACCAGTCCTACGTCCCGCCGGGCGAGATCGAGAAGTGGGCGGCGGAGAACGACCCGATCGACCGCTATGTGCGCGTCCTGACGGAGCGCGAGAAGGTGCCGACGGCGACGCTCGCCGAGATCGATGCCTCGGTGTCGGCCGAGGTGGACGAGGCCACGGAGATCGCGGAGCGGTCGGGCACCCCCGCGCCGCTCGACGCGCTTGAGGGTGTCTACGCCGAACCGCCGCGGGAACGCCCCCTCTGGTTCCGCGAAGGGGCCGACGTCTCCGGTCTCGGGCAGGAGCGTCCGGAGGGGTGGGGCACGTGGGACGCGAGCAAGGGAGGGGCTCGCTGATGGCGGGCACCGAGATCACCTACCTCGAGGCGATCCGCGAGGCGATCGACGAGGAGATGGCGCGCGACCCCGAGGTCTTCCTGTTGGGGGAGGACATCGGTGCGTACGGCGGCGCGTTTAAGGTCACCGACGGGATGCTGGCGAAGTACGGCGAGGCCCGCGTGATCGACTCGCCGATCTCCGAGATCGCGATCGTCGGCGCGGCCGCGGGCGCAGCGCATATGGGGATGCGGCCGGTGGTCGAGATGCAGTTCATCGACTTCATCGCGAACGCGTACGACATGCTGACGAATTACGTCGCGACGGCGCGGTACCGCGCCTTCCTGCCCTGCCCGATGGTAGTGCGTGGCCCGAGCGGCGGCTACGTGCGCGGCGGCCCCTTCCACTCGCAGAACCCCGAAGCGGGGTTCATCCACACGCCGGGGCTCAAGGTCGTCTATCCGTCGACCGCCGAGGATGCCAAGGGGCTGATGAAGGCCGCGATCCGCGATGACGACTGCGTGCTCTTCTTCGAGCACAAGTATCTGTACCGGCGCATCAAGGGCGTGATGCCCGCCGGCGATCACATCGTCCCGATCGGGAAGGCGCGGACCGCGCGCGTCGGCACCGACGTCTCGATCATTACGTATGCCGCGACGGTGCACAAAGCCCTGGAGGCGGCAGAGCGGCTGCAGGCGGAGGATGGCCTCTCCGTCGAGGTGATCGACCTCCGCTCGCTCGCGCCGCTCGACGACGAGGCGATCGTCGCGACGGTGCGAAAGACGAATCGCGTGTTGGTCGTGCACGAGGACACCCGTACCGGCGGTATCGCGGGTGAGATCACGGCACGGATCAACGAGACCTGCTTCGCAGATCTCGACGCACCGGTCCTGCGCGTCACGGCGCACGATATCCCGTTGCCCTATGCCCCCGCGCTCGAGGACTTCGTGCTCCCGCAGGTGGACGACATCGTGCTGGCGGTTCGCCGGCTGGCGGCCTGGTAGATGGCGACGGCTCCGACTCGCGGCCCCGCGCCGCTCGTCCGCGTGATCCCGATCGGCTGCTTCATGGCCGTCATCGGGTTCTTCTCCGGCGGCATGATCGGCGTGTTGATCTCGAAGGGGGTCGCCTTCATCCGGAAGGCGCCCGCCTGCGACGGCATCCCGACGTGCGACTGGTACATTTATATGCTGGTCGGCGGCGCCCTCGGCGCCCTGACCCTGCCGTGGTTGGTGGTCTCCGCGCTCCGGAGCACGCCGCCCGCGCCCTCCGCTCCGACCGACCGTCCTGAGGAATAGCCGTGGCCCGCATCGACGTCATCATGCCCCAGATGGGCGAGTCCATCGCCGAGGGGACCCTCTCGCGCTGGTTGAAGAAGATCGGCGATGAGGTGAAGCGGGACGAGCCGATCTTCGAGATCTCGACGGACAAGGTCGACGCCGAGATCCCCGCGCCCGCGGCGGGGGTGTTGGCCGAGATCATCGTGATCGAGGGGACGACCGTCCCCGTGAACACCGTCGTCGCGCGCCTCGAGACGGAGAAGGGGGCCGCGATCGCGTCGGCGCCGAGCCCGTCGCCGGCCGCCGCAGCCCCGGCGCCCGCGCCGGTGGGGGCTGCCGCGCCGAGCCCGGTGGCGGCGTCGCCCGTGCCCGCTGTGCCGGCGCCCCCGGCGCGCCCCGCCGCCGCTGGCTCCCTCGAGGAGCGCCTGCGGACGAAGTCCTCGCCGCTCGTGCGGCGGATGGCGGCCGATGCGGGCGTCGACATCACCGCGCTCTCCGGTTCCGGGATCGCTGGCCGCGTGACGAAGAAGGACCTCGAGGCGCATCTCGCCTCCGGTGGGGCTCGCCCCGCCACCGCGCCGTCAGCGCCCGCCGCGATGCCCGCGGGGCTGCCCGGGGCGATCGCGGTCCCCGCCGCGCCGATGGGCGGCCACGCCGAGCCGACGTTCCAGCCGTGGCCGGGTGACGTCGTCGAGCCGATGAGCAAGATCCGCCGGCTCACGGCGGATCATATGCGCCAGGCCAAGCAGGTGGCCGCGCACGTGACGAGCTTCTTCGAGATCGATCTCACCCGCGTCGCGCGCCAGCGCGCGCAGATGAAGGCCGCGTTCGAGGCGGAGACGGGACAGAAGCTCACCTTCCTGCCGTTCATCATGAAGGCAGTTGTGGAGAACTTGCGCCGCCACCCGGTGATGAACGCCACCGTCTCGGGCACCGACGTTATCCTGCGCAAGCGGTACAACATCGGGATCGCCGTGGCGCTCGACCCGGTCGGACTCATCGTGCCGGTCATCAAGGACGCGGATGGCCTGAACCTCACCGGCCTCACGCGCGCCGCGAACGACCTCGCGGCCCGCGCGCGCTCCAAGAAACTGAGCCCGGTCGACGTGCAGGACGCGACCTTCACGATCACGAACCCCGGCGTCTTCGGCTCGCTGATGGGGACGCCGATCATCCCCGTCGGCACGACGGCGATCCTCGGGCTCGGCGCGATCGAGAAGCGGCCCAAGGTCATCACCGGCGCGGACGGCGAGGATACGATCGCGATTCGCACCTGCGCGTACTTCTCCTGCAGCTTTGACCATCGCGTCGTGGACGGCGCCGATGCCGACCGCTTCATGGCGGACCTGAAGAAGACCCTCGAGACCGCCTGAGCGATGTCGAAGGCCCTGACGATGCACCGTACCGTCGTCACGCCCGGCGACCGCGCCCGCTTTCTGGAGACGGCGCGCGCGAAGGCACGGCATTACGAGGCCGCCGCCTGCCGCTATTGGCTCTTCGAGGAGGCCGCCCTTGCCGGCGCCTTCATCGAGTTCTGTGAGGCGCCCGACGCCGCCACCCTGACCGCCGCGCACGCGGCCGCGCCCGGACGTATCCTCGATCCGTCGCGCGTGTATACCTCTGTGGAGCTCAGCTGATGCCCACCCGACGTCTCGAGATCGACGGCCGCACCTGGGCCATCTACCCCAGCGGCTACATCACGCAGTACGACGCCGACGAGTTCGGCCTCCTCTTCGTGCACGGCACCGGTGAAGACCGCGAGGTGCGCGTCACGCGGTATTCGCCGGGCCGAACCCGGTCGCGCGAGCAGGCGCTCGCGGAGATGTCGGACGCCGACGTGCGTCGGCTCTTCGGGCTCTCGCAGCCCAGCGTCCGCTCCCCCGAGGCCGGTTACGCCCCGTGACGGCTGACGCGGCCCCGGCGCCGCGTCACGTCGATCTGCACGCCCACTCGACGGCCTCCGACGGCACGGCCACCCCGACCGGCGCGGTCGAGGCCGCGCATCGCGCCGGCGTCGTCGCGCTCGCGCTCACCGATCACGACACGCTCGCCGGGGTTGCGGAGGCGCAGACCGCCGCCGATCGCCTCGGCCTCCGGCTCGTCCCCGGCGTCGAACTGAGCGTCCATCAGGAGGGGGTCGAGGTGCATCTCCTCGGTCTCCACATCCGTGACGTCGCCGGCCTGCAGGGGGAGCTCGAGGCGATCCGCTACCAGCGGCGCGTGCGTGCCATCGCGATGGTCGAGCGCCTCGCGGCCGCGGGTGCGCCGATCGCCTTCGAGGCGGTGCTCGCCGCGTCGGGCGGCGGGGCAATCGGGCGTCCGCACGTCGCGCGGGCCCTCGTCGCCGCCGGCCACGTGAAGGACCAGCGCGAAGCCTTCGATCGCTATCTCGCGTTCGGGCGCCCCGGCTACGTCGAGAAGGCGCGGCTCGAGATCGCGGATGGCATCGCGATGATCCACCGTGCCGGCGGACTCGCCGTCATCGCGCATCCGGGCGCCGAGGGACGGCGCGAGCGCATCGAGCCGCTTGTGCCCCTCGGCCTCGACGGACTCGAGGTGCGCCATCCGAGCCACACCGCCGAGGATGTGAAGCGCCTCGACGCCCTCGCACGGCACTTCGGGCTCATCGTGAGTGGCGGTTCGGATTGGCACGGGGCGATGCAGGGGCCGCGCGTCCTCGGCGCGATGCGCGTCCCGGAAACGTGGTTGGAGGCGCAGGACGCGCGCCTCGCAGCGCGCGCGGCCTGACGGAGCCGCGGGGCGGATGACCGGCGCCGCCGACGCGCTGCGGCCAGAGGCGACACACGCCGACGCCCGCGTGGTGCTCGTCACGGGGGCGGGCCGCCGGGTGGGCGCTGCGATCGCCGAGGCGCTCGCAGCGCACGGATGGGCCGTCGCGGTGCACCATCACGCGAGCGCGGATGGCGCGGCGCGCGTGGTCCTCGACCTCGAAGCCGCCGGGGGCACGGCCGCCGCGTTCGGTGCGGACCTCGCTGATGCCGACGCGTGCGCCGCCCTGCCGGGCGCGGTGGCGGCGCGGTTCGGCCGACTCGACGCCGTCGTCCACGCCGCCGCCTCGCTGGAGCGCACGCCCCTCGGAGCGACATCGGCGGCGATGGTCGATGCGATCCTCGCGCTCAACCTCCGCGCGCCGTTCCTCCTCGCGCAGGCGAGTGCAGCGCTCCTGCCTGAGGGCGGTGCGATCGTCTGCATCGGCGACCACCTCGCCGACGAGGCGACGCCGGGGTTCGCCGTGCACGGGGCCGCGAAGGCCGGCGTGCACGCCCTCGTCCGTCATCTCGCGGCGGCGCTCGCACCGCGGGTGCGGGTGAACGCGGTCGCGCCCGGCGTGGTCCTCCTCCCCGACGACGCCCCGGCCGGCCTCGCGGAACGCCTCGCATCAGAGGCCGCGCTCGGACGGATCGGGACGCCGGCGGATATCGCCGGGGCGGTGCGCTTTCTGCTCGACGCGCCCTTCGTCACGGGGCAGGTGCTCCGCGTCGACGGCGGGCGCGGACTCGGGGCGTGAACGGGGCGCGGCCCCGCGTCAGAGCTGGCGCAGCCAGCTCAGCTTGACGATCAACTGCCGGCCGCGCGGCGTGAGTCCGCCGAGGATCGGCTGGCGATCGTTGTAAACCACGTAGAGAAAGGAGAGCGGGGAGAACTCCCAGCTGAAGCGCGCGTTCAGCGTCCCGCGTTCGATCACCGAGTTGTACTGGTAGAACGCGCTCCACTGGAGCCGCGGACTCGCGAAGAGCCGCAGTTCAGGCCCCGCGAGGTAGGTCACGAGCGAGGTGTCCGCCGGACCCAGCGAGCTGAGGAAGTTCACCTCGTAGGTGGCCCGCACGCTCAGGTACGGACTCGGCGACCATCGCCCGGCGAGCGCCAACTGCTCCTGCCGTCCATCGAAGAATCCGCCGGTCGACGCGCTCACCGAACCGGCGAGCGGCGCACTCTGGTCGGTCGAGACGTCGACGCCGGTGCGGATGTAGTCGTACGCACCCGGCGCGATGGTCACGCCCGGGAGGATCGGGAGCGCGCTCGTCGGGCGCTGGTAGTTCTGCTGCACGTACGGCGTCAGCGTCCCGCCGGTGCGGCGTAGCACCTCGCCGCGGAGCGCGATGCTCCCCTCTTGGAGCCGCCTCGACTGCGGATCGTGGAAGAAGAGGGAGAAGACCTCAGGGCGGAACCAGACCACGCCCGGCGGGCGCCAGGCGGGCTGAAAGGTGCGACTCGCGTACGGCCCGGTCATGATGACGTCGGGGCGCGAGACGAACCCCGTCCGCGGTCGAAAGTCGGTGGAGACGTAGGCGCCGGAGACGCCAACGTTGGATGACGGCGTGTTGCGACTGAGCGCGTAAGTGGCGGCGACGCCCGTGCGGCCGGTGTCGGCCGAGGTGGTGAGCATCGCGCTGAGCTGTGTCGCCTCCCCGAACCGCGTGAGTGCGTCGACCGCGGTAACCACGTTGCGCCGGTCGCCAGCGTCGTCGCGGTACGCCACGAGGCCGCCGATGCGTGTGGAGCGGCCGACGAACTGCGTGAGGCGTCCGACGGCGAAGTCCGCGGCGTCGGCGTTCGTCGCGCCGGTCCCCGCCTGTCGCATCAGGAGCGCGCCCGCAGCGGTCCGGCCGGTGCGATAGCCATAGCGGAGCCCGCCGACGATGGGGCGCGGCGTGCCGTCCGCGCCGAGCCCGATGCTCCGTGAGAAGAACGGCTGCACCACGAAGGGATTGATGGTGCCTCCAGCGAACGCCGCCCCGTTCGCGCCTCCGCCGGCGGTGAGAAGGTCGGCGTTCTCAAGGAAGAACTGACGCTGCTCCGGGAAGAAGACGCTGAAGCGGGTAAGGTTCACGACCTGTCGGTCGACCTCGGCCTGTGCGAAATCGGTGTTCACCGTCGCCTCGACGAGCGAGTTCGCGGTCGGTGCCCAGATGATCTCGCCGCCGACATCGGCCGCGGTGCCGTCGCGCGCGCCCGCGCGGGCCTCCTTCGTCGCGTTCGTGAGGCCATAGAGCCGCGAGCGGAGATTGGTGCGGGGCGGCGGCGGCTGGATGGAGTCGAGCACGCCCGCGTAGGCGAGGCGCCACGAGGAGAACTGCCGAGGATACGGGGCCCACGCCGTCCACTGTGCGACGCGCCGGCTGTTGCGGACGAAGTTGATGTCCCAGGTGGTGAGTCCCGGCGCGTACCGGAGCGAGGTCCACGGGACGGCGATCTCCGCGACCCATCCCGAGTCCGACTGCGTGGTGCGCACCCGCCACATCGCATCCCAGCTGAAGCTGAACGTGGCGCCGCCGTCGAAGGCCTGCACGTCGCCCTGCGACCCGAGCGGCGTCACCTGGATCTGGTAGACGGTCCGATGGTCGCCGAGCGAGCCAATGGTGATGCCGAAGACGTCGCTTTCGGGCGGGGTGAAGTCACGGCGGAGGTCCGGCATCCGCAGGCCCCGCGGGCCGGCGGTGTCCCGATGGAACGCCCCGATGTAGAGATGCTCGTCGTCGAAGAGGACGTGCACCACGCTGGGGAAGTCGGTCGATCGGATGAAGTCGGGCCGGACGCGCAGGAAGTCACCGATGGGGGCCGCAGCCGCCCACGCGGCGTCGTCGAGCCGGCCATCGAGCACGATCGGACCGGTGGCGCGCCGAGCCACGGCGTGCCGCCGAGTCGCATCGGTCGGGACCGTGACGGAATCGACGTCCTGCGCGGCAAGGCGGAGCGAGCCGAGGAGCAGGAGCGTGGCGAGGGCGAGACGTCGCAGGGAGTGGGGCACAGGGATGCGGTTGGGAAGGCGGCAGGAAGCGGACGCGGCGCCCGGCCCGGCCCGGCGGCGTCGGGCCATCACCGTCCGGCGCTTCGGCGCACCGCGTGGGTCGCCGGGCACTCTGGCGCCTGACGCCCTGCGGAGCGTACATAAGTCGTTCCGCATCCGCCACCTCCACCTGTACTCCGGCTGCTATGTCCTCGACGATTCGACCGACCGTGCTGCTCGCCGCGCTGCTCGCCTCTTCCGTCCTCGTGGCGCAGGGACCGCCGGCGGCGCCGGCCGCCCCGCGTCCCGCCGCCCCACGTCCCGCCGCGGCGACCGCCGCGGCGACTGCCGCCGATATGGCGGCACAGGAGCGCCTGCGGGGCGAGCGCGCCGAGGATCCCAATCCGGCGCCGGCGCGCCGAGAGGGGGAGGGGCCATTCCAGCGGCTCATCATCCGCGGCGTGAATCTCATCGACGGCTACGGGTCGGCCCCGCGTGGGCCGGTCGACGTCGTCGTCGAGGGGAATCGAATCGCGCAGGTCGTCGGGGTGGGCTATCCCGGGGTTGCCATCGATGAATCGAAGCGCCCGCGCGGGGCGACGCGGGAGATCGATGCGACCGGGATGTACCTGATGCCCGGGCTGATCGACCTGCATGTCCATCAGGGCACGCAGCAGAAGGCCCCGGATTCCGAGTACTACAACAAGCTCTGGCTCGCGCACGGGATCACGACCGTCCGTGGCGTGCCGTTCGCCAGCTTCGATTACTCGGTCCGCGAGCGCGCCCGCAGCGCGGCGAACGAGATCGCCGCCCCGCGGTACGTCGTCTACCAGCGGCCGGGCACGGGGTGGGGGCGTGGGACGCCCCGCACGCCGGATGACGCCCGTGCCTGGGTACGGTGGGCGAAGCAGAACGGGGCCGACGGCCTCAAGCTCGGCGCCGAGCGCCCTGACCTGATGGCGGCGTACATCGACGAGGCAAAGAAGCTGGGGCTCGGCACCACCGCGCACCTCCAGCAGAGCGGCGTGGCGCAGGTGAACGGACGCGTCGCCGCGGAGATGGGCCTCGGGGCCATCACGCACTTCTACGGCATCTTCGAGTCGATGTACGACAACCATCAGGTCCAGCCGTGGCCGCTCGATGCGAACCTCGGCGACGAGCAGACGCGGTTCGGCCAGGTGGCGCGCCAGTGGAGCCTCGTCACCCCGGGGAGCGAGAAGTGGAAGTCCTTCCTCAAGACGCTCCTCGCAAACGACGTGACGCTTGACCCCACGATGACCACCTACCTCACCGGGCGCGACGTGATGGCGCGGATGCGTGCCCCGTGGCACGAGCGCTACACGATCTCGACGCAGTGGGATTTCTACATCTCCAACCGGTCGAATCACGGCGCGTACTTCTACGACTGGACGACCGATGATGAGGTGGCGTGGCGCAACTTCTACCGCGTCTGGATGCAGTTCATCAACGAGTACAAGAACATGGGCGGCCGCGTGACGGCGAGCTCGGACGCGGGCTTCATCTATAACACGCCGGGGTTCTCCACGATTCAGGAGCTCGAGCTGCTGCAAGAGGCCGGGTTCTACCCGGGTGAGGCGATTCGCGCCGGCACCTACCACGCCGCGCTGACGAACGCCAAGCCGACGGGGCGGCCGATCGAGACCGGCGTCGTCGAAGCGGGGATGCTGGCCGACCTCGTCATCGTGGACGCGAATCCGTTCCAGAACCTCAAGGTCCTGTACGGAACCGGGTGGGAGCGACTCAACGACGCCAGCGGCCGTGTCGAGAGCTATGGCGGCGTCCTTTGGACGATCAAGGACGGCATCGTCTTCGATGCCAAGCAGCTCCTCAAGGACATCGAGGAGATGGGGAACGCCCAGCGGCGGGCGCGGGCGGCCGGCGGGACGCGGTAACGCGGCCGCACAATCCTTCGACGCCGTTCGGACGGGGCGTATCCGGGGTGCCGGGTGCGCCCCGTTCGTGGATAGATTGCCTCCATCTCAACGCACGGGTGGATGGTGGCGACGCACGAATACGAGGTGGTGATCGTCGGGGCGGGACCGGCGGGGATGTGTGCCGCGCTCTATACGGGACGCTCGATGCTCCGGAGCGTCGTGCTGGAGCGCGGCTTCCCCGGCGGGGAACTGCTCAACACCGAGGTCATCGAGGACTACATCGGGTTCGAGTACGTCCTCGGCCACGAGCTCGCGATGAAGTTCCAAGCGCACGCCGAGAAGTTTGGCGCCGAGATCCGCACGTCGACCCCGGTCGAGTCGGTGACGCGGCGTGCCGACGGCATCTTCGAGTGCGTCACCGAGTCGGGTGACGTCTTCGTGTCCCCGACGGTCATCGTCACCGCCGGCGGCACCCCCGTGAAGCTCGACGTCCCAGGCGAGATCGAGTACGCCGGCAAGGGCGTCTCCTACTGCGCCATCTGCGACGGCGCCTTCTACAAGGGGCACACCATCCTCGTCGTGGGCGGCGGGGATGCCGCATGCGAGGAGGCCGATTTCCTCACGCGCTATGCCGAGAAGGTGTATCTCGTCCATCGCCGGGACACCTTCCGTGCGTCGAAGCTCGTGCAGCAGCGCGCCTTCGCGAATCCGAAGATCGAGGTCATCACCGATACCGTCGTCGATGAGATCGTCGGCGCCGAGGGACTGATGACGCACGCCCGCCTCCGGAACCTGAAGACCGGTGCGGCGTCCGACCTCATCGCGACCGGCATCTTCATCTTCGTCGGCTTCAAGCCGAACACCGGGATCATCCGCGACCACGTCGAGCACGACGCCGCCGGCTATCTCATCACCGACGCGATGATGCAGACTTCGGTGCCGGGGCTCTTCGCCGCCGGCGATGTGCGGGCGCAGCTCACGCGTCAGGTCACCACCGCGGTGGGCGACGCGACGACCGCCGCCATCGGAGTGGAGAAATACCTCACGGCGCGGAAGAACGGGCAGCCGGTGCCCGCCGCCCCGCCGATGCTCGGCGTCACGGCGTGACCGACCCCGCCGTCTTCGTCGTCGGCGCCTTCCAGGAGAACTGCTACCTCCTGCACGATGCCGCCGCGGGGACGGCCATCCTGATCGATCCCGGCGACGATCCGATCCGCCTCTGTGCAGAGCTCGAGCGTCGCGCGGCGCGGCTCACCGCGATCTGGCTGACGCACGCCCACCTCGATCACATCGGCGCGGTTGAAGGGATCCGCCGAGCCTGGCCCGGGGTGCCGGTGCACCTGCATCCCGCCGACACCGAGGTGTACGACTTCGCGTGGCGCGCCGCGGCGATGTACAACCTCCCGTTCGAACAGCCCGCCCCCGCCGATCGGGCGTTCGCCGAGGGGGAGACGCTGACCTTCGCCGGCGAATCGTTCACCGTCTGGCATCTGCCGGGTCATAGCCCCGGCCACGTCGCGCTCATCAGCGCGACCCGGATCTTCGGCGGTGACCTCCTCCTTCAGGGCTCGATTGGGCGGACCGACCTCCCGCGGTCAGAGCCGGCAGCGATGGCCGCGTCCCTCGAGCGCCTGATGACCCTCCCGGACCACCTGATCGTCCATCCCGGACACGGGCCGGCGACCACGATCGGGGCGGAGCGGGCGTCGAATCCGTTCCTGACCGGGGCCGCCCGCATCCCGCGGACGTAACCGGTTTGCGGTGTATCTTGCGGTAGCCCCCTCACCTCTGGCCCCGCTGCTCATGCGATCCTCCTCGTCGCTCCGTCGGTCGCTCCCCGCGCTGGCGCTCCTGTGCACCGCCGCGTGCGTCGACACGCTCGACATCCCCGATGCCCGGTACGGCGTGGTCTCCGTCACCACGTACGCGGATGACATCGCCGGCACCACGATGGCGCCCGAGGTCATCTTCTACGACAAGACCGACCTGCGCATCACGCCGCCGGGCGCGGACTCCTGTCGCTTCGCGACTTACACCGCGAATCCCAACGTCAACACGAACAGCTTCACCTTGGGGGCGGGCGACTATCTGCTCTCGACGATCCGGACGCGGACTGACACCCTGCGCCCGTACTTCGTCGGCAACCTGACGATCTATCGGCCACCCACCGGGCGGACCATCCCGTTCACCCCCGGGGACACGCTCACGCTGCAGGTCCCCGGCGCTCCGGCTGGGTTCCCCGCGATCACCGCGAACGTCCGGACGGCTGAGGCCTTCACCCATGAGCCGGTGACACCGCCCGCCGATGGGCAGCCGCTCACGCTGACCTGGACGCCGGCGCCCCAGCCGGGCTCGCTGATGACCTTCGCGCTCCGGTACGCGAACAGCTTCTCCACCGACCAGCAGCCGAACGAGCAGGTGTTCTGCGGCTTCACCGATGATGGGAGCGGCACGATCCCGGCCGAGTACGTCGAGTTCTGGCGGAATGCACCGGTGGCTTCGCGCAGCGTCCGCGCGATCCGGCTCCGGGTGAAGGAGGTCGTCATCGACTCCCGGACGCGGCTTGCCTTCGTCTCCACGTACGGCGTGCCGCTCCTGACGGCGCCGTGACCGAGGCCGCCCGCACGGAGCACGACGCGCTTGGCGCGGTCGCGCTCCCGGCGGACGCGTGGTACGGCATCGCGACGGCCCGCGCCCTCGCGACCTTTCCGATCAGCGGGCTGCGGGCCCATCCCACCCTCATTACCGCCGTCGTGCGCATCAAGCGTGCGGCGGCGGTCGTGCATCAGGGCACGGGTCGGCTCGACGATCGACGGGCCGATGCCATCATCACGGCCTGCGACCAGCTCCTCGGCGGCGCGTACCGCGACCAGATCCTCGTCGATGTCTATCAGGCCGGCGCGGGGACCTCGTTGCATATGAACGTCAACGAGGTCCTCGCGAACCTCGCGACGGTGGCGCTCGGGGGCGCTCGGGGGACGTACGACCCCGTGCATCCGAACGACCACGTGAACATGGCGCAGTCGACGAACGACGTCTTTCCGACGGCGATGCGGCTCGCGGCGCTGGAGGCGTTGGGGCCCGCGCTCAGCGCCGTCGATTCGCTGGTCGATGCCCTCCGGGAGCAGGCCGTGCGCCTCGATGGGCACGTGAAGACCGGCCGCACTCATCTGCAGGACGCGATGCCGATCCGCCTCGGGCAGGAGGTCGGCGCCTGGGCCGGGTCACTTGAGCGGGGCGCCCGACGGGTCCGCCACTCGGCACGCTATCTCCTCGACCTCGGGATCGGTGGGACCGCCGTGGGGACCGGGGTGAACGCAGAGCCGGTCTACGCGTCGCGGATGGTGGCGGAGCTCGCGCGCCTGACGGGGCTCCCGCTCCGTCGTGGCGCCGATCTGGTGCAACTGATGCAGTCGCTGGGGGACCTCGCCGGCGTCAGTGCGGCGTGGCGGGTGCTCGCCCTCGACCTCGGCAAGATCGCCGCTGACCTGCGGCTCCTCTCCAGCGGCCCGCGGACCGGGCTCGACGAGTTGCGACTCCCGGCCGTCCAGCCTGGCTCCAGCATCATGCCGGGGAAGGTGAACCCGAGCGTCCCGGAGATGGTGCAGCAGGTCGTGTTTCAGGTCGCCGGCCACGATGCGACCGTCGCGGCGGCGGCGGAGCGAGGGGAGCTCGAACTCAACGTGATGATGCCGGTCGTGGCGCACAATCTCCTGTCGGCCATCACCATCCTCGGCAACGCGGTGCGGGCGCTCGAGACGCACACGATCCGCGGCTTGGAGGCGAACCCGGAGATGCTGGCGTATTGGGTCGAGCGGTCGGCGGCGCTCGCCACCGCGCTGGCGCCACGGCTCGGATATGCACGGACGGCGGCGCTGACCAAGCGGGCGATCGCAGAGGGCGTCACGATTCGTGAGCTGGTGGTGCGCGAGGGACTCCTGACAGCGGACGAGGCGGAGGTGCTTCTCGACCTTCGGCGGCTCACCGAGCCAGGTGTGCCGGGCGACGACTGAAAGCGGGGCGGTCCCGGTCGTCGTGAACGGAGCTGCGCGACGGCGACGCGCGCTCGCGGGAACCCCGAGTACCCTTGTCCCCATCCCCGGAACAGGCGCACCTTTCTCGGATGCGCATCACGACGTGGGCCGAGTACGGGGTCATCTGCGCGCTGCACCTCGCGCGCCGCACCGAGGAGGGGCCCGTGACCGGCCGCGACATCGCCGCGCGGGAACGGCTCCCCGGGGATTATGTCGAACAGATTCTCCTCCGGCTCCGGCGGGCGGGGATCGTGCAGAGCACGCGCGGCGCGAAGGGGGGCTACGCGCTCGCGCGTCCGTCCGAGACGATCACCGTCCGGGAGATCATCGCCGCCGCCGAGCTCGTGACGTTTGATTTACACTGCGACACGCACCCGCTCGACGCCGAGCGCTGTTCGCACTCGTGTGACTGTTCCATCCGGCCGGTCTGGATGATGCTGCAGAAGCGGATCGACGAGGTGCTGGACGGTGTCCGCCTGGCGGACCTGCTTGAGGCGGAGCCACAGGTGCGAGAGCGCGTCGGCCTGCCGGTGCTGCAGGGGTGAACGACGACGCGCCGCCCCCGGTGGGGAGCGGCGCGTGATCGTCGAACCGGTGCCTCGAGTGCCGAAGGGGGGACTCGAACCCCCACGGGCGTACGCCCACTGCGCCCTGAACGCAGCGCGTCTACCAATTCCACCACTTCGGCGAAGTGCGGAACGTACCGGCGCGCGATACCCAAGTCAACGTTCGGTCGTCATCCTTCAGGCGAGATGACCAAGCCACGGACCGACGAGGGGATCGCGACGATCGCCCGCAATGCACGTGCCCGCCACGACTACGAGATCCTCGAGACGTGGGAGGCCGGCATTATGCTGCTCGGCACCGAGGTGAAGTCGCTGCGCGATGGGCGGGCCCAGATCACGGACGCGTACGCGGTCGTGAAGGATGGGGAGGTCTGGCTGCTCAACGCGCACATCGCCCCGTACTCGCACGGCAACGTGTGGAACCACGAACCGACCCGAAGCCGCAAGCTCCTCCTGCACGCGCGGGAGATCCGCAAGCTGATCGGGGCGGTCGAACGCAAGGGGCTCACGCTCGTGGCACTCGAACTCTATTTCAAAGACGGCCGCGCGAAGGTCCGCATCGGACTCGCCCGCGGCAAGAAGCTCCACGACAAGCGTGCCGATGCACGCGAACGCGATGCGAAGCGCGAGATGGCGCGCGCGGTCCGTACCGTGAAGGGGCTCGTCCTGGCGCTCGCACTCGGCCTGGCGATGCCGCTCGTCGCGGCACCGCCAGGCCCCGTGATCCGCGTGCGGAGTGCCGCGGGGGACACGGCGGTCGCCGTGGTGGCGAGTCCCTCCGGCGGTGCCGTGCGCGCGGATGTCGTCGCGCGTCTCCTCGGCGGGGCACTCGAGGTGCGTGGACCCGGGCGCTGGCGGCTGGCGATTGGGGGCGCTGCGTTCGATCTCGAGGCGGGATCTCCGTTCGCCGCGTACAACGGTTTCCCTCTGCCGCTCGTCGAGTCCCCGCGGTTGGTCGATGGGGCGCCTGCCGTCCCGCTGCAACTCTTTAGCGAGATTCTCCCGCGATTCGACGTTGGCGTGCGATGGGATCGCACCGCAGGAGCGCTGCATCGTGACCGGCAGGGGACGGTCGCGCGCGTGGCGCCGGTGGACGAGGGGCGGCCGGACCGCGCCGCTGCTCCGCGCGCCGAATCCACCAGACGCGATGGCAGTGGGGTCGCGGCCGAGGGGGCGCTCGGGGCCGCGGCGGCGCTCGGCGCCGGGAGCGAGGCGGCGGGTCGCACATCCCCGGCCCCGCGCCTCTCTCGATCGTACACCGTCGTCGTGGACGCCGGGCACGGCGGACGCGACCCCGGTATGCGTGGCGCCGTCGTCGACGGCCGCGCGCTGAGCGAGGCCCGGATCACCCTCGAGATCGCGAAACGCGTCAAGGCGGAACTCGAGGCGCTCGGGCTCCGGGTGCTGATGACCCGCACGACGGATACTCTGATCAATCTCTTCCATCGCGGCCCGATCGCGAACCGCGCGAGCGGCGACCTCTTCGTCTCCGTGCACGTAAACGCGGCCAATCCGAAGTGGAACAATCCCACGGCGGCGCGTGGCTTCGAGACATTCTATCTCTCGACGGCACGGACCGAGGATGAAGCGCACGTCGCCGCGATGGAAAACGACGTCGTCCATTTTGAGACTGAGGCCGATGCGCCCCGTGGCAACGATGCGCTCGCCTTCATCCTGAACGACCTAGCTCGGAACGAGCATCTGCGGGAGTCGAAGGAGATCGCGGCGGTGGTGCAGCGCCGGCTCGCCGGGATCCACCCGGGGCCGAATCGCGGGGTGAAGCAGGCCGGCCTCGCCGTCCTGTCCACGGCGTATATGCCGGCGGTGCTCGTCGAGGTCGGCTTCGGGTCCAACCCCGCGGAGGCGCGGTGGATGTCGAGCGACGCGGGGCAGGCCGATGCCGCGCGCGCCATCGCCGAGGCGGCGCACGAATATCTCGTCGACTACGACCGGCGGCGCGCCCGGCCTGCCACGCGATGACCGCCCTCGTCCACCGCCCGTCCCGATGACCGATCTCAGCACGCGCCTCGGCGCACTCATGCTGCAGAACCCGATCCTCCTCGCGTCGGGGACCGCCGCGTATGGGCGTGAGCTCGCGGACGTGATGGACCTTGAATCGCTCGGTGGGTTCGTGACGAAGGCGGTGAGCGTTGAGCCGAGGGCCGGCGCGCCCGCGCCGCGCGTCGCGGACTTCGATGGCGGGATGATCAATGCCGTCGGGCTCGCCAACCCCGGCGTCGAGTCCGTCTGCGCCGAGGATCTCCCGTGGATCGCGTCGCACGTGCGGCGCCCCCGGGTGCTCGTCAACGTCGTCGGGCGCGAGGCGGCGGACTTCGGCGCGGTCGTCGCGCGGATGGACGGCGAACCGGGGTTCCACGGGTTCGAGCTCAACGTCAGCTGTCCGAACGTGAAGCAGGGGGGGGTGGAGTTCGGGGCGGACCCCGAGGCGCTGCGTGTCGTGGTGTCTGGCGCGCGTGCCGCGACCCGGAAGCCGATCTTCGTGAAGCTCTCGCCGACGCTGCCGCGCGTTGGCGAGGTCGCGCGCCAGGCGGTCGATGCCGGCGCCGACGGCATCACGGTCATCAACACGATCCCGGGGCTCGTCGTCGACCTGGAGCGCCGCCGGCCGATGCTCGGCTTCGGCAGCGGCGGGGTGAGCGGCCCTGGCCTCCTCGCCGTCGGCGTGCTCGCGACGTGGCGGGTGCGGCAGGCCGTCTCGGTGCCGATTATCGGGGCCGGTGGGGTGCAGCACGCCACCGACGCCCTGCAGTACCTGATGGCGGGCGCCTCCGCGGTGGCGATCGGTACCGCGGGCCTCGCCGACCCGAAGCTGCCGGGCCGGGTGATCCGCGACCTCGGCCGGTGGACCGAGCGGCATCGGGTCGCTCGGCTTGCGGATATCATCGGAACGCTGGAGTGGCCGTCGTGAACGTGTCGCCGCTGCGGGCACAGCCCGTCATCGCCTTGGATGTGCCTGACCTCCCGAGTGCGCTCGCCCTCGTGGAGCGATTGGGGCCCGACGGCGACTTCGTGAAGGTCGGACTCGAGCTCTTCACCGCCGCCGGGCCCGCGGTCGTCGAGGCGATGCATCGGCAGGGGCGCCGGGTCTTCCTCGACCTGAAGCTGCACGACATCCCGAACACCGTGCGTGGGGCGGCGCGCAGCGCCGCCGCGATGGGGGTGTCACTACTGACCGTGCACGGCTACGGCGGTGCCGCCATGGTGGAGGCGGCGGTCCAGGGTGCGGCCGAGGGAGGGGTGGTGGGGGTGGCGGGCGGCGGGACGGGGATTCTGGTGGTCACCGTGCTGACGAGCCACACCGCGGCCGATCTGGGCGTGACACTCGGTCGCGAGACCCCGGAGGTCGGGGCGGAGGTGATCCGTCTGGCCGGAGTCGCGGAGGTCGCCGGTGCGCACGGGGTCGTCTGTTCGGGCCACGAGGTGGCGGCGGTCCGGTCGACGTACCCTGGGCTGCATCCGTTGGTGCCGGGGATCCGGCTCCCCGGAGGCGCGGCGCACGATCAGGCCCGGATCACGACGCCGGAGCGGGCGGCGGCGGATGGGGCGGCGTACCTGGTACTCGGCCGGGCGGTGACGGGGGCGTCGGAGCCGGCGGCGGTGCTCCGGGGGATCCGGGAGAGCCTGGCGGGACGCTGAAGGCCGCATTTCGGTACATGTCGGTCCGCCACTTGTGTCAAGTGGCCGGGCCCGCTAAGCTATGGGGCTGGCCGAAAACCGGTCAGCGCAAGCATTTGCGGGCGGCGACGCCCTCACGTCCCTTCGGAGTCCTCAGTGAAAGTTCGCAGCAGCGTGAAGCCGATCTGTGAGCATTGCAAGGTGGTCAAGCGGGCGGGTGTGACGCGGATCATCTGCAAGCGCAATCCCAAGCACAAGCAGCGGCAGGGGTAATCAGACCATGGCACGTATTTCCGGCGTGGACCTCCCGCGCGACAAGAAGGTCGAGATCGGCCTGACCTACATCTTCGGCATCGGCCGCGTGCTCGCGCGCCGCATCCTCGCGGCGACGGGCGTGAGCCCGGAGCAGCGAATCCGCGATCTCTCCGACGCGGACGTGAACAAGCTCCGTCAGGAGATCGAGAAGCAGTACCGCGTCGAGGGTGCGCTCCGCACCGAGGTCGCGATGAACGTGAAGCGCCTGATGGACATCGGCTCGTATCGTGGCACGCGGCACCGCCGCGGCCTGCCGGTCCGCGGGCAGCGCACGCACACGAACGCCCGCACCAAGAAGGGGCCGCGCCGCGCGATCGCGGGCAAGAAGAAGGTGACCAAGTAATGGCTCTCGGGAAGAAGACGAAGCGCGTGGTGGACGCCGAGGGGGTGGCGCACGTCAACGCGACGTTCAACAACACGCTCATCACGATCACGGACGCGCACGGGAACGCCGTCTCGTGGGGCACGGCCGGCAAGGCCGGGTTCAAGGGGTCCAAGAAGAGCACCCCGTTCGCCGCGACCGTCGCGGGCGAGCAGTGCGCGCGCGAGGCGATGTCCGCCGGTGTGCGTCGGGTGCACGTCCGCGTGCAGGGGCCGGGCTCGGGTCGCGAGTCGGCGATCCAGGCGCTCGCCGCCGCGGGGCTCCAGGTCAAGTCGATCAAGGACGTGACGCCGATCCCGCACAACGGCTGCCGTCCCCCCAAGCGTCGGAGGGTCTGATCCATGCGGTATACCGGTCCCAGCTGCCGGCAGTGCCGGCGCGAAGGTACGAAGCTCTTCCTGAAGGGCACCAAGTGCTTCACCGAGAAGTGCCCGGTGGAGCGGCGCCCGTACGCCCCCGGGCAGCACGGCCAGAACACGGCCCGTCGCCGCAAGGTGAGCGAGTATGCGAAGCAGCTGCGTGAGAAGCAGAAGATCAAGCGCATCTACGGGCTGAGCGAGCGGCAGTTCCGGAACACGTTCGAGCGGGTCTCGACCCTCCCGGGCGTCACCGGCCATAACCTCCTCGCGGCGCTCGAGAGCCGTCTCGACAACATCGTCTATCGCATGGGTTTCGCCGCGAGCCGCAAGGCGGCGCGTCAGCTCATCCGGCACCGGCACGTCGAGGTGAACGGGAAGTCGGTGGACGTGCCGAGCTTCGTGGTGGAGCCGGGCCAGGAGGTCCGGGTGCGCCAGAAGTCGCGCGAGCTCGTCATCGTGCAGGCGGCCCTCGAGGTCGCGGCGCGTGGCGCCTCGCCGGCGTGGATCGCCGTCGACAAGGACACCTTTTCGGGCCGCATGCTCGAGCGTCCGCAGCGGCAGAGCATCCCGATCGCGGCGCAGGAGCAGCTGGTCGTCGAGCTCTACTCGAAGTAAGCACACAGACTCCCTGACAGTCTCACGAGCGTACCGCGCGTCAGGGGCGGGGTACGGCGTCGGTGGCGCTCCCGCGCCATCGTGACATCACTTCTCTCGAGGATTCCCATGGCTACTACGATCGATCTCCGCGGGCTCGTCCGGCCGCAGCTCGTCGAGATGACGAAGCGCGAGGACCAGGCGAATGCGGCAGAGTTCCGCCTGCAGCCGCTGGAGCGCGGGTTCGGGCACACGCTCGGCAACAGCATGCGCCGCATGCTGCTCTCCTCCCTCCGCGGCGCCGCCGTGTGGGGCTTCCGCATCGACGGCGTGCTCCACGAGCACCAGACCATCGTCGGCGTGGTCGAGGACGTCCATCAGATCATCGCCAGCCTGAAGACCCTCGTGCTCGCGCTCGACGCGGACGTCGAAGAGGCGGTGCTCTCGGTGAAGGTCCGTAAGGCGGGGCCGGTGACCGCCGGCCAGCTTGACCTTCCGGCCGGGGTGCGCATCGTCGACGCTGCGCACCACATCCTGACGCTGCAGGACGCGCGCGACCTCTCGATCGAGCTCCACGTGAACAAGGGGCGCGGGTACGTCGAGGCCGAGCAGCACCCGGTCGACCGCTCTCTCCCCGTCGACCTCGTCCGCATCGATTCCATCTACTCGCCCGTGCGGCGCGTCAACTTCGCCGTGGCGGAGACGCGTGTCGGGCAGCGCACGGATTACGATCGCCTCACGCTGACGGTCGAGACGGATGGCACGGTGTCGCCTGAGGAGGCGGTGAGCTATGCCGCGGCCCTCGCGCAGACGCACTTCCAGTACTTCGCGAGCTTCGGTACCTCCGCCGCGGCCGCGGTCGCGGTGCCGGGTGCCGAGGGGAGCCCGGAGGGGGCCCGCCTCGCGGAGCTCCTCCGCACGCCGATCGACGAGCTCTCGCTCTCGGTCCGCTCGGTCAACTCGCTCAAGAACTCGAGCATCCGGTCGCTCGGGGACCTCGTGCGGCAGACCGAGACGCAGATCCTGCAGGTCAAGAATTTCGGCAAGAAGTCCCTCCAGGAGATCGCCGAGCTCCTCGAGAAGGAAGGACTCAATTTCGGGATGCGGTTCGAGGAGTCGCCGGACGGCGTGCGCGTGGTCGATTGGGGCACGCCGCCGAGCCGCGCCGCCGCGAACGCCCCTGACGACGAAGAGGAGTAGGACCCATGCGTCACCGTAAGGCTGGGCGGAGTCTCCGCCGCACGTCGGAGCAGCGCCTGGCGCTCCTCCGCAACCTCGCGACCTCGCTCATCGAGCAGGGCGCCATCGAGACGACCGAAGCGAAGGCCAAGGAACTGCGGCCCTTCGTCGAGAAGCTCATCACCAAGGCGCGCGCCGGCACGCTGCACGCCCGCCGCCTCATCGCGCGCGACGTGCAGAAGCGTGGCGCCGCCGATAAGCTCTTCCAGGACGTCGCCCCGAAGCAGGCGGCGCGCCCCGGGGGGTACACGCGCATCCTCAAGACCGGCCACCGGAAGGGTGACGGCGCGGATATGGCGCGGATCGAAATCATCCAGGAGGGCTGACCCGTGCCCATCCAGCGCAATCGCTGCTACGTCTGCGACAAGGGCGTCGCCCACGGCAACAACCGGTCGCACGCGAACAACTCCACCCGTCGCACCTGGAAGCCCAACCTCCAGGTCGCCCGGATCGTGGAGGGTGGCAAGACGGTGAAGATCAAGGTCTGCACCCGTTGCCTGAATGCCGGCAAGATCCAGCGGGCCCCGCGCGGGGCCGCCGCCGCGGCCGTCTGACGCCGCGGTGCCCCACGGCACGTCACCGGACGGGGGGAGCGTGATCGCGCTCCCCCCGTTCGTCTGCCCCACCTGCGCCCACGCGTCATGACTCAGCCGAAGACCGCGCTCATCACCGGGATCACCGGGCAGGACGGCTCCTACCTCGCGGAGCTCCTCCTCGCGAAGGGCTATCGCGTCGTCGGCGTCGTCCGGCGGTCCTCCACCACGCCATACGACCGCATCGGCCATCTCGTCGACCGCGTCGAGCTCCTCTCCGCCGACCTGCTCGATCAGACCTCGCTGATGGACGTGATGGCCGAGGTCCACCCCGACGAGATCTACAACCTCGCCGCCCAGTCCTTCGTCGCGACGTCGTGGAACCAGCCCGTGCTGACGGGGGAGTTCACCGGGCTCGGGGTGACCCGGATGCTCGAGGCGATGCGTCGGACCGTCCCGCGGGCCCGATTCTACCAGGCGTCGTCCTCCGAGCAGTTCGGGATGGTGCAGGAGACCCCGCAGCGCGAGACCACGCCGTTCTACCCACGCTCGCCGTACGGCGTTGCCAAGGTGTATGGGCATTGGATCACCGTGAACTACCGCGAGTCGTTCGGGCTTTACGCGGTCAGCGGGATCCTCTTCAACCACGAGTCGCCGCGGCGCGGCCTCGAGTTCGTCACTCGAAAGGTCACGGACGGTGTGGCACGGATCGTGACGGGGAAGGCGACCGAGCTCCGGCTCGGGAACCTCGACGCCCGTCGGGACTGGGGGTTCGCCGGTGACTACGTGGACGCGATGTGGCGGATGCTGCAGCAGGAGCGGCCCGCCGACTTCGTCATCGGCACCGGGGAGACCTGGACCGTCCGTCAGCTCTGCGAGGAGGCCTTCGGGCACGTGGGGCTCGATTGGTCGGCCCACGTGGTCACCGACAAGAAGTTCGAACGCCCCGCCGAGGTGGAGCTCCTCGTCGCCGACCCATCGAAGGCGCGCCACGAGCTCGGGTGGGAGCCGACGGTCCGGTTCCGCGCGCTCGTGCGGATGATGGTGGACGCCGACCTCGCGCGGCACCGCGCGACCCCGGCGCCCTGAGGTGACCCACGCGCTCGTCACCGGGGGGGAGGGCTTCGTGGGCCAATGGGTCGTGAAGTCCCTCCTCGCCGATGGCGTCGTCGTCACTGCCACCACGGCCACCCGCCCGCCGGCCCCGGGTACGCTCGACGCGATGGAGATCGCCGCGGTCCGGTGGGTGGCCGGCGACCTCGCGGCCAGCCGGGACCTCGCCCCGATGCGGAGCCTGCTCGATGCGGCGCGCCCCGAGGCGATCTATCACCTTGCCGGCATCTCCTACGTCCCCGCCGTCGGCGACGATCCGGTGGCCGCGCTGGGGATCAACGTCGGCATCGGGGTCCGGCTCATCGAGGCGGCGCGCGGGTGGCGCGACGAGACCGGGGCCGACCCGGCGATCCTCGTCGTCGGGAGCGCGGAGCAGTACGGGCGCCAGCCGACGACAGTGGGACGGATCACCGAACACGCCGAGCTCCTCCCGCGCACCTTCTACGGGGCGACGAAGTGCTCGCAGGAGCACTTCGCCCTAGCGGCCGCGCGGACCTATGGGATGCGCATCATGGCGACCCGGTCGTTCAATCACTGCGGCCCGGGACACGCCCCCGTCTTCCTCCTGCCGGCGCTCGTCCAGCGGGCGCTCCGCTGCCGGGCCGAGCGGGGCGATCGGATCGTCGTCGGCAACGTGGACTCGGTCCGTGACTACCTGCACGTGTCGGACGTGGTCGCGGCGTACCGTGCACTCATCGCCGCCGGAGCGGGCGGCGAGGCGTACAACGTCTGCGGCGGGGAGGGGGTATCGGTCGGCGACCTCGCCCGCGAGGTGCTCGAGGAAGCGGGGGTCGTGGCGCGGGTCGAGAGCGACGCCACGCTACAGCGCCCCGTCGATGTGCCGTATCTTGTGGGGGACAACGCCAAGCTTCGCGCGCGCACCGGTTGGGCGCCGCGGCGGGGCCGGCGAGACATCATTCGCGATCATCTGCATGCCGCGTCGTGACGACCTGAAGCGCATCCTGCTCATCGGTTCCGGGCCCATCGTGATCGGGCAGGGCGCCGAGTTCGACTACTCCGGGACCCAGGCGGCGAAGGCGCTGCGGGAAGAGGGGTACGAGGTGATCCTCGTGAACTCCAATCCCGCGACGATCATGACCGACCCCGAGCTCGCGGACCGCACCTACATCGAGCCGGTGACCCCGGCCTACGTCGAGCGGATCATCGCGGAGGAGCGGCCGGACGCCCTGCTGCCGACGATGGGTGGCCAGACGGCGCTCAATGTCGCGATGGCGCTGCACGAGGCAGGGACCCTCGAGCGGTACGGTGTCGAGCTGATCGGCGCCAACGCGCGCGCCATCGCCGTGGCCGAGGACCGCAAGCTCTTCGGCGAGGCGATGGAGCGGATCGGACTGAAGTGCCCGCAGGGGCGTATCGCCACGACCTGGGACGAGGCGCTCGCCATCTCGGAATGGACGGGGTTCCCTGCCATCATCCGGCCGGCCTTCACCCTCGGCGGCTCGGGGGGCGGCATCGCGTACAACCGCGAGGAGTTCGAGCGGATCGTGCGGCGCGGCCTCGCGGAATCGCCGATCTCGCAGGTGCTGATCGAGCGGTCGCTGATCGGGTGGAAGGAGTACGAGCTCGAGGTGATGCGTGATTCGGCGGACAACGTCGTCATCATCTGCTCCATCGAGAATATCGACCCGATGGGCGTCCACACCGGGGATTCCGTCACCGTCGCGCCCGCGATGACGCTGACCGACCGCGAGTACCAGGTGATGCGCGATGCGGCGCTCCGTGTGATCCGCGAGATCGGGGTCGCGGCGGGCGGCTGCAACATCCAGTTCGCGGTGAATCCTGCGGATGGCGAGATGGTCGTCATCGAGATGAACCCGCGCGTCTCGCGCTCCTCGGCGCTCGCCTCGAAGGCCACGGGGTTCGCCATCGCGCGGATCGGGACGAAGCTCGCGGTGGGGTACCGCCTCGACGAGATCCCGAACGACATCACGAAGACGACGCCGGCAAGCTTCGAGCCGGTGCTCGACTACGTGGTGGTGAAGGTGCCGCGGTTCGCGTTCGAGAAGTTCGCCGGGGCCGACCCGTCGCTCACGACGCAGATGAAGTCCGTCGGGGAGTCGATGGCGATCGGGCGGACCTTCAAGGAGGCGTTCCAGAAGGGGCTGCGGGCGCTCGAGACCGGGCGCGCGGGTTGGACCGTCGGGACGCGTCCGTCGGACGACCGGGTCGCGGACGACTCCCTCGCGGCGGTGGAGGCGGCGCTCGTCCGGACGGTGCCGGAGCGGCTCTTCCAGATCAAGCGCGCCCTCCTGCACGGGATGTCGGTCGAGGAGATCCAGCGCCGGACCGGCGTCGACCCGTGGTTCCTCCGGCAACTCGAGGAGCTCGTCGCGGCCGAGCGCGCCTATGCCGCGCTCCCCGAGGTCGATGCGACCGCACTCCGGGGGATGAAGCGGATGGGCTTCGCCGACGCGCAGCTTGCGGCACTCCGCGGCGAGACGGAGGCCGAGGTCCGCGCTCGTCGGTGGGGGATGGGGATCCGACCGAGCTACAAGATGGTCGACACCTGTGCCGGCGAGTTCCCATCGAACACGCCGTACCTCTACTCCAGCTACGACGAGGAGTCCGAGGCGCCGCGCACGGGGCGGAAGTCGGTCGTGATCCTCGGGAGCGGGCCGAACCGGATCGGGCAGGGGGTCGAGTTCGACTACTGCTGCGTCCGGGCCGCGCTCGCGCTGCGTGAGGCGGGGTACGAGACGATCATGGTCAACTCCAATCCGGAGACCGTCTCGACCGACTACGACACCTCGGACAAGCTCTACTTCGAGCCACTCACCTTCGAGCACGTGCTCGAGATCGTCGAGCGCGAACAGCCGGTGGGGGTGATCGTCCAGCTCGGTGGCCAGACGCCACTCAAGCTCGTGAAGTCGCTCGAGGCGGCGGGGGTGTCGATCCTCGGCACCTCCCCTGAGGCGATCGACATCGCCGAGGACCGGAAGCGCTTCGAGGCGCTCGCCCGCGGCCTCGGCGTGCAGCAGCCGCCGAACGGCACCGCGACGAGCGTCCCGGAGGCGGTCGCGATTGCCGCCCGCATCGGCTACCCGGTGCTCGTGCGTCCGAGCTACGTGCTCGGCGGCCGGGCGATGGAGATCGTGTATGACGAGCCGTCGCTGCGCGACTACTTCGAGCGCGCCGTCCGCGTCTCCGAGGAGCGGCCGGTGCTCGTGGACGCCTTCCTCGAGGATGCGTACGAGGCCGATGTCGACGCCCTCTCCGACGGCGAGACGGTCGTGATCGGCGGCGTGATGCAGCACATCGAGGACGCCGGCATCCATTCCGGCGACTCCGCCTGCGTCCTGCCTCCCGACCGCATCGCCCCCGAGCACCAGGACGAGATGCGTCGGCACACCGTGTCCTTCGCCAAGGCGCTCGGCGTCGTCGGGCTCATCAACGTCCAGTACGCCGTGAAGGACGGGCAGGTCTACGTGATCGAGGTGAACCCGCGCGCGTCGCGCACGGTGCCGTTCGTGTCGAAGACGATCGGGAAGCCGCTCGCCTCGCTCGCCGCCCGCGTGATGCTCGGCGAGCGGCTCGTGGACCTCGGCTACACCGAGGAGATCATCGCGCCGTATACGAGCGTGAAGGAAGCGGTCTTCCCCTTCTCGAAGTTCCGCGAGTTCGATCCCATCCTCGGCCCCGAGATGCGGTCGACGGGTGAGGTGATGGGGATCGCGACCGACTTCGGCACCGCGTTCGGCAAGTCGCAGCTCGCCGCCGGCAACGGACTGCCGACGGGGGGGAAGGTGATGATCACCATGAATCAGCGGGATAAGGCGGGGGTCGTTGCGATCGCCCGCCGCTTCCAGGCGATGGGCTTCGGGCTCGTGGCGACGGAAGGGACCGCGGCGCATCTCGCCGCCGCGGGGATCCCCGCGCAGGTGGTGCACAAGGTGAGCGAGGGGCGCCCGCACGCGATCGACCTGATGGTGAACGGGGAGATCCAGCTCCTGATCAACACGCCGTTCGGGAAGAGCGCCCAGCGCGACGATTACTCGATGCGGCAGGCCGCCGTCGCGTATCGCGTGCCGTACACGACGACCCTCACCGGCGCGAGCGCGGCGTGCGCCGCCATCGAGGCGGCGCGGACGCAGCCGCTCGCGGTGAAGTCGCTGCAGGCCTGGCAGGCGGAGCTCGCGTGAGCGCCCCGGTGATCCACCCCTCGGCCTACGTCGACGACGGTGCCGTCGTCGGCGAGGGGACGCGGATCTGGCACTTCTGCCACGTGAATCCGGGTGCGGTGATCGGGGCGGGGTGCTCCCTTGGGCAGAATGTGGTGGTGATGGGCGGGACGCGGATCGGGAACAACGTGAAGATCCAGAACAACGTCTCGATCTACGAAGGCGTGGAGCTCGAGGACGATGTGTTCTGTGGCCCGTCGATGGTGTTCACGAACGTCG
>VHBO01000014.1 GCA_016871895.1 Gemmatimonadota bacterium
GAGCGCCCAGCCGATGACACCGGTGTACTTCTCCGCCATCCGATCGAACCAGGCGTTGAAGGTCACGAGCTTCCGCGAGATCCAGCTCCGGTGCTCGTGCGCCTCGATCTCCGGGTCGGGCCAGTAGGCCGAGAGCATCGGATCGAGCGAGAAGCTGACGAAGAGCGAGACGAGCACCGCGCAGGCGATGGTCAGCGCGAGCGGCTTGAACCACTGCCCCGAGAGGCCGTACATGAAACCGATCGGCACGAAGACCGCGACGATCGAGAAGGTCGTCGCCGCCACGGCGAGCCCGATCTCATCAGTCCCCTCGTGCGCGGCGCGGAAATGGTCTTTCCCCATTTCCACGTGTCGCACGATGTTCTCGCGCACCACGATGGCGTCGTCGATCAGGATGCCGATCGCAAGCGAGAGCCCGAGCAGCGACATCGTGTTGAGCGTGAACCCGAACGCCCAGACCGCGATGAAGCTCGCGAGCACCGAGATCGGGAGCGCGAGCCCGGTGATGACCGTCGAACGCCAGGAGTTCAAGAAGAGGAAGACGACGAGCACCGTCAGGAGCGCCCCCTCGATGAGCGTGCGCTGCACGTTCGCCACCGAGGCGACGACGCGGTCGCCGGCGTTCTGTACGACGTCGATCGCCGTCCCCGCCGGCAGCGTCGCGCGGAGCGCCTCGACCTCGGTGATGACCTTCTCCGCCACCTGCGTGGTGGAATAGCCCTTCGCCTTCTTCACCAAGAGGCCGACGGCCTCGCGGCCGTTGTAGAGAGCCGCGGTGCGCGGCTCGGCGGTGCCGTCGCGCACATCCGCGAGCTCGGCGAGACGGATCGCGCGCCCGCCGCGCTCCGCCACCACGAGCTGCAGGAAGTCCGCCGGCGTCTCAAGCTTCCCCTTGAGCCGGATGGCGCGCTCGTCGAGCGCGCCGGTCAGACGGCCCACCGGCGCGGCCAGGTTCTGCGTCTGGAGCGCCCCGAGCACCTGCGCCACGCTGATCCCCGCGGCTTGGAGCGCGGCCGGCCGGAGCTCGACCGTGAGCTCACGCTCCACGCCGCCCACCACCACGGCCTCGGCGACGCCCGGAATCGAGCGCAGCACCCGCGTGATCCCGGGGTCCGCGATGCGCGTCAGCGCCGGCGCGTCGAGCGCGGTCGAGTTGAGCGAGAGCTGGACGATCGGCTGGTCCGCGGGATCGAAGCGCGTCAGCACCGGCTCCTTCATCTCGACCGGGAGCTCGCTGCGGATCGACGAGATCTTGTCGCGGATGTCCTGCGACGCCTGCTGGAGGTCCTTCTCGAAGACGAAGAAGACCGTGACGTTGGCGAAGCCGTCCTGCGCCGCGCCGCTGATGCGGTCGACGCCGGAGATCCCGCTCACTGCCTCCTCCACCCGGTCGAGCACCTCGCGCTCGACCACGTCGGGCGAGGCACCGGGGTACGGGATGGCGACGTTGATGATCGGCTGCTGCACGTCGGGGAACTCGTCGGTCTCGAGGCGCCAGAGCGCGAAGAACCCGAAGACGACCAGTGCCACCATCGAGACGACGGTGATCAGTGGCCGCTTGATCGCGAAATCAGAGATGAACATGTGGGGCTCCCAGTCAGTTGGCGGTCGCAGCCGGCGCCGGCGGGGTCGCCGGGGCCGCGGGCGCGGTGGCCGGCTTCACCACGAGCGGCGTCCCCGCCGCCGTGCCGAGCGCGCCACCGACGAGCACGGTGTCGCCGACGGCGATCCCCGCGGTGATCTCGAACCGCTCCGTCGCCTTGTCGAAGGTGCCGAGCGTGACCTCCACCTTCTCCGTCTTCCCCCCTTTCAGGCGGAGCACGGCGGGGCGGAGCCCACGCTGATCGACCGCCGTCTCCGGCACCGTGAGCACCGTGCGCGCGTCGGCCGCGACCCGTCCCTCCGCGAAGAGGCCGGCGACGAGCCGGTTCCCCGCGTTCGGAATCCGCACGAAGAGCCGCACCTGCCGCGTCTGCGGATCGGCCGACGGATTCACCGCGCTGATCCGCCCTTGGAAGGTGCGCCCCGGATACCCGGTGACGGTGAACGTCACCGTCGCGCCGATCCGCACCTGCCCGAGCTGTTCCGCCGGCACCGCGGCCTCGAGCCGCATCGTCGCCGGATCCACCACCGTGAACAGCGGCGCCCCAGGCGTCACGACGTCCCCCGGGTTCACGAACCGCTCGCTCACCACGCCGGCGTACGGCGCGAGGACGCCCGCGGCGTCCTTCTGCTTGCTCGCAGCGGCGAAGCGCGCCTGTGCGTCATCGAACGCGGTGCGCGCGAGCAGGTCGCCGCGCTTGGCGTTCTCGAGATCGCGGTCGGCGATCGCTCCCGCCTGCGCGAGCCGCTCAGCGCGCGTCAGCTCGCGCGTCGCGAGCTCCCGACCCGCCTCCGCGGCGGCGAGCGCCGAGCGCGCGGAGAGGAAGGCGTCACTGATGGCGCGATCGTCGATGCGAGCGAGCGAGGCGCCCTTCGCGACGGGGCTCCCCTCGTCGACGAGGACCTGCACCACGGACCCCGGCACCTCGGCGCGGATCTGCGCCGTGCGGTCGGCGACGAGCGTCCCCGACAGGAGGGGACCGGACGAGATCACGGCGGTCTCCGCGAGGGCGATGGCGTCCGCGCCGATCTCGACGGTGACGGGCGCGGCGGCGGCGGCCGCATCCGTCTCCGTACCCTGACAGGCGGTCAGCGACAGGACGGCGACGAGCAGGGACGGAACGACGAGACGACGGGACATCGACGACTTCCTCGAGAGGATGGATGGACGGGTCATGGGTCAGCGCCCTCCCTGCAGCGGGAGGGGAAGGTCCTTCAGGAGCGCGAGCCGGAGCCGCGCGACTTCGAGGTCGCGCGCCGCCGTCACCCGCTGCAGGCGTGCCTGCTCCAGCTGCACACGCACCTGCGTGAGCTCGAGGCTCGTCGAGAGCCCCTCGCGGAACCGCACCTCGGCGATCGCGTACGCGCGCTGCGCCTGCGTGTCGGTGCCAACGCTCGCGGCGTACGCCGCCTGCGCCTGCTCGTACTGGCTGATCGTGAGCAGCGCATCCACCGACGCGCCCTCGCGGCTCTGCTGCAGCCGCTCCCGCGCCTCGGTCAGATTGGCCTCGGCCACCAGCCGCTCACCACGGAGCCGGCCCCCGGTGAGCACCGGGACCGAGAGGCCGAGCGTGACGTTCCAGTTCGGGAAGTAGAGGTCGAGCGCCGACGGGAGGAACGTCCCCTCCGGCGGATAGGCGAAGCGCTGGTAGGTGCTGCTCAGCTGGAGCGCTGGGAGCCGCGCGAGCTTCGCCGCTCGTAGCGCCCCCTCCTGCGCACGCACCTGCGCCTCCGCCTGCCGCACCGTCGCGCGCGCGCTCACCGCCGTATCGGGCTGCACCGTGCGTGCGTCGGCGAGCACGATCGGCGCCGTCGGCGACGCCGCAGCGGCCACTTCGTCGCGGATCGGCGTCGTCAACGTGAGCGGCCCCGTCAGCGGGAGATCGAGCAGCTGCTTCAGCCGCAGATACGCCGCCGTGCGCGCCCCCGCCGCCTGGATCACGAGGGGACGCTGGTTGTCCCGCGCCACCTGTGCCCGGATGAGGTCGAACTCCGCCGCCGTGCCGACCTCACGCGCCAGCGTCACCTGCGCGAGCGCGCGGTCGGTGAGGACGAGCGAGCTCTCGGCGATGGCGACGAACTGGTCGGCTGCGACCGCGTCGAAATAGGCCTGGGCGACCTCGAGCACCGCCTGCGCCTTCGCCGCGTCGTAGGCGATCTCGGCGGCGGTGCGCCCCGCCGCTGCGCCCGCACGCGCCGCCGGGATGCGGCCGGCGGAGTAGAGCGTCTGCGAGACGTTCAGCGAGAAGATCGCCGTGTTCGGCGCCGCGAAGATCCGCGCGATCGGGGAATCGGTGAAGCCGCCGCCGGAGGTAGTGTCGTTCGGATCGCTGAACCGCTCGCTGATCGACGCGAACTGGTTCTGGATCGCGCGCTGATACGCGATGCTGCCGTTCGCCTGCGGGAGCCGCGCGCTGTTGGCCTGCTGCTGCACCCCCTTCGCGCGCGTCACGCCGGCCGCGGCGATCGCGACCCCCTCGCTCTTCTGCTCGGCGCGGCGAAGCGCGTCGAGGAGGGAGAGGGTGGCGGGCGCGGAGGTGGCCGTCGGGGCCGTCGCCGTGGGTGCGACGCCCCCCTGCGCGGCGAGCCTCATCGGCGCCGCGGCGATGAGGAGGATCGCGAGGCCGACCGCGGCGGTCGCGCCAAGGGCGCGGAGGAAGAGGCGCACATAGGTGCGCGGGGCGTCAGGAGCGGGCGGGAACATGGAAGGCATCACATCGCGGTGGAGGGCGTCGGAGAAGAGTGTGCCGAGAAGCATCGTGCAGGCGGCGTTCGCGTTCGCGACATCGGGAATCGCCCCCGTTCGGTGCACGCGGTCCACGTAGGCGCGCAGCTCGCGGAAGGAGACCGTCGGGTGGTCCGCGACCTCGTTCGAGTGCTCCGGGTGCTCGTGGAGCTCCGCGACGGCAGATCGGATGAGCCCGCGGCGGTCGAGCATGAACCGATGGGTCTCGGCGACCCAGCGGGTCAGCTCGGCTTCTGGCTCCGCGGGCTCCGCCGGGAGGCTAGCCGCGTCGGGGTCCCGGTGGCAGGAGCGGATGACCTCGTCGATCAGGTTCGCCTTGGAACCGAAGGTCCGGAAGAGTGTAACTTCATTGACGCCAGCGACTTCGGCGATTCTGCGGGTCGTCGCGCCGCGGAATCCGAGCTCTGCGTAGACCTTGGCCGCCGCGTCGAGGATCTGTTGTCTGGTGGGTTCAGTCATAGTGCGATGCAAGTGGTTGCTTGCAATGAAAGCAAGCGACTACTTACATCAAACTCAAGCGGCAGGGAAAGGTTCCAGCGCCACTTGCCCAGCCACCGCTCCGCCCGCTCCTTCCTTCTATGGCCAAGCAGAAGCCCGACGATCCCGCCCTCGCCGCCCAGCTCACCCCCCTGCAGTACCAGGTGACGCAGTGCAGCGCGACCGAGCCGCCCTTCCGCAACGAGTTCTGGGACCACAAGGCCCCCGGGCTCTACGTCGACATCGTCTCCGGCGAGCCGCTCTTCACCTCGCTCGACAAGTTCGACTCGGGGACCGGGTGGCCGTCGTTCACGCGCCCCGCGGTCGCCGCGAACGTCACCGAGCACGTCGATCGGTCGATCCCGTTCATGCCGCGTACCGAGGTGCGCTCCGCGCAGGGGGATTCCCACCTCGGCCACGTCTTCGACGACGGCCCGGGCCCCGCCGGGCTCCGCTACTGCATCAACTCGGCCGCGCTCCGGTTCATTCCAGTGGAACGGCTGGAGGCTGAAGGGTATGGAGCATTTCGACCGCTGTTCGACACCCCGTGAACACCTCCTCCCAGACCCCTGACCCCTCCCACCTGTCCTCCGCCACCCTCGGCGGCGGCTGCTTCTGGTGCCTCGAGGCGGTCTATCTGATGCTCCGCGGCGTCCACGGGGTGAAAAGCGGGTATGCAGGTGGCCACGTCCCGCACCCGACCTACGAGCAGGTCTGCGGGAAGCAGACGGGCCACGCCGAAGTGGTGCAGGTCATCTTCGACCCGCAGGTGATCACCTACCGCGATCTCCTCGACGTCTTCTTCACGATCCACGACCCGACCACGCGCGACCGTCAGGGCCACGACGTCGGTCCACAGTATCGCTCGGCCATCTTCACCCACGACGACGCGCAGGCAGCGGAGGCGCACACCGCCCTGGCCGCGGCGCAGGCGTATTGGCCCGACCCGATCGTCACCGAGATCCGCCCGCTCGACACCTTCTGGCCGGCGGAGGCGTACCACGACGACTACTTCGCGCGGAACCCGCAGAACCCCTACTGCGCCGCCGTCGTGGCGCCGAAGGTGGCGAAGGCGCGAAAGGCGTTCGTGGACCGGCTCGCGCGATGAGCGGCGCGATGAGCGGCGCGATGAGCGGCGCGATGAGCGGCGCGATGAGCGGCTCGATGCGCGGCGTGGTCCTCGCAATCGTCGCGCTCCTCGGCCTCGCCCCGACGCGCGGCCTCGCGCAGGAGGGGGTCCTCCGCGGGACCGTCACCGACACGACCGGCCGGCCCCTCGCCGGCGTCGAGGTGCTCTCCGTCAACGGCAAGCGCAGCACCCGCACCGACCGCGAGGGGCGCTTCGCGCTCGCGCGACTCCCGTTCGGCCAGCAGCTCATCATGGCGCGGTATCCCGGATACCAACCGGCGGACCGGGCGATCAACATGCTCGATGCGAACGTGCCGGAGCTCACCTTCCGGCTCCGCCGCATCGTCCAACTCATCGATACCGTGCGGATCGTCTCGCACGATGGCTGCGCCGCGTACGACTTCACCGGCTTCGAGTGTCGTCGCCGCGCCGGCGTCGGACAGTTCCGCGGCCTCGAGGAGATCGGCGCGCTCCGCCCGCACTTCTGGGCCGATATGTTCGAGGGGATGCCGGGGTTCCGGAACGTGCAGGTGCCGGACCCGATGCTCGGGATGGATTGGGACGTGGAGAGCACCACCGGCTGGCGCTGCCTCGAGTCGGGCTGGAACGGCCGTGAGCGCACGGCGAATCTCGAGAACGTGCGCCCCGCCGACATCGTCGCGATCGAACACTACGACGTCTACGAGAAAGTGCCGGCGGCGTACAAGCGGCTCGCCTGGCCGACGTCACAGCCGAAGCCGTGCGCGCTCGTGATCTATTGGACGAAGGACTTCATCGAACGGCAGCGCACGGGTCGGCGCTGACGCGGACGCTTCACCGCCCGCGTCGCAGCACCCGCCCAGGCCGCGCCGCCGTGACCCGCCCGCCATCGACCGTCGCCACACCGTTCACGAACACGTACGGGATCCCCGTCGCGTACTGATGCGGCTGCGTGAAGGTCGCAGGACTCCCGACAGTCGCGGCATCGAAGACCACCAGATCCGCGGCACACCCGACGGCAAGACACCCACGACGCCCCGTGAGCCCGAGCCGCGCTGCCGGCATCCCCGTCATCTTGTGCACCGCGGTCTCGAGCGTCAGCACCCGCTGCGTCCGCACATACTCGCCGAGCACACGCGGAAAGGTTCCATACGCGCGCGGATGCGGCACCCCCTCGCCCGGGTCGGTGAGCCGCCCATCGGAGGCGATCATCGTCTGCGGATGCACCATGATGCGCCGCACGTCACCCTCGTCGATGATGTGATACACCATCGAGGCGCCCCCCTGCAGTTCCCCCTCGAGCACGAGCGCGGCGGCGGCCTCCATCGTATGCCCGACCCCGCGCTGCTCGGCCCAATCCCAGAGCGTACGTCCCTCGAGTGACCGGTCCCAACTCACCTCGCCGAACTGCACCCGCCGTGTGTCACCGCCACCCCGGTCGGTCTGCAGCAACGCCACGATCCCCCGCAGGATGCTGTCACGGAGCGCGGGGTCAGCGACGCGCGTGCGAAGGGCCGCACGGCCGCCGGCGAGCGCCCAGGGCGGCAGCAACACCGCGAGACTCGTCTGACTCGCGGTGTACGGATATTGATCGATCATCACATCGAGCCCACGCGCCCGCGCGGAATCGACCATCGCGAGCGTTACGACGCTCTTCCCCCACATCGGCTGGCCCACCGCCTTGTGGTGCGTGAGCACCACGGGGATCCGCGCGTCCCGCGCGATGGTGATCGCCTCTGCCACCCCCTCGAGGAGCCCGAGCCCCTCCTCACGCAGATGTGACGTGTAGATGCCACCCGATTCCGCCGCCGCGCGCGAGAGCGCCACGACCTCGCTCGTGGTGGAGTAGTACCCGGGCACGTACCGCAACCCGGTGCTCATCCCATACGCCCCTTCGGCCATCCCCTGCCGGACGAGCGTGACCATCCGCGCGAGCTCGTCAGCGGTCGGAGCGCGGTTCTCCGTACCCATCACGCGCGTGCGGACGGTGTTATGCCCCACGAGATACGCGACGTTGATGCCGAGGCCGACCCGGTCGGCGCTGTCGGCGTAGGCGGCGAGCGGGAAGGGCCCGCTCCCGTCGGGCCCGCCCAGGGCGAGCGTGACCCCCTGCGTGACCGCGCTCGTCGCGCCGGGCTTCTGCAGGAGCGGCTCGAGGTGCGCGTGCAGGTCGATAAACCCCGGTGCGACGATCAGCCCCGTGGCGTCGATCACCCGTGCCGCACGGCGCGGATCGAGCGGGGTGCGGCTCACCGCGACGATGCGGTCCCCTTGGAACGCGACGTCGGCGCGATAGCCCGGCGCGCCGGTGCCGTCGACGACCGTCCCGCCGCGCACGAGCACCGACCAGGTCGTCGGCGCGGCGGACGGCTGAGCGAACAGCGGTGCCGCGAGGAGCCACAGCACGACCGGGAGCATCTCCCTCATCCGTTGACGCATCGCGTTCACCTCACCGGCTGTTGAGGGCGCCGAGGACCTTCCCGAGGAAGGCGTCGATCGCCGCGTTCTCGATCCACCGCACTACAATCACGAGATCCTGTTCCGGCGCCACGAAGACGAGGTTCGTGCCGTTCCCGACGTGCCCGAACGCGCTCGCCGGCGCGCTCGGCATCCACTTCCGCTCGGTGTTGAGGAACCAGTTCATATAGCCGTAGGTGGGCTGCGGCCCCGTCGGCGTGAGCGCCTGCGCGACCCACGCGTCGGAGAGGATGCGCCGCGTCCCCCACATCCCGCGCCGCTGCGTGAGGAGCCCGAAGCGCGCGAGGTCCCACGCGTTGATGAACATCCCGCCACCCCAATGGCCACCGCCGCTCACCACCTGCACCGGGCGCCCATCGAGGGTGATCCACGCATTGTCGTACCCATTCCAGCGCCAGCTGCGCGAGGCACCGATGGGATCCATCACCTCGTCACGCAACACCTCGGGGAGGGGCCGACGCCAGACGTTCGTCGCCGCGAGCGCCAGCACGTTCACCCGCACATCGTTGTACTCGTACGTCGTCCCCGGCCGGGCGCGCGGACGCGTGCGCCATTCGGCGGGGTTCGCCGACGGCCGGTCGGCCCAATCGGGCTTCCCCCAGAGCGTCCCCTCCCAATCGCTCGTCTGCCGGAGGAGATCGTCCCAGCGGATCGTACGGTTGTGCGGCGTGCTCCACGGATCGAGGAGCATCGACTCCCCTGTCGTCGTGCCGGGCTCGGCCGGCGCCGTGAGCCGAAGTCGATAGGTCGGTGCCTGCGAGCGCCACACCATGTCGCGCACCGAGCCGATCAGGCCACGGTCGACGGCGAGGCCGACGGTCGTCGAGAGGAAGCTCTTCGTGACGCTGTGCGTCATATCGACCCGGTCCGGCTCCCCCCAGCTCGCGATGATGAACCCGCCCCGCAGGATCACCCCCGTCGGCTCGCCACGCGGTGCGAACGGACCGATCCCCTGCCCGAACGGCTCACGACCGAAAGTGCGGTAGTGGTTCTCCTCCATATCACGCGGCGCCTTCGCCTCGTTCTCGACGGCGAACGCGATCGCGGCCGCGAGCGTCGCGCTGTCCACCCCCATCGCCGCTGGGGACCTCCGCTCCCAGGTGGCATCGGGCACATAGGGCGCGGCGACCGGACGCGCCCGCCCGAGCCCGGCCTGTGCCTCCGCGACCGTCGGTGACGTGGCGGCCGCCATCCCCGAGACGAGCACCAGCCCCGCCGCGGTGAGACGCGCCCGCTTCCGCTTCGTGAGATAGGGCAAGAGCCAGAGATAGGCACCCGTCAACCAGAGGCCGAAGAGCACGATCCCCGAGGGGAGGAAAATCCCGAGCTTCGCCGCATCACCGAAGAAGGAACCATCGTGCAACTGCTCGATGAGGTCCGACCGCCGATACGCCGTCTGCAGGACCGCACCGTCGGCGAGCGCGAGCTGCGCTTCCCACCGCGAATGCGTGATGACCTTCAGGATCCCCTTCCCGGGGCGCACATCCACCCGCTCGATGTCCTCCCAGCCGCGCACCCCGGCCTCCGGCATCGCGCGGGCGGCGGCGAGGATCACGTCCCACGCGACGGTCGGCACCGACACGGGCGTGCGCCGCTCCGCAGGCTGCACCCAGGTGACCTGCTTCTTCACCTGCAGCAGGAGCCCCGACCCGACGACACAGAGCAGGGGGAGGAAGACGGCGACGGAGCCCCACCGATGGAGCCGGCGGGAGAGGATCGAGAGGCGCATAGGGCGACGGGCGTGGGGGACGTTGCGCGAACCTCCAGAAGATGGTCGCTTTCCCCCCGAGCCCGGAATGCCTGCCGGCCTCGTCCGTCCGCCCCCCTTCGGAGGAACCGCCTCGATGTCCCTGTGGTCCCGTCCCATCCGTCTCGCCCTCGTCGGCCTCGCCGCCCTCACCCTCCCGGTGACGGCGTCGGCGCAGCTGAGTGCCGCCGACTCCGCTCGTCTCGAGCGCCTCAAGGCCGAGGCGCTCACGAAGGTCGACCCGAAGCTCGTCCAGGAGATCGTCGACCAGCTCTTCTCCTACTCCGAACTCGGGATGCAGGAGTTCGAGACCCAGCGCTACATCACCCGCCTCCTCCGCTCCAAGGGCTTCACGGTCGACTCCGGCTACGCCGGGATGCCGAGCGCCTGGGTCGCGCGGTGGGTGAGCCCCGCCGGCCCGAAGCCCGAGATCTCCCTCGGCTCCGACGTCGACGGCATCCCGCAGGCGAGCAACCGCCCGGCGGTCGCCTTCCGCGACCCGCAGGTGGAGGGCGCGCCCGGACACGGCGAAGGCCATAACTCCGGTCAGGCGGTGAACATCGCGGCGGCGCTCGTCGTGAAGGAGCTCATGATCCGCGAGCGGATCCCGGGCACAATCGTCCTCTGGCCCGGCATCGCCGAGGAGCAGATGGCGGGGAAGGCCTTCCTCGTGCGCGCAGGACTCCTCAAGAACACCGACGTCGCGCTCTTCACGCACGTGGGCAGCGACCTCGGCGTGCAGTGGGGCGCCTCCGGCTCGACGGCGCTGATCTCCGCGATCTTCAAGTTCCGCGGCACCAGCGCGCACGCCGCCGGCGCCCCGTGGCGCGGCCGCTCCGCGCTCGACGCCGCGATGCTGATGGGCACCGGGTGGGAATACCAGCGCGAGCACAACGAGCTCCCGACGCGCTCGCACTACGTGATCCGCGACGGCGGCGACCAGCCGAACGTCGTGCCGAGCACCGCGAGCATCTGGTTCTACTTCCGCGAGCGCGACTACGAGCGCACCAAGGCGCTCTTCGAGCGCGGTCGGCAGATCGCGCAGGGCGCGGCGATGATGGCAAACGTCAGCCTCGACACCGTGATGATGGTCGGCTCCGGCTGGAGCGCGCATTTCAACAAGACCATCGCCGAGGTGACGCACAGCAACATCCGGCGCGTCGGGATGCCGCAGTGGGATTCCGCCGACGTCGCGATGGCCCGCGCGCTGCAGCGTGAGCTCGGCGTCCGCGAGGGCGGCCTCGGCACCGAGACCGCGCTCAACGTCGGTCTGCCCGTCCCCGCCAGCCAGCAGATGGGCGGCGGCTCCGACGACATCGGCGACGTCTCGTGGAATGTGCCCACCGTCACGCTCCGCTTCCCGTCGAACATCCCCGGCCCGCCGGGCCACAACTGGGCGAACGCCATCGTGATGGCGACGCCGATCGCCCACAAGGGCGCCTACGCGGGCGCCAAGGTGCAGGCGCTCACGATGCTCGACATCCTCCTCCGCAAGGAAGTGGTGGATTCGGCCTGGGCGTACTTCCGCGACGTGCAGACGAAGGAAATCAAGTACACCCCCTTCATCGCGCCGACCGATCAGCCGCCGATCTACCTGAATCAGGAGATCATGGCGAAATACAAGCCGCTCCTGCAGCCGTACTACTACGATCCGAAGAAGTTCAAGACGTATCTCGAGCAACTCGGGATCGCGTACCCGACGACGCGCGAGATGCTCCGCCCGCGGATGGACGGCCAGCCGCAGCCCTGACGGGCGGCGCACTGATGGGACAGCGGCCCGACCCGGGTGACCGGGTCGGGCCGCTGTGCGTTCGGGGGTCCGGCACGAGCGGTCTGCCGCTCACGAGGGTCGTCCCGATGCAGCGGCGCCCGTCAGGGGGTAGGATTCAGACACCACCGACGCCCGGAGGGCGCTTATGGCCAGCCTCGACGACAAGTCGATCCAGAACCTTGTGAAGAAGATGCAGAAGCAGGCGAAGCCCCGGAATCTCGAGGCGAAGACCTACGACGCGACCGCGCCGAAGCGCGTCACCGATGCGCAGGACGAGGAACGGGAGCGGATGTTCAAGGAGATGAAGCGCCGCGAGTTCTGACGGTGCCGGGGCCGCCCACGAGCGGCCCCGTCGAGCGCGGCCCCATCGGGACCGGACCGCCTCAGTCCGGCGGCCGCAGCGCCGCCCGCACGCTGTCGATCGACCCGTCGGTCCGCGCGGGTCGCACGCCGAGGAGCGCCGCCACGAACGGATAGACGTGGACGTTCGAGAAGGCGGGGATCGTGAGCCCGGAGGCTGAGACCCCCGGCCCCGCCGCGACGAAGAGCGTCCCCATCGAGGGCAGCGCCGGATCGTATCCGTGCGCGCCCCCCCAACTCGTCTTCCGGGCGAGCTCCGCACGCGTCGCGATCGTCCACCCGTCATCCGCCACCGCGACGATCGGCGTGATGCGCGGGTTCCCGGCGAACCGATACGATGCCGGCACGGCCTCGCGACGATACGCCTGCAGGTGCGGGTGCGCCCCCGCGAGCCGCGCCATCACACGGGCCACGTCGCCGTCGCGCGGCACGATCATCGCCACGGGATTCTGATCGAGGATCTCCACGGTCGAGAGATCCAGGTAGTCGTCGAGCACGATGACGCGTTCCGCCGCCACCGGCGCCATTCCGTGGTCACCGACGATCACGATGTTCACCACGTCGGTGAGGCCGAGCCGCGCGATGCCATCGACGATCGCGCCGACGGCGGAATCCACCCGCGCGATCGCGGAGTCCACCTGCGGCGCGGCGGGGCCGAAGGAGTGGCCCGCATCATCGGTGTCGGAGAAGTAGGCGGCGATCAGCGCCGGCGCCTCCGCCGGCGGCATCGCGAGCCACTCGAGGATCCGCGCGACGCGCACCGCGTTCGGCCGCGTGTGCTCGTACGGGTACCACCAGGTCGGCCGCACGCCGCCGACGGCGGCCTCGGAACCGGGCCAGAAATACGCCGCGGCACGACGCCCCTGCCGCTCCACCGTCACCCAGATCGGCTCGCCCCCCCACCACGCTGGATTCCGGACCGCGGCGGTGTCGCTCATCCGGAAGAGCCCGAGCGTCGGCTCACGCATCACATTCGCGACGATCCCGTGGTGCGCCGGGGTGAGCCCCGTGACCAGCGTGTAGTGGTTCGGGAAGGTCTTCGACGGGAACGACGGCACGAGACGCTCCGCGCGCACCCCGCGCGCGGCGAGGGCGCGGAGCCGCACCGCCGTGGGCCGCGTGAGATAGTCGGTGCGGAAGCCGTCGAGCGAGATCATCACCACCCGCGGCCACTGCGCGACGGCGGGCACCGACGCGGGACGTGACGGCGTACCGCTGCACCCGAGGAGCGTGAGCGCCAGGCATCCCGCGGAGCACACGCTGGTGGCCGAGCGCCGACGCGGCACGACCATCCCGACCATGCCGAGCATCCGCCGCCGCGCGCTCACGGCGCCACCGGCTCTTCCGTGAGGAACCGCCGCAGCACCTTCCCGATCATCGACTTCGGCAACTCCGTCTTGAAGACGACGCGCGCTGGCACCTTGAACGGCGCGAGATGCTGCTTGCACCAGTCACGCAGCTCACCCTCCGTGACCGTCTTCCCCGCCCGCGGCACCACGAAGGCGACGGCGACCTCCCCGCGTGCCGCATCGGGGAACCCGCGCACCCCCGCCTCCTGCACGTGGGGATGCTTCGCGAGCGCCTCCTCGATCTCGCGCGGCCAGACCTGCATCCCATTCATCTTGATGAGGTCCTTCTTCCGGTCCACGATGAACAGGAAGTGGTCCTCGTCGAGATAGCCGAGGTCGGCGGTGTGCAACCAGGTCCGCCCGTCCGCGTGCACGTGCAGCATCTGGTCCGCGTCGGGCGCGGGGTTGTAGTAACCCTTCATCAGCTGCGGTCCGTGCAGGAGGATCTCCCCCACCTCGCCCGGCGGCAACTCGCGCGTGGGATCGTCGGCGTCGACGACCTTCACACGGCAGTCCGGGATCGGGATGCCCACCGAACCCTGCTTCTCGGGGCCCTTCAGGGGCCAGACCACGGAGACGAGGTTCGACTCCGTCATCGCGTACCCCTCGACGATGCGGGCGCCGGTGAGGTCGGTGAACCGCTTCCGCGTCTCCGCGAGGAGCGGCGCCGCGCCGGAGACGCAGGCCCGCATCGACGCGAAGTCGGCCTTCCGCGACGCGACGCGCGGATGGTTGAGCAACGCATTGTAGAGTGTCGGCACGCCACAGAAGATCGCCGGCTTCGCCCACTCGATCGTCTTCACGAGGTCGTTCAGGTCCCGCGGGTTCGGGATCAGCACCACCGGATTGTGCCCGATCGCGCACGCCGACTGCACGCCGGTCGCGCCGTACGTGTGAAAGAGGGGCAGTGGGAGGCAGTAGCTCCCCTCCCACTCGGGGAGCACGTCGCGCATCCAAGCGCGGAACTGGAGCCCAGTCATCACGAGCGCGTGATGATGCACCCGGACCGCCTTCGGCGTCCCCGTCGTCCCGCCGCTCATCAGCAGCAGCGCGTCGTCATCGGTGCCGGGCCGCGCCACCGTCGGGCGCTGCCCGCGATACGCCGCCACGAGCGACGGCAGGGTGCGGTCCCCATCCCGCAACGTCGGCCGATGCCCACCCTTCTTTTCAAGCACGAGAGTGAACACCGCGCGCAGCATCGGCGGGAGCCACTCCTTGATGCTCGTCGAGACCACGTGCGCGACCCCAGGGACCCGTCGCTGCGCCCCCTTCACCCGATCGTAGAAGGTCGAGAGGGTGACGATGACCTTCGGGCGGCTCGTCGTCATCGGCCCGACGAGCTCATCCTCGCTGTAGATCGGATTCAGAGGAACGAGGGTGGCACCGAGCTTCCAGACGGCCCATTCCACGACGAAGAACTGCGGGCAGTTCGGGAGGAGCACCGCGACCCGGTCCCCCCGCGTGACGCCCATCGCCGCCAATGCGCAGGCGAAGGCATCGCTCTGGTCCGCGAGCGCGCGCCACCCGATGCGCCGCCCCTTGAAGAGCACCGCCGGCGCGTCGGGCCGCTCGCGCAACGCGTCGTCGATGTAATCGAGCAGGGTCCGCTGCGGGTACGTGCCGATCGTCGCGGGGACGCCGGGGTCGTAATGGCGGAGCCAGGGAAGCGGGTCCATCGGTTTGGGGCTGAGGGTACATTCCGAATATGCACACCCTCGTCCCGCACCACATCCGCGCCCGCGCCGCGGCCGCGCTCCTGACCCTTGCGCCCGCCGCCCTCTCGGCGCAGACCCCCGCGCTTCTCACCGCCGATCCTGTCATCCAGCGCGCGATGGCGGCGATGCCTACGCTCCAATCGTGGACGCTCGCGCAGCAGGTCGCGATCTGCGAGATCCCGGCCCCGCCATTCAAGGAGCAGGCGCGCGCCGAGGCGTTCCGGAGCCGATTGATCGCCCTCGGCTACGCCGACGCTCGCATCGACGCCGAGGGGAACGTCATCGTGCGGATCGGGCGCGGACGCGGACCCGTCGTGATGATCGCCGGCCACCTCGACACCGTCTTCCCCGAGGGGACCGATGTCCGCACCACGCGGACCGGCGCCCGGATCGCCGGCCCCGGGATGGGCGATGATTGCCGCGGCCTCGCAGTGCTGCTCACCCTCGCGCGCGTGATCAAGGAGCAGCGCGTCGAGCCGGCCGGGACACTCTACCTCGTCGGCAACGTCGGCGAGGAGGGGCCCGGCAACCTCCGCGGCGTCCGACATCTCTTCACGAAGGAATTCCCCGGCCAGATCCAGTACTTCATCTCCGTAGACGGCGCGGGCGGCGGCGCGATCACCTCGCGGGCCGTCGGCAGCCACCGCTACACCGTCTCCTTCGAGGGGCCGGGCGGGCACAGCTACGGCGCCTTCGGGATGGCGAACCCGATGCACGCGATGGGCCGCGCGATCGCGAACATCGCCGACCTCCGCGTCCCGACGACACCGAAGGTGACCTACAACGTCGGCAGCGTGCGCGGCGGGACGAGCGTGAACACCATCACGCCACTCGCCCAGATGGAAGTCGATATGCGCTCCGAATCGCCCGAAGCGCTGGCCACGGTCGACGCGCAGATCCGCGCCGCAATCGAGGCCGGGGCCGCCGCCGAGCGGGCGCGGTGGCCGAACTCGCGGGCCGGCATCACCGTGAAGTTCGACACCATCGGCATCCGCCCGACCGGTGCACAGTCTGACGACACCCCACTCGTTCGTGTCGCCTGGGCCGCGGTCGAATCGCTCGGCTGGATCCCCGCCACGACGGCCTCGAGCACCGACGCGAACCTCCCTATCGCCCTCGGCATCCCCGCCATCACCATCAACGGCGGCGGACGCAGCAGCGGCGCGCACGGCACGGAGGAGGTGTATGAGGAACTCCCCGATTCGTACAAGGGGCCGCAGCTCGCGCTGCTGATCGTCACCGCGCTCACGGGCATCGCCCGCTAGAAGGATCGATGGACCGCCGCCACTTCCTGTCGCAGACGCTCCTCGCGGGCGTCGTCGTCTCCCTCCCCACCGTGCTGCGCGCACAGGGCGCCGCACAGGGCACCACACCACGCACCGCGCAGGGTCGCACCGCCGCCGCGCCCCTCCCGCCGCTCACGGTCTACAAGAGCGCGACCTGCGGGTGCTGCCGCGCCTGGGTGGACCATATGCGCGGCGCCGGCTTCACCGTGCGCACCGTCGACACCGAGGACCTCGGCCGCGTGAAGGGGGAGCTCGGCGTGCCGGGCGCGCTGCAGTCGTGCCACACCGCGGTGATCGGGGCGTTCCTCGTCGAGGGGCACGTCCCCGCCGCCGATGTGAAGCGACTCCTCGCGCAGAAGCCCGCCGTGCGCGGCCTCGCGGTACCCGGCATGCCGGTCGGCTCACCGGGGATGGAACAGGGCGACCCGCGCGAGTATGACCGCTACGAGGTGATGGCGTTCACAGCGCAGGGACGGACGTCGGTCTTCGCGCGGCACTGAGCGCGAGCGACGCAGAACCGGCGCGAGCGCTGATCGCCCGCACCAGCAGCACCATCACCGCACCGAGCGGTCCCGGCGCACCTGTACCCGCTTCCCCTTGATCGTCGTCGCCGAGAGCGTCGCGATCACCTCGTCCGCCACCGCGTCCGGCACCTCGACGATGCTGTGCCGGTCCCAGATCTGGATCGCGCCGATCGCGCTGGCGTCCATCCCCATCTCATTGGTGATCGCGCCGACGATGTCGCCGGGCCGGATCTTCAGCTTGCGCCCCGCGCCGAGGTAGAGCTTCGCCATCGCCCCGGCCGGACCGGCGCCCTTGCGCTTCGCGGTCGTGCGCGGCGTCTTGGCCGCGGGCCCGCGGGCGGGACGCGCCGCCGTCGGCCGCGTCGCCGACATCCCCGCCGTCTCCGATGACGTCGCCTCGCGGCGTGCCTTGCGCACCGCCTCGCGCTCACGCGCCGGATGCCGCTCCCGCGCGTCGGGAATCTCTTCTTCCGCCGCCGCGCCCGTCTCCCCCATCGCCTGGCGCACCGCCGCGGCCGCGATGTCGCGCGGATCGAACTCCGCCGCGAGGGCGTCGACGATCCTCCGCCACGGCTCGAGCCCGCCCGCGACGATCACCGCGCGCAACGCCGCCTGCGTCGCCGCCGCGCGGCTCGCCTGCAGGTCCGCGACGCTCGGGATCGGCTGCACCGTGATCGGTTGCCCCGTCGCACGCTCGAAGCTGCGGAGCCACCGCTGCTCCCGTGGCTCCATCAGCGTGATCGCCAGCCCCGCCCGTCCCGCCCGCCCCGTCCGCCCGATCCGATGCACGTACGCCTCGGTCGCGTTCGGGACGTCGAAGTTCACCACGTGCGAGACGTGCTGCACGTCGAGGCCGCGCGCGGCGACGTCGGTCGCCACGAGCAGCGTCGAGGTCTTGGCACGGAACCGCTTCATCACGCGGTCGCGCTGCTCCTGCGAGAGGCCACCGTGCAACGCCTCCGCCGGGAGCCCGCGCCCGGTGAGCGTCTCCGTGAGCGCGTCGACCTCGGTGCGCGTGCGGCAGAAGACGATCGCGCTCGTCGGCCGCTCGATGTCGAGGATGCGCGCGAGCGCGGGCATCTTGTACGGGCGCCCCACGAGATACGCGACCTGGCGGATCGTCGCGGTCCGCGCCGCCTTCACCGCGGCGGTGTCGACCTCGATCACCTCGGGGTCGCGCAGATGCGTCTTCGCGATTGCCGCGATGCGCGGCGCGAGGGTCGCCGAGAAGAGCGCGACCTGCTTCTCTGCCGGCGTCGCGGCGAGGATCGCCTCGAGGTCCTCGGCGAAGCCCATATCGAGCATCTCGTCGGCCTCGTCGAGCACCACGGTGCGCAACGTGCCGAGGAAGATCGTCTTCCGGCGGATGTGATCAAGCGCACGCCCGGGCGTCGCGATCACCACGTCGGCGCCGCGCTTGAGCGTGCGGATCTGGCTCTCCATCGGGGTGCCACCGTAGATCGGCACGGCGACCGCCCCGAGCCCGGCGCCGTATTTCCGGATCGCCTCGGCCACCTGCATCGCGAGCTCACGCGTCGGGACGAGCACGAGCGCGGCGGTCCGCTCGCGCGGCGGCGCCTCGGGTGTCAGACGGTGCAGCAGCGGGAGCGCGAAGGCGGCGGTCTTCCCGGTGCCAGTTGCCGCCTGCGCGAGCACGTCGCGGCCGGCGAGGAGCGTCGGAATCGCCGCGCGTTGGATCGGGGTCGGTTCCTCGTAGCCGAGGGCCGTCAGCACCGCCGCGACACGCGGCTCGAGGCCGAGCGCGTCGAAGCCGCTCGGCGTGGCGGGGGTCGGTGGGACGATCGTCGGGGCGTTCAGCGCGCCGCCCGGCGCGCGCGGAGGTCACGGAAGGAGACCAGCTTCCCCTGCGCCTCGTCCCACAGCGCGAGCCGCAGCGTCTTCACCGCCGTGCCGAGCGTCAGCACCGGCGCCGCCTCGAAGATCGTGTTCTCAGCGTGCGCCTGCGGGAGCCGGTAGTTCGGGATCTTCGGCCCGAGATGGTGCACGTGGTGGAACCCGATGTTCCCCGTGAACCAGTTCAGCACCGGCGGTAACTGCAGGAAGGAGCTTCCGGTGATCGCGGCGGTGGCATAGTCCCACTGCTGGCCGCGCTCCCAGTACGCCTCCTCGAACTGATGCTGCACGTAGAAGAGGAAGATGCCGCCCGCGGCCGCGAGGTACATCGCCGGCACGTAGAGCAGCACCACCGACTCCCACCCGACGGTCAGGATGAAGATCGTCGCCGTCGCGGCGATCGCGAGGTTGGTCATCCAGACGTTCCAGAGCTGCGTCGGTCCCGTCGAGGCGCTGAAGGTGCGCCACCGTGAGAGAACCATCATATGAATCGGCCCGAGCCCGAAGAGGACGATCGGATGCCGATAAAGGCGGTACTTCAGCTTCCCGACGCGCGAGAGCGCCTCGTACTCCGCCACCGTCAACGTCGAGACGTCCCCCGTGCCGCGCCGCTCGAGGTCACCCGAGGAGGCGTGATGGATCGCGTGATCGCGGCGCCACTGCAGGAACGGGGTGAACGTCAGCACTCCGGTGATGAACCCGACAGCGTCGTTCACCTCCGGCCACGGGAGGAAGCTCCCGTGCGCGCAGTCGTGCATGATGATGAAGGTCCGGACGAGCAGGCCGGCGATGACGAGCATCACGAGCGCCGTCGCCCACGGCGCCACCGGCATCAGCTTATAGCCGACGACCAGCGTGACGACGAGGAGCCCGATGGTGCTCACGACCTGCCAGAGGGAACGGGCCCAGTCGGCCCCGGCATAGCGCGCGACGACAGCGCGCCACTGGAAACGATCGAAGCGGCCGGCCATCAGTTGATCCGGTTGAGGTCGACGACGAACACCAGGATGGAGTTCGACGGGATGGACCCGACGCGCTCACCACCGTAACCGAGCGCCGGGGGGATGATCAGCTGCCGACGCCCACCGACTTTCATCCCGCGAATCCCCTGATCGAAGCCCGGGATGACGGCGCCGGTACCGAGGGTGAAGGGACCGAGCGTTCCGGCATCGAACTGCGTGCCGTTGCGCAGGTAGCCGGCGTAACCGACGGTGACCGACTTGTTCGTATCGGCGGGGACCGTCGCCCCGGTGCCGACGATGAGGTCGCGGTAGTAGAGCCCGCTCGCCGTCTTGGTGGAGGCGGCGAGGTTCACATCGAGGGCAGCGGCGAAGTTCGTCTCCTCGATCTCCGGGATGAAGACCGAGTCACCGCCACAGGCGGCCGCGGCGAGGAGGAGCAGGAGCGCCGCGGCGCGACGCCGGAGGCCGAAGGCGGACCGAAGAGAGGCGTGAGACATCCCATAAGGTAACGCCCCACCGGTCCGTCGGCGTTCCGCCGTTCCCCTACAGATGGCGACGCGGCGGCACCAGGAGCGCGCCGAAGAGGAGTCCCGCCGTCAGGGCGAGCAGCGCGCTCAGCACCGCGATCAGCGTCTCCAGCCCCATCGTGTAGTCGCGGGCCATCACCATCCCGAGCGCCCGGAACCCGACGCTCCCGGGCACGAGGAGCATGATCCCCGGCAACCGCACCAACGACCCGGGCCGGCCACTCCAACGGCCGTACAGGTTGGCGAGCGCCGCCATCGCGAGACTCGCGAAGAAGACGCCCCCCGCGAAGACCGCCGAGCCATCCGCGAACCACGCGCCGGTCACCCGCGTGATCACATACCCCGCGAGCGCGCTCGCCATCACCAACGGCACATCGCGCCGCGCGGCCTGGAAGAGCGTCGCGAAGCTCGCGGCCGCGAGCACCGCCGCCACCCACTCCACCGCGACCGGCAGCGTCGAGGGCACCGGCGTCGGCACAGTCCATCCGATCGCGCCAAGGACCTGCGTCGCAGCGATGCTCCCAAAGGTGAGCTTGAGGAGCACCGTGAGCGCCCCCGCCGCACGCGCCGAGCCCGAGGAGAGTTGCTGCGTCGCGAGCTCCGTCATCGCCGTGGTCAGCATCAATCCCGGCATCAGCACGATCAGCGCGGAGACCACCACCGTCTGCACCGCGATCGGGGCGACGAAGTGCCCGAAGAGCGTCGCGAGCGTCGTCGCGACGAGCGCGCTCACCGCTTCATTCGCGGCGTCGAGGTCGGGGTGTTCCCCGCTGCGGACCGAGATCCACCCGATCACGAGCCCGATCACGCAGGCGACCGCGAGATCGAGCCACGACGTGCCCAAGAGCCCCGCGACCGCCGTCGACGCCACACCGAACGCGGTGATCGTGCGCAGCCGACGCGCGCGGGTCATCGGGCGGTCGAGCGCCAACATCGCGGCCCACGCCCCGTCGATGTCGAGCCGGCCGGCGAGCACCTCCTCCCCGATCCGGTCGAGCGCCGCGAGCGCGCCGAGATCCACGTGGCCCGGCTCGAGCCGGAGCACCCGCGTCTGCTGGCTCCCGAGGAGTGCGTCGGTGTCAGTTAGCGAGAGTAGCAGACCCGTCGGGGTCGACCACGCCTCGCATTCGAGCCGCAGCGCGCGCGCCGTTGCCCGGATCGCGCCCTCGAGTCGCTGCGAGCTCACCCCGGCGTTGTGCAGCCGCCTCGCGAACTCCGTGAGGAACCGCACCCGCGCGTCGAGCGCGTGTGCGTTCCCCATCCCCGCTCCGACCGACACGCCTCGGTCCGGCGTCACGTCGTCGGACCGCGGCGCGTCGGGATCAGGATCAACTGCTCCTGCGGCGGCGTCAGGAACTCGGCCCCATCCCGCGTGATCACTGTCATCTCCTCCACGGAGATCGTCTTCGTCCCCTCACCCCACGTTTTCCCATCGCTCCCGGGGAGCGCCCACGCCATGAAGCCGTCGAAGGCGAAGGTCATCCCGGGGCGCAGCGCGCGACGCTCGGTACGGTTCAAACGCGGCCCCGCGTCGTGCGCCCAGTAGCCGACCCCGTGCCCCGTCCCCCACGGCACCGTCGTCGACCCCTCACGCGCCATCACCACCCGCTGCGCGGAATCCACCTGCGCCCCCGTCGCGCCCGGCCGCATCGCCGCGAACGCCGCGCGCGAGCCCGCCCGGCCGATCTCCCACCGCCGCTGCACCTCCGCCGGCGGCGCGGTCTCACCGGGCCGCAGCACGTACGCGAAGCGCTGGATGTCGGTGCCCCAGACGCCGTAGACCTTGATGCCGAAGTCCGTCTGGATCACATCACCCGGCTGGATCACGCGGTCGCTCGCGTGCGAGTGCCCGCGGTCGGGACCCGAGTTCACACTCGGGTTCTGCGACGGGTTCCACCCGTCGTCCACGCCGAGCTCCCGCATCCGCCGCTTCAGGTAGCGCGCGATATCGGAGTCCTTCGTGATTCCCGGCACCACCTGCGCGTACGCCTCCACCTCCAAGCGCGCCGTGAGTGCCGCCGCGCGCTTCATGATGTCGACCTCCGCGGGGAGCTTCACCGCGAGCCAGCTCTGCACGAGGTCGTGCGACGAGACGAGGCGACGCGCCCACGTGGGGCCGAGCGCCTGCTCGAGGCCGCGACGCTGGGTGGCCGAGAGGCCGTCGGCGATCCCACTCCCCTCGCCGCTGTTGATGGCGATGCGCTGCGCGCCCGAGGCGCGGAGCCGCTCCGCGATCGCGCGATAGAGCGCGGCCGTCGTCCCGTCGTAGACGACCACCGAGTCGTGCGTGCCGAGTTCGCGGAGCGCGATCGCCTCCCCGAACCCCGAGAGCATCACCGTGCGCACCGTGTCGCCGCGCCGCGTCACGATCACCGCCGACGGGGCGCCCGCGTTCTCGCCCCCCAGATGCAGGGCGAGCGGATCGTTCGCGTTCTCCCGGAAGAGGCTCACCCAGGCGTCGATGTTCGTCTCGCGCATCGCGGCGGGGAGCAGCCGCGCGATCCGCTCCTTTCGGATCGCCGGCCAGGGATTCGGCCCGGTGAAGTCGTCGGCGCGCGGTGGGGGCGCATCTCCCGCGACGGCGCGCGGCGCCAGATGGCGCGCGAAGAACTCCCAGGTGAGGTCCCACGAGTCGATCTGATCCGGCGAGTCATCGCGGAGGAGCGTCTCGCGGTTCACGCGGCGACTGAAGGTGTGCCCCCCACTCGCCGGTCCCGGAGCCGGATCCACATAGATCTTCGTCTCGGCGAGGTGCGGCTTGCGGGCACGCAGCGCGTCGACGAGCTGCTGGTCCTCGACGAAATCGACGTCGGTGTCGTTCGTCGCGACGTGTACGAGGAGCGGGCGCTCGAGTGCGTCGACGTGATAGAGCGGGGAGCGGCGGATGTATTCCGCACGCTGTTCGAAGGGGAGCCCCGAGAGCTCGCGCTGCGTCGAGAAGCTCCGCGCATACGACGGGCCCTTGTACGAGAGGCGGAAGACGAGGTTCGTCACCGGGACGATCGCCGCACCCGCCACGAAGCGCGCGCGGTCGCCACGCATCATCAAGAGGGCCGTGATGTAGCCGCCGTGGCTCCATCCCATCAGCCCGATGCGAGCCGGGTCCACCTCGGGACGCGTCCGCAGGAAGTCCACCGCATCCTCGACGTCATCGAGTTCCTTGCCGCCGTAATCGATGGCCCGGTGGTGCGCCTCACCATACCCGGTGGAGCCGCGGTAGTCGGGCGCGACGATCACATACCCGCGCTGCGTCGCCTCGATGATGAAGGGGAGGTAGTTCTGGTCCCAGTTCCCGTGCACGCCGCCGTGCACCCAGACGAGGGCCGCGTGCGCGCGCGCGCCGCGCGTGGCGAGCGGCGAGAACACATAGACCGGGATGTCGAGGTCGTTGTGGCGGCTCCGGTACGTCGTCTTCTCGTACCGCATCACGCCAGCGCTCCGCGCGGCGAAGAGGCTGTCGGTCCGGGCCTTCGCCGCGAGGTCGCGGGCGTAGTCGGCGGCCGGATGGTCCTCGTGCCGGTCGCTCACGTAGAGCTTGGCGGCGCGCTCAGGGTCCATCGCGACGGCGGGACGCGCCGGGGCCTGGGCGAGGAGGGGGAGGGCGAGACAGCAGGCGAGGAGGAGGCGCATGCGGGGGCTCGGACGAGGGGGAGGACGCTTCAGAGACTTAACACCGGGGATGACGCGGACGTAGGTTCGTGGAGATGAGAAGGGTCACCCTCCCCACCCGCCCCGGTAATCCTATGCGCTCCCTCCTCGCCCTCGCGACCGCCGCGACCCTCACCGCCTGTGCCGCGTCGACGTCCTCGCCCGACCCGGACATCGCCCCGACGCCGACCGTCGCGACCGCCCGCATCGTCACCACCGAAGGGGGGACGGTGACCGCCGGCGCGATGAACATCGACCTCGACGTCCGCCTCCTCGTCACCGGCACGCCGGATCAGGCTTGGACCGCGCTCTCCGGCGTCTACCAGGAGCTCGGAATCCCGCTCTCGGTGAACGACGCCGCGACCAAGACCCTCGGCAACACCGGCTGGCGCGTCCGCCGCTCTATCGGCCGCGTGCCGGCGCAACGCTACCTCGACTGCGGTTCGTCGGGCACCATCCAGAACGCCGAGACCTATCAGCTCACGCTGTCGATCGTCTCCAACGTGAAGCCCAACCCGCGCGGCGGCTCGATCGTCACCACCGCGCTCTCCGGCACCGGTCGCAACCCCATCACGTCGTCGAGCGCGGATGTCCGCTGCGTTAGCACCGGCGACCTCGAGCTGCGCATCCGGGAGATGGTCGAGCGCGGCATCGTGCGCTGACGACCGCGCGGCCGAGCGCGGCGCTACAGCAGCGCGGCGATGTCCGCGGCGATCGCCGACGGCGTCACCTGCGGCCCATAACGACGCACCACCCGTCCGTCCCGCGCGACGAGGAACTTCGTGAAGTTCCACTTGATCGCCTCGGTCCCCAACAGACCGGGGCGTTCGCGTTTCAGGTGCGTCCAGAGCGGATGCGCGGCCGGGCCGTTCACGTCGACCTTCGCGAACATCGGGAAGGTCACGTCATACGTCGTCGAGCAGAACGTCGCGATCTCGTCGGCGCTCCCCGGCTCCTGCCCGCCGAACTGGTTGCAGGGGAAGCCGAGCACCGCGAAGCCACGCGGTCCGAACTCGCGATGGAGCCGCTCGAGCCCCGCGTACTGCGGCGTCATCCCGCACCCGCTCGCGACATTCACGAGCAGCAGCACCTGTCCCTTCCACGGCGCGAGCGTCGTCGGTGCGTCACCGAGGAGTGGCTGCACGGGGATCGAATAGAGATCGTCGGTCACCTGTCACCCTCGAGCGCCACCGGTGTGAGCTGTGGTCGCTTCGCCACGACTCGGTCCCCCGACGAACGACCCCGCGCGTGCCGCCAGAGCCAGGGCAGCAGATGCCCGCACACCCAACCCAGATCCCCGAGCGCACGCGCCATCGGGGAGGGCACGGGACGCGTCGGTAGCGGATCCGACCACGCCGCCGTGCTCCCCGGCACACCCAGCCGCGCCGCCAACGCCTCCGCGATCCGGCGATGCCCCTCGTGGTTCGCGTGCAGCCGATCCGCGCTCCAGAGCCGTGGGTCCGTCACCCACGGATGCGCCGCGAGGTCGACCACCAACGTCCCCGTCTCCGCCCCCAGCGCACGCACGCCCGCATTGAACTCGGCGAGCCGCGCGCTCACACGCCCCGCGAAGGGGATCAGATCGGAGAGGTCCGGCATCGTGATGGTGAGGACCGTCGCCCCCTGCGCGCGCAGCGCGCGCTGCATCGTGCCGAGGTCGGCGAGCACACCGTTGAGGTCAAATCCGGATTGGATCACGTCATTCGTCCCCGCGAAGACCGTCGCGAGGTCGGGGCGCATCGCGAGGGCGGGTGCGAGCTGCGTCTCGAGCACCTGCCGCGTGCGGCGGCCGCGGATCGCGAGGTTCGCGTACGCCAGCCGCGGCGCGTCGGGATGGTGGAGTGTCTGCGCCGCCGCCACCTGCGTCGCGAGACGGTCGGCCCAGCCGCGGTATCGGCCTGGTGCGCTCGGCGATGGATCATCGAGCCCCTCGGTGGAGGAGTCACCGAGCGCGACGTAGCGGGCGAAGGGGAATGGCATCGATGAAAGTTATCGACGAAGCGATGACAGGCCGATCTGTGCCGCCGGGCACCGTCAGCCTCCGTAGATTCGATCCCGATGCCGCTCCACCCCGCGTACTTCGAAACCCGCTTCCGCTGCGAGAGCCCAGCACCCGACTGGCCGGCGCGCTTCGCGATCATAAGTGCCAGCGCCACCACGGGTGAGCGCTGGGATCCAGCGCGCGAGGCGGCTGCGGATGCACGACTCCTCGCGACGATCCGCGCGCACGAGGTCTGGTACGCGAGGGTGACCGGGTACTCGCCGACCACCGCCCACGCCGAGCCGAGCTGGGCGGTGGCGCTCGCGCGCGCGACGGCGTGCGAGTTGGGCGCGACCTTCGCGCAGGACGCCATCTATTGGGTCGACGGCGACGCGCTGGTCGTCGGTCGCTGCACCGGCGATCCGGCGTGGGAACCGGTGGGCGCCTTCCGCGCGCGGGTCGACGCACCCGGCTGAGCGCACCGCGCGCCATACCGGGCGATGGCGAGGGTCCGGTACGCTCCATACATTCGCCCCCGTTCGCGTTCCCTCTTCCCTCCAGCGGATCTCGCGTGTCCCATCCCGCGCTCCCCTCGCACGCCCGAATCGTCGTGATCGGCGGCGGCGTCATCGGTTGCTCCGTCGCCTATCACCTCGCGCAGATGGGGTGTCGCGACGTCGTAATGCTTGAGCGCCATCAACTGACCGCCGGCACCACCTGGCACTCGGCGGGGTTGATGGTGACGTTCGGCTCCACCTCCGAGACCTCCACCGCCTTCCGGCGATACACGCGCGACCTCTACGCACGCCTGGAGGCGGAGACGGGCGTCTCCACCGGCTTCCGGCCTGTCGGCTTCATCGAGCTCGCCACCGACGCCGGACGCCTCGAGGAATACCGCCGTGTGTCGACCTTCAACCGCTACTGCGGCGTCGACGTGCAGGAGATCTCCGCCGCCGAGGTGCGCGACCTCTTCCCCATCGCGCGCACCGACGACGTCCTCGCCGGCTTCTACGTCAAGGACGACGGCCGCGTGAATCCCGTCGACGTGACGATGGCGCTCGCCGCGGGCGCGCGGCTCGGCGGGGTGGCGATCCACGAGGGCGTCGCCGTCACCGACATCCTCCAGGCGCGGGGTGCCGTCACCGGCGTGCGCACCACCGCTGGGGACATCGCCTGTGAGATGGTCATCAACTGCGGCGGTGCGTGGGGCCGCGAGCTCGGCCGCCTCGCCGGTGTCACCGTCCCCCTGCAGGCCGCCGAACACTACTACCTCCTCACCGAGGAGATCCCCGGCATCTCGAAGGCGTGGCCCGTCCTCGAGGATCCCGCGTCGTACGGCTATTTCCGAGAGGAAGGGGGCGGTCTGATGATCGGGCTCTTCGAGTCGGTCTGCGCCCCCTGGCACGTCGACGCGATGCCCGCCGACTTCGCCTTCGGGGAGATCCCCCCCGACTGGGACCGCGTCGGTCCCTACCTCGAGACCGCGATGCGGCGCGTCCCCGTCTCGATGACCACCGGGGTGCGCAAGCTCTTCTGCGGCCCCGAGTCCTTCACCCCCGACCTGCGGCCCTGCCTCGGCGAGTCCCCCGAGCTCCGCGGCTGCTTCGTCGCTGCCGGCCTCAACTCCATCGGGATCCTCACGGGCGGCGGCGTCGGACGCGCGATGGCGCACTGGATGCTGCATGGCCGGCCCGACTGCGACATGACGGGCTTCCATGTCGATCGCCTCCATCCCTACCAGGCCACCCCCGAGTACCGGCGCACGCGGACGGTCGAATCCCTGGGCCTCGTCTACCAGGCGCACTATCCGAATCGCGCGATGACCACCGCCCGCGGCGCCCGCCGCGGACCGCTGCACGACCGACTCACCGCGCGCGGCGCCTACTTCCGCGACGTGAGTGGCTGGGAGAGCCCGGGGTGGTACACCCCCGACGGGAGCATCCCGGGAGCGGAACCCCTCACCTGGGGACGCCCCGATTCCTGGGACGCTTGGCAGGCGGAGCATCAGGCCTGCCGCACCGGCGTGATCCTGATGGACATATCGTTCATGGCGAAGTTCCTCGTGCAGGGCCGCGACGCCGGCACGCTCCTTGACCGCCTCTCGGCCAATCACGTCGACGGCGCCGCCGGTCGCGTGACCTACACCCAGTGGCTCAACGAGGGTGGCACCATCGAGGCCGATCTCACGGTCACCAAGCTCGAGCTCGGCTTCACCGGGACCGCCGGCGACCAGGCGTATCTCGTCGTCGCCTCCGACACCGCACACCGCCATGTGCGCACCTGGTTGCGACGGCAGACGCCCGACGACGCGCACGCGACCATCACCGACGTCACCGGCGCCTACGCCCAACTCAACATCCAAGGGCCGCGCTCGCGCGAACTCCTACAGCGCCTGACCACCACCGACCTCTCGAACACGGCTTTCCCCTTCCGCGCGGCCCGCGAGATCGAGATCGGCTTTGCGCTCGTGCTGCTCGTGCGTCTCACCTACCTCGGGGAACTCGGCTACGAGCTCTACATCCCGACCGAGCAGGCGGTGCACGTCTACGACCTCCTTGTAGCGGTGGGCGCCGACGTCGGACTGCGGCATGCAGGCCTCAAGGCCCTCGCCAGCTTGCGGATGGAGAAGGGCTACCGCGACTACGGGCACGACATCGACAACACCGACGCCCCGCACGAGGTCGGGCTCGACTTCGCCGTCGATCTGCGAAAGCCCGGCGGTTTCATCGGCCGCGACGCCGTGCTCGCCGCCCGCGCGGCGGGCGCGCAGCGACGGCTCGTGCAGGTCCTCCTCACCGATTCGACGCCGCTCCTGCACCACGCCGAGGTCGTCCGGCGCAACGACGTGCCGATGGGATACATCCGCGCCGCCTCGTATGGCCACACGCTCGGCGGCGCCGTCGGACTCGCCATGATCGAACGGGCCGACGAACCAATCGACCAGCGTTGGATCGACGCCGGCCGGTGGGACGTCGAAATCGCCGGCGCCCGCCATCCGGCCCGCTGCTCGCTCGCCCCTCTCTACGACCCCACCAACGCCCGCATCAGGGCCTGAACCAGGCCGACCGCTAGGCCCGGCCCCACGGCCGCTGGCCTAGTACCGCCAGCTTCGCAGATCCGCCCCCGGCGGTGCCGACAGCAGCATCCGCTCCACCGCCCACGGGAAGACCATCTGCGGATACCGCAACCGCGAGTACGCGTTCGCGCGCGTGTGGTCCCCGTTCCAGCAGTGCTCGTCGCGGTCCCCATAATCGACCACCGCCTCACTCGGCGGATTCGCGGCGCGCAGGAACTTCTCCACCTCGTAGACCGCGTTGTTGAGGTAGTAGTTATCCATATCGCCCACATAGATCCGCAGCTTCCCACGGAGCTTCGGACCGAGCGTCGCCCAGTCGCGCTTGAGGATGTACGAGAGGTCGTAGTGCTCGCGCCAATACGCCGCGACCGTCGTGTCGATCACCCCGGTGCGCCGATCCCAGATGGGCTGCGGATATCCGTCCGCCCCCACCGGCGAGTAGACACTCTCCCAGACGTCGTACTGATCCCCGGAGCGCGACTTCGTCCCGAGCGCGAGCTCGCGATGGTTCATCTGTTCGAGCGTCGTCGCCACGTGCCCCAGATAATTCCGCGTCCCGGGTCGCGGCGTCCGCTTGAACGGGCCCTCCGTGTAGTACGCATTACGATCCTTGTAGATGTCGACGACGGTGTAGTGCCGGAAGTCGATCGGGTCCGGGCACGCCACCCAGGCGCCGTTGAATTCGTCCGGGTAGAACATCTGCACCGCGAGGGACTCCCATCCGCCCGTCGAGCCGCCATACACGAACCGCGCCCACCCCGCACCGAGCCCGCGGAACCGCCGCTCGATCTCCGGGATCAGCTCGTACATGATCGCGTCGCCATACGGGCCGTTGTTCTCGGAGTTCACCGCGTACGAGTCGTCGTAATACGGCGTCGGATGCTGGATCTCCACGAGCAGCATCCGCGGGAAGCCCGGCCCCGTCCACGTCTTAAAGAGGTCGTAACCGAGCTCCTGCTGGATGCGGTTGTACCCGCTCAGGTTGAAGCGCGCGGAATAATCGGGCGCGAGGTTCGCGTCGGGCGGCGTCTCCCGCCAACCACTCGGCGCGCTCGGGAAATGACCGTGATTGATCACGAGCGGGTAGCGCGCCTGCGGATGCGTCTCGAACCCCTCGGGCAGCGTCACCCACGCCGCGAGGTGCATCTCCCGTCCCCAGAAGCGGCTCAGCCGCTCGGAGCGGATCTTCACGTACTTGATGTACGTCGTCTCAAGCCGCGTCGGATCGGGGAGCGGAGCGATCTCCTCCGTGAGCGCGAGCTGCAGTCGGCTCGACGGCGTGACGGTGACCGTCATCGGCGCCGAGAAGAGATTCCCCGGCTTCGCGTTCATCTGCTGCCCTTCGCCGCGGTCCGGCGGGAGGAGCACCGTGTGCCCGTCGCTGCGCGTGAAGCGCTCGTAGCGGTTGAGCAGCGCCTGCACCCGATAGCGCCCCGGTGCCAGGTCGCGAAGGGAGACGAGGGGATACCCGAACGCGTCGGCGTCCACCCCGCGCGTCGCCCCCGGCGTCCAGTCGGTCACGTCGACGCCGTAGACCTGGGCCGTCGCGACGTTGTCGGACACCTGCGTCCGCGGCGTCCCGGTGGTATCGCGCGAGACGTACAGGAGGAGTCGGCCGTGCACCGGCGCCGACACGCGGCCGGTGGGCAGGGTGACCGTCGCGCGGGGTTGGGCCGTGAGCGCGACGGGGAGGGCGAGCAGCGCAGGGACCAGCCGCGCGATGCGGGCGCCGAGCGTCCAGCGTGCGGCAGGATGGGGGCGGTCGGCGGACCGCGTATGAGCGTGGGGCACGGGCGGGCTCCGATGGAGGATGCGCCGGAACATAGGGCGCGGCCGCCGCGGCGCTACGGGGCGATCACCTCGAGCCCAATCACCCGCTCGAAGTCGCGGACATCCAGCGTGAGCACGCCATAGCCGCGCGCGATTGCCGTCGCGGCGATCTCCAGATCGTGCGCTCCGATCATCCGTCCGCTGCGCACGAGATGCGCGCGAAGTGCCGCATACCGACGTGCCTCCGCGATACCGAACGGGAGGACGGGGAGCGTGTCACAGACCCAGTCGGCGAAGGCAGCGCGCCGCATCCCGATCGCGGGGGTCGGTGCACGCTCCACGCCGAAGAGGAGTTCTCCGATCGTGATCGCGGCGACGGCGACCCCGGTGCCCGGACGCTGGTGCAGCACGGTCCCGAGATCGAGTGCCCCGCGCTGCACCGCGATCAGGATGGAGGTGTCGAGGATCAGGTCCACGGATCGTCGAGCGGCGGAAGTGCGGCGCGTGCCTCGCGAAGGTCGGCCTCGTAGGCAGCGGCCTCGTCCGCGGAGAGCCGCGGTGCCGTGGCGAGGGCGGCAAGGAATGCCGCGAGCGGCATCGCAGCGACCGGCGCCGGCGCGGGTCGGGTCGTCAGGTAGGCGGCGACCGCCTCACGGACCATCACGGACCGCCCGACCCCTCGCTCAGCGGCGCGGTGGTCGATGGCATCGGCGAGTTCCGCTGGAATGCGGACCGAGAGGAGCGAATCCTTCATATACAGAAATGTACGACAACGTATGATATTGTCAACTGACGATTTTACTGGCGTTTAGCGTGCCACCCAGGGTGCCCGGTCATCCGTCGATGCCGGCACACCCCGGGCGCACTCGCGGTCGGCGCGCCGACCGTTCCGCTCCGCTCACCTCACGTGCGCTGCTGGAGGAGAGAATCACCTTATCCCCCGATCGGGCCATCATCTTTCCACCGCGCGCCGCACCATCAAACCGCGTACCGTCCCACCACCGGAGTCCCGGATGACCAGACCCACCCTGCTCACCGACGCCGAGCTCGAGGCGCGGCTCATCGCGCTCCCGGCTTGGCGGCGAACCGGCAACACAATCACGCGCACCATCACCTTTGCTGGCTTCCCCGAGGCGGTCGCCTTCGTGACGCGGCTCGTCGAGCCCGCGGAGGCGATGCAGCATCATCCGGATATCGACGTTCGCTACAATCGCGTCGTGATCACGCTCAGCACGCACGATGCCGGCGGGCTCACGGCAAGCGACGTCACGCTCGCGGCGCGGATCGACGCACTGGTGGGGTGAGTGTCACTACGCCCCGAACTGCTCCAGGTGATGCGCCAGATGCTTCGCGAGCATCGTGTTCCATTGTTCGGCGGTGAGCGGTCCGAAGTTCGGTGACGGGCGACATTCGAAGTGGGCGCGCCCACGGGCGCAGACGGCGCGCAGATCGGCGATGAGCCCATCACGCTCGCGGACGAAATCCTACTCCGGCGAGACGAGAAAGACCGGCGCCGTGCGCAGGTTCCGGCGGTAGGGCGCCTGACCGGTGACGAATCCCTTCACCACGAGGCGGAGGAAGAAACGGAGGACCGGATTCGGGCGCGGAAAGTCATCCTGCAGTGCCATCGCGTACGCGACGCGGCAATGCGCCAACATCTGCCCGACGTTCATCTTCCCCCAGCGTGGTGCGCGGTCGGGGGTGAGTGTCTGCAGCCGGGCGATGGTCGCGTCGACCGCCCGCGGGTCGAAGAGGTCAGCGATCGGAGTCATCGGTGGATCGGTAGAGGTCATTGAGGTCCGCCGCCTGTAACTCCACCAGATACCCCGCCACCTTCGCGCACACCGCGTCAAAGAACCGCGCCCCCTTCTCCGCCGTCGCGGCCTTCGGGTCGCCGATCCCCGTATCGTCCGTCACCTGCGTCCAGCGGCGCGGCGCCCACGCCCACCCCTCACGCAGCGCCGCCATCCGCCACGGGCGCGCGCGTCCGGGCCCCGCCTCGTCCAACGATCGCACGAGCTCCGGCGCGATCGCCATCATCACGCTTGTCTCGAGCTCACCGGCGTGGTCACCCGGCGCATCGAAGAACAAGGTGGGATCGACGACCTGCCACCAGTTGATTGTGCTGAGGAAGACAGGCGTCCTCGGCTGCAGCTCGCGGATCATCCACTTGAAGTCATTCCCGCCGTGGGCGTTGAGGATGACCAGCTTCTTCACCCTCTGCCCCGCGAGCGAATCGACGAGGTCGCGCAGCAGCGCGAGCTGTGTCGTTGGCATCACGTTCAACGTGCCCGGGATGTCGAGCTGCGTCGTGTTCACCCCGAACGGCACCGCCGGGAGCACGGCCACCCGCACCCCCTGCTGCTCCGCGCGACGCGCGGCCTCCACCGCAACAGTTTCCGCGAGGATGGTGTCGGTGCCGTACGGGAGATGGCGATTGTGCGCCTCCGTCGCCCCCCAAGGAAGGACCGCCACTTCATATGAAGCGGCGCGGACGGCGGGGAGCGGGAGATCGGCGAGGGACATAGCCCTCAAGATGCCCCCGAGCCGCCCCACCCCGTCAACCGATGCCCGCGTCCGGTCCCGTCCCCCCACCCGACCCGATCCGCATTACCTTATCGATCCATCCGTTCCACCGTCCCGTGAGACCCCACCGCCTCCTCGTCCTCTGCCTCGCCCTCGTCCTCGCCGGCGCCGGTTGCGCAGGTGACGGATCCACGGGGCTCATCGCATCGGACGGTCCCGGCGCCCTCGACGGCGAACTCCGGGTCCGCCGCTGGTCGGACGCCCGCGCCTGGCCCACGGGCCGAGTCCCCGCCGCCGGCGATACGGTCGTCATCCCCGCCGGCACCCTGATGCGGCTCGATGTCTCGCCGCCCGCGCTGGCCGGCCTCGACATCCAGGGCGTCGTCGAGTTCAACCGCGACGAGGACCTCTCGCTCAGCACCGGCTTCATCCGCATCGAGGGCGCCCTCCGCATCGGCACCCTGCAGGCCCCATACACCAAGCGCGCCACCATCACCCTCACCGGCCCGACCACCGGCGATGCCATCCCGGGGATGGGCACCCGCGTGATCGGTGTCTTCCCCGGCGGCGAGCTCACGATCATCGGCGAGACGCGCACCGCCTGGACTCGGCTCGATGCGTCTGCCCTCCCCGGGGCGCGCACCCTCACGATGCGCGACGACATCGACTGGCGTGCCGGGGACCGCATCGTCATCGCCCCGTCGGGATTTGAACCGACGCAAGCCGAGCAGCGGCGCATCGGTGCCGTGAGCGGCCGCACCATCACGCTGGAAACCGGCCTGCAGCATCCGCACTACGGCGACCTGCAGCAGATCGCGGGACGCACGGTCGACGAACGCGCCGAGGTCGGACTCCTGACGCGGAACATCCGCATCCAGGGGGCCGGCACCGGGGTCGTCGACGGCGTTCCCGTCTCCCCCGACGGGATCGGCGGGCACATCATGATCCTCGCGGGGGCCACCGCGTCCGTGCAGGGCGTCGAGCTCGCGAACATGGGGCAACGCGGCAAGCTCGGGCACTACCCGATCCATTGGCATCTGGCCGGCGCCGTGCCGACGCAGTTCATCCGGAACAGCGCGATCTGGCGGAGCAACAACCGCTGCGTCACCGTGCACGGCACCAAGCAGCTCGAGGTGCGTGACAACGTCTGCTACGACCACCTCGGCCACGGCTACTTCCTCGAGGACGGCGGCGAGACGCAGAACGCGCTCCACCGCAACCTCGGTGTCCTCTCGCGGCGTCCCGCCGTCGCCGATCGGCTCCTCCCGAGCGACGATCGCCCCGCCACCTTCTGGGTGACCAACCCCGACAACAGCCTCATCGGGAACGTCGCCGCCGGCTCTGACGCCTTCGGCTTCTGGTATGCGCTCCCCGACAATCCGCGCGGATTCTCCGCCGGGCAGCCCGACCGCCCGAACCGCACGCCACTCCTCGCCTTCACGAACAACGTCGCGCACTCCAATCGGCAGACCGGGCTCCACGTCGATGACGGTCCGCTCGCCGACGGCACCACCGCCACGACATCATATCAACCGCGCGCCGTCCCCTCGCAGATCGGCTCCGCCGCCGTCCCCGCATACTTCATGGGGTTCACCGCGTACAAGAACAGTGGGCGCGGCGTCTGGCTCCGCGGCCGCGATCACTTCCTGAGTGAGGCCGTACTCGCCGACAACGGCATCGGCGCCACCTTCGCGAGCGCGATGAGCTACCTCACGAGCTCCCTCGTCGTCGGGCGCACCGCGAACAACGTCACCACGCGCGACCTCTACCGCGGCTTCGAGTTCTACGACGGCCCAGTCGGTGCGCGCGATGTCACCTTCGCCGGCTTCAGCGGGAGCGGGATCATCCCGTGGAGCGCGCTCGGCTTCAACCGGAACGGTGGCGGCGGCAACGCCTTCGCGCTGAGTACTCTCAACGGCGCGCAGAATCTCACGTTCATCGAGTCGAACGTCGTCTACATTGAGACCCCGGTCCGCACGAAGGACGGCGATAAGGCGGCGGTCTTCCAGGATCTCACCGGCTCCGTCACCGGGACCACCGGCCGCTGGGTCACCGCCAACACCCCCTTCCTGACGACCAGCGAGTGCACTCTGCGCGGCGCCTGGAACGCGCAGATCTGCCCCGGCCCGTACCTGCGCGCCGCCGTCGAGGGAAGCGGTACCTCTATGCCGATCGTCCCCGTCGACATCGTGCGCGACGGCGGCGCGACGGAGCGCTTCGTCGGTTCCGGGACGTCGACGAGCCTCGTGATCTTCGCGGCGATGCCGAGCCGGCGCTATGACCTGACGCTCGGACAGTTCCCGACGACGCTCACCCTCCGCCTGCAGGAGGCGCGGGCCGGGGAGTGGCTCCTCTTCTCGGTCGGGTTACCCGGGCGGCCTGTCTCGGTGCTGAGCGGGAGCACCGCCGTCCCCGAGGTCGCGACCGCCGCGCTCGTCGCGACGGAGAGCACGATGGCGTTCGCGTGGGATCCGGGGCAGCAACGGCTCCACGTGAAGGTCCTCGTCACGTCGCCCACCTCCACCACGCAGGGACAGGTCACCATCCGCATCCGCCCCTGACGGCGGAAGGCGATTCCGTCAGCGACGACGGGCGCTCAGGTCCGCCTGATACGCCTCGATCTTCCGGACGTAGCCCAACGTCTCTCGGTAGCGCCAACGCGGCACGGTCGGCGCGATCCCTTCAATATGCCCCCATCGTGGCATCCCGTCGACCATCCCCTGCGCCATCTTCACGGCACGACCGATCGTACCTTCTCCCGCGTTGTACGACCCAAACATGAAGGCGAAGCGGTCCTCGACGACCCCCTGGCGTTCCCAGAGCCGCCAGAGATGGCGGTCGTGCATGATGCCAGCCGCGATGTTCCACTCCGGATCGTCGATCGTGCCGAATCCGCTCTGCCGGCTGCGGATGGCCTGATAGGTCGCGGGCATCAGCTGCATGATGCCGCGCGCCCCGACGTAGCTCGTCGCCGCACTGTCGAGGTTGCTCTCTGCCAGCCCCTGCGCCTTGAACCAACGCCAGTCGAACGCGGCACCGAAGAAGCGCTTGGAGTACCGACGGAAGGTCTCGTCGTAGCGACTGGTGACACGCCGGGTCTGCCGGACACGCGCCGCGGAGGGGGCCGTCGATGGGGATGTCGATGGGACAGCGGCGGATGCCACCGCGGTCGCCGCCGTCCCGGCGGAACCACCCACCACCGGCTGCGCCATCGGCACCTCCGCGAGGAGCAACGCCAGTGCGACGGCACGCAGGAGGCGCATCGTCAGTTCAGGGCCTGTCCGACGACGAGCGCGATGGCGATGAACAACGCGCCGATGAAGATCGCCACCGCGATGTTGCCACGCCGGAGCTCCTCCGGAAAATCCACCTGCGGCGTCAGGTGGTCGAAGACGCGATACGTCACCCACATCAGGACGACACCGAGGATCGCATAGGCGAAATTGAGGCTGAGGATGCTCATCTCCATTTTAACGCTCCGTCGAGGAAGGTGAAGTCGTCCGGGATGGCTGGGCATCATCCGTGGCCGCCTGCTCCGCATCAATCAGCGCCCGCACCTGCGCATAGAACTGCTCGCGCCGATCCGGCTCCGGCCCCAACGACGCACGCGTCCAATTGGAGTTCGTCGCGATCACGAGTCTCCGCGCCGGGTCGATATAAATCCCCTGCCCATAGATCCCCTGCGCCGCGACCGGCCCATCGTCGTACGTCCACCACTGGTACCCGTACCCGCGCCCGGGCTCGCCGATCTCTTGGTGCTTCACCGTCGCCTGCGCGAACCAGTCCGCCGGCACGATCTGCCGCCCACCGACGTTCCCGTTCGCTAGGACGAAGAGCCCCATCCGCGCATAGTCACGCGTCGTGGCCTGAAGGCAGCACCCGGCGATCTCGTGTCCCGTCTTCCCCAACAGCCACGTCGCCTCGGCTTCCATCCCCGCCGGATGCCAGAGCTTCTCCTCGAGGTACTGCGCGAGCGGCTTCCGGGTGGCCGATGACACCAGCACGCCGATGAGGTTCGTCTCGCCCGTGTTGTAGTGCCACACCGTGCCCGGCGGATGTGCGCGCGGGAGGGTGCGCATATAGCTCACCGTCGCGTCCATCCCGGGCGTCGGCTTCGCATTGTTGAACTTCGCGACGTCCGCCTCGGGGTCTTCGTAGTCCTCGTTCCAGCGCACGCCCGAGGTCATCGTGAGGAGCTGGCGGATGGTGACGTCGTCGTACGCCGAGCCGCGGAGATCGGGGATGTACCGGCTGACCGTGTCGTCGAGACTCTTGATGAAGCCGTCTTGGATCGCCGCGCCCACCAGCGTCGACGTGAACGACTTGGCAACTGAGAAACTCGTCCAGCGCCCGGTGGCACTGAAGCCGAGCCCGTAGCGCTCCACGCGGACCTTCCCGTCCTGCACGATCACGAGGCCGGTGGTGTTCTGCACCTTCATATAGTCGTCGAGCCCCGGGATCTCGAGCGGCGCCCCCGCGGGGAGCGCGAGCGGCGTGGGCGACGGCGAGATGCGGGACGCCTTGGCGAGGATCGGCAGGCGGTCGAGCGCACGGAAGGCGGCCTCGCGCTGCGATTGGCTCCAGCTCAGGACATCCCGGTCGGTGGGGAACGTCGCGAGGAGTCCGCGGGTCTCGGCGTCAAGGGTGCCGTACCAGAGGCCGCCGCCCACAAGGAGGCAACCGGCGGAGGCGAGGGCGAGGGCGCGGAGGCGCATCGGTCAGTGCGCTCCGAAATACACGATGTTCGGCGCGTCCGAGCGCGCCACGATGAGACCCATCAGTCAGTCCTCGTTCAGATCTGCGATGGTGGTGTCATAATACCCTGCCGGGAGATTCCACTGCACCGTCGATCGCCCACGCCACCACCGCCTCGAGGGACTCGAAAGGCCGCCATGCCGGATCGTCCGGACGATGGATGATAATCGAACTGTCTCGATGCCGATCGATCACCGGCCACTGTACGTCGAGGATGGCACGCGCGATGTCGAGATGAAAACCGGCTTGGTCATCCGCTTGGAATTCGAAGATCGGGATGAGCTCCCGCCCGTCACGATGCGAGAACTGCCAGCGTCGCCAACGCGGATTCGGCTCTCCGGTGAGAGTCTGAACCAATGTTCCATCAGGCACCCAGGCTTCCTCGCGCAGACCGGGAATATCTTCCACGGTATCGATGTCGATCAACAATTGGAACATCGCGTCGTCGTCAGCGATGCTCAGCCCTTGAAGCTCGACGCACATCGGACCGCTCATGAAATTGCCGAGAACCACCCACGGTACATACCAGCACACCTTCTTCCATTTATGAAACGGCTCGAAGACCGTCTCGATTTCGGGTGGTCGCCACACCGGAACGATGCGATCTTGCCGGATACGAGCACAGATCGCATCGCATACCGCTCGGGTCAGGACGGGATGTGGGAGCCCGTCCACGACAGAAGAGTCCAGCCGCTGGCTCCTGATGAGCGAAGCGAACGTTGCGAGGCGCGCGCAACTGCGCATCGCGGCGGTCTCCCACTCCTCCGGCAGTCGTGGTCCGCTGACAATCATCGATGCTCCCTCCCGTTGACATCCGCGGGGGAGCGGCTGACGCCACTCCCCCGCGGTCTCCCCACCGGTCGTCACAGCACCGGCGTGACTTATCTCAGAAGCGATCCTTCTGGCCGTTCGGTTCGACGATCTTCTCGAGTTCATCCGCTTCCTTCGCGACGAGATTCACGAGAGCGAAGAACAGCCGCGGGCTCACGCCGTTCGGGTTGAGATCATAACTCACCGTCACCATGCCGCGCTGGATCCTCACGGCACCGGCCTTCCTGCCCGCCATTCCCTGCAGCAGCTTGAGAGCCTTCCCCGCATCGAGCTCGGTCTCGAAGCAGATCGGCGACGAGATGTCGAAATCAATGTAATCGGTCCCCTCGAACGTGTCCGGATCCGCATCAATGAAAACCAGTTGCGTGCGGCCGTCTGCGAACGAAAACACGACCTTGATCAATCCTCCGTCCTCGGTGATGGAGTACTTCAGCCCGCTCTGCTCCACCAGCGTCTTGATCTTTTGATGCATAGTTCAGAATCCTCGTTGAAGAAGGGGGTGGCAGTTAATCATTGCAGTGATCGGCCCGTCCTGCAAGGCAACGAACAGCATCACCAGCTCCCGAGTTGTGAGAAATAACGCTCAATAACGGCTCGGGTGCTCACGCCACTCGGCCTCGATAGCGGTTTGACATGTGGGGCGCGCCGTGGCGCTCACGTGATCGCTCCTTTGTTGAACAGGGATGCATCGAGGGATGCATCGAAGACCTGCTGATCCGTGGTGACGACAGCGTTAGGGGCGGCGCTGACGGCACCGAGGATTCCGTCCGCCCGCTCGGGATCCCACGCACCGATCGGCGGATGACCGAGGGACTCCTTGCCGAGATCACGACAGACTACGGGAATCACACGACGGAGGACGGCGTCGGCGAAGGCGATCGAGACGGCAGACCAAGGAGGGCGTGCTGCCCCGTGCGAGAGACGCACCTCCTCCCGACCGCCCAGCAACACCACCACCGACATCTCCACCCCAGCGCCATCGCGCTCCTGCTCGAGCCGGTGTCCGGCCCACTGGTCCCAGGGGCGGAAGGCATATGACAACGGTTCGGCGGACGGCGTCCAGTCCGGCGCCCACCATCCGTCGCGGCAGAAGACGACGGCGCCCACAGCGATCGCGGACCCACTACGGAGGGTCACGGGCGAGCTGTACCAGAGCGGTCCTCGCCCGTCCCAGTCGTAGACCGATGCCGTCGCGGCCTCGAATCGCGGCCACGTCATCGTCGTGCCATCAGCCGAGATCACGAGCGCATCGGTGCCGCGGCAATCGGCCGTCACCTCGATCCATTCCGGCGCCCCATCCACCTCGGCGACCAGCCGGTCGGCCGCGGATGGGTCCCGTTCGACCCCGAGCAGGTGTGCCACCAGATCACCGGCGGGCGGGGATGCCTGCGGGGATGCCGCTGGCGATGCACCCGTGCGGTCCGACTCCCGCAGCGCCGGTATGCCTGCCAGTCGCTCATATTCATCCGGCGCCGCACGGACCACCTCGGCGTCCGTGTCGAGTCTGAAGCGGAGCACATCGTCACTGTCGGCGTCGACTAACGCATCGCCGATTCGGAGGCCGGCCTCAGCCATCGCCGTCCGGATGCGGTCGACCACCTTGACGCCGCGCCGCTTGGCGCCGAACCACTCCAACAATTCGCGCAACGGGACCTCGACCGCCTCTTCAGACTCCAGTCGGCGCCGCAACGCCGTGAGATGCGATACCGCGGTCATCGGGCGACCTCATAGCGATCACCGACCTGTCGGAGCACGCCATCGGCGACGGCGGACCGGAGGTGCGTGAGGAGCTCGCCGCGGATGGCGGTGGTGACCCGAAGGATGCCGAAGAGCTCAGCGAGTGCATCGACGATGTCGCCATCCGCGACGCTCAGACCCTTGGTCGCGATCTCGAGGAGCGCGTTCCGTACCTCCTCCGGTGCGATGCATTCGAGGGGGCGGTCACAGCCCGGCGGCGTCCGGCGGAACCCGCGCCACGTGCTCGGGGTAAAGTCGGGCGGCCAGACGAAGGTCCGCTCGCCGGCGGTACGGAGCCGCTCGCGTGGCAGCACCGCGGCGATCGCGGCGATGCGATCGCCGCGGACGCGCTCGAGACCGAAGCGACGACCGAGGAGTCGACCGAGCCGCGTCAACTCGGTCGGCCCCTCGACCGCGAGGATCTCATCCGCCGCGCGGATGAGCACCCCGGCACCGGGACGCGCGATCGCCGCCTCCAGCGCCGCCGTGTCCCCGAGATCGCCGAGCCGGACCTCGTACGGCCGGAACTCCGGCGCGGCGAGGCGGACATCCGCGGCGGGCGTCAGCACGACGCGCCCGGCGAGGGTCTTGCGACTCCCCACGGCCGAGACCCCCTCGGCCGGCGTCGCGGGCGCGGCGACCGTCGTCGCCTTCGCGTGCAGCCGATCCACGAGCGCGCGCGCGTCCGCGATCACGCGCTCGGGTTCCACGAGCCATTGCGGGAGCCAGATCCGGAAGGTCGTCTCCCACTTCATCAGACGCTCGAGCACGCTCACCGGGAGCCCCTCGCGGTCCTGCACCGTGCGCCGTCGCGCATAGGTCGGGCCGTCGAGGAGCACGGCGACGAGATGACGGTCCGGCGCCTCGGGATGCGCGAGTGCGAGGTCCACCTTGAAGCTCGAGAGGCCGATGTCCGTGTCGACCTGCAGCCCCGCGGCGCGAAGCGCCTCCGCGAGGGCCTCCCGATGAGCATCGGGCCCGTGCTGCCCGAGGGCAGCGACATCCCCCAATCGCGAGACGCCGTCCCGGGCGAGCTCCATATACGCCCGCAGGTGACGGACGCCGTCGGCGCCGGCGCCCACGCGCGCGAGATCGATCTCCTCGGGTTCGACCGACGAGAAGAGCATCACCTCCTGCCGCGCTCGCGTGACCGCCACATTCCAGCGGCGTTCGCCGCCGGCGCGGTTGAGCGGACCGAAGTTCATCGGGAACTCGCCGTCTTGGTCGCGGCCGAACCCGATGCTGATCAGGATGACGTCCCGCTCGTCGCCCTGCACGTTCTCCAGGTTCTTGACGAAGAGCCGCTGCTCGGGATCCTCCTCCTTGAGCACGGCGTCAAGCCGCGTGTCGCCGAGTGCGGCCGCCTCCAGACGCTCGGAGATCAGGTCCGCCTGATTGATATTGAAGGTGACGACGCCCACACTCGCCGCCCGGTCGCCGGCGTGCCGGAGCCGCGCCTGGATCTCCGCGACGACGGCGTCCGCCTCCTTCGGATTCGTCGCGGTCCGGCCACGATCGAAGACGGCATCCGGCACCTTGCACCACCGGACCCCGGCGGCACCGCCGACCACGCGCGGCGGTGGGAACGACGCGAGCCGACCCTCATAGTACTTGGCGTTGGAGAAGGCGATGAGTGATTCCGCCTGACTCCGATAATGCCACGACAGCCAGATCCGATCGATGTTCGCGCCGACGCACTCGGAGAGGATGCTCTCGAGGTCCTCGGGCACCGCCGTCTCGACCCCATCGATCGGTGCCGGCGCGTCCTCTTCCTCCGCTCCGCCGGAGCCGAAGAACGCGGTGGGAGGCATCTGCCGACTGTCGCCGACCACGACCAGCGACCGCCCGCGGGCGATCGCACCGATCGCATCGGGGACACTGACCTGTGACGCCTCGTCGAAGATCACGAGATCGAAGTCGAGCACACCGGGCTCGATGAACTGCGCGACGGAATCCGGGCTCATCAGGAAGCAGGGCGTCAACTCGCCGATCGCCTTGCAATACTGTTTGAGGAGCTGGCGGATGGTGAGCTTCACCTTGCGTGCGTCGAGCACATTGCGTTTGAGGTTCCCGACCTCACCGAACGCCTCGCCGGGTTTGAACCGCCGGCTGCGCAGCAGGCGGTCGGGGATGATCTCACGCAGCATCTGCGCATCGGTCGTATGCAGCACCTGATAGTTCGTCAGCTGGCGCTGGTGTTCCATTCCATCGAACCTGTCGAGCCGGGAGGCCCGCATCCGTTCGTCGAATGCGGTCCGCGCATTCCCCCGCTCGACCGCCGAAGCGAGTTCCGCGGCCGTGAGTCGACCGGCCTGTAACGCGCCGCGCGCGTCGATCCCGTGTGCCGTGAGCCGATCTAAGGCCGTGGCGACCACGCTCCAGCGCCGGAGCTGTAGGAACCCGCGCTCGGCGTCCCCCTGCCACTTCGGGAGCCGATCGCCGATGGTGCCGATGGCGCCGCCCTCGCGCAGCAGGGCGGCGAACGCCGCATCAGAGACGCCGAGCCGGGTGCGGAACGCCACCAACCGCTCGAGCAGCGTTTCGATGGCGTGCCCGACCTCGACGGTCGGTGGCAACACGCGGAGCAACCGGTCGAGCGCCGGGCCTGCCGGGCCCTGCGCCGCCTCGATGAGGGCACGCCGCGCGCGCACGATGCGCTCGATGATCACCACCGGCTCCGGCGCGAGGGCCGTCCAGTCGGGTGGCAGCGTCTCACCGAACCACGCCCGTGCCTGCGTGGTGACCTCGGCGACTCGGGTCGCGAGGTCGGCCGCCTCCCCGAGGGCCCGAATCACCTCGGCCTCGGTCGCTCCGCTCTTCCGGAGATGCGGCGCGATGGCGGCCATCGCCACGCGGACCCGACCGCCTCGTCCGAGGAGGAAGGACGTGCTCGCCGTTTCGAGCGCAGCGCGAAGTTTCGCCGGGTCTGCCGTGTGGATGGACGGATGGAACCACTGCGCCACGGCGGTCACCGAGCGGTTTACCGTCTGCAGCGTCTCGAGCAGGCGGGCCCGATCGGCGTCGGCGTTCGCGGAGAGGGCAAGGATCCGGAGACGCTGTTCGCCGGAGCAGTCCGCGAGTGCACGCTGGAGCGTGCCGACGGCCGCAAGCGCGGCCGGATCGAGCGGGCGCAGGACGTCGACCACCGAGGCATCTAGCGCGGTGAGTGCGGACCGCAGAGCGTCCACGGCCTCCCGCAGCGTGTCGGAGTCGATCTGATCGGCGACGGCGCCGTCCTCCACGAAGCTCCATGGATTGCCGCCCGGACCGGCGGTGGCCGTCGCATATCGATCCGCGAAGTCGGAGAGCAGCTTCCGGACCTCGGTGAACGCCTCCGGTGTCAGGGCGCCGCCCGCCGGGCGCAGTTCCGACCCATCGCCGAGGCTCGCGAGTCGCTGGCGCGCCGTCCATACGGAGAAGCCGTGCACCCCCGCCTCGTGCAAGACCTTCGCGTAGGTCCGCAACGTCCCCATCCGTTCGGTGAGATCGCGTCGCGTACCTTCCCAGTCCGCCGGATCACCGTTGGCGATGCGGGTGAAGGAGCTCGCCAGCTGTGTCTTCAGCGACTCGAGGTCGGTGCCCTTCCCGTGGACGTCGAGACAGAAGGGACCGAGCCCGACGGCGGCGAGTCGGTTCTTCACGACGGTCAGTGCCGCCCGCTTCTCCGCGACAAAGAGGACGCGTTTCCCGGCGGCGAGGGCGTTGGCGATCATATTGGTAATCGTCTGCGACTTCCCGGTGCCCGGCGGTCCCTCGAGCACGAACGAAGCGCCCTTGGCGGCGGCCACGATGGCCTCGAGCTGGGTGCCGTCGCAGGGGATCGGACAGAAGACTGGTTCATCGTCGAGCGTCGCGAGGTCGGGGAGCG
>VHBO01000015.1 GCA_016871895.1 Gemmatimonadota bacterium
ATATGAGTAGGGATGCACCGACCGCGAACATCCGAGCGACCCCAGCCTCCAACTACTCGTTCTCGAATGCCCCTCTCACTGGACACAATAATTCACAAATGGAGATGATGAGCTAGCCACAGCAAGTCGCTGGGACAAGCCTCACGTACCTTTGAAGACCTTTCGCTCAACCGAAAGCGAGCCAAGGCACATTTGCAGAACAACCTCGCCATTGAGATAGTCATCTGCACCTAGCAGATGCGGAACGATATACGCCTTGAACTTATCATCGAAAATGCACGATTCACCTGCGGGGTCCAAGATATCTACACCCTGCAAATCAAACGCTGCCGCATCGTCCTTATGCATAGCGAACTGAACGACGAGCTGCGCTCCCTCTTGCTTGAACCTACGGAGGGAATTGTTGAAACCCTGCTCGCATGAACCGTCCCAGCATAGGGATGACTGATACAGCCTTCGGTCGGCTGCGCGCAGGGTGTCAACGGTCTTCTCCAATGACACCGCGCACCTGAACTCAACGATGTCCGCCCCCTGCTCCGATTCGAACTCCGACCAGGATGCCTTCGAACACAGCGGAGAAGCGTCGAATGCCTCCCCGACTACGACAGATGGGTAGTCTTCCATCACCCCACCTTTCACCGTCTCGAGATTGCTTGTAGAACAGCCCGAGAGGACGCCGCAAAGCAGCATCGTAAATGCCAATCTGGAAGTGTTTTTCATTGATTGGTCCGAGAATGTGGTTAAGTCGACCGACAACTCTGAATTGTACGTTTAGTTACATGTCAAGTGCAAGAGAATCCCGTATAGAAACCGAAGTACGTTCCCCTGGAGTTTTGGGATGTAGTTCAAGCACAACTGATAGCTGCTGGCGCGCCGGCATTGCCAAAACACGCCATCTTTCTTGCCTAACTGACGTTCTGACGAAGTTTCTCGCCTGCCGTCGAGAACTGCCCTCTCCGCTGCACTGGCGTCTCGGATATCGCTGATTCGCGTCTCAGGATTCCGAGACTTTTCGGCATCGAAAAAGCGTGATTTTCACACTTATTTCCACACTGATTTTGACTTATACAGACGTTTAAGTTGTTACTAGTTAGTAGCTTATGTAAAGTTCAACTGATGATTGCAAAGCAGGTGCTCTCCCAGCTGAGCTAACGCCCCGCAAACCGAAATATATGGGGGTTCGACGCCGACGTGGCGCCACGGGAGGTGGCGCGAATCCGGGGAACGAGAGAGGGGGCAGACGCGACGCGCCGCCCCCTCCCCAATGGACTGAGCGAACCGATACGCCCTATTCGTGCGCCGGCAGCGGCTCCATCGTCACCGGATCGCACGGAACCTGCACCTCGTCGCGGTACGGCGACGTCATCAGGAAGACCCGCGCCTTCGGGAAGGCGTCCATGAACTGGAAGTAGCTCCAGGCAAAGAGCCCGAGGAAGCCGAGGAATATCCCGAGCTCCCAGATCCCCAGCGGCGCCGACTCGACCCGCGTGCCGTAGACCGACGGGTAGATCTCGGTGTAGCGCGAGAACCAGAGCCCGAGGAACGAGCAGCAGGCGAAGAGGATCATCGTCGGCGAGTACACCTTCGCCTTCACGGACAGCAGCCCGAAGAAGGGCACCACGAAGGTGAGAATCGCAGCGAGCATCGTCGTCGTGGTCCACGCCCCCGTCAGGCGGAGCGTGAAGAAGTGCGTCTCCTCCGCGAGGTTCCCGTACCAGATGATCAGGAACTGCGAGAAGGTCAGGTAGCCCCAGAACGCGGTGAAGGCGAAGCAGAGCTTCCCGACGTCGTGGTAGTGCTTCTCGGTGATCAGCTCCGGCAGCTCGGCGAACTGCCCCTTCCACCAACGGAGCAGGATGGCGAAGAGCATCAAGGACACGAGCCAGCCGCCCATGAAGACCTGCCAGCCGTACATCGTGCTGAAGAAGTGGTAGTCGAGCGACATCGAGTGGTCCCACGCGAGGACGCACCAGCCGAACCCGAAGACCAACGCCATCGCCACGGCGAGCTTCCCTTGGAGGGAGTGCGTGGAGTGCAGCTCACGCCGCTCCTCGCCGAACCCCGCGCGCATCTTCGCGCGGATCCCGGCCGCCCACGAGGCGCCGAACTCCGGCGTCACGCCGACGTCGAGCCGGAGCGAGGTGTACACGTACCAGATCTGCAGGGCGAGGATCGCGCCGAAGGCGATCACCGACCGGCTGTAGAAGAACCCGTGTGCGAACCAGGTCTCCTTCTCCGGGATCAACTCCCCGGTGCCGACGAGGTCCCACCACGGGTACAGGTGCGACTTGCCGCCGAAGGTGATGATCAGCAACCCGACCGCCGCGAACGGCAGGAAGGCGGCGAACCCCTCGAGGAACCGGATGACCCCGCGCGACCAGCGCGCGGTCACGATGCGCTGCACGGCGACGAACATCACGCCCGCCGAGGCGATCGTGGTGAAGAAGAGCCAGTTGACGAGGAAGGCGCGCCAGGCGCGCTCATTGCCCGTCGCGACGCCGGCGACGAAGAGGCCCATCCCGAAGACGGCGGCTCCGAGGGCCGCCTTCTTGAGGATATCGGAGATCGTCTTCGTCTTGAGGACGTTGACGAGCTGCTCGCGCGGCGGCGAGTAGTGATGCTGGCCGCTCATTGATGACCTCCGTTGTGCCCACCCTCGGTCTTCGCCGGGGCCTCGTGCGACTCACCGTGAGACTCCGACGACGCCGCCTTCGGCGTCATCCCCGACGTGCTCGGCTTCCGGAACGCGGCCGGGACCGTCGGCCCGACGACCGAGTGACCCGGCAGCGCGGTCCCCGTCTGGCCGGGGAACCCGACCGGGCCCGTCGCCACCGGGAATCGGCCCTGCAGGCCGCGGACGTAGTTGACCACGTCCCACCGCATCGCCTCGGGGATGCGGTTGGCCGACGGCATCAGGCCGCGGCCGTTGCGCAACATCCCGAAGAGGTAGCCGTCGGTGCGACCGCGCGCCGACTCCGTGAGGAGGCTCGGGGCGAACGCATACGCCGGATTGAGCTGCGCGAGGCCGCCCTTCCCATCGCCGAGATCACCGTGGCAGACGGCGCAGTTGATCTGATAGAGCTTCTGGCCGTTCTCGAGGGACCGCGCGTCGGCGGCCGTCGGGTTCTGCAGCCCCGACATCGAGTCGATCACCTGCGGCAGCGGCTGGTACGAGACCTGCCACGAGGTGAGCGCGACGCCGGTGACGGGGACCGAGCCGGCGGGATTCCCTCGCGACGGGGTCTTCTCGGCGGTCGCGGTGTCGAACGTGGCGATCTGCCACGGCCCCACCGAGGGCTGCTGTTTCATATCGGTCAGCCACTCCTCCTGGGTACACGCCCCGAAGAGGAGGGGGAGGGCGGCGACGAGCGCCGCGCGACGGAGACGATCAGCGCTCACCGCGCACCTCCACCGCCCCGTGGCGGCGCAGGATGGCTTCCGCCTCGGCCTGACGCTCCGGGGTGCATTCGCAGAAGATGCCATAGCTGCCGTGGCTGAAGCGGGGATCGTAGCCGACGGTCATCGTCAGCCGCGGGATCCCCGCGAGAAAGAACATCCCGAAGACGGTCGAGAGGGCCCCGACCATCACCATCACCTCGAACCCGAACACCACATACGGCAGCCAGGTCGAGATCGCCTTTCCGCCCACAACGAGCGGCCAGTAGTTCGAGCCCCAGATCGCGATCCAGAAGCCGAAGGTGACGCCCGAGAGCGCCCCGATCAGCGTGAACTTCCGCACCGCGCTCATCGGCGGGTGGACCGCGTGCTCGAGCTCGTGCCGCGGGGTCGGCGAGAAGACCGTGAGGTCGCCCACCTTCCCCTTCTTCAAATCTTCGATCGCGGCGACGGTGGCGTCGAGTTCAGCGAAGACTCCGAGCATCCCGCGCATCTCAGTGCCCCCCGTGCCCGTGGGTGTGCTTCATCTTCGGCGGGATGATCTCCTTGATCTCCGCCAGCGCCATCACCGGCAGCTGCTTGATGAAGAGCAGGAACCACATGAAGAACCAGCCGAACGAGCCGATCAGGAGGCCGTAGTCGACCCAGGTCGGCACGTAGCTCGACCACTGCCAAGGCTCCACGTCGTGCGAGAGCGACGGCACCACGATCACGAAGCGCTCGAACCACATCCCGATGTTGATGAAGATCGAGAGGATCCACAGCCACGTCGGGTTGCGCCGGAGCTTCTGCGAGAAGAGCGAGAGCGGGAGGATCATGTTGCAGGTGAGCATGATCCACGCGGCCCACCACCACTGGCCGAAGACGCGGTTCCAGAAGTAGTCCTGCTCGTACTGGACTCCGCCGTACCAAGCGATGAAGAACTCGATCAGGTACGCGAGCCCGACGGCGAGCGAGGTGAAGAGCACCAGCTTCGCCGAGGCGTCAAGGTGGTTCAGCGTCACGTAGTGCCGGAGCCCGAACCAGCGGCGCATCGGGATGATGATCGTCCACACCATCGCGAAGCCCGAAAAGATCGCGCCGGCGACGAAGTAGGGCGGGAAGATCGTCGTGTGCCAGCCCGGCACGATCCCCATCGCGAAGTCGAACGACACCACTGAGTGCACCGAGAGCACGAGGGGCGTCGAGAAGGCGGCGAGAAACAGGTAGGCGCGGGCGAAGTGGCGCCACTCACGCTCCGTGTTCCGCCACCCGAAGGAGAGGACGCCCAAGATGCGGCGCCGGATCGGGTTGGTCTCCCGGTCGCGCAGGACCGCGATGTCCGGGATGAGCCCGACGAAGAGGAAGGTCGTGGAGATCGTGAGGTACGTCGTGATCGCGAAGACGTCCCAGACGAGCGGCGACTTGAAGTTCGGCCAGATCAGCCGCCAGTTCGGATACGGGATCAGCCAGAAGAACTTCCAGGGACGCCCGATGTGGATGATCGGGAAGAGCCCCGCCGTCATCACCGCGAAGACCGTCATCGCCTCGGCGGCGCGATAGATCGTGGTGCGGAAGCCGGCGCGGAAGAGGTACAGCACCGCGGAGATCAGGGTGCCCGCGTGGCCGATACCGACCCAGAACACGAACGTGATGATGTAGACGCCCCACATTACCGGCGGGTTGTAGCCGGCGACGCCGAGCCCCTGATGGATCTGGTAGATCCAGGAGAAGGCGCCGAGTCCGAGGCAGGCGAGCGCGAGGAGCAGCGCGCCGAACCAGGCCTTGGTGGGCTGCAGAATCGACAGGATCTCGTTGTCGACCTGCTCGTAGCTGGTGACCGCGGGGAGCTGGATGTCCGCCGACGCGATGTTCGGGCGGCGCGGCTCGTCGGGGTGCGCGAGGGTGGCCATGGGTCGCGCCTCCTTATGCCGTGGCCGACGCCGTCGGCGCCGGATGGTTGACCTTCTGGAGGTACACCACCGCGGTGTACGTATTGAGCTCCTCGAACACGTGGTACGCGCGGCGATCCTTCACCCACTGCGCCACCGACCACTGGTCGTCGGCGGCGTCGCCGAAGACGATCGCCCGCGACGGGCAGGCCTGGGCGCAGGCGGTCGTGAACTCGTCCGGGCGGAGCCCGTCGATCCGCACGCCGTCCTCGCCGACCGAGGCGCGCTGCTCGAGCGCGGCGCGGTGCTCGGCCTCCTTGATGCGCTGCACGCAGAACGTGCACTTCTCCATGATGCCCTTCTGCCGCACCGTCACGTCCGGATTGAGCTGCCAATGCAGCGGCTCCGGGAACGCGTACTGCGTCCGCGACGGGTCACCGTACCCGAACCAGTTGTAGTAGCGGACCTTGTACGGGCAGTTGTTCGAGCAGTAGCGCGTGCCGACGCAGCGGTTATAGACCTGGACGTTCAGCCCGTTCGGCGCGTGGTACGTGGCGTACACCGGGCAGACGGGCTCGCACGGCGCGTTGCCGCAGTGCTGGCACATCATCGGGATGAAGCGCGTCTCGAAATCCGGATGCTCGGGATCGAACACCACGTCCTTCGGCTCGCGGTCGATCTCCCAGTACCGCTCGAGGCGGATCCAGGCCATCTCGCGGCTGCGCGTGATGTTCGCGCCGAAGCCGGTGCGGTCTGGGAGGATCTGCGGGCCCTGCCAGGCGCCGCCGACCGTCGGGATGTTGTTCTCGGCGTAGCAGGCGGTGACGCAGGCCGAGCAGCCCGTGCACTTGGCGAGGTCGATCGTCATCGCCCAGCGACGGCGCGCCGCGCCCGACCAGTGGTCGGGGTCGTACTGGCCCTTGTCCTTCGAATTCGGGACACCCATGTCGCCCTGCGCATCGTTCGCCGTCGGCGAGCGGAGCCCGGGGAGGAACTCGGTGCTCGCCTGCCCCTCGAACGTGTGGTGGCCGTGCCCAGCCTCACCCGAGAGGAGTGCCGGGAGGGCAATCGCCTGTGCGATCCCGCGGCCGTGCTGCCGGCCCGAACCCTCGGTGGTCACGATGCGCTGACGCCCCTCGGCCTTCGCGACGTTCGCCTTCGTGCCGGCGAGCGCGGCCGCGCCCGCCCGGTCCTCGACCGTGGCGAGGAGCTGCCAAGCGTTCTCACCCGCGTCGGCGTAGCGACCGGCGCCGACGTGGCCACGACCGAGCGCGACCGCGACGGTGTCGGGGCGGAGACCGATATAGCCGAAGACCGGCGCGGTGAGGGTGCCCGCCGAGGTCGTGACCGTCACGATCTCGCCGTCCTCGACGCCCAGCGCCTTCAGGGCCTCGGGGTGCATCTCAACGACGGTCTGCCAGCAGATCTTGGTGACCGGGTCCGGAAGCTCCTGGAGCCAGGGCTTGTTCGCGCCACGGCCGTCACCGAGCGACGGCGACGGGTAGGTCATCAGGAAGAAGGCACCGTCCTGCGCGGCACCCGCGCCGGCCGGGGTCGCCGACGCGCGCGAGGCGCTGCGAGTCGCCACGGAGCCACGCGCCATCGCCTTCGGCATCGCGTCCTTGAGGGCTGCGTTCCCACCCACACGGCCCGCGACATACGAGCGATAGTCCCCACCGCGCTTGGCGACCGCGAGGAGGACATCCCCCGTCGCACGCGAATCGAAGACCGGGTCCATCACCGGCTGCTGCAGCGAGAGGGTGCCGCGCACCGGCTCGGCATCGCCCCACGCCTCGAGCGCGTGATGATCCGGGAGGACGAGGTCGCACTTGCTCGTGGTCTCGTCGGGGACGCTGGAGAAGGAGACCTTGAACGGGACCTTGTCCATCGCCGCGGCGAAGCCGACGCCGGGCGCGCTGGTGTACGCGGGGTTCGCGTGGCGCACGATGAGGAGGGGGACCTCTCCCGCCGCCATCCGCGCGGCGGCCGCCCGGATCTCCGCGTGACCGGCGACGCCCTCGAAGGCGAGGTAGCCGTCCTGCGGCTTGATGGTCTTCCCGACGTTCCCGCGGGACTTATTGAGTTCCGCGACCGCCGAGGCGACGGCACCCGCCTCGGGGCCGTACCCGCCGGCGAGTAGCGCGCTGGCGCGCGCCGTCCGAATCTCCTGCGCGAGCCCCTCGAGGAGCCCCGCCCCGACGCCGGCCGCTTCGGCCGCCGCCGCGATGGCGCCCTTCCCGGCGATCGCGTTCACGACCGCGAGCTCCGAACCCGGCCGGACCGGGATCCACTGGTCGGCGTTGAGGCCGGTCAGCGAGCGGCGCGCGCCGACATAGATGAACCGCGGCGCGCCCTCGACCTTGCCGCGGGCTTCCGCGAAGGCGAGCTGCTGCGGCACCGAGAGGCCCCACCCGTCGAGGAAGTCGGCGCCGAAGGAGACGATCAGCGAGGCGGCCGAGAAGTCGATAGCCGGCCAGGCCGCGCCATAGGCCGCACGGTTGGCCGCGGCGACCGCGAGCGGCGCCTCGGCGTCATAGCTGAGATGCGGCGCGATGCCGTAGTCGCCAAGGATCCCATCAAGGAAAACCGGGAAGGAGCCCTGCTCGTGCTGGTTGATCACGACGGCACGGCTCCCGGTGCCCGCCGCGCGGACCTCGGCGAGCTTGCCGGCAAGGATGCCGATCGCGTCGTCCCAGGTGGTCGGGACGAGCGCATCGCCCTCGCGCTTCATCGGCTGGCGATAACGGTCGGGGTTGTAGAGGCCCTGGAGCGACGACTGCCCGCGGGCGCAGAGCGCCCCCTGATTCACCGGGTGGTCGGGGTTCCCTTCGACCTTGATGGCGCGGCCGTCGCGGACCTCGACGATGATGCCGCACCCCGCCGCGCACTCGCGGCAGGTGGAGGCGTAGTAGTTGGAGACGCCCGGGACCGTCTGGTCGGGCGAGACGAGGTACGGAATCAGCTTCTCGACATCCCCGGTGGAGCACCCGGTGGCGGTGGCGGCGGCGCCGCCCACCCCGAGGACCTTGAGGAAGTCGCGGCGCTTGACGCCCTGCGTGGTGGTGTCAGTCATCGCGGGGTCCTAGTAGTGGCAGGTGGCGCAATCGTACGTCGCCTTCTTGCGCGGCAACGCGAGCGTCGCGGAATCGGGCTCGTAGCCGGCGGCGCGGACGCCCTCGGCCGGGCTGTACCCGTTCACGTGACACTGGACGCACCAGCCCATGTTGAGGCTCTGCGCCTGGAAGACCTGCGGCATGTTGTTCACCTGCCCGTGGCAGCTCTGGCAGGTCACGCCGGCGTTCACGTGCCGCATGTGCGGGAAGTGCACGTACTCCGGCACCTTGTGCACGCGGACCCACGGCACCGGCTGCTTGTTGTTCCAGTACTCCGTGAGCTTCACGATCTCGGGACGGCCCGCCGCGACGATCGTGTGGCACCCCATGCAGGTCCCGACCGCCGGCAGGCCCGGGTCGGGCGACTGGTTCGCCGCGTTGTGGCAGAACGCGCAGTTCATCTTCAGCGCGTTGACGTGCACCGGGTGCGGGAACTTGACCGGCTGCTCCGGGGAGCGGCCGATGCCGCCACCGATATAGTTGGTGTACCCCGAGGCGCCGCTGTACGCCCAGGGCCCCGGCTTCGCCTTCCCGAAAGCCTCCTGATTGGCCTTGTAGGTAGCCGTCGTGGTATCGACGGGGGCGGGAGCGTCATCGGGGGCGGACTGCGAACCCGCGTACGCGGACATCATCGTCGCCGTAAGGGCGATGGCGACGAGTCCCGGGATCATGACCCACTTCCTGCGACCGGACATGCGCGTCTCGGATGAGAGGGAGAAATCCGAATGAAACGTTCAACTTGTGAACTTTTTCACAAACCGACCAGCCAAGAAAACAAAACGAGGGAAAACCCCCACGCAAGGATGCGGACCATCCGCACCCTGCCCAGCTCACTCCAACCCGCGACGCACCCGGTCGATCGTCCGGAGCACTTCGATCGCCATCGCCCGCACGAGCGTGAGTTCCCGGGAGTCTGGACCCGCCCGGTTCAGCAATGAACGGACCGACCGCATGATGTGTTCCGGGTTCCGGGTCCGGTAGAACGCGATCGCTGCCAAGGAGCGGTCGATGTCCCCGAGCGCCCGTTCCCATTCCTCGTGCTTGGGGAGGGCCGCGTGGTGCTTGTGCCGCGCGATGGTCCGCGTGGCGTCGCCGGCCGAGAGGTGGAGCTCATACAGGGCCACCAACACCGCCTGGGCCACATTGAGCGAGGCGTGTTCCGTGGTCGGGATCGTCACCATCACGTGCGCGAGGTCGATCGCCTCGTTCGGGAGCCCGTGGTCCTCCTGCCCGAAGAGGAGGGCCACCCGTCCCTCGGCGGCCCGGTCCAGCATCACCGGCGCGAGCTCGCGGGGGGTCGTCATCGGCCACCGATGCGCCCGGCGCTTCGCACCGAAGGCGGCGACGTGCACGCAATCCGCGAGCGCCTCGGGGAGGGTCTCGTGATGCCGGATGCGCTCGACGATGTCGCGGGTGCCGTGCGCGACCCCTTCGATCCGCCACGGATCGTAGGCCACAGGCTGCACGAGTCGCAGGTCGCGGACGCCCATGTTCTTCATCACCCGGATCGTCCCGGCGATGTTCACGGGGTCTTGAACCCGGTTGAGGACGACGACGACCTGATCGAGGATCGACATGACGCGTTGCAAGCTAGCGCGCCCGCTAGATTTCAGCGCCATGGAGCTCGTCCACGCCTTCCTTGACCTCTTTCGCGACCTCGACGGTCTCGTCGCGACGGCCGGCTACCTCGGCATCACCGCCATCATCTTCATCGAGACGGGGCTGCTCTTCCCCTTCCTTCCCGGGGATTCGCTGCTGGTGACCGCGGGGCTCGTCTGCGTGACGGGCACGATGAACGTCTGGACCCTCGGCCTCCTCTGCTCGCTCGCGGCGATCACGGGGGATCAGATCGCCTACGGGATCGGACGTCGGGCCGGTACGGCGCTGTATTCCCGCCCCGACTCGCGCTGGTTCAAGCAGGAGCATCTGCGGGCCGCACAGGCGTTCTACGACCGGCACGGCGGCAAGGCGATCATCCTCGCCCGCTTCATGCCGTTCGCCCGCACCTTCGCCCCGGTCGTCGCGGGCGCGGCACGGATGCATTATCCCACGTTCATCTCCTACAACGTCATCGGCGGACTCGCCTGGATCTGGTCGATGCTCCTCACCGGGTATCTGATCGTCGAACAGGTGCCGTGGTTGAAGGCGCACGTCGAGCAGGTCGTGATCGCGATCATCGTGATCTCGGTGCTGCCTGGGATCGTGGGGTGGTGGAAGACGAGGGGTGAGGGGTGAGGGGTCAGGGGAGAGCGACGTCCGTGACCACGCCCCACCCAGCGCGCCAGAGCCCGCTCAATGCTGTTAGCTGATACCTGACCCCTGTGACCTGACCCCTGACCCCTCACCCCTCAAGAGATGCCCTTCACCCTCCCCGCCCTCCCCTACGCCCCCGAAGCGCTCGAGCCGCATATCGACGCGCAGACGATGCAGATCCACCACGGGAAGCATCACAACGCGTATGTGACGAACCTGAATGCGGCGATCGAGAAGGCCCCCGAGCTCGCCTCGTGGAGCCTCGACCAGCTCTGCCGTGAGATCGCGACGGTCCCGGAGAGCGTCCGGACCGCAGTGCGCAACAACGGCGGTGGTCATTGGAATCATTCGCTCTTCTGGGAGCTGATGGCCCCGAACGCGGGCGGGGCGCCCGGCGGCGCCGTCGGCGCGGCGATCGACGCGGCGTTCGGCGACTTCGCGAAGTTCCGTGACCTCTTCAAGGCGGCAGCGGTCGGCCGGTTCGGCTCCGGCTGGGCCTGGCTCGTCGCCGCGAAGGACGGCTCGGTCTCGATCGAGAGCTCGCCGAACCAGGACAACCCGCTGATGGAGGGGCGCCACGCGATCCTCGGCCTCGACGTCTGGGAGCACGCCTACTATCTCCGCTACCAGAACCGCCGCCCGGATTACATCGATGCCTGGTGGAACGTCGTGCACTGGGGGGCGGTCGACGCCCGCTACGCGGCGCGCTGAGCCGCTTCGCCCGAACGAACGAGGGGCCCCCACCGATCCGGTGGGGGCCCCTCGTGTGTTCTCGGATCACCGGTACGGCTCACTCCACCCCACCCTCGGGAGGGATCGAGCGCCGGCCCCGCCCGGCCCGGGCGCTAGCGCGCCGCTTCGCCCTCGAGATACGTGTACCCCTCGAGCCCCGCGACGTATTCGGCGATGAACATATTCGCCTGCTCGCGCGAGATGTGCGACGCCGACTGGACCTTCCGCCGGAAGGTCGCGAGCAGATCCGAGGCCTGGAACTGCACGTAGTTGAGCACCTCGGTGACGGTGTCGCCGTGGACGAGGTGCGTGAGGTCGTAGCCGCCGTCATTGAGCCGCACGTGCACGGCGTTCGTATCGCCGAACAGGTTGTGCAGATCGCCGAGGATCTCCTGGTACGCGCCGGTCAGGAAGATGCCGAGGATGTAGGCCTCCCCATCGCGGAAGACGTGCAGCGGGAGCGAGGGGAGCCCCGTCTTGCCGCCGATGAACCGGTCGATCTTCCCGTCGGAGTCGCAGGTGACGTCCTGGATCGTCCCCTGGCGCGTCGGCGCCTCATCGAGCCGATGCACGGGCATGATCGGAAAGAGCTGGTCGATCGCCCACGTATCCGGGAGGGACTGGAAGAGCGAGAAGTTCGCGAAGTAGCGGTCGATCAGGGCGGTGTCGAGGTCGCCGACGATGTCCTCGAAGCGATCGCGCCGTCCCTCCGCCAAGCGCGCGACGGCGTTCAGCGTACAGAGGTAGAGCGTCTCGGCGAGCGCGCGCTCCCGGAGCGTGAGCACCCCGGAGTTGAAGAGCTGCTGCGCCCGTTCCTTATCGAAGGTGGCGTCGTGGAAGATCTCGCGGATGCGCCGCATCGCGACGTTCTTCCGCGAGACCGTCTTGAGGTCCTCCGCCATCTCGTGCAGCAGCGCGTGGTCCTCCTCACCGATTGCCGGCGGCGCGGGCTCCGCGTGCGACTCGACGTCGATGACGCTGAGGAGCAGCAAAGCGTGGTGCGCGGTGAGGGCCCGGCCCGACTCGGAGATGATGTCGGGCATCGGGAGCTCCTCCTCCCGGCAAGTCTCCGCGAGCGTGTACACGACGTCGTTGGCGTACTCCTGCGCGGAGTAGTTCATCGACGCCTGCGCGGTCGACTGCGTGCCATCATAGTCGACGCCCAGCCCGCCGCCGACGTCGACCCAGCGGATACCGAGCCCGAGGCGGCGCAGCTCCACGTAGAAGCGGCTGACCTCCTGGAGCCCGCGCTTGATGAAGCGGATGTCGGTGATCTGGGAGCCGAGGTGGAAGTGGATCAGCCGGAGCCACTCGGTGCGTCCCGCCCCCTTCAACCGGTCGATGACCTGCATCAGCTGGGCGGCGGTGAGCCCGAACTTCGACTTCTCACCCCCCGACTGCGCCCAGCGCCCGGAGCCCTCGCTCGAGAGCTTGATGCGCACACCAAGGGTCGGCGTGACCCCCATCTCCTCGGCGACCTTCTCGAGCACATCAAGCTCGCTGACCTGCTCGATGACGATGATGACGGTGTGGCCGAGCTGCTGCCCCATCAGGGCGAGCCGCATGAACTCCTCGTCCTTGTAGCCGTTGCAGACGATGAGGTGATCGGTGCGCTCGGTGAGGGCGAGGACGGCCTGCAGCTCCGGCTTCGAGCCACACTCGAGGCCCACCCCGGTGGCACGGCCGAAGTCGACGATCTCCTCGACGACGTGCCGCTGCTGGTTCACCTTGATCGGGTAGACCGTGGTGTACTGCCCCTCGTACTGGAACTCGGCGATCGCGCTCGCGAACCGCGCGTGCAGCGCCTCGATGCGCGACTTGAGGATGTCCGAGAAGCGCAGCAACACCGGAAGGGCGACCCCCTGCGCCTCGAGGTCGTGGGCGAGCTCGTAGAGATCGACCGTCCGCTGTGGGTGGTCCTTGTCGGGCCGGACCACGACCCGCCCTGCGGCGTTGATATCGAAGTGTCCGTCGCCCCAACCCTCGATGTTATACAGGGTCTTCGCCGCCTCGATGCTCCAGGCGGCGGGCACGGGAACGGCCTCCGGCGCGCCCGGCTCGATGGGAGCGGGCACCGCGGCGGCGGAGTCGGGCTGCGAGGTCGTGGACATGGGTCGGGAAAGCTAACGGGTCACGGCCGCGGGAACTGGTCCCGGCCGCGCTCCAGGTACGGGATCCCCCGGCGCATCCACTCCGGCTCCGGTGCCCCGAGGAGCTTGGCCGCGAAGAACTCCTGCATCCGGCGGTCGATGTCCTTCTGGTTCGCCCACTTCCGCGGATTGTGGGCATCGCCGTTGTAGTTGATCATGTACGCCTCCTTCCCGAGCCGCCGCATCGCGACGAAGAACTCGATGCCCTGGTACCACGGCACGGCCCCATCGGCGTCATTCGCCATGAAGAGCACCGGCGTGCGCACACGATCCAGCTTGAAGAGGGGGGAGTTCTCGAGATAGCGTTCAGGATACTCCCAGAGCGATCCCCCGATGCGGCTCTGCCCGCGCTCATAGTTGACGATGGCGCGCTCCACCCCGCTCTCCCACCGGATCCCGCCGTACGCCGACGTCATATTCACGACGGTGGCGTTCGGCACGGCGGCGGCGAAGAGATTCGTCTCGGTGATCAGATACGCCGTCTGGTACCCACCCCACGACTGTCCGGTCACGCCGAGCCGCTGCGGGTCGGCGATGCCGCGCGCGATGAGCGACTGCACCCCGGGCACGATCGACTTGACGGCGCTCGGGCCGGGATAGCCGGGCGTGTAGTGGATGTTCGGCATGAAGACGAGGTAGCCGAGCGAGGTGTAGACCGGCGCGTTCACCACGTTCCGCCCCGCGGGCCGGACGTAGTTGTAGAGGCCGTCGCTCAGCTGCTCGTAGAAGAAGGTGATCATCGGATACCGCTTCGAGGGGTCGAATCCCTCGGGTGTGTAGAGCAGCCCCTCCATCGGCACGCCGTCGGCGTTGGCCCAGGTGACGAGCTCCACGTTCCCCCACCGGTAGCGCGCCTGCTCCGGCATCGCGTCGGAGATACGCGTGAGCTGGTCGAAGCTCGTGCCGGTCCAGAGATCGGGGAACTCCCGGTAGTCGGCGCGTGTCACGAGGAGCTGCTCCGCGCGGCGCGCCTTCACCAGCAGGGGCCACGACTTCGGCGCCATCACCAGCCGCTCCGGGGCGATGGTCGCGCCCACGCGGTCGCGATAGAAGCCCGCCGCCTTGGAGACGTTGTCGAAGGCCCGGAGGAGGAGCGGCTCGCGGGGATCGATCGCGCGGGTCTCGGGATCGAGGTCGACGACCCGGAACGTGAGCCGCCCCGTCCGCCCGGCGCCATCGGTGAGATTCCGCGGCGCCACCGCGCCCGTCGGGTCGACCTCCCAGACGTCATATCGGTCGTAGACGAGGACGCGCGCGTCGTCGGTGGTCCATCCCCCGAGGCCGTAGGGCCCCGGTTCACCCGGGGTGTCGTGAGTCTCATCATCGAAGCGGACGCCGGTGATGCCGACGGTGAGGTCACGTGTCCGCCCCGAAGCGACGTCGTGCACCTTCCACCCGCCATCCCACCAGGTGACATACCGTGCCGCCGGCGAGAGTTGCGCGCCCGCGCGTACCCGTGTCGCGATCCGACGGATCGCGCCCGTCGCCGTCGTGATGAGGTAGACGTCGGCGCCATCGCGGCCGGCGATGGCCTCGAGCTCGTAGGGCACATCGGTCACCGCGAGACCGAGGCGGCCATCGTCGGAGAGCGTCACCGTCGGAAGCGAATCGTTCCCGAGCCGGCGCATCTGACGCGTCGCGACCGTATAGATCGCGGGGACGCTGCGGTTCCGGTCCTGCGCGAGCTGCAGCTTCTGCATCGGCTGCGGACGCGTGTCACGCCAGTGCCAGAGCTCGAAGATCGCCTTGTCGGCGAGCGAGTCGGCGGGGATTGAGTCAGGGAGGACGGCGGCGACGCCGAACCGGACCACACCACCGCCTCGCACGAACTCGACGCCGCGCTCGCTGATCCGCTGCCCCTCGCCGACCGCCCCGGCGGCGACGGCGAGCGTCATCAGCGCGGGCTTGGTCGCTGCGAGGGCGGCGTGGTAGAGCGCGAGCCGCGGCTTCTCCGTCGACCACTCGTCGGCGTCGGTCAGGAAGGCGAGCTGCGACCCCGACTCATCAAAGGCGAGCGCGCGGTAATTCCCTGCCGCGCGCTTGAGCGGCGTAGTGGCCCCGGTGGCGAGCCGACGGAGATACACGCCATCGACGCCGAGCGAGTCGGCGCCCGCCTGCACGTACGCGAGCCACTGCTCGCCACGGTCGAGCGCATACTCGGTGACCCCCTCGATGCGCGTCTCCGCGCCGGTCGCAAGTTCGCGGAGGACGAGCGGCGCCCCCGTCTCCTTCTTCTTCGTGGACGGTTTCGCCGTCGAAGAATCGGCGCCGGCCGCGCGCGCGGCCGGACGCGCGGCCGCGGTGTCCGCCTCGAGCTGATAGGCGAGGAATCGTCCGCCATCGCGGGCGAGCTGGAAGCCGCGCACCTTCTCGATCGTCGTGACGCGACCCGTCGCCAGCTCCAGTAGCCCGAGGGCGGGCTTCGGCTGCTCGGCCGGCTTCGCCCGGCGTGCCCGGGCGGAGTCGAGCGCGCCCTTGGTGGGATAGCGCAGGAAGGCGACGAATCGCGCGTCGGCGGTCGCTTGCGCCGCCTGCGGGGTGAAACCCGAGCCGGTCACGCTCGTGAGCGGACGCCCCGTCCATCCGCGCGACACGCGATGCTCGACGCTCCCACTCGTGGCGCGCACGACGAGCTCCCCATCTCCCACGGTCGGCGTCAGCGTGTAGAACGCCCACCGCCCATCGCTGGTGAGCGCGGGCTGCAGGATCGACCGCCAGAGGTCATACGTATCCTGCGTGAGCGGGAGGCGCTCGCCGGCCTGCGCGCCGAGGAGACGCGGGGCGAGGAGGACGATGAGGAGGCGAGCGAGCGACCGGGAGCGCAGCGGCATCGGGAGGCGGGGTTCGGGGGTATCTTCCGCAGGGATCAACGACGGTCCCAATGTACGCGCGCTCCGCTCCCCCCGCTGTGAGGTTCCCTCTGTGAAGCGGCTTCTCACCTACTTCCTCCGCGGCCTGGTCCTGACGGTGCCGCTCGCCGTCACGATCGCGGTCTGTCTCTGGGTCCTCCGCCGGGTGGACGGGCTCCTCGGACTCGGGATCCCGGGGCTCGGCCTCGTCGTCACGCTGGCCGGCATCACGCTCGTCGGCTTCCTCGGCTCGACCTTTCTCGCGCAGCAGGCGGAGCAGTGGTTCGACGCGATCCTCGATCGCCTCCCGTTCGTCCGGTTGCTCTATTCCTCCACGAAGGACCTGCTCAACGCCTTCGTCGGGGAGCAACGCCGCTTCGACTCCCCCGTGATGGTGACGCTCTCCACCGACGGCGCGATCCGCACCTTCGGCTTCATCACCCAAGCCTCGATGGCGCGGCTCGGGATGCCGGGTGACATCGCGGTGTACTTCCCGCAGTCGTACAACTTCGCGGGCCAGGTGCTCGTGGTCCCCGCGGCTCGCGTCCAGCGACTCACGGCGCCGAGCTCCGAGGTCCTCGCGTTCATCGTGTCGGGCGGCGTCTCGGACGTCCCGACGCCCCGTGCGGAGGGGATGTGAGACCGGTCCGAACGCTCCACCGCCGAGCATCGGCGGCCCTGACGGCGATGGTGGCCTCGGCCGCGACGGTCGCGTCAGCCGGCGCACCGGCGGCACGCCTCCACGCGCAGGACGCGCCGGCTGCCCCTGCCACGTCGATCCTACTGCTCCTCCCCGACCGCGTCTTCATCGGCACGGAAGATTCCGCGCGCACGGGGTGGGCGGTGCTCGTCACCGGCGACCGGATCACGGCGGTCGGTCCGCGAGCCGAACTCCGTGCGCCGACCGGCACGCGGACGATCGCACTTCCCGGCACGACGCTCCTCCCGGGCTTCATCGAAGGTCACACGCACCTCTTCCTGCACCCGTACGACGAGACGAGCTGGAACGACCAGGTGTTGCGCGAGCCGCTGAGTCTGCGCACGGCGCGAGCCGTCGCCCACGCGCGCGCGACGCTCGAGGCGGGGTTCACCACGGCGCGCGACCTCGGCACCGAGGGGGCGGGCTACGCGGACGCGGGACTGAAGCAGGCGATCGCGCTGGGGATCATCCCGGGGCCGCGACTGCAGATCGCCTCGAAGGCGATCGTGGCGAGCGGCTCGTACGGGCCGAAGGGGTTCGCCGATGAGTGGGTCATCCCGCAGGGCGCCGAAGAGGCGGATGGGGTCGAGGGGCTGACCCGCGCTGCGCGCTCGCAGATCGGGCACGGCGCCGACTGGGTGAAGGTCTACGCCGACTATCGCTGGGGCCCCGCGGGAGAGGCACGCCCGACCTTTTCGGAGGCGGAGCTCCGCACCCTCGTGGAGGTCGCGGCCTCGAGCGGGCGGCACGTCGTCGCGCACGCCGCGACCGCTGAGGGGATGCGCCGCGCGGTGCTCGCCGGCGTGGCGATGATCGAGCACGGGGACGGCGGCACGCCGGAGGTGTTCCAGCTGATGGCGCAGCGCGGCGTGACCTTCTGCCCGACGCTCGCGGCGACTGAGGCGACGTCGCGCTACGCCGGGTGGCGCGAGGGGATGCCGCCGACGGAGCGAATGGCGCAGAAGCGCGCCGCCTTCACCGCCGCGCGGAACGCCGGTGTCTCGATCTGTATGGGCGGCGATGCCGGGGTGTACGCGCACGGCACGAACGCGTGGGAGATGGAGCTGCTTGTGCAGTACGGGATGCCCGCCCCCGCTGCGCTCCGTGCGGCGACCAGCGGGAACGCCCGCGCGCTCGGACTGGCTGAGCGCCTCGGCACCGTGCACCCCGGCCAGCTCGCGGACCTCGTCGCCGTGCGTGGGGACCCGACATGCGAGATCGGCGCGGTGCGCCGCGTGGAGCTCGTGATGCAGGGTGGGCGCATCGTGCGCGGGGGCGACGCGACGCGATAGGCTCACGATGGGGTGCAGCGACGAAGGGGCCGGGCGCTGCGCGCCCGGCCCCTTCGTCTCACCTCACACCATCGGCCCTACTTCAACCAGTGACCGAACCAGTCGCGAAGCCGACCGAGCCGGTCGACCAGCAGCCAAGGCTCACCGGTCCGCGAGAGATCGTGCGTGGAGCGAGGATAGCGGACGAACTCCACCGGCGTCCCTTGCCGCTTGAGCGCCGCGAACCACTGCTCGGCGTCGGTCATCGGGGTGCGGTGATCCTCCTCGCTCTGGAGGATGAAGGTCGGCGTGGTCACCCGCCGCACGTTGCGGATCGGCGAGAGCGAGTCGTACATCGCCGGATTGTCCCACGGGCGACCGTAGAACTCGAACTCGGTGAGCCCCTGCGCATCGCTCGTCCCGTACCACGACCACCAGTTGGCGATCATCCGGTCGGCCTGCGCCGCCTTGAAGCGGTTCGTCTGCGTCGTCACCCAGGCGGTCATCACGCCGCCGTACGACCCGCCCGTGACGCCCATCCGCGTGGAGTCCACATCGGGACGCGCCGCTGCGAGGTCGACGGCCTTCATCAGGTCGAGATAGTCCTCGGCGAACCACCGACCGCGGGTGTCATAGGTGAACTCCGCGCCGTAGCCGCTGGATCCGCGGGGGTTGGTGTAGAGCACCATGAACCCGGCCGCGGCGAGGTTCTGCGTCTCGTCGAACCACTGCTCGCCGTACTGGCTGTGCGGACCGCCGTGGATATAGAGCACGAGGGGGTACTTCCGGCCAGCCTGATAGCCGAAGGGCTTCATCAGCCACCCCTCGATCTCGAGGCTGTCGCGGGATCCTGCACGGCGCGGCATCCGGTAGATGAGCTGCTCTGCATCGGACCAGGCGATCTCCCGGTTCACGGCATCGTTGAACGACGTCAGCCGGCGCTCGGGGCGACCGTCCGTGCCGGCGACGAAGAGTTCGGTCGGCTTCGTGACGCTCGACGAGACGTAGGCGACCTGCTTTCCCGCCGCGTCATAGGCGAAGCCGTTCATCTTGCGGCGGCCGCCGAGGAGTTCGCGACGCGCGCCCGTCGTGGCGTTCACGAGGTAGAGCGCGCTCGACCCGCCGATGTCGGCCGACATCGCGATCTCGCCGCTCGGGAGCCAATCCATCCCCCCCGGCTCGTAGCGCCACCCCTCGGTCAGCACCTTCACCGCGCCGGTCGCGACGTCGGCCACGGCGAGCACCGCCTGCTTCACCCGCCCCGGGCGCGAGACGAAGGCGATCCGCTTGCCATCCGGCGACCAGGTGAGATCGCTCTCGGCGCCCATCACCGTCGCGACCTTGCGCGGCGAGCCGCCGGCGACCGGGAGCACATAGATGTCGGACTCGTTACGATCCGCCTCGTCGCGCACGGCGTCATACGGCAGCTCGGCAATCGAGTCGTTGTACGCCGTCACCGCGCTGTCGGACTTGAGTGCGACATCGGCCGTGAAGGCGATCCACTTGCCGTCGGGGGAGACCACCGGGGCCCGGTGCGAGTAGCTGGTGCTGGTCAGCTGGACGCGCTTGGCGCCCGGCGTCTGCGTGAATAGCTGCTGCGGCCGGATGACACGCGCTTGGCGCGGACCGGGAAGGAACCCCTGCCCGTTCGCCTTGTAGCGCGCCTCGGTGATGTGACGGCCGTCGAAGCGCGCCGGATCGACCGGCTTCGTGATCGCCCCGAAGGGCGGGCGCGCCATCGGCTGCATCCGGCCAAACGGGTCGTTCGCCGCCGCAGGACCACCGCGACCAGCGGCCCCGTTCGGTGCGCCACTCGGCGCGGCGGTGTTCGCGCTGTCTTCGCTGGCCGGCGACGCGAAGACGGCGAACTTCCCGTCGCGCGGCCACGAGCCGGTGGGATAGTCGGCGACCTGCGCGGCCTCGCCACCCGGCGCGTCCATCCGGATCGCCCAGCTGTTCCCCGTCCCGCCCGGGCGCGTCGAGGAGAAGAAGAGGTACTTCCCATCTGGGGAGAAGCGCGGGCTGGAGCTCTCGTATCCCGGCGCGGTGTAGCGAACCGCATCGCCGCCGGCCGTCGGCACCATCCAGACCTCTTGGTGGCGCTTGTTGTCGCGCTCGTTCACCGTCGTCACCGTGAAGGCGACCTGACGCCCATCGGGCGACATCGCCGGCTGGGAGACGGTGGTGAGGCGGTACCAGTCGTTCGGCTGCATCGCGCGCGGCGTCTGCGCGGCGAGCGCGGCTGGGAGGAGCACAGCGAGGGGTAGGAGACGGGGCATTGGGGCAGGGGTCAGGGATTAGGGGTCAGGTCACAGGTATCAGAAAACACCGGAGCGTCCCGCCAACATTACGAGCGTGCGGGGAACTCCGTTGCGAGGGCCGCCGCGGTGCGGAGCCCGAGCGCGGCGAAGGTGAGGGTCCCGTTGCAGCAGCTCGCCGTCACGTGCGTCGGCGCGCCGGCCACCCACAGGTTCTCGTGCTGATGCGTGCGCCCGTGGCGATCGACGACGCTCGACGACGGGTCGTCGCCCATCCGACAGCCGCCACCGGGATGCTCCTGTCCGATATCTCCCGCCGCTGAGGCGCCGGAGATGATCGTCCCATTCCCCGCGCGGGCCATCCGCGCGAAGAGCGCACGGATCTCCTCCTCCTGCCACCCGCGGAGTGCTTCGGACTCGGGGGCGTCACGGAACGCCAGCCGCGGCATCGGATCACCCCAGGCGTTGCGCGTGCCGGCGTCCAACGCGATCGCGCTCTCCCGGTCAGGGAGCACGTCGTAGTACGCCCGGATGCGCGCGACCCCGGTCTTCGCGCGGCGCCGCCAATCCGCCAGCAGCGCATCGCCGACCAGCAGCCCACCGGCCTCGTCGCGGAGCCGCGGGGCGTGCCCGAACGACGATTCCCACACGCGCAGATCGTGCCGGAGATACCGATCCGCGTGCCCGCGCCGCATGAACTGTTTCGTCACGAGCGAGTGCTGGACGTTCACCCCGGGCAGGAGATCGAGCGGGAGCTGGATCTGCGCGGCCACGTTGCGATGCCCGCAGAGGTACTTGCCGACGAGCCCGGAGCGATTCGCCAGCCCGTCTGGGTGCGCCGCGTCCGCCGAGAGGAGGAGCAGGTGCGGCGCCCAGGTGAAGCCACCGGTCAGCACGAAGCTCTTCGCGCGCACGACGACCGCCTGCGCGTGCTGCCGCGTGGAGTTCCCGGTGGCCTGCGTGACGCGCCCCGTGCGCGGGTCGGCGTGCAGCCGCCGGATCAGCGTGTCCGTCACGAGCCGGATGCGTCCCGACCGGACGAGCGCGTCGTAGGTGAAGTCCGGCGAGTACTTCGCCCCCGTCGGACAGATGGGATAGCAGGTATCGCAGCGCTGGCAGACGCCCCGTCCCCCGTGTGCGACCGAATTCTTCGCGCTCGGCTGGCTCCACATCGTCACGCCGGCCGCAGCGGCCCAGCCGCGCAGCTGCCGCAGGTTGTCGCTCAGCGGAAGCGGGGGGAGCGGGAAGGGCTGACCGCGCGGATCCATCGCCGGAGGCCCCTGCTCGCCGGCGATCCCCATCCGCTCCTCCGCCTCCTGATAGAAGGGATCGAGTTCCTCGTAGGTGATCGGCCAATCGTCCCCGATGCCGAAGAGGCTCCGCACCTTGAAATCCTCGGGCGCGTAGCGCGGGGTCACGCCGCCCCAGTGCATCGCGAGCCCGCCGACGTGCATCGACGGCGAGAAGCCATAGGCCGTGCCGAGCGCGTTCTGGTCGTCGACGTGGTCCTTTGTCCACGGGGACTCACCATAGTCCTTCCAGCGTTGCCGACGTGCATAGCGGTCGCGCAGGGTCGTGGTGTGTGTGCCGGCCTCGATCACGGTGATGTGCGCGGTCGTCCGCGCGGCCAGCGATTCCGCCATCATCGCGGCGGTGATCCCCGCGCCGATGAGGCAGATGTCGGTCTCGATCACGCGCGGGGCGGTCATCGGCGCTTCTCCCCGGCGAGCGGGAGCGGACGCCGCGCCGCCTCGGCGAGGGAGCGGCACTGCCCCGCCCCGATGCGCGCGCCGTACGCGAGGTCCTGCGCGTCGCTGGTCGCGACCCAGTGGGCGAGGAGCGCGACCGCGACGTGGTCGGCCTGCAGCGGGGACGATGGGATCGTGCCGTTGCCCGCGCTGCGCAGTGCAGCATCGAGCACCGAACGGCGACCGACGAGATCGAGCTGGGCGAAGCCGCGTCGCCGGGTGCGTCGCGCGAGCAGGTCGAGCGCCTGCAGCTGCGCGCGCCAACCGGGCGCCGGATCGGGCGGCGTGTACGTGAACTCGGCGTAGCCGTAGCCGTGCATCTCCTCGGCCACCGGCGCGTACGCGGCGAGCCACGCGGCGAACCCCGCGACCGCGGCGGCGCGCCCGGCGGCGCCGAGCGACTCAGGGAGCACCGCGTCGCCGAGGGCTGCAAGCATCGCGGGGTCGAGCGTGCGCGGCGGTGGCTGTGGAGCCGGCCCCCGAACTGCGGGCGGCTGGGCCGCCTCCGCGTCCGCTGAGGCGGGGAGCGCGGCGGCGGCCGCGCCGAGCACGGTGCTGCGCAGGAACGTGCGCCGGTCGTGTGTCATTTGGGGATACTACGACCGACGCCTGCTGGCCGCGACCATCCGAAGCCCGCACATTTTCCCGCCTCCGTTCAGCCCCGAGGCACCCGTGCGGTCGTTCCTCCCCCAGTGGCGCATCGCCGCCGCCCTGCTGCTCCCAATCCTGCTCGTCGGCGCGATCCGCGACCCCGAGCCTCCGGTCCGTATCCGCGTCGGCGCCCTGCTCGACGGCCGCGGCGGGTCCCGCCGCGATGTGGTGGTCACCGTGCGCGACGGCCGGATCACGTCGATCGATCCCTTCCGCGCGGGCACCGTCGTCACGTGGGACCTCTCCACGCTGACGATGCTGCCCGGGCTGATCGATACGCACGTGCACATCGACGGGCACTTCGGGCCCGACGGCCGCGCGGATTCCCGGAGTGAGACGCCGGAGGAGCGACTCCGCGCGACGGCAGAGAATGCCCAGCGCACGCTGCGTGCCGGGTTCACCACCGTCCAGAGCCTCGGCGCGCCGATCGACCTCGAACTCCGGCGCGAGATCCAAGCGGGCCGATTCGAGGGGCCGCGCGTCCTCACGAGCGCTGGGCAGTGGAGTGACGCCTCGCGCCCGCCCGAGGCCATCCGCGCCTGGGTCCGCGCCCGGGTCGCCGACGGCGCCGACGTCATCAAGATTTTCGCTTCCAAGAGCATCCGCGAAGGGGGCGGGCAGACCCTCTCCGACGAGCAGATTCTCGCCGCCTGCGACGAGGCCCGGCGGCTCGGTCGCCGCAGCTGGGTGCACGCGCACGCCGCCTCGGCCATCCGCGCCGCCGCCGTCGCGGGATGCACCGGCGTGACGCACGGCACCCAGGCCACACCGGCGGAGCTCACCCTGATGGCGGAGCGCGGCACGTTCTTCGAGCCGAACATCGGTCTCGTCATCCAGAACTACCTCGAACAGAAGGCCCGCTTCCTCGGCATCGGCAACTACACCGAGGAGGGGTTCGCCTTCATGGAGGATGCGCTCCCCGGCAACCGCGCGCTCTACCGCGCCGCGATCGCCACACCGGGGCTCCGCGTGGTGATGGGGACCGATGCGGTCGCCGGGGCGCACGGCCAGAACGCCCGCGAGCTCCTCGCACGCATCGGGGAGGCTGGCCAACCGGCGATGGACGCGATTGTCGGCGCCACCTCACTCGCCGCGGCGTCGTTGGGCATCGCCGACAGCGTGGGGAGCGTCGCACCGGGGATGCTCGCGGATCTGATCGCGGTCGAAGGCGACCCGCTCACCGATCCGACCGCGTTGCAGCGGGTGCGCTTCGTGTTGCAGCGCGGTGCGCCGATCGTGGCCCCGCCGCGTCGGGACCGTCCGCGCGGGCGGAGCGTCGGGTGGGCGACCTACGGGGGCGACCCGGGCGGGATGAAGTACAGCCCGCTCCAGGACATCGACCGCTCGACGGTGTCGCTCCTGCGCGTGGCGTACACGTGGGACGCGAAGGAGGCGCCGATCCCGGCGGGACCCGACCAGCGCCCGGCACGCCCCGGAAACTTCCAGGCGACACCGCTCGCGTTCGGGGATACGCTCATCTTCCCCACGCCGTACAACCGCGTCATCGCACTCGACGGGCGGACCGGGCGGGAGCTCTGGTCGTTCGATCCCAAGCCGTGGCTGCGCTTCGGCCAGCCGAGCAACGGCACGGGGTTCGTGCATCGCGGGATCGCGACCTGGACCGACGGACGGTCTCGACGGGTCTTCCTGAATTCGCGGTGGCGACTCATCGCACTCGACGCCACCACCGGCATCCCCATCCCGAGTTTCGGCACGAACGGCGAGATCGACCTCACGGCTGGGCTCGACCGCGCCGTGCGAAAGGAGCATTACACGAACACGTCGCCCCCGGTGGTGTGGGGGAACCTCGTGATCCTCGGCAATGGCGTGGGCGACCGGCTCGTGTATCGCGGTGATCCGCCGGGCGACGTGCAGGCCTTCGACGTGCGGACGGGGCGCCGCGTGTGGCGCTTCGGGACCGTGCCGCGTGCCGGGGAGTTCGGAGCGGAGACGTGGGGCGATTCGTCAGCCCGGACGACCGGCCACACGAACGTCTGGGCCCCCTTCAGCGTGGACAGCGCGCGCGGGCTCGTCTTCCTCCCCGTTGGTACTCCGAGCAACGACTGGTACGGCGGCACCCGACCGGGCGACAACCTGTTCGGCGAATCGCTGGTCTGCCTCGACGCGCGCACCGGGATCCGCGTCTGGCACTTCCAGGTCGCGCATCACGGTCTCTGGGATTACGACCTTCCCGCGCCCCCCAACCTGATGACGGTGACGCACGAGCGCCGGCGCACCGACATCGTGGTCGTCCCGACCAAGCAGGGCTTCGTCTTCGCGTTCGAGCGGGCGACCGGTCGCCCGCTCTGGCCAATCGACGAGCGTGCGGTGCCGGCGAGCGATGTGCCCGGGGAGCGCGCGTCGCCGACCCAGCCGATCCCCACCCGCCCCGCCCCCTTCTCCCGGCAGGGGTTCTCGACCGGCGACGTGCTCGCCTTCACGCCGGCGCTCCGACAGGCGGCGCTCGACGAGATCGCACCATTCCGCCTCGGTCCGATCTATACGCCGCCCTCCCTCCAGGGGACGGTCGCGATGCCCGGGGTGATCGGTGGGGCGGGATGGGGCGGGGCCGCCGCCGACCCAGCGAGTGGCTGGGTCTTCATCAAGGCGACCAACTCGCCGGCGCTCTTCCGCCTGCAGCGGCGCGACGTAGCCAGTGACACGGTGGACGCGCCGTATATGCTCGATCTCCCGAACTCGACGCTCGGCGTGTCGCAACGCGACAACGCGGAGGGGGCGGTGCGCGACGCGGCGCGATTGCCCATCAACGCGCCGCCGTACGGCACGCTCACCGCGATCGATCTGGGGCGCGGGGAGATCCGCTGGCAGGTCCCGCTGGGAGACACGCCGGAGGTCCGGAGCCATCCCGCGCTCCGGAGCGCCGTGCTCCCGGAGCGGCTCGGCGTCGCGGGCTCGCCGGGCGGGCTCGTGACCGCCGGTGGATTGGTCTTCGTCGCCGGAGGCGGACGGACGCTGTACGCCATCGACACGCGGACGGGTACGGTGCTCTGGGAGCATCCGCTCGGCGACATCGGGTACGCCAACCCGATGACCTGGCGCGGGACCGACGGGGTGCAACGCGTCGCGATCGCGACCGGCAGCGGGACGACGTCGCGGCTCGTGGTGTTCGCCCTTCCTTAAAGGCGGCGCTACCGAGCGCTGAACGACCGGAGCACCTTCCCCGCCCGTGCCGCCGCCTCGGCGATGCGCTCCGGGCTCGTGATGAAGGAGATCCGGAAGAATCCCTCGCCGCCGGCCCCCAGCGCCGCCCCGGCGAGGACGATCACCCCCTCCTCCTCCATCAGGCGCTCGTGGAAGGCCATCGAAGAGACGCCGGCCGGCAGCGGCACCCAGAGATACATCGACGCCCTCGGCGCCTCCGCAATCTCGAAACCGTTCGCGCGGAACGCGGCGACCGCCGCATCACGCCGCTCGCGGAAGATCGCGACGTTCCCCGGCACCCACTCGGCCCACGACTCGAGTGCGGCAATCCCCGCGCGCTGCACGGCCATGAACTGCCCCGTGTCGAGGAAGCTCTTCACCTTGGCGAGCGCCCCGACGATCGTCGGGTTGCCGCAGGCCCACGCGCAGCGCCACCCGGTCATGTTGTAGGTCTTGGACAGCGAGTGGAACTCGATCGCGCAGTCGCGCGCGCCGGGCACATCGAAGATGCTCGGCGCCACATACCCGTCGAAGGTCATCTCCGAGTACGCGTTGTCGTAGACGAGCACGATCCCCCGCCGATTGCAGACCTCGACGACCTTCGTGAGGTAGTCGAGCGGTGCGATCGCCGAGGTCGGGTTGTTCGGGTAATTCAGGTAGAGGAGCTTCGTCCGCGCGAGCACCTCCTCGGGAATCTCATCGAGGTCGACGAGGAAGTTCGTGCGCGGCGTGATCGGATAGAGGTACGGCTCCGCTTCACTGAGTAACGTCCCGCCGAGGTAGGCGAGGTAGCCGGGATCGGGGATGATGACCGCATCACCCGGCTGCGCGAAGGCGAAGGCGAGATGCGCGAGCCCTTCCTTGCTGCCGATGAGCGGGACGATCTCCTTGAGCGGATCGAAGCGGTGCCCGAAGCGCCGCTCCATCCAGGCGCTCACCGCCTCGCGGAAGGCCGGGAGTCCGAGCCCGAAACCGTAGCGGCTGAGCCCGGGCTCGTGCGCGGCCTGGGCGAGCGCCTCCACCGCCGCCGGCGGCGCGGGGAGGTCGGCATCACCGGCGCCGAGGTCGATGACGTCCATCCCGCGCGCGATGAGATCGCGCTTCTTCTGCGGGATGGTGGCGAGCAGGTAGACGGGGAGCGAGTTGAAGCGGCGGGTGGTACGCATCCAAGAAATCTAGCGCCGCCCCGCGCGCGTCAGCTCGTCGGCGGCGAGAAGCCCGACCCGCCCTCGACCCAGCTGTACATGTACTTCGGGTCCTCGTAGGGTAGGATCGCCTGCGCGACCTTCAGCGGGCGGAACGAGTCCATCATCACGGCGAGCTCGTTCGTGTGCGTCATCCCGATGCTCCCCTCGTACCGGCCCGGATGCGGCCCGTGCGGGATGCCGTCCGGATGGTGCGTGATGGAGCCGTATTCGATCCCCTTCCGGCTCATGAACTCGCTCGAGGCGTAGAAGAGCACCTCGTCGGAGTCCACGTTGCTGTGGTTGTACGGCGCCGGGATCGCCTCGGGATGGAAGTCGTACGGGCGCGGGCAGAAGGAGCAGATGACGAAGCCGTCGCCCTGGAAGGTCTGGTGCACCGGCGGCGGCTGATGGACGCGCCCCACGATCGGCTCAAAGTCGTGGATGTTGAACGCCCACGGGTAGAACTGGCCGTCCCACCCCACCACGTCGAGCGGGTGGTGATCGAGGACGATCTCATTGAGGCCGTTGTACTGCTTGATGACGATGGGGAACGCCCCCTTCTCGTCGTGCGTGCGCAGCTCGCGCGGGATGCGGATATCGCGCTCGCTGTACGGCGCCCCCTCGACGAGCTGGCCCACCGCATTCAGGTAGCGCTTCGGCGGCCGCACGTGCCCACGACTCTCCATCACCAGGAGCTTCGCCGGCTTGGTGAAGCGATAGCGGTGCAGGATGTGCCGATGGATGACGAGATAATCCCCGGGGATGAACGGGAGGTCGCCGTACTGGGTCTCGAGGTGCCCCTCCCCCTCGGCCACGTAGACGACCTCGTCCCCCTGCGCGTTCCGATAGAAATGCTCGTCCTCGCGGTCCGGCGCGACGTAGAGCATCGCGATGTCGTTGTTGAACAGCATCGGCACGCGGTCGAGCGTCGGGCTCCCGCCGCGGGCGACCCCGGCGGTCCGGAAGTGCCGGTGCTTGAGCGTCTTGTCGTCGCTCGCGAGGTAGGGCGTCTCACGGAGGCGCCGGACCGAGGTGACCGTCGTGGGCGGATGGATGTGGTACAGGAGCGCCGCCGGGCCGGTGAAGCCCTCGATGCCGACCAACTGCTCGTGGTAGACCGAACCGTCCGGCTTCCGGAAGGCGATGTGCCGCTTGCGCGGGATCGTGCCCAGCGTGTGGTAGTACGGCATCAGAGGTTCCCGCGGAGCGCCTGCTCCCGCTCGATGCTCTCAAAGAGCGCCTTGAAGTTGCCGGCGCCGAAGCTCTTGGCGCCCTTCCGCTGGATGATCTCGAAGAAGAGCGTCGGGCGGTCCTGCACCGGCTTCGTGAAGATCTGGAGCAGATATCCCTCGTCGTCGCGGTCCACGAGGATCCCGAGCTCGGCGAGCGGAGCGATGTCCTCGTCGATCGTCCCGACCCGGTCGAGCACCGTCTCGTAGTACGTGCGCGGGATGGAGAGGAACTCGACGCCACGCGCCTTCAGCGCCCGGACGGTCGTGATGATGTCGTCCGTCGCCACGGCGATGTGCTGCACGCCGGGCCCGCGGTAGAAGTCGAGGTATTCCTCGATCTGCGACTTCTTCTTCCCCTGCGCCGGCTCGTTGATCGGGAACTTGATGCGTCCGTTCCCATTGCTCATCACCTTCGACATCAGCGCCGAGTACTCGGTCGAGATCGTCTTGTCGTCGAAGGAGAGGAGGTTGTAGAAGCCGAGAACCCGCGAGTAGAACTCGACCCAGTGGTTCATCTGGCCGAGCTCGACGTTCCCGACGCAGTGGTCGACGTACTTGAGGCCGACCGGCTCGGGCTGATACGGGTTCTCCGCGGCACGGAAGCCCGGGAGGAAGACGCCCGTGTAGCCGGAGCGCTGGACGATCGAGTGGATGGTGTCGCCGTAGGTCCGGATGGCGGCGATCACGACAGTGCCGTGTTCATCGCGGAGCTCCGTCGGCTCCTGCACCGAGGTGGCACCCCGCTCCACGGCCTTAGCCCAGGCGTCGCGGGCGTCATCGACCCAGAAGGCCATATCGCGCACACCATCGCCGTGCCTGACGACGTGCGCCGCGACCTCGCCCTCGGGACCCATCGGCGTGGTGAGGACGAGCCGGATCTTCCCCTGCTCGAGCACGTAGCTCGCGCGGTCGCGCGTCCCCGTCTCGGGGCCGCGGTACGCCACCAGCCGGAAGCCGAAGGCGGCACGGTAGAAGAGCTGGGATTGCTTCGCATTGCCGACCCAGAACTCGATGTAATCGGTCCCGTTGATCGGGAAGGTGTCGTGGGCGGTCTCGACGTTTGGCGCGGTGGACGTGGCCATGGCGACGAACGAGCTGGAGGGTGAAGGACGGGCGACGCCGCAGCGCCCCCGGGAACCTCGGCGCCCACCGAATCCGCCGGCGGCGCCTACCCTGCCAATATATCCCGGTACTCGTCTAGGGACCCCGGATTGGCGAGGGCGTCGGTGTTCCGGACGGGGCGCCCGTGGATCGTCTCGCGAACGGCGATCTCGGAGATCTTCCCGCTGATCGTCCGCGGGATGTCGCGCACCGCTCGGATCACCTTCGGGACGTGGTGCGGGCTCGTGGCCGCACGAATCGCCGCGCGGACCTTGGCCTCGAGCGCCGCGTCGAGCGTCGCGCCGGGCTGGAGCCGTACGAAGAGGACGATCCGCACGTCGCGGTCGGCGCCCTCCCCCACCTCCTGCCCCACGACGACGCTCTCGAGGAGCTCCGGGAGCTGGTCCACCACGCGGTAGATCTCTGCCGTCCCGATCCGCACGCCCCCAGGGTTGAGCGTGGCGTCGCTTCGGCCGTGGATGATCATCCCGCCGTGCGCCGTCAGCTCCGCCCAGTCCCCGTGGCGCCACGCGCCATCGAAGTGCTCGAAGTACGCCGCGCGGTACTTCGCGCCATCGGGGTCGTTCCAGAAGGCGACGGGCATCGACGGGAAGGGCCGCGTGCAGACGAGCTCGCCCGCCTCCCCGCGCACCGGCCGCCCCTCCGCATCCCACACGTCCACCGCCATCCCGAGCCCGAGGCACTGCAGCTCGCCGCGCCAGACGGGGATCATCGGGTTGCCGAGAGCGAAGCAGCTGATGAGATCGGTGCCGCCTGAGATGCTCGCGAGCTGAACGCCCGGCTTCACATCCCGCATCACGAAGTCGTAGCTGTGCTCCGCGAGCGGGCTGCCGGTGGAGCAGATGGCGCGGAGCGCCGAGAGGTCGTGCGTGCGCGCGGGGGCGAGCCTCATCTTCTCCGCCATCGCGAGGTATTTGGCGCTCGTCCCGAAGACCGCCACCTGCTCCTCTGCGGCGAGGTCCCAGAGGATCCCCGGCCGCGCGTCAGGGAGGGGCGCGCCGTCGTAGAGCACGATCGCCGCCCCACTCGCGAGCGCCGTCACGAGCCAGTTCCACATCATCCACCCACAGGTGGTGAAGTAGAAGAGCCGATCCCCTGGATGCAGGTCGACGTGGAGCTGATGCTCCTTGAGGTGCTGCAGCAGCGTGCCACCGGCGCCGTGCACCATACACTTCGGGAGTCCGGTCGTCCCCGAGCTGTACATGATGTAGAGCGGATGATCGAACGGGAGCGGCGCGAACCGCTCCGGCGCGTCGGCGCCGCGCGCCAGATAGTCGTCCCAGCGCACCGCGGTCGGCAGCGCGCGCGCCAGATCCGCAGCGGCGGTCTCGTCCCCGAGGAAAGGCACCACGACCAGCCTCTCGAGGCTCGGCAACGCCGCGACGATCTCCGCCGTGCGCGCCACGCAGTCGATCCGCTTCCCCGCGTAGTGATAGCCGTCGGCGGCGAGGAGGACCTTCGGGGCGATCTGCCCGAACCGATCGAGCACTCCCCCGACGCCGAAATCGGGGGAGCAGGAGGACCAGACCGCGCCGAGGCTCGATGCCGCGAGCGCACCGATGACCGCTTCGGGGATGTTCGGCAGGAAGCCGACGACGCGATCCCCTGGCCCGACCCCCTCCTCGCGCAGCGCCCCCGCGAGTCGCCGGACCGCATCGGCGAGGGCGACGGCGCTGAACTCGCGCCGCCCGCCGCGCTCGTCGCGCGCGATGATCGCCGGCCGATCATCCCGCCGGCGCAGGAGGTTCTCGGCGAAGTTCAGCCGCGCACCGGGGAACCAACGCGGCCCACCCGTCGCGGTCGGCGGCGCCATCCAGTCGCCATCGACGAGCACCGCGTCCCACGCCGCGCGCGTCGCGATCGTGGTGGTGCCCGCGCCGGAGTCCGCGGCGGTGCTCGTGCTCGCGAGCACCCCACACTGGCGCCACACCTGCGCCCAGAAGCGCGACGGCTCGCGGACCGACCAGGCGTGCCACTCGGCGTAGGGCGCCGTCGGCCCCGGCGCCGTCTCGTCGAGTGCGGCGACGGTGAACTGGAAGCGCGCGAGATGGGTCCGGGCAGCCTGCAGCGGGTCCGGCGTCCAGAGCGGGAGGCGGTCGTCGGCCATCCGCGGAATCTAGGGCGGCCTCGCGAGGGGACGGAATCGGGCATAGACTTGCCACCCCTGCTATGTCGACGCCCCGCCGCATCCTCCTCGCCGACGCCGACGCCTTCTTCGTCGCCGTGGCGCGTATGGTGGACCCGGAGGGCGCGGGCCGCACCCCGCTGCTCATCGTCGGGGGGAAACCGGGGTCGCGCGGCGTGGTCTGCTCCGCCTCGTACGAGACGCGCGCCTACGGCGTACGCTCGGCGATGCCCATCGCCCAGGCGCTCCGGCTCTGTCCCGATGCGCTCTGTGTCCCCGTGCCGCGTGGCGCCTGTACCGCGACCTCCCGGGCGATCGGCGCCGTCCTCCACCGTTTCACGCCGGTGGTGCAGGCCGCGAGCATCGATGAGTGGTACCTCGACCTCTCCGGCACCGAGACGCTCTATGCGCCCGAGACCTTCGAGGCGACCGCGCGTCGCATCCGCGAGACGGTGCATCGCGAGACGGGGATCCATCTCTCCTTCGGTGGGGGGACCTCGAAGTTCGTCGCGAAGCTCGCGGCGGAGCGCGCGAAGCCGCGCGCCGACGTCGGCGGGGACGGCGTGCGCATCATCGCACCCGGCGACGAGGGCACCTTCCTCCGCGAGTTCACCCTTGGCGACCTCCCCGGCGTCGGCCCGAAGCTGAGGGCCAAGCTCGCGACCCTCGGACTCCAGCGCGTCGACGACGTGCTCCCCCACGACCGCGCGACCCTCGCCCGATGGATCGGTCGCCGACCGGCCGAGTGGCTCTGGGCGCGCGTGCGCGGCATCCACGACGCCCCCGTCGAGGGGCGTGCGCCGGCGAAGCAGGTGAGCCGGGAGACGACCTTCCGCGAGGATCTCGCCGAGACCGCGGCGATTGCCGGGCAGCTCCGGGGCTTGGTCGCGACGGTGGCGAGCGAGCTGCGGCGCGACCGCACCTCGGCGCGGACCGTGACGGTGAAGCTCAAGGACCGCGACTTCACCACCCGCCTTGCGAGCCGGACGGTGCCCGAGCCGTTGGAGAGCGACCGCGCGATCGGGGAGATCGCGCTCGCGCTGCTGACGCGCCTCCGGAGCGCGCGTCGCGTGCCCGCCCGGCTGGTGGGGGTCGCCGTCTCGGGGCTCGCCCCCGCCCGCGACGCTGAGCAGCTCGCCCTCTTCGGCGGCGGCCCGGCGGTCGAGCGGCCCGAGGACCGGGCCGTCTCGCGCGCGGTGGACCGGGTCCGCGAGCGCTTCGGCAGCGCCGCGATCGCCTTCGGCGTAGACGGCGCGCCGGCCCCCCGGGCCCGGTAGCCCCGCGCGCGGGGGCCGATAGCGTCGCTCCGGTCCTCGCCGCATCTTGTCCGTCCGGCGTCACGCGCCGGTCTCGTTCCCTCACCCCACTCCGTGATGACGACCCTTCGTCCGACCCTCGTCCTCGGTGGCCTCACCGTGCTGGCACTTGCCTGCCAGCCGACGGCGCCCTCGACCTCGCCCGCGCCGACCGGTGGCGCCGCGAACGCGCCCGCTGCGGCGCCCTCCACCACCGCCCCGGCGGCCGGCGGCCAGGCCGGCGCACAGGCGGGTGGCCCTGGCGGGCCCGGTGGCGCCTCCGGTGCGAGTGATCCGGCGCCTCGTCCCTATGCGCAGGTGATCCGCGGCGAGGTGAAGACCAAGGCCGGTCTCTTCAAGACGCACCAGATCGGGAGCCAGCTCTACTACGAGATCCCCGCGAGCGAGATGGGGAAGGATCTGCTCCTCGTCACGCAGATCGCCAAGACCAACGAAGGCGACGGCTACGGCGGCCAGGCGCTCGACGAGCGCGTCGTCCGCTGGGAGCGACGCGGGAACCGCGTGCTGCTCCGCAGCGTCTCGTACGCGATCGTCTCCGATCCCTCGGCCCCGATCGCCGAGGCGGTGCGGAACGCGAACTATGACGCGATCCTCGCCACGTTTAACGTGGCGGCCTATGGGCCCGACTCGGCGGCGGTGATCGAGGTCTCGCGCATCTACACGAACCCGCCGTCCGAGATCAGCGTGGTGCAGCGCTACCGCGGGTCGGTCGACGCCGCGCGCAGCTTCCTCGAGCGTGTCGCGACGTATCCGCGCAACATCGAGGTCGAGGCGACCCTCACCATCAGCGCACAGCCGACGCCGCAGTCGTTCCTCCCCGGCCTCCCGCCGTCGCAGCCCGCGCCCGGCACGCCGCCGACCACGAAGTCGTTCGTGGTGCACTGGTCGATGGTCCGCCTCCCCGACCAGCCGATGATGCCGCGCCTCCGCGACTCGCGCATCGGCTACTTCTTCACCTCGACCGTCGACTTCAGCCGCCCGGAACAGCGGGCCCAGCAGCGCAACTACATCTCGCGCTGGCGGCTCGAGAAGAAGGACCCGAGCGCCGCGCTCTCCGAGCCCGTGCAGCCGATCGTCTACTACGTCGACCCCGCGACCCCGACCTGGCTCGTCCCCTTCGTGAAGAAGGGGATCGAGGAGTGGCAGGGGGCGTTCGAGGCGGCGGGCTTCAAGAACGCGATCATCGCCAAGGAGGCGCCGTCCAAGACCGAGGATCCCGATTGGTCGCCCGAGGATGCGCGCTACTCCGTGGTCCGGTGGCTCCCGTCAACCATCGAGAACGCGGTGGGCCCGAGCGTCGTCGACCCGCGCTCCGGTGAGATCCTCGAGGCCGACGTGCAGATGTATCACAACATCATGAACCTGCAGACCTGGTGGTACTGGACGCAGGTCGGGCCGCTGGACCCGCGCGCGGCCACGCTCCCGCTCCCTGATTCGCTCCAGGGGCGGCTCGTGCAGTTCGTCGTCGCGCACGAGGTGGGGCACACGCTCGGCCTCCCGCACAACCAGAACGCGTCGGGGATGTACCCGGCGGACTCCGTGCGCTCCAAGACGTGGGTGGCGCGGATGGGCCACTCGCCGACGATCATGGACTACGCGCGCTTCAACTACGTCGCGCAGCCGGAGGACGGGATCGCCCTCGAGGACCTGATCCCGAAGGTCGGCGTCTACGACCGCTACGCCATCCGGTGGGGCTACTCCCCCGTGCCGGGCGCGCGCAGCGCCGATGCCGAGCGTCCCGCGCTCGACGCCATCGCGCGCGAGCAGGACACGACCCCGTGGTACCGCTATGGCCTCCCCGACGACTTCGGCGCGATCCCGTACACCTCCTACTCCGAGGCGGTGGGTGACCAGGACGCGGTGAAGAGCACCACGATGGGGCTGCGCAACCTGAAGCGGCTCGTCCCGATGCTCCTCCCCGCGACGACGCAGGCGACCGAGGACGTCTCCTACACGCGTGAGGGCTACAGCCGGATCGTCGGGCAGTTCACCACCGAGCTGCGGCACGTGGCGGCGATCCCGGGCTCATCGACGGGTCAGGAGAAGTACGGCTCGCAGCCGGGCCCGCGCTTCACCCCGATCCCGCGCGAGCGGCAGCGGGCGGCGGTGCAGTTCCTGCAGGACAACCTCTTCACCACCCCGACCTGGCTCCTCGACCCGGCGATCCTTCGTCGGCTCGAGCCAGACGGCTCGGTGGCCCGCATCAACAGCGCGCAGCGCGGGATCCTCTCCTCGCTGATGTCGGACGATCGGATGGCGCGGCTCGTCGAGTATGAGGCGCTCCCCGGGGCGACCAACACCTACGCGCTCGGTGAGTACCTCGGTGACCTCCGCAGCGGGATCTGGAGCGAGCTGCGGGCGTCGTCGGTGCGGATCGACGCGTATCGCCGCGGGCTGCAGCGGTCGTACGTCGAGCTGGTCGCCGCGAAGCTCGCGGCCCCGGCCCCGACGACGCCGCGGGTCTCGAGCAGCGCGCAGACGGGGCAGGCGATCACCGCGCCGTCGCGCGGTAGCACCGACGTGAAGGCGATGCTCCGGATGGAACTGCGGACGCTCGACCGCGATCTCGCGGCGGCGCAGGGGAAGGCGACCGATGCGATGACGCGCGCGCATCTCGCCGAGGCCCGGTGGCAGATCGAGCGGGCGCTGGACCCGAAGTAAGACACCGACCTTCCGGGGGTGCGCCCCCGGGAGCGACGACGGGGCGGACGGCATCAGCCGTCCGCCCCGTCGTGCATCGTCCCCTACGCGGCTCACCTTCCACGGCCGAGGTGATCCGCGTCACCTGCACCGCGTCGGCGTGGTCGCGCACCGCCGGTGCGCGACCACGCGCCACTCACCGCACACGCACGAACTCGATCGGCTGGCCCACCGGGCCGATCTTGAGCACACGGTGCGACGCGACCTTCTCGATCCACATCACGACCGGTGCCTCGCCCCCCGAGACGCTCACCTTGAACGCCGGGACCGGCGCCCCGGCGATTGTCACCGCCTCCTCGCCGGTCACCGCGTAAGTCCGCGGCTGCACCGCGCCCTTCGACGTGAGCACGTTGATCGTGTGTCGCGCATCGGGCGCCCAAGCGAGGTACGGGAGCAGGACGCTCGCGATGTTCTCATCGACGACGCCCGCCGGCACCGCCACGTCGGCGAACCGCACCGGCTCCATCCCCTGCGCCCCGGGCACCTGCCCTTCCCCACTCGCCTTGCCGCCAGCGTACGTGATGCGGACGCCCATCTCCTGCCCCTGCAGGCGGCCGCTTTGCTCGACCCGACGCATCGTGAGGTCGGCGCCGAAGGTGGCGGTCGTCGTCTGCTGGATGATCGTCGCGAGCTGCGAGCGCTCCGTGTAGGTCCACCCATCGTCCGAGCGGGTCAGCGTCGAGGCCTGATACCCGAACACCTGCCCCTGCACGAGGACCGCGAAGGAATCGCTCGCGGGGACGAGCTTCGACGCATCGATGGCCGGACCGCCGGCGCGCACGGTGAGTGCCGCCACATCGACCGGCCTGCCATCGACATCGACGATGGTGAGCGGTGCGATCGGCGCCAGCGTCTCCCGCAGCGCCGTCGCATCACCGACCACGACGATGTACGTCGCGTCGGCACGGATCGCCGCACGGGCCGCCGCCTGCGCCTGCACCGCCGTCACCGCCGCGAGCCGCTGGCGGTACGTCTGCACGTAGTCGGTCGGGAGTCCGAGGAGGCGCGCGTTGGCCACCTGACTCGCCACCGCGTCCGCCGTCTCCACCTGCAACGGGAACCGCCCGACCAGCGTCTGCTTCTTCCGGTCGAACTCCACCTCGGTCATCGGCTCGGCGCCCATCCGCCGCATCTGCACCAGCAACTCGCGAAGTGCCGAATCGGCCACCGCATTGCGGACCTCGGCGGTCGCGGAGAAGCTGCCGATCCCACGCCGACGGCTCACCGACGAATACGCGCCATAGGTCCAGCCCTTCTGCTCGCGCAGGATGTCGAACAGGCGCGAGTCAGAGCCGCCGCCGAGCACCTCGTTCGCGAGGGCCAGCGCGTAGCCGCGCGTGTCGCTCGGGAGCCAGGTGGTGTTCCCCGCCACGATGTTGGCCTGCACCGACCCTGGGCGATGGACGAGGAGGATCTCGGTGCGGGTGCGCTGCGGGATGGCCCGCGCCGCGGCCGCGGCGGGCGCCGTGCCGGTCCAGCCGCCGAACGCGCGCTCGGCGAGTCGACGCGCCTCCGCGGCGTCGATCGCTCCGGCAACGACCAGCAGCGCTCCGGCGGGACGCATCCGCTGCGCGTGGAAGGCCACAATCTCCTCGCGCGTGATCGCCCCGACGGAGCCCTCATCCGCAGAGCGGCCGTACGGATGCTCCCCGTAGAGCCCACGCGCGAAGGCGCGCGACGCGATCGCACCCGGCTGTGACTTCTGGAGAGCGAGCCCCGAGAGCGTCTGCTTCCGCAGGAGGTCGACCTCGGTGGCCGGGAAGGTCGGCCGGAGCACCACATCGGCGAGCAGGTCGAACGCGAGCTCCCGGTCATTCACCAGGACCGTGCTGCTCACCGTGAGGAAGTCGGCGCCCGCCGACGCACCGATGGAGCCACCGACCCCCTCGATGGCGGCGGAGATCTCATCAGCGCTGCGCGTGCCCGCGCCCTTGGTCAGAAGCCCTGCCATCAGCTCGGCGAGCCCCGAGCGGCCCGTGGGGTCGTACGTATTCCCGGCGGGGAGGGCGAGCGTCACCGAGAGCACCGGCTGCTTCGTGCTCGGGACGACGAGGAGGCGCAGGCCGTTGGGAAGCGTCGCCTCGGCGAACGGGGGGAACTGCGCCGGCGTGAGCGGCATCGGCGCTGGGGGCCGCGTGGGCCCCTGGGCCTCGGCGATCGGCGACCAGAGCGAGAGCACCGCCGCGGCGGACGCGACGACGGCGAGCGGACGAAGCACGCGCATCAGCGGGCCTCCGGCGAGATGATGATGGTGAGCGCCCGGTCGGAGCGCAGATAGGTGCGAGCCACCCGCTGCAGATCCGCGACGGTCACCGCCTCGTAGCGGGCCGCATCGGTGTTCACTGCGGCGGGGCTGCCGAGATAGAGCGTGGCGTAGTGCACGGCCTCGGAGAGGCTCAGCGCCGTCTGCCGGCCGAGGATGGTGGCGGCGCGCCAGCTGTTCTTCGCCTTCGTCAGCTCGGCGTCGGTGATCCCATCGGCGGCCCGACGCAGCTCGTCCGTGACCGTCGCGGCGAGGCTGTCGGCGGTGACGCCCTGATTGGCGATCGCGAGGACGCCGAAGATCCCGGCCGCGCGCATGGGGCCGAAGGGATTGAAGAGCGCCTGCGTGCCGGCCGCCACCCGCCGCTCGCGGACGAGGGCGCGGTTGAGCCGCGAACTCTCGCCACTCCCGAGGATCGTCGAGAGGAGCTCGAGGGCCGGATGGTCGGCGTGGGCCGGCGGCACCGTGCGGACCGCCGAGAGGACGGCGGGCAGCGTGGCGTTCTTGTCGGTCACGCGCTCGACGCGTCCCGCCGCGCCACCTTCCCCACAGGTCACCCCCGGCGGCACCGACGCGCCGCGCGGGATCGATCCGAAGTACTCCGTCACGAGGCGCCGCACCGTCGCGGGGGTGACGTCACCCGTCACGACGAGGGTCGCGTTGTTCGGGGCATAGTACAGATCGAAGAAGCCTTGCACGTCCGCGACCGTCGCGGCGTTGAGGTCGTCCATCGAGCCGATGATCGAGTGCGCGTAGGCGAAGCAGGCGGTCCGGTCGAAGAGGGCGGGCATCCCTTCGATGAAGGCGCCGGTATACGGCTGGTTGTCGACGCGCAGCCGCCGCTCCTCCTTCACCGCTTCCTGCTGGTTCTTGAGATTCTCGGCGGTCACTGCGAGCGACCGCATCCGATCCGCCTCGAGCCAGAGCGCGAGGTTGAGGCGGTTCGACGGGAGCGCCTCGTAGTAGTTCGTGCGATCCGGCTGCGTCGACCCATTCATCTCGCCGCCGGCGCGCTCGATGAACTGGAAGTGCTCGGCCTTCTTCACGTTCGCCGAGCCCTGAAACATCATGTGCTCGAAAAGGTGCGCGAAGCCGGTGCGCCCGGGGCGCTCGTTCCGCGACCCGACGTCATACCAGACGTTGACCGCCACCACCTGCGCGGAGTGGTCCTCGACCACGTGCACCGTGAGGCCGTTGGGAAGGGTGAAGGTCTCCACCTTGACCGGGGCCGGGGCCTGCGCCGCGAGAACCCCCGCACCGAGCGCCATCGCGCCGAGCACGCGCATCACCTGCGGTCGAACCAGCCGTCGCACCTGCCGCATCCGAAATCTCCGTTGAAAGGTGTTCCAGTTCATCGGCCCGTCGAGCCGAACCCACCCGTCCGCTCCGTCGTCGGCGAGACGACCCCGTCGACGAACGGGAGCGTCTCGAACCGCGCCAGCACCATCTGCGCGATCCGCTCGCCGTGCGTCAGCACCAGCGGCATCGTCCCGCCGTTTCCCGCGGGGACGCACCACTCCTCGGGGTAATCGGCGTCGATCGTCCCGGGGCTGTTGACGATCACGAGGTCCGTCTTGAGGCTCGTCCCCGAGCGGGGCCGGACCTGCGCTTCATACCCCACAGGGAGCCGCGCCTTGAACCCGAGCGGCAGGAGCGCCTTCTCGCGGGGCGCGAGGGTGATCATCCGGCGGCCGTCCCGTTCCTCGACCGCGCGCACGGTCGGCGCCCCCTCGAGGAAGACCTTCACCGTCGGGCCAGCGAGGCAGAGCACAAGATCGTGCCCCGCGCTCTGCGCCGTCGCCCGCGCCGGGGGCACCACACCGGGATGCAACGGTTCGAAGACGATGCCGCTCACGGCGTCAGCACCAGCGTCGTGTAGAACACGGCATCACGCCGGCGCGGCCCATCGAGCGGCATCGCGAGCCCGGCCTTCGCGCGAAAGGCCGGGAAGCGCGCCGCGGGGAGCGGCGGCGTCGCGATCACCGTTTCGAAGCCGACGAGACGACGCCCGGGGCCGAGGGCATCGACCCCGGCGTGATCGACCTGAAGGAACGCGCCGGCGAGCGAGACGCGAGCGCGGAAGGCCCGGGTGCCCGTGAGCGCGCCGAACCCCTGCCCCGGCGCCTCCCACCGTCCCTGCAGCAGCAGCGGATCGACGTACGGCGAGGCCGCGCCACCGAGCGCGAAGCGCTCGTACCCGGGGGCATCAGCGGACACCTGACCATACTGCGCCTGTAACTCGAGCCCACCAGCGGCCCAGCCGCCGACCCGCAACCCACCCTGCACCTGCGCGCGGCGCCAGGCGGTGCCGTCGGTACGACCGGCGGCGAGGTCGGCGGTGAAGGACGGCGCGATCCGCACCACCCCGCGCGGGGTGAAGGTCCGGTTCGCTGCGAACTGCCCGGCGACCACCGCGCGCGCACCCGCCGGGATCGGCGCCCAGCTGGCGAGGCAGGTGATGCACGGGGCGGCACGGCCCTGCAGCGACCCCTGACTCGCGGCGGCTCGCCAGCTGATGGCGCCGGTCGTGCCGGGATGTGTCCGCTCGGTCACGACGGCGATGCCGCGGTACTCCGCATCGAAGGATCCGTCGAGGAGCGGCTCATACCGCTGCTGCGACGGCAGGTGCCGCGTGGCGAACGCCTGCACGCCGAGGCTCGGGCGGAGCCCACGCCACGTGACCGCGAGGATCCCGCCACGCCAGACCGCGCGCTCGCCGTACCCGCCCTGCAGCACCGCGCCGAACCGCCCAACGACGTCGCTGACCACGACAGCACCGCCCTGGTCCTGCCCCTCCGCCGAGAAGTTCGCATTCGGCAACCAGGTCGCGCCGAGTCGCCCGATCCCGTAGGGGAGCGACCCGACCGCGGTCGTCGGGAAGGCCTTCGCGTCCGTGATCCGCTGCCGCGGGGCCACCGGCGCGAGCGAGTCAGCGAGCACCACACGCCCCGTGGAGGCCGCGCTGTCGAGCCGGATCGTGCGCAGATCCCACCCGCGTGCGTGCATCGCGAGGAAGAAGGTGCGCCCATCACGACTCACGTCGGGCAGCGACGTCAGACCGGCGAAGCGCGTGAGCGGCGTTGCCGCGCCGTCGAGCGCGATGCGCTCGAGCTGCGGCGTCCCCGTCGCCTCAGAGACGACGACGAGACCGGAGCCGTCGGGGAGCCAGGTGGGCTCGTACCGGCTCGCCTCATCGCGCGGGAGGAGCGGACGGAGCGCGCCCGTCGCGACCTCCACGCGGACAACCTCCCACCGACCGTCGGCCTGCCGCGCGCTCGCGACCCACCGGCCGTCCGGCGACACGCGCACCCCGGAGTAATTCGCGTCGAACGCCCCGCGCGCGAGTTCGGCGACGGCCCCCGTCGTGAGATCGACGAGCACGAGGTCGCACTGTCCCGCGAGGCAACGCACCCCCGCCGCGCGTAGCCCGTCGGGGAAGGGGTCCGCCGACCGGATGGCCGCGCCGCGCGTCACGCGCCGCACGTCACCGGAATCGGCGTCCCAGACCCACAGGTCGGGCATCGAACGACCATCCGGCATCACCTCGGCGCGGATCACCGTGAGATGCCGACCGTCCGTCAGGAAGCGCGGCTCCTCCCACCCCGCCCCGCCCTGCGGCGCGAGCACGGCCACCTCCTCGCGCGGTGCAGGGAGGAAGGGCCGATCCGGGACATCGAGCGAATCGATCTTCGCGACCCGACGACGAGTCGACCGTGACGAATCGCCGCGGGCCGCCGAGTCCTTGTTCGCCTTCGGCTCCATCGACCAGACGAAGATCCGCGGCGGCTTCCCCGGCTGCGTCCGCTCCACCGCGACGCGCTTCCCATCGGGCGACACGGAGGGCGCCCCGGTGAACCAATCGAGTTGCTGGAAGAGCGTGCCGCGCGCCTCGCCGGCGCCCCGCATCACGCGATCGGCCGCGATCGCCTTCGCCGTGACCTCGGCCACGAAGCGACCATAAAGACGATCCGGATTCTCGCCATACAGCCCGCGAAAGGCCTGCTCGAAGTTCCGCTCGGTCCGCGCCGTCATCCGACGCCAGAGCTGCTGATGCGTCTCCCACCCGTCACGCTCGGCGAGCCACTCGAGGAACGCCGACCCCACGAGGTAGCGCATCGCGCCGCCGAGGAACGGGGTCGCATCATCGAGCGCGTCGTAGGTGGGGAGCTTCCCTTCGAGGGCGAGCTGTCGGAGGATCGCCGGCCGGAAGACGCCGTTCGGGCGCCCGGAGCCGGTGAGACGCCCTTCGATCACCGTGGCATAGCCTTCGAAGATCCACGCCGGCGCGTTCTCGACGATCGGGCTGACCACGATCGGCAGGAACGCCTCGATCAGCTGCTTGTCCGGGGCGCGGCTCGGCCGCAGCAGGTGGGCGAGGTGTGCGTACTCGTGGACGGCGACGAGTTCGCCCCAGCCGCGGTAGTGCCCGAGCTGTCCCGGCGCCGGCGGCACCGGCCAGAGCCGGATCGTAGGGCCGCGCTGCAGCGGGAGCGCCGAACCGTTCGTCTGGTTGACGGGATCCTCGACGATGATCTCGATCACCTGCGGCGGCGTGTAGCCGACCATCTCCCCCACCGCGGTGCGGATCCCCTCCATCCGGCCCGCCACATCACGGGCCCAATCCCCGAGCTCCTTGGGGTGGTGGATGCGGAAGTGCGGCGTCGTGATCGTCATCCACTCCGCCTCCGGCGTCACGGCGAATTGGGCGGCCGCGGGCTCAGTGACGAAGCAGAGGCCGGCGACGAGGGCGAGAAGACGGCGAACGGGCATCATTCGTGTGCGCATCACGTCAGGGGATCAGGCGTCGGATGAGGGACGTCAGTGCGAGGGACCGTGGATTCCCCTACGAGAGATTCGGGATTCCCGTTTCGGGAAAGCTAGGGAGTGGACCAGCGGTCAGCCTTCGTCAGACTCCGCCCCGCGATCCCACCAGGCGAGGATCGCGGGCGGGAGGGCGAAGGTGGTGAAGAAGAGCACCACGAGGAAGTTCTCCACGACCCCCGTGGAGATGACCGCGGGGAAGTCGAGCGCCGACCCCGTCGCCGTCGGCACCTCGCGCGCCCCGGCCACCTCGAGGGCCACGAAGGTCAGGACGAAGACCCAGAGGACATAGTTCAGCGCGACCCGGTGCGCCCGGTCCCGCGCGGATCGTTCGCGCTCATCGATCTCGTGGTCCTCGCCGTACGCCTGGTTCAGGTATTGCGTGGCAAAAAGGATCATGCTCCCCCCCACACCGAGGAGGGCAAGTTCCCCCACGGCTCTCATGAGCCAGGTGGACTCGGCGGTCAGATAGAGCTTCAGGAAGAACCACGCCCAGAGCGATCCGATGCTGAGCACCGAGAGCACGCGGGCCACACGCGGGGAGATCGCCAGGGCGTAGCGATTGGTCTTGGTCGT
>VHBO01000016.1 GCA_016871895.1 Gemmatimonadota bacterium
GTGCTCTAACCAAACTGAGCTACGCCCCCTGACCTACGGACCACATCGCCAGGTGACGGAACGCCGCACCCAACCTGCCAGTCCTTCCTTCCAGCCCCACACCCGTGGAGCCATAGCCCCAACGGGAATCGAACCCGTCTCTGCACCTTGAAAGGGTGCCGTCCTAGCCGATAGACGATGGGGCCCGATCGACCTGCGGTCCTGCGCACCACCCTGCTGACCTACCCATAGCGGTAACGGGATTCGAACCCGTGTTCCAGCCTTGAGAGGGCTGTGTCCTAGTCCCCTAGACGATACCGCCTCGTGTCCAGCTTCCCGCCTCCAGCCTTCAGCCTTTGCACCACAGGCCCGGAGGGAATCGAACCCCCAACCGCCGGTTTTGGAGACCGGTGCTCTACCAATTGAGCTACGGACCTAGTCAGGGTGGATGACGGGATTCGAACCCGCGACCCTCGGAACCACAATCCGATGCTCTAACCGACTGAGCTACATCCACCAGACTCTCTGGGACCGTTCACCCAGAGCATTCAAAAGTAGGTCCGCTCCGCCGCCGAATCAACCGGGTGGCGCGCCAAACTTCTCGGCGCACCCCGACCGCCGTCGCTCAGTCCTTCGCCCGGTCCATGTACTCGCCGGTGTTCGGGTTCACCCGCACCCGCTCCCCCGACGCGATGAATTCCGGCACCTGGATCGTGACGCCGTTCTCGAGCACCGCCGGCTTCGAGCTCGCCGTCTTCGTCGCCGTCTTCATCACCGGCGCGGTCTCCGTGATCGTCAGATTCAGGAACTGCGGCAGCTGCACCGACATCGGCCGCCCATTATAGAACTCGACCATCACCATCATGTTGTCCTGCATCCACGGCGCGTTGTCCCCGAGCGTCTCCTCGTCCATCTCGAGCTGCTCGTAGTTGTCCGTGTTCATGAAGTGATACGTCTCACCGCTCTTGTACAGGAACTGGAGCTCCTGCGTCTCCATATCCGCCTTGTGGATCTGGTCGTCGGCGCGGAACCGATGCTCGAAGTTGTTCCCCGAGCGCAGGTTCTTCAGCTTCGCCTGCACCATCGCGCGGAGGTTCCCCGGCGTGTGGTGACGGAACTCGATGATGCGGCAGGGATCGCCCTCGAACACGATCACCATCCCGCGACGGATCTGCGTGGCTGGCAGCGCCATAGGTCGGACTCGGACAGAAGGAAGGTCTAAACCTCGACAGCCGCTGAATTTAGCCGACAGCGGCGCCGAGGGTCAACGGGGCGCGGTGGGCGCCGCCAATATCGGCCCGAGGCTCGCCCACATCGCCCGCGCCGCCCGACGGGCCCCCTCCGCATTCGGATGGATCCCGTCGTCCTGGTTGAGCGCCGGCACCCCCGCGATGCCATCCAAGAAGAACGGGATCAATCCGACCCCCTCGGCCGACGCGACCGCCCCGAAGGCGTCGTGGAACGCCCGCGTGTACGCCGGCCCGAGGTTTCGTGGGGCCTCCATCTGCGCGAGTAGGATCCGGGCAGTGGGATTCGCACGCCGCACCTTCCCGATGATCGCCCGCAGGTTCGCCCGCGTGGAGTCGACATCGAGCCCGCGGAGCCCATCGTTCGCCCCGGTCTCGATCACCACCACCGCCGCCGGGCCCCGCAGGAGCCAGTCGGTCCGACGGAGCGCCCCCGCCGAGGTCTCGCCGCTCAACCCGGCCCCGTCGATGCGCGCCGAGACCCCGAGCGAGTCGGCGATCCGCTGCAGGACCGCGGGGTACGCGGAGTCCGGGTCGAGCCCGAGCCCCGCCGTGAGACTCGTCCCGATGATCAGGACGCGCGGCACGGCGGTTGCCGCAGGCGCGGCCGCCTGGGTTGATTCCATCGCAGCCGCGGGAACGCCCGCCCCATCCGCCGTCTTCTCCTGGGAGCCGCCGCACGCCGCCAGCCCGAGCGCCGCGACGACCCGCCATCCGACCGTTTTGATCCGATCCATGCTCGCAGCCCGCGACCTCACGAAGGAATACCCGAGCGGCACCGGTGCGCTCGCCGTCCTCAAAGATGTCTCGTTCGACATCCCGCAGGGAGCGTTCGTCGCCATCGTCGGTCCCTCGGGGAGCGGCAAGACGACCCTCCTCGGCCTCCTCGCGGGGCTCGATCTCCCCTCGCGCGGGGCGGTCACCCTCGACGGCGTGGATCTCACCCGTCTCGACGAAGACGGCCGCGCGCGCCTCCGCGGCGAGAAGGTCGGCTTCATCTTCCAGAGCTTCCAGCTGATCCCGACGCTCACGGCCGTCGAGAACGTTCAGGTGCCGCTCGAGCTCCGCGGTGAGGCCGATGCCGCCGACCGCGCGCAGGATCTCCTCGCGCGCGTCGGGCTCTCGGGCCGCACGCACCACTACCCGACCCAACTCTCGGGTGGCGAGCAGCAGCGCGTCGCGATTGCACGCGCCTTCGTGAATCGCCCGCGCATCCTCTTCGCTGACGAACCGACCGGGAACCTCGACGGTGCCACGGGCGAGAAGATCGTCGCGCTCCTCGATGCGCTGAACCGCGAGTCGGGCGCCACGGTGGTGATCGTCACGCACGACCTCACGCTCGCGGAACACGCGCAGCGCGTGATCCGGCTGCGTGACGGCGTGGTGATCGAGGACCGGCCGGGCCGCGGCGCGCCGTCCCCCGTCTGATGCCGAGCCCCGCGCTCGCCCCGCTCCTGCGCCTCGCGTGGCGCGAGAGCCGGACCGCCCGTCGGCGACTCCTGCTCTATATGAGCTCGATCTCCCTCGGCGTCGCAGCGCTCGTCGCGATCGACTCCTTCGCGTCGAACGTCCAGGTCTCCATCGAGGCGCAATCGAAAGCCCTCCTCGGCGGCGACCTGAACCTCCGCGCGCGCGACGGCTTCACCCCGGCGATCGACTCCCTCCTCGACTCCCTCGGGACCGTCGGCATCCCCTCAGCGAAGGTGCAGAGCTTCGGCTCGATGGCGATCGTCCCGCGCACCGGGGCCACGCGCCTCTCGCAGGTGCGCGCCGTCGGCGAGGGCTACCCGTACTACGGCGAGGTCCTGACGGAGCCGGCCGGCGCGTGGGGCTCACTCCACGACGACCGGAACGCCTTCGTCGACCCGTCGCTGATGATCTCGCTCGGCGCGCAGGTGGGCGACACGCTGAACGTCGGCTTCGCCCGCTTCGTGATCCGCGGACGGATCGTGAATGTCCCCGGCGACCCCGGCATCGCCGGCACGGTCGCGCCTCGCATCTTCATTCCCGCCCGCTACCTCGCGGAGACGCAGCTCACCGGCTTCGGGAGCCGCGTGGAGCACGAAGTCGTGGTCCGGCTCCCCGAGGGGACCGATGCGACGGCCTGGGTCGCGCCATTCAAGACACGGTTCGACTCGCTCGGCGTCCGCGTGCGCACCGTGCAGGAGAACGAGGTGGACCTCACCGACGCGATCGCGCAGCTCGCGCGCTTCCTCGGCGTGGTCGGGCTCATCGCCCTGCTCCTCGGTGGCATCGGCGTCGCAAGCGGCGTGAACGCCTTCGTGCAACGGAAGATCGATACCGTCGCCGTGCTCCGGTGTCTCGGCGCCTCGAGCGCGCAGGTGCTCGTGATCTACCTCGTGCAGGCGGGGGCGATGGGGTTCCTCGGTGCCGCCCTCGGCGCGGCGCTCGGTGTCGGCATCCAGCTCCTCCTGCCGGAACTCCTCACGGGGTTCCTCCCCGTCGATGTCTCCGTCACCCCCGTGCCGTCGGCAATCGCCCTCGGGATCGGAATCGGCGTCTGGGTCGCGATCGTCTTCGCGCTGCGGCCACTCCTCGTGCTCCGGCTCGTCTCCCCGTTGCAGGCGATCCGTCGCGACGATGCGGCGCTCGCAGCCTCCCGGCGCGGCGACCACTGGAGCTGGGCGGTGGATCTGGCGCTCCTCGGTAGCGTCTTCGGCCTCGCGGCGCTGCGCGCCGAGACGCTCGCGCAGGGGGCGTGGTTCACCGCGGGGATCCTCATCAGCCTCGGGATCCTCTACGGGAACGCCTCGCTTGTCGCGCGCCTCGCCCGCCGGCTCAGCTCGCCGCGCTGGCCGTACGTGGTGCGTCAGGGAATCGCGAACCTCTACCGCCCCGCGAGCCAGACCCGTTCGGTGATCCTCGCGCTCGGGTTCGGCTCGTTCCTCGTGACGACCAACATCCTCGTGCAGGCCAACCTCCTGCAGTCCTTCGACGTGACGGCGTCGGCGGCGCGCGGCAACCTCGTCTTCTTCGACGTGCAGGAGGACCAGCAGCCGGGACTCGACTCCCTCCTTCGGCAGCCGGGCAACGACGTCGTGACGACCACGCCGATCGTGACGATGCGCCTGCAGGAGATCAACGGGCAGTCGACGCAGGCGTGGGCGGAGGCGAAGGGGCTCTCGCCACGCTACTGGGCGCTGCGGCGCGAGTATCGCTCGACCTACCGCGACACGCTCGAGGCGACGGAGACGATCACGGCGGGGCGCTTCCACGGTGCGGCCGCCGCGACGGATACGCTGTACGAGTTCTCGTTCGAGGAGGACGTCGCACGAGACCTGCAGCTCACCGTCGGCGACATCGTCACGTGGGACGTGCAGGGCGTCCCGGTCCGGGCGCGGCTCACGAGCACGCGGCAGGTCGAATGGGGGCGGTTCCAGCCGAACTTCTTCGCCGTCTTCCAGTCGGCGGCGATCGCCGCGGCACCGAAGCAGTTCATCCTCGTGGCCGCGGTCCCGAGCGACACGGCAGTGGCGCTGCTCCAGCGCGACGCGGTCCGCCGCTATCCGAACGTCTCAAGCATCGACCTCTCGCTGATCCGCAACACGATCACGCAGATCGTCGACCGTGTCACGCTGACGGTGCGCTTCCTCGCCCTCTTCAGCCTCGCGATGGCGGTCCCGGTGCTCTTCAGCGCGGTGGCGGCCACGCGACGCGACCGACTCCGTGAGGGGGTCCTGCTCAAGACGCTCGGCGCGACGAAGGGGCAGATCGGTCGGATCCTGCTCTCGGAGTACGCTCTGCTCGGGTTGCTCGGCGCGCTGAGCGGGATGCTCCTCGCCTTCGGCGGGGCGTGGAGTCTCACGCATTTCGTCTTCCAAGGGGACTTCGCCCCCGCGCTCGGTCCCGCGGCGGCGATCGCCGGGGTGATGATGGGGCTCGCGATCGGGATCGGGCTGCTCACGGGGCGCGACGTCTTCCGCGAGACGCCGATGGCGGCGCTCCGCGAGTGACGGGCACCGCGGCGACCCTCCGCGACTGGGCGACCGGGCGGTGGTGGTGGTGGCGCCTCCCACTCCTCCTCTGGCTCGTGCGCTCCGCGGCCGCGCCGCTCACTGACATCGACCAGGGTGGTGTCTTCGGCGGAATCACCTTCGGCGCGCACGAGTTCGGCCACCTGCTCTGGGCGCCCTTCGGGGAATGGATCGGGATCGCCGGTGGGAGCCTGACGCAGCTGCTCGTCCCGATCGGCGCGGCGGCCCTGATGGTGCGCTCGCGCGACTGGTTCGGGCTCGCGATTGCTGGGCTCTTCCTCGCGAGCAGCCTCAGGAACCTCGCGTGGTACGTGGCCGACGCGCGCGCCGAGGCGCTCCCCTTGGTGAGTATGTCACCGGACGGCGCGATCCACGACTGGAACTACCTGCTCGGCTCCCTTGGATGGCTCACGCGCGACGAGGCGCTCGCTGCCGCCCTGCGGCGGACGGGATGGGCGCTGGTCGTGGCCTCGACGCTCCTCGGGGCGGTCCTGCTCTGGTGGATGGCGACGGCGCCGCGGCGCGCCGATTAGACTTCGTGCATCAGCGGGTCCGGCACTGCGGCCGCTGGGGCGGGAGCCCTGCGCATCGGATCGACTCGTCCATTCCCTGGGTGAGGGTGCCGCAGGCGGTGTTCACCGCGGTCCGCAGCGCCTCGAGGGAATCCTTCCCCGACGCGGCCGCGCAGTTCTCCGCCCCGTTGAAGGTGACGCAGGCGGAGCATTCCACCTGCTGCGCGCCGAGGGTGTTGTAGAGCAGGAGGCCACCGAAGCCGGTGGCGAGGGCGATGGTGATGACGGTGCTGCGCCGCATAAGGAACCTCTGAGGGACGCGGGATGACGCGCTTCGCAAGATACGGCTGGGCCGTGCTCGGCTTCAATCTGCTGGTGATCCTCTGGGGTGCCTATGTGCGCGCCTCGGGGTCGGGCGCGGGGTGCGGTGCGCACTGGCCGCTCTGCAACGGCGTGGTGATCCCGCGGGCGCCGGCGCTTGAGACGATCATCGAGCTCACACACCGCGCGACCTCCGGAATCGCGCTCCTCCTGGTCGTGGGCCAGCTGGTGTGGGCCCGACGGATCGCGCCGCGGCGCGGCGCGCTCTGGTGGGCGGCGCACGCGGCGATGTGCCTGATGCTCACCGAGGCGCTGGTGGGTGCCGGGCTCGTCCTCTTCGAGATGGTCGCTGAGAACGCGAGCCTCGCGCGGGCGTGGTGGCTCGCGGCGCATCTGCTCAACACGTTCGGCCTGCTCGCGATGTTGGGGCTCGTCCCGTGGTTGGCCGCGCGGGCGGGCGCGACGGCGGGCGCGGAGGCGGCATCAGCCCGCGCGACGGGATCCGGCGCATCGGCACGTGCCGCGGCATCGGCGTTCTCGTTCCGCGGTGCGGTGCGCACGGCGTGGCGCGCCGCCGGCCGTGAGCGCGGCCTCCTCCTCGTCGCCCTCGGGGGTACGCTGCTCCTCGGGATGACGGGCGCGATCACCGCCCTCGGCGACACGCTCTTCCCGTCGCGCTCCCTCGCGGAGGGGTTCGCGCAGGATGTCTCGCCGACCTCCCACCTGTTGGTCCGGCTCCGCGTGATCCATCCGACGCTCGCGGTGGCGATGGCCGCGGTGCTGCTCCTGACGGCAGGCGTCTGTGCGGCGCGACGCCCATCGCCAGAGACCCGCCGATTCGGGATCGCGGTCGCCACCCTCGTGCTGACGCAGCTGCTGGCCGGGGTGGTGAATCTCGTCCTGCTCGCGCCGACCTGGATGCAGCTCGTCCACCTGCTGCTCGCCGACCTGCTCTGGCTCGCGTTGGTCGGGCTCGCGGCCGCTACGCTGGCGACGGCCCCGCGGGATTGATCCGCATCGAGCCCGGGAGCGCGTCGAGCAAGCGGTTGAGGTCCGCGGCGCGGTCGAGGCTCGTGACAAAGGTGAGGCCGTCGACGGTGACGACGAGGAGCTTCGAGACGCCGTAGACGACGACGCGCCCGTGGCCGGCGTGCACGACGTTGCTCTCCGCATCGACGAACCGCACGTCGCCGATCGCGCCGTTGCCGTCGTCGTCGAGATCGCGCGCGCGCCGCAGCGACGCCCAGGTGCCGACGTCGTCCCAGCCGAAGTCCCCGAGCGTGACGAGGAGTCGGTCGGTGCGCTCCAGCAAGCCCCGCTCGAGCGAGGTCGCGCGCACGCGCGCGACGAACCCCTCGAGGTCCCCGCGCCGGACGGCATCGAGCGCCGAGGCGACCTCCGGCGTGTGGGTCGCGAGCTGCGACAGGACCGTCCGTGCTGGTGCGACGAGGATGCCCCCGTGCCAGAGCGCGCCCGATGCGATCCGCAGCTCCGCCTCGACGGTGCTCGGCTTCTCGACGTAGCCCGTGGTCGCGACGACCCCACCGGCGGTGAGCGACTGGTCGGCGTCGATGGGCGGACCGGGCTGCACGTAGCCGAAGGCGGGCTCCGCGCGCGACGGGCGGATGCCGATGGAGACGAGGGCCTCGTCGCGCGCGGCGACCGCCGCGGCCCGACGCACCGTCTGCCGGAAGACCTCGGGAAAGGCGACGGCGAGGTCGGCGTGCACCGCACAACAGAGGGCGCCCGGTCCCGCGCGGCGCACCAGCTCCGCGGAGGCCCAGGCGAGCGCGGCCGCGGTGCCGAGCGGGCGCGGCTCGACGAGCACGTTCTCGTCGGGGACGTCGCGCGTCACGGAACGGATCGCCGGCGCGATGTCGTGACTCGTGAGGATCAGCACCCGCTCGGGTGGGATCAGGGGCTGCAACCGTCCGACGGTATCCTCGATGAGCGTCCGCTCCGAGACGAGCGCGAGGATGGGCTTCGGGCGCGCGGGGGTGGAGAGGGGCCAGAAGCGCGACCCGATCCCACCGGCGAAGACCACGGCCCAGAGGGCGGCATCGATCGCGGGGTCGACCGTCGCGACGGGACCAGTGGACGTGAGGGTGCCGAGTCCGAGGTCGGCGTCGTCGAGCGGAGGCATCGCGGGCAAAGGTACGCCGCCGACACCGGGGCCAGCCACTCGGGGATTCCTGCGCGCGACCTCAGCGCGCGCCGGACGGACGGCGGGGTGTGGGGGCATGATGGTTCGGGATGACTGCGAGGACACGACGAGGCGTGCTCATCGGCGCGATGGCGCTTGTCCGCGGACCGCTGGGGGCGCAAGGCCGGACGCCGGACGCACGACCCGCCGACCTCTCACCTCCCACCTCACCCCTCACCCCTCCCCTCTGCCCCCCCGCCCCCACCGCCCTCGTCCTCGGCGGCGGCGGCGCCAAGGGGATGGCCCACCTCGGCGTGCTCGCCGTCCTCGACTCGCTCGGCATCACCCCCGATCTCATCGTCGGCACGAGCGCTGGCGCGGTGCTCGGCGCGATGTGGGCGAGCGGGGAGACGGCGGCGTCGATTGAGGCGCGGGTCCGAGCCGCCCGCCTCGACCGCATCGTGCGCCCCTACTCGCCGAGCCTCGGTCCGGCGTTCGCGTCGGCGCGGCCGCAGTTCGTCTGGGAGCGTGCGGGGGTGCGCTGGGTCGTGCAGGATGGCGCCGTGCGGGACGAGGAGGCCGACAGTGCGCTCGCGAGGCTCCTCGCGCCGGCGGAGGTGCGGGCCGGCGGCGACTTCGATGCCCTGCCGATCCCGTTCCGCGCGGTAGCGACCGACCTCCGCACGCGGGAGGTGGTCGTGCTCGACCGTGGACGCCTCGTCGACGCGGTGCGCGCGAGTATGGCGATCCCCGTACTCCTCCGACCGGTGCCCCGCGAGGGTCGTACCCTCGTAGATGGCGGCCTCAGCGCGAACAACCCCGTCGCCGTAGCGCGCGCGCTCGGCGCCCGACGGATTATCGTCGCGACGATCGCCTCCCCCGTGCCCGACGTGACACGCCTCGATGACCCACTCACCGTGGCGAGCGCGGTCTTCGAGTTCCTCTTCCTCCAGGACCCGATGTCACTCGGCGACTCGGATGTCCGCATCGCGCTCCCCACGGCGACGTACGGGATGCTGGACTTCCGGCCGAGCACGCTCGATACGCTGATCGCACTCGGTCGCACGACGGCGACGGCGGCGCTCACCGCGCAGTGTGTGCGACCGCTGACGGCGACCCCGACCCGCGTGACGATCCCCGTCACCACGACGGACGGGCGCATCATCCCGAGCGCTCCATCCGCGGAGCGCATCGGCCTGGCGATCGCTTACGACCACGCGCTCTCCGCGCAGGCGTGGAGCCTCTGGACCGCGCCACCGACCCGACGAGGCGTCACGCGATCGGTCGAACTGACGGTGGCGCCGTGGTCACTTCGCATCCGGGGGACGGCGCTCGCGCGCCGGGCGGGCGCCTCACTCGACCTCAGCGCGCAGCGGCTGCCGACGTTCATCGACCGACGTGAGGTCGGCGGCGTGCAGGCCGACGATGCGCTGCTCACCATTGGTCGTCCCCGCGCTACGAGCGCCGGCTGGCAGGTGGATGGCGGGCTCGTCGGCTGGGCGGGACGGAGCGGCGGTGTCGATGGGCGCGCGGATGCCGGCCTCGCGCTGGCACTCACCCGACGCCGCCCACGTGATCCCGCCCCCGCGCTCCAACTGGAGGGCATCGCGGTCTCCCGCTGGCACCAGCTCACGATGGAAGCCCGACCGCGCGGCGCGCTCGGCGTCCTCCGGTTCGAGGGGCGCCTGCTCGCCAGCGTGGGCACGGGTGTGCCCCTCGCGAGGCGGCCGACCCTCGGTGGCCTCGAGGGATTCACGGGGCGCCCCCTCCTCTCCGCGCGGGGCGACCATCTCGCCTCTCTCGCGCTTCGCACCGCGTGGCCGCTTCGACCACGGTTGCGCGCGGAGGTGGAACCGATGATCGGGCGGGTGGGCGAGGGTGGGTTCGGGCGCGGATCCGACCCGGCGCACGGCATCCTGCATCGTGGGCTCCGCGTCGGGCTCGCGGTCGAGACGCCACTCGGGACGCTTCGCGTGAGCGAGGGGTTCGCCGCCGACGGCGGGCGTGCCGCTTATGTGCGGTTCGGCGACTGGCGCTGAGCTGCGTCAGCGCCGCGTCGGCGCCGCGCCAACTGAACGAGCGGCGTCAGGGCCGCGCGACGTCGACGACTTCGATGCGGACGAGTTGCGTCACCCAGCGCGAGGGTCGCGCGGTACCCGTCCGCGCCGACGAGGACGAGCACACGCGCCAGCGCGGGACCGCGCAACGAATCCGTCGCGATGCCGGCGAGCCGGAGCGCCGCCCGAAGTTCGACCCCCTCCCAGGTCCAGCGGTGGCCGTGCACCTCGGAGCGCCCGCTGTGACGCGGCAGCGCGCCGAGCTACGTGGCGGTGAGGACGTGCGCGCCGCCGTTCGGGTCGACGACCGTGAGCGACGTCGCGATCGGTGTCGTGGGCGCCGGCGCGTGATCGTGGTCCTGCGCCCTGAGGCGTGGGGCGATGACGAGCAGCGCCCCGATGCCAAGGGCAACCCCGAGGCGACGATGCGCTCCGCCGAGCCCCCACACGCGCACCGGCACGCGCCTTCGCCTGCGCCCCGAGGCCACGGCGGCGATGTCGACGCTCAGAACCACTCCGCGTCGAACTCGAGCGCGGCGGCGTCGTTGCGCTCGAGCAGGTCGGCGTCGGGGGCGTTCTTCGGCAGTTCGAACCCGAAGTAGAAGCGCGCGGCCGCGACCTTCGCCTGATAGAAGCGGGCCTCGTCGCCGGTGGCGCCCGCCGCAAGCGCCCGCGCCGCGACGGTGGCCTGCCGGAGCCAGAGCCACGCGTAGACCACGCGCGACGCGAGATCGAGGTACACCGACGCGTTTGCCAGCCCGCGCGTCGGGTCCTGCATCAACCCGCGGGCGAGCCCTCGCGTGACCTCGACCATCCGGCCGAGCGCCGACGCGAGCGCATCGGCGTGGCCGTCGAGCCCGACGGTGCGGGCCTCCGCCACCGCCTGCGCGACACGCGACGCGAAGGCGGTGAGCGCCGCCCCCTGATCCTGCATCACCTTCCGCCCGAGGAGATCGAGCGCCTGGATGCCGTTCGTCCCCTCGTGGATCTGATTGAGGCGGTTGTCGCGATACAGTTGCTCGACGTCGTACTCGCGCGCGTAGCCATACCCGCCCATCGTCTGCAGCGCATTGGAGATGCCTTCCTGCCCGTAGATCGCGGGCCAACTCTTCGCGATCGGCGTGAGGAACTCAAGCAGGACCGTCGCCTCGCGGCGGGCCGCCTCGTCGGGGGCCGTCGTCTCATCGTCGACGAGCCGCGCACAGGCGAGGACGAGGGCCATCGATCCCTCGGCCGCACACTTGCCGATGAGGAGCATCCGGCGCACGTCGGCGTGGGCGATGATCGGGACGGGGGGCTTCGTCGGATCCTTCTCTGCGGGGAGCCGCCCCTGCCGACGCTGCCGCGCGTACTCGACCGCCGACCGGTAGGCGGCGGTACTCATCGCCGCGCCCGCGCGCCCGACGCCGATGCGCGCCTCGTTCATCATATGAAACATGTAGGCGAGTCCGCGATGCGGTTCACCCACCAACTCGCCGACACAGGGCCCCCGCTCGCCGAAGTTCAGCAGCGTGGAGGTCGTCCCGCGCCATCCCATCTTGTGGATCAGCCCGCCGAGCGCGATGTGGTTCGGTTCGCCGGAGCGGCCATCGGCGCCGACGAGGCGCTTGGGGACGATGAAGAGGGAGATCCCCTTGGTGCCGGCGGGCGCACCGACGATCCGCGCGAGCACCAGGTGGACGATGTTCTCCGTGAGCTCGTGCTCGCCCGCGGAGATCCAGATCTTGGCGCCCTCGATCCGATATGTGCCGTCGGGCTGCGGGATCGCGATGGTCCGGAGGTCAGCGAGGCCGGATCCGGCGTCGGGCTCCGTGAGCGCCATCGTGCCGCCGAACCGCCCCTCGAGCATCGGCGGAAGCCACCGCGCCTTCTGCTCCTCGGAGCCGAAGGCGGCGATGAGGTTCGCCGCGCCAGCGGTCAGCATCGGGTAGCTCGCCGATCCGATGTTCGCCGCCTCGAGCCAGGCGATCGCCGCCGACGCGACGACGTGCGGCAACTGCAGCCCGCCGCGCTCGGCATCGTGCGTGGAGGCGATGATCCCCGCCTCGGCGGTCGCGTGGAACGCGGGCTTCAGGTCCGGCTGGGTGACCACGCGGCCGTCGACGACCGTCGGCTCCTCCTGGTCGTTCCGCTTGCGGTTCGGCAGGTAATGGGCCTCGGCGACCGCCTGCGCCGTCTCGAGCACGGCGTCGTACACCTCACGGCCCTGCTCAGCGAAACGGGGGCGCGTCGTCAGCTGCTCCACCTCCAGCAGCTCGTAGAGGAAGAAGCGGAGGTCGCGCGGATCGAGGACGGTGGTCATTCAGGCACCTGGTGGACGGACGACGAAAGAACCCCTGCGCGCGCGAGCGCGCCGCGCGCTCAGGGGCGATACGCGATGCAGTCGATCTCGACGCGAAGGCCCTCGCCCGGCAATCCGGCCGCCTGGATCGTGGTGCGCGCCGGCCGATGCGACCCGAAGACGCGCTCATAGACGGCGTTCATCTCCGGGAACTCGGCCATATCGAGGAGGAAGACGCCGCACCGCAGCACGTGCTGCAGGTCGGAGCCCGCCGCGTGGAGGATCGCCTCGACGTTCCGCAGGCACTGCTCGGTCTGGGTCGCGGCGTCCGCGCCGGCGAGCGCGCCGGTGGCGGGGTCGGTGGCGCCCTGCCCCGAGACGAAGATCAGTTTCTCGAACGCCATCCCCGGCGAATACGGACCGACCGGCTTGGGGAGGTTGGCGCTGTGGACGGGATGGTGGTGCGTCATCGGGAATCTCGGTGGGAGGAGCGTGGCCGGGGGGCCACCGGAGCGAGGGACGCGTGGCGACGGCGCGGGGGCCGCCCAGCGAAGCTTATGCGGGCGGGGTGCCGTGCGCACCAGGCGCGCCGGCCAGCATCGCCCGCCGCGTCGCGACGAACCAGAGCGCGCTCCCGATGACGATGCCGCCGATCGCCCCGGGGCCGCCGAACCAGACGACGGCAGGATCCTCCGTGTAGCGCGCGGCGATTCCGGCGAGCGCCCAGGCGACGGTGAACGGGAAGGTCAGGTTCCGGCGCGCCCAGGCCATCCACCACCCCAGCGCGGTCGCGATGCCCATCATCGCGAGAGCCCAGAGCCGCTCGGGGATGCCGAACCCGCCGAAGCCGACCACGTGCGCCACTTGGAAGGTGTTGGCGATCACGGCGACGGAGATCCAGGCGAGGTAGAGGTCGTGGGGGACGATCAGGCAGAGCCGCTCCCACCGATCGGGCTCCGGCGCCCGACGCAGCACCTCCCCGACGGCGATGAGGACGCCGAGGAAGGCGAGCATCAGGATCATCGCTTCGAGATACCGCGCGTACGAGAAGAGCACGATCCAGCCGACGTTCAACGCGCCGACGATGGTCCACCACGGGCCGAGGCGCTCGACCGCGCGGCGGCCACGCGCGCCGGGCCAGAGCTGGCAGGCGAGGCAGAGCATCAGGCCGGCGTAGATGACGCTCCAGATGCCGAAGACCCAGTTCGCGGGGAGGAAGCGCGACGGGTACGCGTTGGCGATCTCCCCGATGTTCCGGCCACTGAGGCCGCCGGAGGCGGCCACGAAGTTGCCGTAGAGGACGCCGAGGAAGACGGCGAGGTTGAGGAGGCGAAACGCGACTGGTCGCATGTCAGAGTCGTGACGTAGGTTCACCGGATGCGACGTCCGCCGCCGCTCCTGCAGTGTATCGCCCTCGCGCTCCTCGGCGCGACCCGACTCGCCGAGGCGCAGCGGGCGCCCGCGTGGTGCGCGCGCCCCGACACCGCCGGCGTGGAGATCCGGTTCCTTGACGTCGGCCAAGGGGATGCCGCGCTCATCGTCACGAGCGACGGCCGCCGCGCGCTGATCGATGGCGGGCCCGACGGTGACCTCCTCGACGCCTATCTCACGCGCGACCGGATCGACCGCCTCGACCTCGTGATCGCCTCGCACCACCATCTCGACCACATCGGTGGGCTGCCGGCGGTGCTCGCCTCGCGGGCCGTGACGAACGTCGTCGAGAACGGGATGCCGGCGACCACGCGGATCTACGGACGGCTCGTGGACGCGATGGCGCGGCGCGGGAGTCGCGTCCTGGCGGCGACCCCCCGTGAGCTCACCCTCGGCACGGCGATGTTCCGCATCCTGCCGCCGTGGTCTGCGGCCGAGGACCAGAACGATGCGTCGGTGGGGGTGATCGTCTCCCACGGGGCGTTCCGGGCGCTCTTCACGGGTGATGCGGAGACGAGGGCCGTCGATGCGTGGATCCGCGACGGTCGCATCCCGCGGGTGCAGGTGGCGAAAGCGGGACACCACGGGAGCCGAAATGGGGTCACCCCCGCGCTCGTGCGCGCGGCGGCCCCGAGCCTCCTCGTGATCTCGGTGGGCGAGGACAATCGCTACGGGCATCCGCATCCGGAGGCACTCGCCGCGTGGCGCGCGCCGACCCGACGAATCCTCCGCACCGATCTTGAGGGTACGATCCGCGTCCGCGGCTGCGCCGACGGACGCTATTTCACCACCACGGCACGGGAGGGCGGCCGATGAATCGATCCGTTCGTTACGCTGTCGATCGCATCGAGGGCGACGCCGCCTCCGCGATCGTCGTTTTGGTCGCCGATGCGGACGGCGCGGTCGTGGAGGTACCAAGAACGGCCCTGGGGCGCTCGGCCATCGAGGGGGCCATTCTCGTCGTCCCCCTCCGCGCGGACGGGACCCCCGCGTGGGCCTCCGCTGCGCGGGATTCCGCCGAGGAGGCCCGTCGCCGGGCCGCGGCCGCTGACACCCTCGCGACACTGCGCCGGAAGGATCGCGGCGGCGACCTCACGCTATAGCCGATCCCAGTGGAGACGTCAGGAATCGTCGGGGCAGAAGCGGATCGCGCCGAGCATTCCACGTGCGCGCCACCACGGTCGTGGCGTCAGCGGAAGGGCTGATACCGAGGCTTCCAGAGGCGATCATAGGTGAGCCCGACGCGCAACTGCGAACTCACGCCAAGCTGCCGGGTCGCCGGCACCTTGCCTTGGAAGAAGAAGAGGTCGGCGCTGATGGAGAGGGAGAGCTCGTCGACGAGCGGGACAAGCACGTCGTGGACCATCCCGTACCGCAGGGCGAGGTCGGCGGGCGTGTCGTCGCCGGTGGGAAGGAAATAGGTGAAATCGTTCCGCATCCGGTACGTCATCCCGGTGCCAAGCGGACGTTCGAAGTCGACGCGCGACTGGAACCCCGCCTGGGGGTTCGGACGACCGAAGTCGTTCTCGAGGACCACGCCGAGATCGGCGCGGCGCCAGCGAGGCGTCGGCTGCGCCATCAGGCCGGCGACGGCACGGAGCGAGAGTTGCCGCGGGTTGCGTCCCCCGGTCGTGGGGAGCACGGTGGGTGAGAATTCCGTATCGAAGAGACCGCGGACGAACGGATGCAGCCGACGCGATGACGCGTCGTCGAAGGCTGGTCGCAGCGTCCAGTCAATCTTGATGTCGTCTGCCGTCTCGATCGGACCCGACCCCGCGCCCGTCACGCGCTGCTGCGCGAAGGCAAAGCCCACGCCGAGATCGGTGGCACGGAAGCGCCCGCTCGTCGTCCGCACCACGCGCCCGCTCACCCCCGCGACCCACGCATCCTGCGCAAGAATCCGGCTCTCCGGCACGCCCACATACCCGGTGCTCCCGGCGATTCGGTTCACGGAGGCCCAGATGGTCGGGCGGTCAAAGGTCAGGGAGGTGACGTCCACATAGGCCGGGTCCGCCGCGAGGTATCCGGCGACGGTGTCGATTTGTGCCTCCCCCTTCGCGACGGCGCGGACCCGCCGGAGTTCACCGAGGATGAAATCGCGCACGGCGATCGTCGGCGCACCCGGGGTCGCCCGCAGGGCGCCGCTTGCGGGCGCCACCGTGAACTGCCGTCGTACCCGGAGCCCGCGCGCGAAGAACCGTGCCCGCGCGCCGTCGACGAGCACATCCGACGTGGCCACACGATAGGTGACGCCATCCTCAATGCGGTGACCGAGCACCAGGCTCCGAGCGGCATCGATGCCACTCGTTGCCAACTCGCCGCGCGTATCAGAGCGGAGCAGCGCCTTCAGGTCGGCCCCGGGGAGATCGAGGACCACGAGCTCATCCTCCGTCCAAAGCCACTCCCCGATCTCATTCTCGTGGAGCTTGCCGATGAGCGGCGGGAACTGGTCGAGCCGGCGGATGACCGCGACCTCCGCGCCCGCTTGCTCGCGGACTCGACGCGCGATGAACGCCTCCCAGAGCGCCTTGGAGACTCGGCCACGCCGCGTCGTTGCATCTACCTCCGCGAGAGCCGGATGTCGTGCCACGATGTCGGGAAAGGCCGGGAACATCAACTCCCCGCGGTCTTCGGCGCGGCGTCCGGCGAGCGTGGCGAGCCGCCGGACGAGCGCGGTGTCAGGCGCGGTCCGGTCGCTGAGCATCGTGAGGCGGTGTTCGATCGCGGACACGAACGCGCCTCCCGTGTCCGGGCGCGGGCGGAACTCGATGCCGAGGATGCCGACACCGATGCCGTTCGCTGCGCTCCGCGCCACGAGGGCAGGCGTGCCCGGGCGGACGAAGGGACGATCGGGGAGCTCGACCCGGAGACGCATCGCCTCGGGGGCCGCCCGGAGGGGGAGATCGGCGACGATCGCATCGATTCCCGGCACCTCCTGTGCCAGGAGGGCGTTGTCTGACGGGTCGAGATTCGACAGGACCACGACGGCCTCTGCACCGGCATCGCGGAGCCACGCGACCTCCCGACGCGCGACGGGGGTGGGCGCCTCGAACGTGTAGGCCGCGAGGACCGCCCTCGGCAGGCGATCGCGAATCGCGGCGTTCACCACGCCGATCACCCCGACGCGACGCCCACCGAGCTCGACGATTCGACTACGGGTGAACGTCGTGCTGTCACCGACGCCAACGTTCGCCGCCAGCAGGGTGACCTCCGGGAACTCTGTCCTCAGCCGCCGCAGCCCGTCGAGCCCGAGCGCGAGCTCAAACTCGAACGGCACGACCATCGTGTACCCGATGTCGCGCAGCGCCGTGAAGTCGACGCGCGCGCGCGTCGCCCGCTGGACCCCGAAGTCCCCCTCCTGCTGGCCGAGGTCGACGACCAGCGTCCGCTCGCTCCCGCCGGCCGCCGCGACCGCCGTGCGCACCGCCGTCGCGCGGGACCCGATGCCCCCTAGGTTGAATGGGAGCTCGAAGATCCGTGCCTCACCCACGTCGACACGATTCATCTCGCCGACCGCCCACGCCGTCGGATCGGTCGGCCAGACGGCGCCAGACTGCTCGACGATGATCACCCGGTCGTCGGCGGCGGAGCGGAGCCGCGAGACCCGGAGCGGGGTGGGCACGAGATCCGGGAACTCGCTGCGCCGCCGCGGGTTCCGCTGGAGCATCGCGAGCAGATCGAGCTCCGCGTTCCACGGGTCCTGTAGCAGAACGACGGTGGCCGACGCGAGGGCGTGCACCTCGGGCGCGACCTCTGCCTCACCTCGACGGGCGATCACCTCGGCGAGTTCGGCCCCCGTCGGCTCCGAGGAGGGGAGGAAGACGACGATGCCCGGGGCACGATACGCGACGTGGCTCACGAGCTTGAACGTCTGCCCCTCAGCACGCGCCTGCTCGGTCAGGAGTTCGTGCTCATCCTGAGCGCGGCGCACCCCCAATGCACCGAGGGAACGCCCAGAGTAGACGATGGAAACCCGTTCCGGAGACGGTGTCCCCTGCGCCACGGCGCGGCCGGCAGCAAGGCAGCCCAACAGCAGGATCGGTCGGAGGAGGCGCATCGCCGCAGGGGGGAAGGAAGGCTGAGCCGATACCGTCCAAATAGACCCGGGACGCACCAGAGCGGCAACTCACCGATCCAGCAGGGCGCGATGGTCCCGGACCGGCGCCGCACGGCGTCGGCGTCGGCGTCGAATCGACGGCGTCAGCTCCCCGCCCGCCCAGCGTTCGACGCGTGCCATCCGTAGCGGGCGTGAGTCCCCGCTCCGCCCCCTGCCGTTTGCCGCCCCCGATCCCCGGGCGCATACTGTGGGCGGTGCGAGCGGCCCACGCACCGGCGACGCAGGCGCCCTGACCCCCGACCCTTGATGGCCGCCTGCCCCGCCGGCCGTCCCGCACGGAGCACGTCGTGAGAGCTTCCCGCACGATTCCGGCCCTCGCCCTCTGGCTGTCCGGCGCGCTCGGCGCCCAGCAGGCGTCGCGCCTTGAGCCGGTCACCGGCCTGCGCGACAACGGCACCGGGTTCCACGCCCTCGTCGGCGCACGCGTCGTCACCGCGCCCGGCCAGGCCATCGACAGCGCCACCGTCGTCATCCGCAACGGCGTCATCACCGCCGTCGGTCGCAACCTGAAGGCGCCCGCCGGCGCCCGCGTCTGGGACCTCAAGGGGCTGACCGTCTACCCCGGGTTCATCGACGCGCACGCCGACCTCGGGATGGACGCCGTCCCGCAGGGAGGCGACATCGGACCGACCCACTGGAATCCGCAGGTGCGCGCCTGGTTCAGCACGACGACCAATCTCAAGGACGATTCCACCCGCCGCGTCGCGCTGCGGTCCCTCGGCTTCGGCACCGCGCTCGCCGTCCCGCATCAGGGGATCTTCCGCGGCACCGCCTCGGTCGTGAACCTCAGCGACGCCGGCGTCCGCGAGCGGGTGCTCCGCGCCGACCTCGTCCAGACCGTCGGCTTCCAGCGCTCCTTCCTGCTCGGCGGGATGTACCCCAACTCGACGATGGGGACCGTCGCGCTGATGCGGCAGACCCTGATGGACGCTGAGTGGTACATCCGGGCGAACGCCGCCTACGAGGCGAGCGGCCGCTCGGTCCTGCCGCCGGAGCGGAGCGAGGCGCTCGGCGCCCTCGGCAACACCGTACAGGGGAAGCAGGCGGTCCTGTTCCAGACCGAGAGCGAGGAGGAATACCTCCGCGCCTATCGCCTCGCCGCCGAGTACAAGCTCGTCCCGTGGTTCCGCGGGAACGGGACCGAGTATCGGCTGATCGACGTGCTGAAGGGCCGGACGCAACCGCTAATCGTCCCACTCAACTTCCCTGACGCCCCCGACGTCTCGAGCCCGGAGGCTGCGCTCAACGCCTCGCTGGCCACGATGCGGCACTGGTATCAGGCGCCGACGAACCCGGCGCAGCTCGCCGCGGCGGGGGTCCCGTTCGCCCTCACCACCGACGGGCTCTCGACCCTCACGCAGTTCCTTCCGAATCTCCGCCTCGCTGTCGCGCGCGGGCTCGCCGCCGAGAAGGCGCTCGCCGCGCTGACCACGGTGCCTGCCGGGTGGCTCGGCATCGACCGCACGCACGGCACCATCGCCGTGGGCAAGGTCGCGAACCTCGTCGTCACCGACGGCGACCTCTTCACGCAGGACGCGAGCGTCCGGGACGTCTGGGTGCAGGGGTCACGCTACGGCGTCACGCGCCCGCCGCAGATCGACCCGCGCGGGACCTGGGCCATCACCTCGACCGATGCGGACGGCTTCAACGCGACGCTGCGGCTCGAGGGTCCGATCAACCGCATCCGCGGCACGATCGAGCGCGCCGGCCGCCGCGAGCTCCCGCTCGCCGGTGTCCGCGTGATCGCCGAGACGGGCCGACTCGAAGTCACCTTCAACGGCGAGCCCCTCGGGTACGAGGGCACCGTGCTGATGTCGGGCGCGGTGAGCGGGGATGAGGTCTACGGCTGGACGTCGCTGCCGAACGGCACCGATCCGACCTTCAAGGGGACCCGCACCGAGGCGTACGAGGGTCCGGCGCGCGGTGCGGTGGCGCAGCGGGTACCCGCCATCGACCTCCCTTTCATTCGTCCGATGATCGAGTTCGGTCGCGCGTCGGTCCCGGAGCAGCCGGCGGTGCTCCTGGTCCGCAACGCGACCGTCTGGACGCAGGGCCCGCAGGGGCGCCTCGAGAACGCCGACCTCCTCGTCCGCGCCGGCAAGGTGGCGCAGGTCGGACGCGGCCTCACCGCGCCGCGCGGCGCGGTCGTCGTCGACGCCACGGGCAAGCACGTCACGCCGGGGCTGATCGACCCCCACACGCACACCGGCGTCAGCTCGGTGAATGAGAGCGGCTTCGCGATCGTCCCCGAGGTGCGGATGGGCGATGCCCTCGCGCACAACGACATCTGGATGTACCGCCAGCTCGCCGGCGGCCTCACGATGCAGATGGTGAAGCACGGCTCCGCGAACCCGATCGGTGGCGAGAACGTCTTCGTGAAGAACCGGTGGGGGATGCTCCCCGACGACTACCGGCTCGAGAACGCGCCGCGCACCGTGAAGTTCGCGCTCGGCGAGAACCCGAAGCGCAGCCCCAACCGCTATCCGAACACGCGGATGGGGGTGCAGGAGATCATCCGCGACCACTTCAACGCCGCCCGCGACTACCGGCGCGAGTGGCAGCGGTGGGAGCGCGAGAAGACGGGGATCCCGCCGCGCCGCGACCTCCGGATGGAGGCGCTGCTCGACATCCTCGACCAGAAGCTGCTCGTCTCGTCGCACGGCTACCGCGCCGACGAGTTCCTCGCGCTGGTGCGGCTCGCCGAGGAGTTCGGCTTCCGCATCCAGACCCTGCAGCACGGCGTGGAGGCGTACAAGATCGCGTCGGAGCTGAAGGCGTCGGGCGTCGCCGCCGTCGTCTGGAGCGACTGGGGTGCGTTCAAGCTCGAGTCGTATGACGCCACATCGTACAACGCGCGCCTGCTGATGGAGGCGGGCGTCGTGACCTCGCTGCACTCGGACAACGCCGAGATCTCCACCCGGATGAACTGGGAGGCGGGGAAGCTCCTGCGCTCGGGCGTCGATGAGATCCAGGCCCTCTCGACCGTGACGAACCAAGCGGCGCGCGCCGTCGCGATCCAGGACCGGGTCGGGTCGCTCGAGGCCGGCAAGGATGCCGACTTCGTGATCTGGAACGGCAACCCGCTCTCGCAGTTCACCCGCGCCGAGCAGACCTGGGTGGACGGGCGCCGCTACTTCTCGCTGGAGGAGGACGCCCGGACGCGCGAGGAGATCGCGCGCCAGCGGGCGCAGCTCATCCAGGCCATCCTGGCTGCCGCCCCCGCGGGCGGCGCCGGTGCCACCGCGGCGCCGGCCAGACCGTGACCTTCACCCTCTCGACTCCTATGAACACCACGGACCGCAGGACCGACCGCGCCCCGGCGCGGTCGATGTGGCGGCAGGCCGCCGCCGCGTTCGCCGTCGCGCTCGCCGTCGCGCCGCTGTCGGGGCGCGTCGCCGAGGCGCAGGTCACGATCCCCACCGCCCGGCAGTCGCAGCCCGTCGCGCTGCGCGGTGCGACGATCCACACCGTCACCAAGGGGACCATCACGAACGGCACGATCGTGCTCGACAACGGGCGCATCGTCGCCGTCGGGGGCGCCGATGTGGCGATCCCGCGCGGCGCGAAGGTGGTCGACGTCACCGGGAAGCACATCTATCCGGGACTGATCGACGCCTACAGCACCGTCGGCATCACCGAGATCGGATCGGTCGACGTCTCCAACGACATCACCGAGCTCGGCGACTTCAATCCGAACGTGCGCGCCGAAATCGCGGTGAACGCGGAGAGCCGGCACATCGGCACCTCGCGCTCGGCCGGCGTCCTCGTCGCGTTCAGCACCCCCGAAGGGGGCGTGATCTCGGGGCTCTCGTCGGCGATGTCGCTCGAGGGATGGACGTGGGAGGAGATGTCGATGAAGGGCGCCGCGGCGCTTAACGTCACCTGGCCCGATCCCGCCGGCCGGCCGCGCCGCTTCGGGGGCCCGCCTCCGGGCGGCCCGGGCGCCGCGCGTGGCCCCGCCCCCAAGACCTACGCCGAGCAGGTGCAGGCGATCAAGGACTTCTTCGCCGAGGCGCGGGCGTACCGTGATGCACAGGCGGCGGGGCAGGTCGTGCGCACCGATGTCCGGTATGCGTCGATGATCCCCGCGCTTGATAGGGCGATCCCGGTGGTCGTCGCGGCGAATTCCGTCTCGCAGATCAACGACGCCATCACCTGGGCCAAGGCCGAGGGCGTGCGCGTCGTCATCCGTGGCGGCCGCGACGCGATCCACGTCGCTGATCGGCTCAAGGCGGAGAACATCCCGGTCATCCTGACCTCGACGATGGATGCGCCGCAGCGGAATTATGAGGGGTATGACGGCGGCTACAACGCGCCGGCGCAGCTCTACGCCGCCGGGGTGCGCTTCGCCATCGCCGGCGGGTCCGGCGGTCTCTACACGTATCGGCTCCCGTGGGAGGCCGGTGTCGCCGTCGCCTTCGGGCTCCCGGAGGAGGAGGCGCTGAAGGCGGTGACGATCAATGCCGCCGAATTCATGGGGATCGCCGACCAGGTTGGGTCGCTCGAGGTTGGCAAGCAGGCGACGCTGCTGATCACGTCGGGGACGCCGCTCAACATGACGTCGGATGTGATCCAGGCGTACATCCAGGGTCGCGAGATCGATATGAACGACATGCAGAAGCAGTTCTTCAAGAAGTATCTCGAGAAGATCCGCCAGCAGCAGGGGCGTATCGCGATGTGAGGGGTGGGCGCCCGAGCGGGGCGCCCACCGATCGGCCCTTGAACGACCGAAACGCCCCGTCCGCGGAGACCGCGGACGGGGCGTTTCGGTTGTCGAAATGGGCCTGGGAGGAGTTGAACCTCCGACCTCACGCTTATCAGGCGTGCGCTCTAACCACCTGAGCTACAGGCCCGGTCAGAATCCGTAAATCAAGCGGGTCCCCGCGACCGGGTCAACGGCGGACCGCCTCAGTCGTCGTAGCGACCCGGGGTGCCGGACTCGTCCCGCTCCTCGAAATCATCGTACTCGTCGTCGAGGTCGATGAGGTCGTCGTCCTCCGCGTCCTCGTCATCCTCGTCGTCCTCCAACCCGTCATCGTCCTCGTCGAACTCATCCTCGTCGTCTTCGGAGAACTCCTCGTTCAAGTCCTCTCCGTCCACGATCTCGAAGCCGTCGAGGTCGCCTTCACCGATTCCGTACTCCTGCTCCAGCACGAACATCCCTGCGCTCTCCTGGTGGGGGGGCCACGCGCGCCGGGTCAGGCCCCGGCCCGCTCCTTCTTCGCGTCCCGATTGATCCGCTTCCGGTCGCTCTGGCTGAGCAGCCGCTTCCGCAGGCGGATCGCGTTCGGGGTCACCTCGATCAGCTCATCGTCTTCGATATACTCGAGCGCACTCTCGAGCGTCAACACCCGGGGCGGCTCGAGCTGGATCGCGTCATCGGCGCCCTTGGAGCGCATGTTCGTGAGCTTCTTCTCCTTCGTCGGGTTCACGTCCATATCCCCGGGGCGGGCGTTCTCGCCGATGACCATCCCCTCGTAGACCTCGTCCCCCGGGGTCACGAAGAGCGTCGAGCGCTCCTGCAGGTTCCCGAGGGCGAAGGCGATGATCGTCCCCGCCTCCATCGAGACGAGCACACCACGCAGGCGCCCCTGCAGACTCCCCGCCCACGGCCCGTACTCGAGGAACCGGTGGTGCAGGATCCCCGTGCCACGCGTGTCGGTGAGGAACTCGGAGCGATACCCGAAGAGGCCGCGCGCCGGGATCTTGTACACAAGGCGCACGAGCCCCTGGCCGGGGTTCTTCATCTCGACCATGCTCGCCTTGCGGGGGCCGAGCTTCTCGATGACGGTGCCCATGAACTCCTCGGGCACGTCGATGGCGAGCTCCTCGTACGGCTCGAGGCGCTCCCCGTCCGGGCCGAGGTGCGTGATGACGCGGGGGCGGCTCACCTGGAACTCGTACCCCTCGCGGCGCATCGTCTCCATCAGGATCGAGAGGTGGAGCTCACCGCGCCCAGAGACGGTCCAGGTGTCGGTGCTCTCGGTGTCCTCCACCCGCAGGGCGACGTTCCGCTCGAGCTCCTTCTCCAGCCGATCCTTCAGCTGACGGCTCGTCACGAACTTGCCGTCCTTGCCCGCGAACGGGGAGTTGTTCACGAGGAAGTCCACCGAGATGGTGGGCTCCTCGACGGCGATCCCCTCGAGCCGGTCCGGGTGCTCCGGGTCGGTCATCGTGAGGCCGATCTCGACCCCCTCGAGCCCGGCGAGGGAGACGATCTCCCCGGCCGTGGCCTGCGGCACCTCGACGCGATCGAGCCCCTCGAAGCCATACAGCTTCGTCACGCGGCCCTGGGTCCCCTTGAGCGTATGGTCCACCGGGAGGAGGGAGATGGTGTCCCCCACGCGCACGGTGCCACGCTCGATGCGCCCGATGGCGAGGCGGCCGAGGTAGTTCGAATAATCGATCGTCGAGACGAGCATCTGGAACGCCCCCGCCGCGTCACTCGGCGGCGCGGGGACGTGCTTCACGATGGTCTCGAAGAGTGGCGTGAGGTCGACCGCCGGGGTGTCGAGGTCCATCGTCGAGATGCCGTCGCGGCCGGAGGCATAGACGACGGGCGCGTCGAGCTGGGCCTCGTTCGCCTCGAGCTCGATCAGGAGGTCGAGGACCTCCTCGTGGACGCGCATCGGGTCGGCGCCGGGCCGGTCGATCTTGTTGATGCAGATGATGACCGTGCGGCCGAGCGCGAGCGCCTTGCGGAGCACGAAGCGCGTCTGCGGCATCGGACCGTCGAAGGCGTCGACGACGAGAAGCACGCCGTCCACCATCCGGAGGATGCGCTCCACCTCGCCACCGAAGTCGGCGTGCCCGGGGGTGTCGACGATGTTGAGCTTCGTGTCGCCCCACCGGACGGCGGTGTTCTTGGCGAGGATGGTGATCCCGCGCTCCCGCTCGAGCGGGTTCGAGTCCATCACCCGCTCGGCGACGACCTGGTTCTCCCGAAAGGCACCGGCCTGCCGGAGCATTTGGTCGACGAGCGTCGTCTTGCCGTGGTCGACGTGGGCGATGATGGCGATGTTGCGAATTTCCATAGCCTTCAAAGCTAATCAGGTCCGCCCTGAAAGAAGCGAGTGGGCCACCGCCCCCCCTCAGGGGCCCGGACCCGGGCCGACGGGCGGGACCCGCCGCCCCCTACTTCTTGGCGGGCTTCGGCGCGCCCCCGGCCGCCCCCTCCTTTTCCCCGTCTGCGAAGCTCGTCTCAAATCCCTTCGCCTTCAGGGCGGCGAGGAACGACCCCTTCTCGACCGACTTCATCCAGGCCTCCTTGGGCTCGACGAGGTTCCGCTCCACCAGGCTCAGGAGGGTGTCGTTCATCGTGATCATGCCGAGCTTCTTGGACGTCTGCATGATCGACGGGATCTGGAAGGTCTTCCCCTCGCGGATGAGGTTCGCGATCGCGGGCGTCACGAGGAGGATCTCCCACGCTGCCACGCGCCCACCCCCGATCTTCTTACAGAGGACCTGCGAGACGACCCCTTTGAGCGATTCGGAGAGCATCGTCCGCACCTGCTCCTGCCGGTCGGCCGGGAACTGGTCGATCAGCCGGTCGATCGTGCTCGCTGCGGTCGTCGTATGCAGCGTACCGAAGACGAGATGCCCCGTCTCCGCCGTCTCGATTGCGATCCCCACGGTCTCGAGGTCGCGGAGCTCGCCGACGAGGATGATATCCGGGTCTTCGCGGAGCGCCGCGCGCAGCGCACTCTTGAACGAGCCCGTATGCACCCCCACCTGCCGCTGGGTGATCACGCAGTTCTTGTTCTCGTGCACGAACTCGATCGGGTCCTCGATCGTGATCACGTGGTCCGATCGTGAGCGATTGACCAGGTCGATCAGGGCGGAGAGGGTCGTCGACTTCCCGGAGCCGGTCGGCCCCGTCACGAGCACGAGCCCCTTGGTCAGGTAGCAGAGGTTCTGTACCTCGGGGGTGATGCCAAGGGCGTCCGCGGTGACGATGGTGCTGGGGACGACGCGAACGACCGCGGCCATCCCCTTCCGGTCGCGCAGGACGTTGGCGCGGAAGCGCGCGACGCCGGCGATCTCGTGGGCGAAGTCGGTGTCGTTGGTCTCGGCGAACTCCTTGCGGTTACGCTCCGGCATGATCGAGGTGAGGAGCGCCTCCATCGCCGTGGGGTCGAGCGTCGACTGGCCGGGGATCCGCTCCATCTCCCCGCTCTTCCGGACGATCGGCGGCTCCCCGACCCGCAGGTGCAGGTCGGAGCCACCGTGCTCGACGAGCATCCGCAAGAGCTTCTCCATCGCGATCGTCGCAGAGCCGAGGTCACCCGCGGCGGTCTGTGCGTCGGGAACGTCCCGCGTCGAACCGGTGTCGGAGTCGGTCGCTCGGAAGAGGCCCGTGGCGCGTTTGAACTCGGCATCCGCATCGACCGTGAAGTCGACGACCATCAGGTCGCCCTGCAGCATCGCGCGAACGGTGAAGACCCGCTCCGGGGCGGCGTAGCGAAACTTGGTCGGTTGCCGCGCGTCGATCGCCTGCTGTGCGGCGGGGGTCGCGATCTCGCGGATCAGCGCGCCGACCTGTGCCGCCGTGAGCGGCTTGGTGGCGGGCGTGGGTTGGCCCTCCACGAGCAGGACCGCCGGCTCGCCCTCACGGAGGACGAGGGCGTCGGCGTGGCTGGAGAGCATCACGGAGAGCAGTTTGTCAATGTTGGCCATAGCGCGAATCTCGGTCACTTCGGACCCGTCCGCTATAGGCACTCCCGTCTCGCCCCTGACCCCTGATTCCTGACCCCTGATAGCTTATGTCTGTGCTCTCCCACCTCCTCGCCGTCGCCGCCCTCCTCGCGCTCAACGCCTTCTTCGTCGCCGTCGAGTTCGCCCTCGTCCGGGCGCGCCGTTCCCGGCTCGAGGCGATGGTCCGCGCCGGCGATCCGTTCGCCCGCTTCGCCGTCGCCGCCACCTCCCGGGCACACCTGACCCGCGTCCTCTCCGCGGGACAGCTCGGCATCACGCTCGCCTCCCTCGGGCTCGGCTGGGTGGCGGAAGCCTCCCTCGGCCAGACCCTCGAGCATTGGTTCGTCGCCCTCCCGCTCCCGCTCGAGGTGAGCGTGCGCGTCGGGATCGCCGCCGGCGTCGCCCTGACGATCGTCACCTACCTGCACGTGGTCCTCGGCGAGCTCGCGCCCCGCGCCCTCTCGCTCAATCACCCCGAGGTCTTCGCGAAGTGGCTGGCGCCGCCGATCCTCGCCTTCGCGTGGGTGATGCGCCCCTTCATCTTCGTCCTCGACGGCTCCTCCCACTGGCTCCTGCGCGCCCTCGGCCAGCGGAATGTCACCGAGGAGGAGACCCCGCATTCCTCGGAAGAGCTCCGGCTGCTCGTCGAGCAGGCCGAGGAAGGGGGCCAGCTCCACACGACCGAGGCGCGGATCCTCGGCGGCGTCTTCGAGTTCTCGGAGAAGAACGCCCGCGAGGTGATGACGCCCCGCACGGCGATGGTCGCGATCCCTGTAGAGGCGACCCTCGACGAGGCGATCCGCACGGTGGAGGAGGCGGGCTTCTCGCGCTACCCGGTGTATCGCGACACCGTCGACGACATCGTCGGGATGGTCCACGCGAAGGACCTCCTGCGCGCGCTCCATCGCGACCCCTCGGGGTTCGCGTTGGCCACCGCGCTCCGCCCGGTCCACGTGGTCCCCGGCTCCCGTGAGGTCGAGGAGGTGCTAGCCGACTTCAAGCGCCGCAAAGAGCATCTCGCGATCGTGCTCGACGAGTACGGCGGCACGGCGGGGATGGTCACGATGGAGGACCTCCTCGAGGAGATCGTCGGCGAGATCCTCGACGAGTATGACGAGACGCCGGGGGTCACCACGACCCACGAAGCCATCCCGGCGGGCGGGCGGATCATCGCGGGAGACCTCAACATCGGCGAGGTGAACGCCGAGCTCGGGCTCGCGATCCCCGAGGAGGACTTCACCACCGTCGGCGGCTACGTCTTCGGGCGGCTCGGGCGGCTTCCGATCGCCGGCGATAAGGTCACCGGCGCCGGGGCGACCTTCACCGTCCGGTCGATGGAAGGCCGGCGGATCCGGTCGCTGTTGATCGAACCGCTCGGCGACTGATCGCAAGCGCGAGCCGGATCGCCGCGACCATCGAGGTGGCGGAGGCAGTGCCCTTGCCCGCGATGTCGAGCGCCGTGCCGTGGTCCGGTGAGGTGCGGGGGAATGGGAGGCCGAGGGTCACGTTCACCGCCTCACCGAAGCTCGCGACCTTGATCGCGGTCATCCCCACGTCGTGATACGGCGCGATCACCGCGTCGAACTCACCGCGCAGGGCGCGGACGAAGACCGTGTCGGCGGGGAGCGGCCCAGCGATCCCTTCCGCCCGCGCCACGGGGGCGAGCAGCGCGTCGTCCTCGACGCCGAACCGCCCCTGATCCCCCGCGTGCGGGTTCAGGGCGCAGAGCACGAGCCGCGGCGCCTCGATCCCGAACCACGCGCGCAGCCCCTCGCGCGTCGCGCGGATGGCCCGGACGAGCGCGGCCTCGGTGACCGCCGCCGGCACCTCTCGGAGCGCGAGATGGGTCGTCGCGAGCACCACGCGTAACCGGTCGGAGGCGAGCATCATCGTGGTGGGCGCGCCGGTGAGCCGCTCGAGCAGCTCCGTGTGCCCGGGGTCCGGGTAGCCGCCGGCGTGCAGCGCCGCCTTGTCGATTGGGGCGGTGACGATGCCGTCCACCGTCCCGGCCCGTGCCAGCGCCACGGCACGCTCGATGGCGAGCCCCGCGAGCCGTCCGGCGGCGGCATCGCGTGCCCGTCCCGCCGCGTCGGTCCCGCTCGCCCCCGTTCCGCCGTCCCATCGCCCGACGGCCTCATCGACCGGGACCCCCGCGCCCTCCGGCCCGACCACCACGAAGCGCGCGGCGCCCGCGACCTCAGGGGTCGCGAGCGCCGTTCGCACGATCTCCGGCCCGATGCCCCGGGGGTCGCCGAGGGTGATCGCGAGCGCGGGACGGGTCACAATCGCAGCGACACGTAGAGTTCGCGGCGCAGGTTGTCGAGCGTGCGGCGGATCGACTTCTCCTCCCGCAGCTGCCGACGGATCCGCTCCTGGTTCTCCTCGAGCGTATAGGCGCCCGTCGGCTTCGCATCGGTCACCTGTGCGACCGCCCACTTGTTGAACCCGGAGGCCCGGTCCGGGATCGCGAAGACCTCGGTGAGGCGCTGCACCTCGACATCCCGGAGCGCTACGCGGTACTCCGCCGGCATCGAGTCCCGCGGGATCCCATCGGGGATCGCGCGCTCCTCCCCCATATCGTGGAAGCGCTTCACGAGGGAGTCATAGGGGGTCCCGGCCGTCCAGAGGGCGCGCATCGAATCCGCGCGCACCCGTGCGATACCGAGGTCGATGGTGTCGACCGCCGGCGTGATCAGGATGTGCCGCGCCCGCACCTCCGCCGGCCGCACCCGATCGACCCGGATGATGTGGAACCCGTACACGGTCTCGACGAGCGGGCTGATGCGGTTCACCGGCAACGCGAACATCATCCGCTCGAACTCGGGCACCATCACGCCGCGCCGCTGCCAATCGAGGTCACCCCCACGCTCCGCGGAACCGCGGTCCGTCGAGTAGCGTCGCGCGAGCGAGTCGAAGTCGGCGCCCCCCTCGAGGAGCTGGCGGAGCGAATCGGCGAGCGCCCGGGCGGAGTCGACGCTCGCGGCACGCGCCTTGGGCGCCACCACCACCTGCCGGAAGGCGACGGTCGCGGGCCGCGGCGGCAACTCCTGCTTGAGCCGCTCGAACGCCTCGGCGACCTCTCGCTCCGTGACGTTGGCCGGCGCGAGCCGCCCCTTCGCCTTGAGCGAGTCGATCGCCTTGCGCTGTAGCTCGTCGCGGATGGCGGACTCGACGGCCTTCTTCCGGTATGCCTCAGGGGTGCCGAAGCCTTCGCGGGTCAGCGCCTCACGGAACTGCTGGTCGGTCTGGAAGTTCGATCGGACGCCGTCGAGCTGTTGCTCCACCTGCGCGGCGACATCGGGCTCGGTGACCTCGATCTTGTACTCCTTGGCGATCGCGATCAGGACTTCTTTGTCGACGATCTGTCCCAGGAAATCCCGGGCGAGGGCGATCTGGCCGGCACTGTCGGGCGGGACTTGCAGCCCGCGCGATCGGGCGAAGTTGATCGCTTCGAGGACTTCGCTGAAGAGGATCGGATGGGTCCCGACGACGGCGACGATGCGATCGACCTCGATGTCCTTGAGCGGACGCGCCTGCGCCCCCGCCGTCCGCCCGAAGGCGAGGACGACGAGGGCGCCGACGACCCGCGCCGCGCGGAGCGCGAGCGGGCTCACTGCTGCGGCGGGACCGGAGCGCCCGGGAGCGGCACGGCCGAGGGCGGCTGCGTCGCGGCGCGGGCGGAGTCGGCGGCGGCGCGGAGCTTCGTCGCCGCGGCGAGCGCACGGTCGAGCCCGGCCGGGGTCACCCGGTTGTCGTAGCGGTCGCGGAGGACGCTGGCGACCTGGTCCGGGACCTCGACGTACTGCACCTCGTTCCGGATCACCTGCGCGAAGAACGCGTTCGCGCGGCGCGCCGCGATGGCGGCACGGCCCTTCGCATCCGGGGCGCTGTCCGCGAGCGCCTTCGGGGTCACGCCGATCGCGTCCATCACGCCGACCACGCCGCCGAAGAAGGCGGAGCGCACCTGCGCAAGCTCGGCCGAGTCGGGCGCGACCTTGAGCGAATCGGCGACCCGGAGCAGGAACTCGTTCCGGATGACGTTCTGCACGAAGATCGGGATCTGCGAATCGGGCGCCTGCAGCACCTGCGCGCGGACTCGGGACTGCGGCGGGAAGGCGGCGATCCACTTCGCCAGCTGGCCGGCGGAGAGGTCCGCCAAACGCGACGTCGCGACGGCCTCGCGGCTGTCTCGGTACGCGTCGGGATCCTCGGCGATCGCCTTCACAAGCTTCGGCGCGCTCTCCTTCACCTGCACCTGCGCCGCGCTGTCCATCGCCGCGAAGTAGACGCTCTCCGCACGCTGGGCGGCGATGCCCTGGTACGCCTCGCCGAACTGGTCCTTGATCTCCGCGTAAGTGTGGCGGCGAATGATGTGGTAGCCGAACTGCGTCTCCACGACCCCGGTGATACCGCCGGGCGGAACGGAGCGGATGCCCGCGTCGAACTCCGGCACCATCTGGCCGGCCGGGAAGACGCCGTAATCGCCGCCGCGCTCCTTCGACCCCGGATCATCGGAGCGACGCTTCGCCACATCGGCGAAGGTGGCGCTCGTCACCGTCGCAGCGATCCGCTCGGCCTCCGCCTTGATCGCCGTATTCGCGGCCTCGGAGCCGGGCTCGGACTTCTTCGAGAGGAGGATGTGCGAGGCGCCCAGGAGCGCGCCGTCGTTGTACGCCTGCTCGAAGGTGCTGGAGTCGACCTTCGCCCAATCCTTGCTGATGACGTCGAAGACCTTGCGGAAGCGGAGCTGCGCGATCGCCGCCCACATCCCCTCATCCGCATCCTCGATCGTCCCGAGGGTGTCCCCTTCGGCGGCAGCGGCCGCGAGGAGCTGGTAGTTCACCCAGAGCTGGGCGACGGCGCGGATCGCATCCGGGCGCAGCGGGACGTCGGTGGCCCCGAGGAGCGCGGCGATGCTGTCGACGTGCAGCTCCTGCGAGCCGGCGCGGGCGACGACATCGACGTGCGCGGTCATCGCGTCCTTGAGCGCCGCACACGAGGAGAGGCCCAGCAGGGCGACAAAGGAGACCAGGGCGAGACGAAGGCGGGTCATGGGGAGGGGGGAGAGAAAAGGGGGCGGCTCAGGCCGCGTCGGTTGGAGCGATGGTGCGCAGCGCGCGGGCGAGCCCATCCAGCAGAGTCGCGCCACCGAGCCGCGTGAGCTTGAGCGACAGGGGGTGGACCCGGCGGACGTCCACTTGGAACTGGACGTCCCGGAAGGCTGCCGCGAGCGGCTTGAGACGCGGAACCGCGTCGGCTCGGAAGCTAACACGGGCCTCCGCGCCATGCACGAGGATCCCCTCGACGCCGAGGGGGGCGCCGAGCCGACGGAGCCGCGCGATCCCGAGGTAGGCCACGGCCGGCTCCGGGAGGGGCCCGAACCGGTCGCGGAGCTCGTCACGGATGGCATCCACCTGCTCGGAGTCCCGCGCGGCCCCGAGGCGCCGGTACAGATCGAGTTTCACCTCCGCCGAGGCGATGTACTCGTCGGGGAGATACGCCGGCAGATCGAGCGTGACCTCCGTCGGCGGGGGCGGCGGCGCCTCGTCCCCGCGCTGGAGCCGCGTCACGGTCTCCTCGAGCAGGCGCAGATAGAGGTCGAACCCGACGGCGTGCACGAACCCCGACTGCTCGGGGCCGAGGAGATTCCCCGCCCCACGGAGTTCCATATCGCGGAGCGCGACGCGGTACCCCGACCCGAGCTCGGTGTGGTGCTCCAGCACTCGGAGCCGCCGTTCGGCATCCTCGTCGCAGTGTTCCGGGACGATGAGGTAGCAGTAGGCCCGTCGATGTGAGCGTCCCACCCGGCCGCGGAGCTGGTACAGCTGGGCCAGCCCCAATCGGTCCGCCCGGTCGACGAACATCGTGTTCGCGTTCGGCACGTCGAGCCCGCTCTCGACGATGAGCGTCGAGATGAGGACGTCAACCTCGCCGGCCACGAAGCGCCGCATCACCGCTTCGAGCTCGCGCTCCGGCATCTGGCCGTGGCCGACGGCGACCCGCGCCCGCGGCACGAGCCGCTGCAGGTGGTCGGCTACGGCGAGGATCGTCTCGATCCGGTTGTGCACAAAGTAGACCTGCCCGCCCCGGTCGAGCTCGCGCGCGATCCCCTCCTCGAGAAGCCCGTCGTCCCAGGGCTCGAGTGAGGTGAGCACCGGGGAGCGGTCTCGCGGCGGCGTCTGCATCAACGTCAGGTCACGGAGCCCTGCCAGCGATTGATGGAGCGTCCGCGGGATCGGCGTCGCCGTGAGGGTGAGCACGTCGGTCTCGAGGCGGAGCTGCTTGAGCCGCTCCTTGTGCTTCACACCGAAGCGATGCTCCTCGTCGACGACGACGAGGCCCAGCTGCTTGAACGTCACGTCGGGACTGAGCAGGCGATGCGTCCCGATCACGACGTCGATGGTGCCGGCCGCGACCTCGGCGAGGGCTGCGCCCTGCGCCTTGGGGGTCTGGAATCGACTCAGCACCGCGATGCGCACGGGAAAATCCGCGAAGCGGTCGCCGAGGGTGCGCGCGTGCTGCTCCGCCAGGATCGTCGTCGGCACGAGGATCGCCACCTGCCGCCCGCCCTGCACCGCCTTGAAGGCAGCGCGAACCGCGATCTCCGTCTTGCCGTAGCCGACGTCGCCGACGAGCAGGCGGTCCATCGGACGCTCGCCCTCCATATCCCGCTTCACCTCCGCCGTCGCCGTCCGCTGGTCGGGGGTGTCCTCGAACAAGAAGGCACTCTCCAGCTGCTTCTGCCACGCCCCATCGGGGTGGTGTGGCGGGCGGGCGGTGACGCGGCGCCGCGCATAGAGCTCGAGCAGCTCGGCCGTCATCTCCTGAATGGCCGCGCGCGTCTTGTCGCGCTGTGCCGCCCAGCGGCGCCCACCGAGCTTGTGCAGCCGGGGCGGCGGCGTGTCGTCGTCGATCTCGCCGGCGGCGCGGTACCGTTCCACCTGATCGAGCCGGTAGAGCGGCACGTTTAATCGATCGCCCCCCTCGTACTCGACCACCGCGACCTCGATCGTCGACTCGCCGTGGTACACGGTCGACATCCCGCGGTAGATGCCGATCCCGTGCTCGAGGTGCACGACGTAATCGCCGGGCTTGAGCGCCGTGACCTGCTCGAGCGCGGCGCCGGTGACATACCGGCGCGCCCGGCGGATGCGACGCTCGCGACGGAAGATCTCGTGGTCGGTGAGCACGCGGAGGCCGTCGGGCCCGCCGCGCGGCGGGAGAAGGAAACCGCCCGCGAGGACGCCGATGGCGAGGGCGACGGGCGCGCGATCGCCGCCGCGCGCGTCGAGCAACTCCTCCAGCCGCTCCGACTGCCCCGCGTTGTCGCAGAGGATCACCGTCGGTGTGCCATCCCGCACGAGCGCACCGAGACGCCCGAGGTCGCGCTCCACCTTCTCGGGAGGACGGATCGGGAAGATCACGGTGCGCGCGTCGCCGGCCTCCGCCGCGATGAGCGCGACCGAGGGGAAGGCCGCGAGCTGCCGCGCGACCGCGTCGGGCGGGAGGAGGAGCGCCTCCCGGGCCGGCACCTCCTCGCCGCGCCGCCGTGCGACGTCCAGATGGTGCGCCGCCTCCTCCCAGGTCCGCTGCCACTCGGGCTTCGGACTCACACCGGACGGCAGCACGAGCAGCGTCCCCGCCGGGAAGAGCTCACCGAGCGCGACGCGGGCATAGGGCACCGCCTCATCGTCGCCACTCACCTCGACGGGGAGGATCACGGCCTGTTCGAGCGGCGCCGTCATCCGTTGCGTCGCCACGTCGAAGCCGCGCAGCGCCTCGAGCTGGTCGCCCCAGAACTCGAGCCGGACGGGCTCGCGCATCCCGAAGCCGTAGATGTCGATGATCCCGCCGCGCACGCTGTACTCGGCGACGTCCTCGACGACAGAGACGCGTGCGAACCCGACGCGATCGAGATGCGCGGTGAGGTCCTCGAGCCGCCAGCTATCCCCGCGCCGGAGGGTGAGGCGGGCTTCCGCGAGCGCGCCCGGGAGACGCGTCCGCTCCTGAAGCGCGCGCACCGTCGTGAGCAGCACGCGGACGCCGCCGCGGGCGAGCGCCTCGAGCGTCTCCACCCGTTCGCCCGCCACCTCGGCGTGCGGCTCCACCTCGCCGAGTCCCTCGCGCGGGGGATAGAGCGCGACCCCCTCGCCCCCGAGCACGGACTGCAGGTCCGCGAGCCAGCGTTCCGCCTCGGTCACCTGATCCGCGACGACGACGAAGAGTCGGTTCGGCTCCCGGGTGGCCAGCGCCGCGAGGAGGACGGCATCGGACGACCCCGCGAGCCCGCTCACCTCGAGGCGGCCGTTCACCGACGGGAGGGCCCCCGTGAGACTACGGAAGGCGGGGAGCGCGGCGAGGCGCTCGATGAGCTGCGGCAGCGCCATCAGGGCTCCGCGGCGGCGCGGCGGGCGACACCTCGTCCCGCGACGACCCACTCCGCCGCGAGCAGCAGGAGCGCGAGGACGAGGAGGGCACGGCTCCACGCGCGCGCCCCGCCCGCGGCAAAGACCGCGCGACCGAGCCCATCGGGCGTCGTCTCGACCCGCCGCGCCCCGAGCCGCGCGGCGAGGGTGTCGGGCGCGAGCCGCGCCGTGTCCGACTCCGCCGGTTCCGCATTCACGACGAGCGCACCGACCCGCATCGCGCCGCGGCGCCAGAACGCGACGCCCGCCTCCCACGGGGCGGCGATCCCCTCCCCCGCGGTGACGGGGCGGACGGTGCCCGATCCGAGCTCGAGACCATCGACCCCCGCGGGCACGCGGACCGTCGCGCCCGGCGTCGCGGCCGAGATCCCGGTGCTGCCGTCGACGAGTCGCTGCGAGACGAGGCGATCGACCCACGGCACGAAGGCCGCCCGCACCGGGAGGTCGGTCGCCTCGTCGGTCGCCGGAGAGGCGACGAGGACGTAGCCGTCGCCGCCGACCGCCCACGGGGCACCGCTGACCGTCGCGAGGGTATCGATCCGCTGCGACGCGTCCGTCGATGCGGCGGCCGGTTCGAGGACGTACCAGACGCGCGCCATCGCGCCCGCCACGCCCTCCCCGGCGAGCGGGGCGGTCCCCGTCCGACGCGCGCCGAGTCGCCAGGGGATGCCCGCGCGCGCGAGCGCCCGATTGGCGTCGGCCACGCGAATCGGGTCGGTCGGCGCGAAGAGCAGTCCAGGTCGACGCGCCTGCTCCATCGTCGCGACGGTGATCCCGGCGCCGGCGCGCGCACGCCCGCCCGCCACCAACGCCCCGACCGCGCCCGCGAGGAACGGCCCCGCGCCCGCGGCCGCCTGGATCGCCGGGGGCTCGCCGACGTGCACGGCGAAGTGGCGTCGGTCGTCGCCGCGGAGCTCATCGGGGGCGAGCTCGACGACACCTGCCCGCCATCCACTGCCGGCGAGCTGCGCGCGGGCGAGGATCGTCGCGCCGGGGAGCGCGGTGCCGCGGGAGAGGGTGCGGCCATCGACGACGACGCGCCAACTCGCGGAATCGGGGGCGACCGCCGTGGCGCGGACCGCGCCGCGCGGGTCCCAGTGGAGCGGTTCCGCCACGACGGCGGTGACCGCGCGGTTCACGATCGGCCCGGCGGTGAGCACGGCGACGTCGGCCGCGGCGCCGCCGAGCGCCGACGCGTCGATCGCGCCCCAGCTCGAGGCTTGCGCGTCGGTGAGCACGACGACGCGACCCGAGGGCACCTCGCTCCCGCGGACGAGCGCGGCGGCGCGACGCACCGCATCCGCGGCATCGCCGGCCCCGTCGAGCGGACGCGCCGCCGCGAGCGCCGCATCGAGCGTGGGGCGGTCGCCCCCGACGACGAGGCCATCCATCGTCACCACCCAGAGCCGGTCGGCGGCGGTCGCCGTGCCGACGATGCCCCGCGCCGCGGCGGCCAAGCGGGCGAGGACCGGGCCCTCTGCCCCCGCCGCCTGCGACGAGAGCGAGTTGTCGAGCACGATCGCCACCGCCGTGGGCGCGTGCCCGACGCCCGGCGCCCGCCCGACGGGGCGCGCGATCGCCGCCGCGAGGGCGAGGATGATCGCACAGCGGAGCAGCATCAGCAGCAGGTTCTGCACGCGCACCTCGCGCGCGTGCTCCCGCTCCATCCGCAACAGGTAGCGCACCGCGGGGAACTCGACGCGCGCCTGTGCCCGGCGACGCCAGAGGTGGAGGACGAGCGGGACGGCGACGGCGGCGGCGAGCCCCCATCCCCACGGCGTGAGGAAAGTCATCCGAGGCGCTGGCGGCGGGCGAAGGCGCGCCGCAGCGGCACGCCGAACGGCTGGTCGGTGAGGATCGGCTCGTAGAACGCCCCCGCGGCCGCGAAGTGCTCACGCCATTCGGCGAGCGCGTCGCCGACGGTCGAGGCGTAGAGGTCCCGGACGTCGGCGGGGGTCGCGATCGACTCGAGCCCGCGCTCCGGATCCACGAACGTCGCCTCGCCCGAGGCCACCTCGAAGCGGCGCTCCGCAGGATCGAGGAGATGCAGGCAGGTGACGTCGTGCCCCTGTCCGCGCAGCCCCTGCACCGTGTCGCGGATCTCATCAGGCTCGAGGAGGAGATCGGAGATGAGGATCACCATCCCGCGCCGCGCGATCAGCTTCCCGGCCTGCGCGAGCGCGCCGGCGAGGTCGGAGCCCTGGCCGGCGCCGGCGTCGTCGAATGCCGCGAGCATCTTCCGGAACTGCGACTGCCCCGAGCGCGGCGGGATGATCGAGCGGATGCCATCGTCGAAGCGGATGAGCCCGACGGCGTCACGCTGCCGTAGCAGCAACAAGGCGAGCGCGGCGGCGAGCCGCTCAGCGTAGTCGAGCTTGGTGAGGCGACCGGGCGCGCCGCGCCACGCCATCGAGCGGCTTACATCGAGGACGATCGTCGCCCGGACGTTCGTCTCCTCCTCGAACTGCTTGATGAGCCACCGGTCGGCACGCGCGACGACCTTCCAGTCCATGAACCGGAGGTCGTCCCCGGGCTGGTACTGCCGGTGTTCGGCGAACTCGACGCTGAACCCCTTCTTCGGCGAGCGGTGGAGGCCCGCGAGGAGGCCATCCACCAGCCAACGCGACACGACCTCGAGGCGACCGAGCGCCGCGAGGGTGGCGGGATCCATAAGGTCTGCCCGAACGGCGGGCGCTGACGCGGACATGCGACCGGGAACCTACCGGCGCCGGGGAGAGGCACCAAGGGGGCGCCCGTTGGAGCCGCTCCCCCGCCCGGCTAGCTTTCGCCCTTTCCCACCGCCCCCGTACGCGCGCCCGTGACCGAGCCGTCCCGCATCCGCAACTTCTGCATCGTCGCCCACATCGACCACGGCAAGTCGACGTTGGCCGATCGCCTTATCGAGGCGACGGGGATGCTCCAGAAGCGTGAAATGAAGGCCCAGGTGCTCGACACGCTGGACCTCGAGCGCGAGCGCGGCATCACGATCAAGCTCAACGCCGTCCGGATGTCCTACGACGCCAAGGACGGCGTCACCTACGAGCTGAACCTGATCGACACGCCGGGGCACGTGGACTTCACCTACGAGGTCTCGCGGTCGCTCGCCGCCTGCGAGGGCGCGATCCTCGTGGTCGATGCCTCGCAGGGGATCCAGGCGCAGACGCTCTCGAACCTCTTCCTCGCGATGGACGCGGGGCTCGAGATCATCCCGATCCTGAACAAGATCGACCTCCCCGGCGCGGAGCCGGAGAAGCGGCGCCAAGAGGTCGTGGATCTCCTCGGCTGCGCCCCGGAGGACATTCTCCTGGTCAGCGCCAAGGAGGGCCTCGGCATCCCCGAGCTCCTCGAAGAGGTCGTGAAGAAGGTGCCAGCGCCGCGCGGGAATCCGACGGGGCCGTTGCGCGCGCTCATCTACGACTCGTACTACGACAAGTACCGCGGGGCGGTCCCGAGCGTGCGCGTCGTCGACGGCACGCTCACGAAGGGGATGAAGATCACCTTCGGCGCCTCCGAGAGCGTGTACGAGGTGCTCGACGTCGGCTACAACCAGCTGCGGCAGGTGCCGACCAAGCAGCTCACCGCCGGCGAGGTCGGCTACGTCGTGGCGAGCGTGAAGTCGGTGAAGGAGACGCGCGCCGGCGACACGATCTTCGACGCCGAGCACAAGGCCAGCGAGCCCCTCCCGGGGTACCAGGCCGTGCGCTCGTTCGTCTTCGCCGGCATCTTCCCGACCGACACGCAGCAGTATGAGGACCTCCGCGACGCCCTCGAGCGGCTCCAGCTCAACGACGCTTCGCTGAACTACACGCCCGAGACCTCCACCGCGCTTGGATTCGGCTTCCGGTGCGGCTTCCTCGGCCTCCTGCACATGGAGATCGTGAAGGAGCGGCTCGAGCGCGAGTTCGACCTCGACCTCGTCACGACGGTCCCCAGCGTGGAGTACCACGTGAAGAAGACCGACGGCGAGGAACTCCTCGTCGAGAATCCCGCGCTGATGCCCCCAGCCGGCGTGATCGAGTACATCGAAGAGCCATACGTGAAGGCCCGCATCATGGTGCCCACCGACTACATCGGCCCCATCATGACGCTCGGCACCGAGCGCCGCGGCGAGTACAAGGGGATGAACTACCTCGACACCACCCGTGTGGAGATCGACTGGGAGTTTCCCCTCGGCGAGATCATCCTCGACTTCTTCGACAAGCTCAAGTCGATCAGCCGCGGCTATGCCTCACTCGATTACGAGATGCTCGGGTACCGCAAGAGCGACCTGCAGCGCCTCGACATGCTGATCAACGGCGACCCGATCGACGCCTTCAGCGTGATCGTGCACGAGTCAAAGGCGTACGAGTGGGGCCGCAAGGTCTCCGACAAGCTCAAGGACCTGATCCCGCGGCAGCTCTTCGAGGTGGCCATCCAGGCGGCGATCGGCCAGAAGGTGATCGCCCGCTCGACGGTGAAGGCCCTCCGCAAGGACGTGCTCGCCAAGTGCTACGGCGGCGACATCAGCCGCAAGCGCAAGCTCCTCGAGAAGCAGAAGGAGGGGAAGAAGCGCATGAAGCAGGTCGGCTCGGTGGAAATCCCACAGGAAGCCTTCCTAGCGGTGCTCCAGGTCGAGTAGCCGCCGCGCCGCCTCGGGTGCCGGGGTCGGTGCGGGCGCCGCGACGATGATGAATCCGCCGTGGTCGCGCGGATTCACCGCACGGACATAGACGCGGAAGGTGCCGTCCGCCACGAAGATCGCCTCGGCGTCGGTCCCGCCCGCGGCATCGTCGTCGGAGGTCACGAGCGTCTCGCCGCGCGGCCCGACGCGGACCACGCGCAGCATCGCATCAAAGACACCGCTCCGCACGGTCACGCGCACGCGCTCCCCGCGACCGGTGATCGTGTAGGCCGCGTAGACGACCGTCTCCTCACCGTCGTCCATCTCCGGCCCATCGGTCAGGAGCGCCCCTTCGCGCGGCTGGCCGAGCACGAGCGGCGCAGCGGCGACCGGCGCGGGCGGCGGGACCGATTCGACGACCAGCGTGTAGGCCCCGGTCTCGTCGGCGTCGAGCGATTGCGCAACGATCAGATAGGTGCCCGCACGAGACGGACGAAAGAGGAGCTGCGCATCGGTGTCGCCGCCGCCGTCATCATCACTGGCCACCTGATCCGTCAGCCCCCCGACGTTCTCGGCGACCCAGACGTACGCATCGAGGTCCGCGGACCGCATCGTCACCTTGTACCGCCCCCCCGCGACCGCCTCGAACCGATAGGCGTGGAATGCGCCCCGACCCATCACCTTCGGGTCCGTGCGGCCGAGGCGGCCCTCGACCGTCGCGCCGACCGTGATCGCGCGCGTCGACTCCTGCGCGCCGACCGGAGCGGGCGCGACGAACGACGCGACCCCGCCGACCATCAGCGATCCGAGGCCCATCCGCGCGACCCGTCGGCCCAGGCGGTCCCATCCCATCGGCTCCGTCATGCGAACACCCCCCCGAGGCCCGAATAGAACGTCCACAGACGACGGTGGCCCACCGCATCGATGAACGTCGCCGGATCGCGATCGACGCTGCCGATCCATACCCCGCCCGCCGGCTTCCGACGCGCCGCACGGCGATCGCGGAAGAGCAGTTGATGCGGGTACCGCGCGGCGGGACCGAGGTACGCGTCCCGATTGGCATCGTGAAGGACCACCACACCACCAGGCGCGAGGAGCCCGTGGGCCCGCGTGAGGGCCGCCGCGCGGGCGCGCCCATCGATGAAAATGAAGTCGTACGGCGCGCCTGCGTCGGCCGCCTCGAGGTACCGCGCGAACGAGACGGCGTCGCCGTCGCCCACGAACGCGAGGTCGTCGGGCGGGACCTGCCGCACCGTGGTGCCGGGGCGCGTCACCATCCCCGCGAGCGTGCGGGCCCACCCAGCATCGTGCTCGATCGCCGTCCACGTGGCGTCCTCGGCCAGCAGCGCGGGGAACTGCACCGTGCTGAGTCCCCCACCCCATTCGAGGCAGCGCCGAGGCCGCAGCGCCGTCAGCAGGTCGCCGAGGAGATCCTCCTCGGCCGGCCGCATCCACGGCGTATCACGATACGTCCGCAACCGACGGATAAGGCGGGTGCGATTGCGGCGCACCACCTGCTGCAGGAACGTCGGGACGAACGGGCGTGGGACGACAGGCGACACGTGGTTCACTCCGGCGGCGTGATGGCGTCCGCGGTGACGAGATGACGATCCAGTCCGTGGGGCGTGCGGGCGAGGCGCTTCGCGGCGACCTCGTCGCGGATGGCGCGGTTGCGCGCGATCGCCTCGGGACGCTTGTAGCCGCGGCCGTGGTCGAGATGCACGACGAGCGCGCGATGGCGGACCTGATGCCCACGGACCCCCGCGTGCTCCAGGCGCTCGCCGAGTTCCCGATCGAGCCCACCCCACTCGAGCCGCTCGTCGAAGCCGTTCACGCGCAGAAGATCCTCCCGCCACGCCGAGCTGTTGTGTCCGTTGAAGGTCGCTCCGGTCGGCGTGAGGCGGTCGAGCCACGCCGAGACGCGCGGGCCCCACGCGAGCCGCTGGAGGCGGCGCGACCACGGCGTGCCGTGGGCGCGCAGCCACGCGGCGTCGGTCGCGTGCCCGGCGCGGATATTCTCCGGCGTGATCGCCTGGCTCGTCGCCATCGGGAGCTTCAGGTAGCCGCCGGACAGGAACCGCCCCGGCCGCGCCTCGGCCACGTGCACCGCGAGTAGGTCCGACCGCGGGATGCAATCGCCGTCGGTGAAGACGCAGTACGGATGCGCCGCACGCGCGATCGCGGCGTTGAGGATGGTGCACTTCCGGAACCCCTCCTTGGGGTGCCAGACGTGCTGCACCGGGAATCCCAGCCGCGGGCGCAGGGCGTCGATCCGGTCGCGGGTGCGATCATCCGAGCCGTCATCGGCGATGAGCACCTCGAACGCAAGATGGGTCTGGGCGTCGTACCCCCAGAGCACCTTCTCGAGCCAGTCGGGGCTGTTATACGTCGTGATGATGACGGACAGGTGCATCGGGCCACGTTACCTTTCGGGGTCCGCGACGACCGCGGACATGCTCAAGGATAGCCGCCGGCGGAGGCCGGCGACACGGCGACGGCGGAGGCGCGGGTGGGCGAGCGAGAACAATACATCCTCGGCGTGGACCTCGGTGGAACGAACATCGTCGTCGGCGCGATGCGCGCCGACGGCGCCACGCAGCACGCGATGCACTCGGTGCCGACGCGCGCCGATCTCGGCGCCGACGCGGTCGTGGCGCGGATCGCCGAGGCGCTCGAACGCAGCATCACCGAGACCTGCGCCGCCACCGGGGCCACACGCGCCGACTTCCTCGGCGTCGGCATCGGCTCCCCCGGCCCGCTCGACCGGAAGACCGGGGTCGTCATCTTCACGCCGAACCTCGGGTGGCGCGACTTCCCGCTGCGCGACCGGGTGAGCGCCGCGGTCAGCCTCCCCGCCACCCTCGACAACGACGCCAACTGCGCGACCTTCGGCGAATGGTGGATCGGGTCGGCGAAGGGGGCGCGCCACGTGATCGGGCTCACCATCGGGACGGGGATCGGCGGCGGGATCATCCTCGACGGGACGCTGTTCCACGGCGCGAGCGACGTCGCGGGCGAACTCGGGCACATCA
>VHBO01000017.1 GCA_016871895.1 Gemmatimonadota bacterium
CCAAACCGCGCCTGGTGGACGCGGGCCGCCAGAGCGCCGATGTTCTCGGGATGCACACACCGACGCCGTCTCACCCCCTCGCGATCCGCCACGGCCACTCGGGCCGTCACCCCCTCCGCACGGCGACGCTGCTCGTCACGCTGATCGGGCTCGCCGCCGCCCCGCGAGGCGCGCACGCCCAGGCGCCCCGCTTCGTCGATCTCGATCGCGATGCCGGCCGCCACGTCGTCGTCGACCGCGAGGCGGGCCAGTACCTCGGGCACGTCTCCACCATCCTCCTCGGCGACGGCCGCACCATCCTCGCCGCGTATCCGAAGGGCCACGGCGAGGGGGCCATCATCCTCAAGAAGAGCGAGGATGGCGGGCGCACCTGGAGCGAGCGCCTCCCGACCCAGGCCAACTGGGTGACGTCGAAGGAGACGCCGACCCTCTTCCGCGTCCCCGACCCGGTCACCGGCGGCCATCGCATCCTCCTCTTCTCGGGGCTGCACCCAGCACGCATCGCCTCCAGCGACGACGAGGGCCGCACCTGGACCCCGCTCGCGGCCATCGGAGACTGGGGCGGAATCGTCGTGATGGGGTCGGTCGTGCCGATGGCCGATGGATCGATCCTCGCCTTCTTCCACGATGACGGCCGGTTCTTCCGCGCGGGGGGGAAAGCCGAAGGGACGTTCCGACTCTTCCAGGTGCGGTCGCGTGACGGGGGCCGGACGTGGGAGGCGCCGCGTGAGATCTGGCGCGGCACCGACATTCACCTCTGCGAGCCCGGCGCCGTCCGGTCGCCTGATGGCCGCACGCTCGCCCTGATGCTGCGCGAGAACCGTCGGCGCAGCGAGTCGCATCTGATGGTCACCACCGATGAGGGACGCACCTGGAGCACGCCGCGCCCGATGGACCGTGCGCTCACCGGGGATCGACACACCGCGCAGTACGCCCGGGACGGTCGGCTCGTCGTGACCTTCCGCGATATGGCGGAGGGGAGCCCGACCAAGGGGGACTGGGTCGCCTGGGTGGGACGGTGGGAGGACCTGATCGCCAGCACGCCGGGCCAGTACCGCGTCCGCATCAAGGACAACACCAATCAGTGGGATTCCACCTACCCCGGCCTTGAGCGACTCGGCGACGGCTCGTTCGTGGCCACCACCTACGGGCACTGGGACGCCGGACAGCCGCCGTACATCCTCAGCGCGCGCTTCCGACTCGAAGAGCTCGACGCACGGAGCGCCTTCGACGGCGACCGCCTCGCCCGCATCGATCGCTACCTGCAGGAGCAGGTGGACTCGACGCGGATCGCCGGCGCGGTGGCGATCGTGCTCCGCGACGGTGAGGTCGTCTATGAGCGCGCCGTCGGCTGGGCCGACCGCGAGGCGAACCGCCCGATGCGCCCCGACCACATCTTCCGCATCGCCTCGCAATCGAAGGCGATCACGAGCAGCGCGATCCTGATGCTCGTAGAAGAGGGCCGCATCGCGCTCGGCGACCCCGTCTCCCGATGGATCCCAAGCTTTGCGCGCACGAGTGTGGCGAATCCCGCCGATACGGGCCGCACCACGCTCCCGGCGCGCCGGGCGATCACCATCTTCGATCTCCTCACGCACACGGCGGGGATCTCCTACGGCACCGAGGGACTCGTCGCGATGCGGTACCGCGCCGCGGGCCTCGGCCCCGCCGCGGGCTTCGGGTGGTACACGGCCGACAAGGACGAGCCGATCTGCACCACGATGGACCGGCTCGGCACGCTGCCCTTCGTCGCGCAGCCCGGCGACCGCTTCGTCTACGGCTACAACACCGACATCCTCGGCTGCGTAGTGGAGCGCGCGAGCGGCCTCCCGCTCGATCGGTTCCTGGAGTCGCGGCTCCTCGCGCCCCTCGGGATGCGTGACACCCGCTTCTTCGTCACCCCCGCCGACTCCGCGCGGCTCGTGACGGTGTATCGCTCCGACGACGCCGGTCGCGCGGTGCGCGCCGACACCGGCGCGCGCGGTCAGGGGCACTACGTGAGCGGGCCGCGCCGGAGCTTCGCGGGAGGCGCCGGACTCACCTCGACGGCCCGTGACTACGCGCGCTTCCTCGAAATGCTCCGTCGGGGCGGGGCCATCGATGGGCGACGCTACCTCGCCCCGCGCACGGTCGAACTGATGACGACCAACCAGGTGGGCACGCGCTACAGCGCCGACGGGAACGGGTACTCCCTCGCCTTCTCGACGGTCGACCGCCTCGGTGCGAATGGCTTCGCTTCGGTTGGGAGCTACAACTGGGGCGGTGCGTACGCGAGCAGCTACGCGGTGGACCCGGCCGAGCGGCTCGTGATGGTGCTGATGTTACAGAACCTGCCAGGGACGCCGGAGGCGCGTGCGCGGTTCGGGACGCTGGTGTATCAGGCGCTGGTGCGGTAGCACAGGGCGTCGCTCACCCCCGCACCACCGCCTCCGCCTCGATCTCCACCAGGTACTGCGCGCCGATCAGTTCGGCGCGCACCAAGGTGTTCGCGGGCCGGATTGCACCGAACCGCTCGCCGTGCGCCCGCGCGACCGCCTCCCAGTCCTCGATCCGGCTCACGAAAATGCGCGTGCGCACCACATCGGTGAGCGCGCCGCCGAGGGACTGGAGCGCCCCCTCGATCTTGTCGAAGACGTGGTGGGCCTGCGCGTACGCATCACGCCCGCCCATCGCCCGGTCGCCGTGCGTGGCGGTGGTACCCGAGACGAGGATGCGATCCCCGGTGCGCACGGCGCGCGCGTATCCCGCCGAGGCTTCCCAGGGCGTACCGCTGAACGCGCGGCGCGTCCCATCCGGCGCGGTCTCGACGCCGTAGGGCGCGGGGAAGTTCGCCACGTGATGCGAGAGGTCGCCGCTCGCCGTCAGGAAGGGGGGCTTCCGATACTCGTCGCCGCAGTCACCCGGCACGGGGGCGAGCGTCGCGAGCGCCGCCGCCACCTCGGCGCGGTCCTCCGCTGTCAAGCGGAGCGCGTCGAGCCGTGCGTTGTCCTCGAAATGCGCGCGCTCCCCGAGCCGCGCCCCGATGATCACGCCGCCGACGGCGGGCGCATCAAGGATGTACCGCGACGCCACGTTCGCGACGGAGCAGCCGTGCCGGTCCGCGACGGCCCGCGCGGCGCGCAGGACCCGCTGCAGCGCCTCCCACCCGCCGACGACGCGGATGAAGCGGCCGTACTTCATCTGCGACCAGGTGGCGAGCGCGCCCCAGTCCGGCTCGGGCGCCCCGAGCCACCGATCGGAGAGGAAACCGCCGGCGAGCGTGCCGAACGCGAGGAGGGCGATCCCCTGCCGCGCGCAGTACGCGGCCATCTCTCTGGCCGCGCGCTGGTCGAGCAGCGAGTAGCAAACCTGATTGGTCGCGATCGGGATCCCGCTCTCCACGACGAGCCGCAAGTGCGCGGTGTCGGTGTTGGTCAGCCCGAGGTGCCCGATCAGCCCCTCGCGCCGGCACTCGTCGAGGTGGAAGAGCGCGTCGAGCCAGGCGGGGTGCGCGTAACTCCAAGCGTGGAACTGCAGCAGATCGATCCGGTCCACCCGCATCCGGCGCCGCGCGCGGTCCACCGCGGCGCGCACGTCGTCGCGCGTGAGGGGACCAGGCTCGGGGACCCACTTGGTGAGCAGCTGCGTCACCGGGGCGCCGGGGCGCGTGCGGAAGCACCCGACGACCTCCTCCGACGAGCCGTAGTGATCGGCCATATCGAAGGTCGTGAACCCCGCAGCGACGTACGGCGCCATCGCGTCCGCGGCGCCCTCGAGGTCACAGGGGCGCCCCTCGCGCTCCTGGTCGGCCATCTGCCAGAGCCCGGTGAGGATCCGGGCGATCTCGAGGTCGGGGGCGAGTCGGTGTCGGCTGATCGGGGACATCGGGGTCACTCCTCGGGGAGGGTGGCGAAGCGTGCGGCGAGGTCGCCCCCCCGCGCGCGCGACCGCCGGAACTCCACCAAGTGCACCGCAGTCCCCAGCGCCATCACCACGCCCCAGACCGCGAGGGGGCGTTCGTACCACACCGCCACCTCGGCCGCGAGCTCGCGACGCACGTGCACGGCGAGGAAGAGCGACAGGAGCGCGACCCCCGCGACGCCGACGACGGTCCGCGCGCGCGGCGCACGGAGGATGGTCATCCGCGCAGCGAGCTCGGGATTTCGTCCGGGCAGCGCGAGCAGCGCGAGGCACATCAAGAGGAAATTCACGAGCATCGCGACGACCATGATGTCGACGCCCTTCGAGAAACTCTTCGCGCCGTGGCTGAGCAAAACGCCGACGGTCGCCATCGCACCGCTGGCGAAGAGCGCCGCGCGCGGCGTGTGCCGCGTCGGGTGCACATCCACCGCCCACGTGGGGAAGACGCCGTCCCGCGCCCAGGCGAACATCAGGCGCGACACACTGAGCAGCATCCCCGGGAGATCGTTGATCAACGCGACGGCGGCGCCCGCGGTGATGGCGGCGCGTCCGAGCCGCGAGAGGAACGGCGCCAACAACGCCGAGGCGGTGGGCGTCGGATCGGCTGGCAGGGCCGCGACATATTCCCACGGCACCGCGTGGTACACGGCGGCGGTGAAGCTGAAGTAGAACGCCGCGACCACGCCGAAGGTGAGCAGGATGGCCCGTGGGAGCGCACGGGCGGGATCGCGCGCCTCGCCGCCGGCCTGCGCGATCGCGTCGAATCCGATGAAACTCGAGAAAAGCACCGCGGCCGCAGCGATGAAGGTGTCCTTGTCGAAGGGCGCCGCGCGCGGTGCGGGGACCGTGCCCCCGGCGCGCCGCAGCGCATCGGCGAATGCCCCGTGATCCTGCGTCGCGCCGACGACGATGACGATCGCCCCGAGCGCGAACATCAGGAGCATCAGCGGGATGAGCGTGCGCTCGTACGCCGCGAGGCCGCGGAGGTTGACGCCCACGAACCCCCAGACGAGCAGCAGCGCGACGACGAGTCGTCCGGGGCCGGCAAGGAGCGCCGTCGCCACGGCGCCGGCGCCCAGCCCGTCGGCGACGCCGCCGAGGAAGACGGGGATCACGTAGGCCACCGCGCCGATCACGATCGAGAGCCCCACCCACTGCGAGAACGAGGCGACGAAGCCGAGCGAGGGATGCAGCCCACGGCTCGCGAAGAGGTAGCTCCCGCCCGCTCGGGGCATCGCGGAGGCCAGCGCCGCATAGGCGAGGGCCGCGAGGAACGCCGGCACCGCCGCGAAGGCGAAGGCGGGGACCACCCAGGGGCCGATGCCGGGCACCGAGAGCTGGACCAGGAAGGGCATGATGTGGATGGAGGCGCCGACCATCGAACAGATGCCGGTGGCGGCGAGACCGACGGGCCCGAGGGCGCGATCGAGAGCGGGGCGTGAGGGCACGGCGGAAAGCAATCGCCCGCGCGCCGCGGGCCGCAAGCACTTGACGGGCGCCGGTCGCGGGGGGCTGATTTAGGACGTCCTAACTTTGACCCCTCCGCCGTGATCGCCCCGGGCCCCGCCCTCCTCGTCTTCGCGCTCCTCCTGCTCGGTGCTGCCGGCATCGCGTGGCCCGTGCACGGCCTCGCCGCCCGCTTCCGACGGGCCCGGCGGGACGCGCGGCGCATCGGCGTCGAAGACACGCTCAAATACCTGTACCACCGCGAGGCCGAAGGGTTGGCCGTCCACGCCGATGCAATCGCGGGAGCGCTCGGCGTCCGACCGACCGCGGCGCGCGACCTCCTCGAGCGGCTCGGCGCCGCCGGACTCGTCACCTCAGCCGGCGTGACGCACGCGCTCACCGACCGCGGGCGCCAAGAGGCGCTGCGCGTCGTGCGCACCCACCGCCTGCTCGAGCAATACCTCGCAGACCGCACCGGCGTCGCCCCCGACGAGTGGCACACGTTCGCCGAGGACGCGGAGCACGACCTCACGCCGGAGGAGGCCGAGGCGCTCGCCGCGCGGCTCGGCCAGCCGCGATTCGATCCCCACGGGGAGCCCATCCCCACGGCCGATGGCACGCTCCCGGTCACGGCAATCCGCCCCGACGGCCCACCGCCGGAGCGCACCCTCGCCGACGCCGCGCCCGGCGAGACGGTGCGCGTGCGGCGTCTCACCGGGGAGTGTCGCGGCCCGCAGCGTCGCCGGCTCCTCGACCTCGGGGTGGTTCCCGGCACCACGATCACCGCCGAGCTCTCGAGCCCAGGCGGCGACCCCGTCGCGTACCGCATCCGCGGCGCGCTCATCGCGCTCCGCCGGCAACAGGCGGCCTGGATCGAGATCGACGGACCCGGGCGGGCCGCGTGACGCCGACGACCTCGATGCGCACGCGCCTCCCGGCGCGCGACGAGTCCTTCATCCAGCTCGGCGTCCGGTCCGACGGCTTCGATCATCTCGTCGCGCTCGCGGGGAATCCGAACACCGGCAAGAGCACCGTCTTCAACGCGCTCACGGGGCTGCGGCAACACACGGGGAACTGGCCCGGCAAGACGGTCACCCGCGCGGAGGGCCGCTTCACCGTCGGCGGGGACCGCTGCAAGGTGGTCGACCTCCCCGGCACCTACTCGCTGCAGGCGGCGAGCACGGATGAAGAGGTCGCGCGGGACTTCCTGCTCTTCGGCGCCCCCGCTGTGACGGTGCTCGTGCTCGACGCGACGGCGCTCGAGCGCAATCTCAACCTCGCGCTGCAGGTGCTGGAGATCACGCCGACGGTCGTCGTCTGTCTCAACCTGATGGACGAGGCGCGACGCCGCGGCATCGCCGTCGATCCGGAGGCGCTGGCCTCGGTGCTCGGCGTGCCCGTGGTGCCGGCGGCGGCACGCGGCGGCGAGGGGGTCGAGGCGCTGCGCGCGATGATCCGGCAGGTGGCGCGCGGCGAGGTGGTCCCGCGTCCGACGCCCCCCGCCCCGTTCGCGCCGGCGGTGGAGGCGCTCGTCCGCGAGGCCGCCGATGCGGTGCGCGCGGCGGAGCCCGCGCGACCGAACGCGCGCTGGATCGCGCTCCGCCTCCTTGATGGCGACGAGCGGGTGGCGGCGACGATGCCCTCGGACCTCGTGGATGCGATCGATGCGATCCGCTGGCGGCTCCCCGCCGACTTCCACGACCAGCTCGCCGCCGGCCGGTTCGCGCTCGCCGAGCGCATCGCCCGGGCCGCGCGCCCGACGGCGGTGGCGACCCTCGGCGCCGCCCTCGACCAGCGGCTCGATCGGTGGCTCACGAGCCCCGCGACCGGCCTCCCGCTGATGGTCGCGATGCTCGCCGTCGTCTTCTGGCTGACGATCGCCGGCGCGAACGTGCCCTCGGCGATGCTCGCGGACCTGCTGGTCGACCGCGGACACGCCTGGCTCGGGACGATGGCGACGGCGCTCCACGCCCCCGACTGGCTACGTGGGCTCCTCGTCGACGGCGTCTATCTCGCGACCGCGTGGGTCGTCTCGGTGATGCTGCCGCCGATGGCGATCTTCTTTCCGCTCTTCACCCTGCTCGAGGACCTCGGCTATCTCCCGCGCGTCGCGTTCAACCTCGACGCCGCCTTCCGCCGCGTCGGAGCGCACGGGAAGCAGGCGCTCACGATGTGTATGGGGTTCGGCTGCAACGCGGCGGGGGTGGTCGCCACGCGGATCATCGACAGCCCGCGCGAGCGGCTCGTCGCGATCATCACGAACAACTTCTCGCTCTGCAACGGCCGCTGGCCGACGCAGATCCTGATGGCGTCGCTCTTCGTCGGCGTCCTCGCGCCGCCGGCCCTCGCCGGCGTCGTCTCCGCCGCGGCGGTCGTCGGTGTGACGCTGCTCGGCGTCGCGACGATGTTCCTCGCCTCCTGGGCGCTGACGCGCACCGTCCTGCGCGGGGAGGCGACGAGCTTCAGCCTCGAACTCCCGCCGTATCGTCCGCCGCGCCTCTGGCAGACGCTCTACACCTCGGTGATCGACCGGACGCTGATCGTGCTCTGGCGCGCGATCGTCTTCGCGGCGCCCGCGGGGGCGGCGATCTGGTTGCTCTCGAACGTGCCCATCGCGGGGGAGCCGGTCGCAGTGCATCTGATTCGCGGCCTCGAGCCGGCGGGCCTGCTCCTCGGTCTGAACGGCGTGATCCTCCTCGCGTATGTGGTGGCGATCCCGGCGAACGAGATCGTCGTGCCGACGGTGCTGATGCTGACCGTGCTCACGGGGGGCGCCCCCGAGGCGGGCGCGGGGGCCGGCGTGCTCTTCGAACTCGATCCGGCGGCCGTTGGGACGCTCCTCCGCGCCGACGGCTGGACGACGCTCACGGGCGTGAACCTGATGCTCTTCAGCTTGCTGCATAATCCTTGCTCCACAACGATCCACACGATCTGGAAGGAGACGGGGAGCGGGCGCTGGACGGCGGTCGCGACGCTGCTCCCGGTGGGGCTCGGGCTCACGGTCTGCTTCCTCGTCACGCAGGTGGTCCGGCTCCTCACCGGGAGCTGAGGTCGGCGAATCTCCCCGCGTGAGTGCGGGGGATTCCCGATGGAACGCGCCTCCGCGACCAGCGACCCTCCGGGCGAACGCTCCCCGGACGCCTGGAGGCGCCATGCTCGTACCCGATGACCTGCTGCGGTTCGTCCGCGCCCATCACGACGACCCGACGCTCAGCGTGTACGTGGAGGCCGCGCCGCCCGACCCGGCGAGTCGGCGCGCGTGGCGGGTCCACCTCAAAAAGGGATCCACGTCGAGCGGAAGCGACTCGCGCAGGCGCCGCGCGAGGAGCGCGAGGCCTTCGAGCGCTGCGCGACCGAGGTATTGGCACGGATCCCGGATGGCGACACGCCGCCGGCGACCTCGGGGTGGGCCTGCTTCTGCGCCGCGGACGGCGACGTGGTCGCGCGAGCGATGCCCGAGATCCGCTCGAGTCTCGTGTCGTGGGGCCGTGGCGTGCGGATGGTCCCGTACCTGCGGGTCGCGACGGAGCCGAGCGCGCTCGTCGTGCTGCTCGACCGCGAGCACGCGCGCCTCGGTCGGTGGTACGATCTCACCTTCGAACCGCTGGCGACACTGACCGCCGAACCGGTCGTAGGGATCGCGCCGCACACGTCTCGGCCGCCGCAACCTGGCTTCCACTCGGGGACGCGCGGTGTCACCGGCGCCGACGAGGCGCAGCGCATCCACGTCGAGATGATGGACCGCCTGCTCAGCCAGGTCCGGCAGAAGCTCCCGATCCTCGCGCACCCCGGGGAGCCGATCCTCGTGGGCGGCGCGACGGAGGCAACGACGATCCTGCTACACAGCCTGAGTCCTGCCCTCCGCAATCGCTGTCAGGTGCTCCCCGGCGCCCGTTTCGACAGCGATGGTGGCACGCTCGCGAGCGCGTTGCAGCGCGCGATGGCGGAGCGCACCGCGGCGCAACGCGAGCAGCGAATCGCGAGTCTCCGCGAGGACGCGCACCCGAACGGGCGCGCCGCGATCGGTCTCGGACCGGCGCAGGCCGCCGCGACCTTCGGCGCGCTCGCGGAGCTGATCTTCTCCGAGCGCGCCTGGCAGGATCACCCGGAGGCAATCGAGCAGCTGGTGGAGCAGGCGCTCCTCAGCGGCGCGGCGGTACAGATGGACCTCGCTCCCGGCGCGGTGCTCGACGGGGAGGCGGACGGCGTCATCGCCGGCCTCCGCTTCCCGCTCCCCTCGCTCGTCCCCTCCTCCCGCTGACCCCTCCCCCGCCCCCGAGGTCCCGATGGTCAAGCTCCACGACATCATGACAGCGCCGGTCGTCACCTTCGATCCCGACATCAGCATCCGCGAGGCCGCCGAGGCGCTCGTGGCGGAGGGGGTCGGCGGCGCACCTACGATGCTCCACGGCGAGCTGCTCGGGATGGTGAGCGCGAGCGACCTCCTCGATTTCATGGCCTCGCTACCGGCGGAGCCGGATGAGGTGCGCGACCGCACGGCGCGCGGGATCCTCGACGACCACACGGTGGAGGAGGCGATGTCGCGCACCCCGCTGCGGACGGCGCCCCCCGACCTCCCCGTCCCGCTCGCGGCGGACATCATGAGCCGCGACGGGTTGCATCGGCTCCCGGTGCTCGACGGCGCCCGCCTCGTGGGGATCGTCTCCACGTCGAATGTGGTCAGCGCGCTCGCCAGCCGCCGCCTCGACCGGAAGGTGCTCGTCTTCCCGCGACGCAGCCGGACCGACTAAGCGCGGCTTGTCAGGGGGCCCCGACACGCTAGCGTTCGGGGTATGCCCTTCGTCCCCCGTCGCGTCTCTGCTCGCGTCTCCCATCGCGTCTCTCGTCGCGTCGCACCGCTAGCGCGGCTCCACCCGGTCCGCGCCATCACGCGTCGGACCGCATCCCTCCTCCTCCTGACAGTGGCGGCCTGCCGACCGGCGGCGAGCCCGGCCCCGACCGCGATCGCCGCGATGAGCGGCAAACGCGCCGAGGGCGCGCAGGGGATGGTGGCGGCCTCGCAGCCGGATGCGGCGGCGGCGGGGGTGGAGATCCTGCGGGCCGGTGGGAACGCGGCCGATGCGGCCGTCGCCACCGCCTTCGCCCTCGGCGTGACGGATGTCTCGCAGACGGGCCTCGGCGGCGGCGGCGCGCTCACCTTCTACGACGCCGCCGAGGGGCGCGCGGAGCATCTCTCGTTCTATCCGCGCACCGGTGCGGACACACTCTGGGGGGTGCAGGATACGACCCCGGCGGGCCGGCGCGCCGGACGTGCCGCCGCGGTGCCCGGGATGGTCGCGGGGCTGCTCGAGGCGCATCGGCGTTTCGGCGTCCTCCCGCTGGCGCGCGTGATGGCGCCGGCGATCCGGCTCGCGCGCGACGGATTCGTCGTGACACCGCTCCTCGCCCGCACCATCGCGAGCTCGCGCGCGAAGCTGCTCGAAGATCCGGCGGCGGCGGCGCGCTTCCTCCCGGGCGGTGAGCCACTCCTCCCCGGCGAGCGGCTCGTGCAGCCCGAACTCGCCGCCACGCTCGAGCGAATCGCGGGTGAAGGGCGCGACGCGTTCTATCGAGGCGACGTTGCGGATCGCCTCTCGGCGGCAGTGCGGGCGCGTGGCGGGTTGATCACCGTGCGGGACGTCGAGGCGTATGCGCTGACGACGCCGGCCCCCGTTTGCATCCCGTGGCGCGGCCTGACGGTCCTCTCGGCGCCGCCCCCGACCGGCGGCGTGCCCGTGGTGCAGATGCTCACGATGGCGGAAGCGGTCGGGCTGACACGCGCCGACGGCTTCACGGAGCACGGGGACGCGGTGGCGACGATGGCGGGGATCATCCGCGTGGCGAACGCCGATGCCGCGTGGCACGGCGATCCGAACGTGATGCCGGTGCCGATCCGCGGGCTCGCGAGCGCGACCTACGCGCGGCTGCGGGCGAGCGGGGTGGCCGGCGTCGCCGCCGATACCGTCCGGGCGGGGGATCCCTGGGCCTTCGAGGCCGACGCCACGCCGTCCGTCTGCGCGGCGTACCCGACCCCGGTCGCGACCCGCCCGGCCGCCATCGCGCCGCCGGAACCCGAACCGGACGCGGCCGCGCCGCTCGCGACCTACGCCGGGAGCAACACCTCCCACCTCGCCGTGGTCGATGCCGCGGGAAACGCTGTCTCGGCGACGACCACCGTGGGCGTGCTCTTCGGCTCCGGCGTCTACACGAGCGGGTTCTTCCTCAACTCGTCTGGCGCGAACCTCACCGCGCGGACGCGCGGGCCCAACCGGTTCACCAACTCGACGATCGCCCCGACGCTCGTACTCGACGGGCGCGCGGTCCGGCTCGTGGTCGGTGCGGCGGGCTCGCAGTACATCCAGCCCGCGGTGGCGCAGGTGACGCTGCGGATGCTCGCCTTCGGCGAAGACCCCGCGACGGCGCTGGCGGGGCCGCGCATCCTCTCGTCGCCGACGCGGCGCGAGGTCGAGGTGGAGCCCGGGTTCGGCAGCGAGGTCTACGCGACGCTCATCGCGCGTGGCTACAAGCCGGTCAGCCGCGTCGCTGACATCCAGTTCGGCGGTGTGCACGCGATCCTCGTGCGGCCTGACGGACGGCGCATCGGTGCCGCGGATCCGCGGCGTGACGGCGCCGCGATCGCGCAGTAGCGGCTCAGTCCACCAGTCGGCGGGTCCCCTTCCGCAGCGGCATCGTCAGCAATGCACCGACCGACGCGTGCTCGGCTTCGGCGAGGTGCGTGTCGATCCCGTAGGTCAGCTGGGCCCGGTCGATCGTCCGGAAGGTCCCGAAGAGGCGATCCCACACCGAGAAGACGTTCCCGTAGTTGGAATCGGTGTGTGGCAGCACGTAGTGGTGGTGCACCTTGTGCATATCGGGCGAGACGAGGAGCCAGCTGATCGCCCGGTCGAGCGCCGCCGGGAGGGCGATGTTCGCGTGGTTGAACTGACTCAGCACCACGCTCAGCGACTGATAGAGGAAGACCATCCACATCGGCGCGCCGGTGAGGACCACCGCGGCCAGCGTGAAGCCGAAGCGGACGACGCTCTCACCGGGGTGGTGCCGGTTGGCCGTCGTGGTGTCGACGTGCCGATCGGAGTGATGCACGAGGTGGAGCCGCCAGAGCATCGGCGTCTTGTGCTGCACCCAATGCGCGAGCCACGCCGACACGAGGTCGAGGACGAGGAGCCCGACGAGGAGCTGCGCCAGCACCGGGAGGCCAGGCCAAAGGAAGAGCACACCGAGCTCGCGCGCCACGGCCCACTCCGACGCCCGGAGCAGCAGGAAGGCGAGCAGGAAGTTCACGACGATCGTCGTCGCGGTGAAGAAGAAGTTCACCAGCGCGTGGCGCCCCTTCCGATAGTCGGCCCGCACGAGCGGCTCGGCCGTCTCCCAGAGCCAGAAGAGCGCGATGCCCCCGGCGAGGATCAGCGCGCGGTGGCTCGAGGGGATCCCGGCAAAATAGGCGATGAGGGCGTCCATAGGGCGTGTCAGGGGGAGGCGAACGATCCGCTGAGGCCGATCAGGGCACCGGCGGCTTCGGGAGCAACTTCGCCGCCCAGAGCCCGGAGTTGAAGTCCGTGAAGAGGACGCGTCCCTTCCAGGGCATCGCATTCATCACGAACGGGGCGTTCGGGGTGTAGGCATCCGGGTCGTACGGCTTGAAGACCGCGATCTCGCGGTTCTGATCGTAGAGGTTCCCGAGGAGCTCGCCGGAGACATCCACCACGCGGACGCCGCCGTCATAGTACGCCTGATACAGGACGTCGTCCTCGACGATGATGTCGTGCGCGCCGTAGTCCTCGAGGTGATACCGCCCCACGGCCATCGGTCGCATCGGATCGGTGAAGTCGACGATGTGGGTGTACCCACCGGAGGTCTGCGCGATCCCGTTCCGCGGCGGCTTCCCATCGGGCCCCGAGAGCGAGTACCCCGTCCCCTCCCAGGTGCGCCCACGCCGGCTCATCTCCTCGTCGCCGATGAACAGGTAGGTGCGACCGGTCCGCTGCTGCACATACGGATAAATCTCGTGGCCCGAGTTCACCGGATAGGTGGTAATCAGCTTCGGCTGCTCGATGGTGCCGCCGTACTTCCCATTCCCCACGTCGACGACGACAACCCCCACCCCGCCCTGCGCCGAGTAAGCGATGCCGTCCCGGACCCAGAGGTCGTGCAGCCGCGCGTTCGGATGCCGGTACTCGCTGACGTACTTCGGCTGATAGATGTCCTTCACGTCGATGATGACGTACTTCGCGCCGCCCGACACCGCGAAGAGATGGTCGTTGGTGGCGAACATATTGTGGACGCCGCCGGTGAGCTCCTGCGTGAAGGTGCTCGCAATCTTCGGATGCGCCGGGTCGGCGAGGTCGAGGATCACGACGCCGTTCTGTCGGTTCGAGGCGCCCTCGCGCGAGAGGACGCCGTACCGCCCGTCGGGAGAGACGGTCACGTCATTGATCGTCCGCGCGTCCACCCGCACCGAGTCGGTCTTCACGATCCGATCCAAATCGGTGATGTCGAAGACCAGCGCGTAGCCGTCCCCGCCCCAGGTGCCCACGAGCACGTAGTCGCGCCCGTCGCGCCCGGTCCAGGGCCAGAGGTCGGAGGTGTGGCTATTCGTGATGCTCCCCCGGCTCGTCACCTGGATCCGCTGACGGACGTCACGCGGCACCACCTGCAGCGTGGTCTGCGCGGTCACCCCCGCAGCCTGCGCGAGCAGGGTGTAGCGTCCCGGATAGTTGCCGGCGAAGCGGCCGAACTGGACGATCCCGGCGCCCCCGGGCATCCCGGCGGGCGCGATCGAATCATCGGGGGTGTAGATGTAGCTCCACGTGATCGGTGCGTCGGCGACGACGCTGCCATTCGCGCGCTTGGCCTGCGCGGTGAGGCGGACGACATCGCCGGTGCGCACCTGGGCCTCGGCGACGGTGATCTCGAGTCGCGCGATCGGATTGGCGACGACGGTCAGCGCGAGGCGGGCCGTCGCCCCCTCCGCGGTGGCCGTGATCGTCGTGGTGCCGGGGCTGACGGCGGTCACGTCACCGAAGCGGTTCACCGTCGCGACGCGCGGGTTCGCAGTCGCCCACGTGGTGAGGAGGTTCGGGCGCTCCGTGCCGTCCGCGTGCGTCCCTTTCGCGCGGAGGGGGACGGTGAGGCCGGTGTACAGCGTCCCCGCCGGACCCGAGACCGTGAGCGCGGTGAGCGCCGGCCACGTCACGGTGACCGGGATCGCGAGCGTGATCGTGCGCCCCTCCGCCCCCTGCGCGGTCGCGGTCGCCTCGAAGCGCCCCGCCGCGGTGGCGGTGACCGTCGTATCGGAGAACCGCACCGCGCGCGTTCCCGCCGAGACCCGGACGAACGGGTTCGGGATCTCGCGCCCATCCGCTGCGTACGCCCGCACCCGGAAGCCCGTGGACTCCCCGGCCTTCAGGACGATCGCCGCCGGTTCCGCGACGAGTCGCGCGACAGGGACATCGGGCGCGCCCTGCGCACGGAGCCCGAGGGGGAGGGAGAGGAGGAACGCGGCGGTGACGCCGAGGCGGCGCGCGGTTAGACTCTGCATCGCGGTCGTGGGGTCGAGGGTCGAGGACGCCTTCAGTCGGAGGGGACGATGCAGGTCGGACGCAGTGCACGCAATGCCACGGGGACGTTCGTCGTCGCCCTCGCCCTTCCCACGCTCCTCCCGCTCGGGGCCCAACCGCGCCCCGTCACCGTCGCACGCCCGGGGAACGCCAGCGCCGCACCCGCCACACCGTCCACGCCCGCCGGCCCGACGTACCACGTCTACGCCGGCGCCGAGAGCGCGGACAAGATCTACCGGATCCGCTTCGATGGCCGCACGGCGACGGTCGAGCGCGAGATCCCCATCGGGGAGCTCCCTGCCGAGATGGAGGGACCGCACGGCCTCGCGATCTCTGCCGACGGTCGCTTCCTCCATATGACGACGGGGCACGGCTTCCCTGACGGGAAGTACTGGCAGTTCGTCCTCGGCCCCGACACGCTCGCCGGCCCCGGCCTCCTCCTCGGCACCTTCCCCGCCTCGATCGACGCGACCCCCGACGGGCGCTACACCTACTCGGTGAATTTCAACCTGCACGGCGATATGGTCCCATCGTCCGTCTCCGTCGTCCACGTCGCGAACCTTGCGGAGGTCGCGCGCATCGTCACGTGCACGATGCCGCACGGCAGCCGCGTCTCGCCCGATGGGCGCTTCCACTACAGCGCCTGTATGATGGATGACGAGTTGGTGGAGATCGACACGCGCACGCAGCAGGTGTCGCGGCGCTTCCACCTGGCGCGCGGCAGCGAGGGGGCCCGCCCCGCCGACGGCGGCGCGATGCTTCAGATGTGGATCGACGGTGCCCGTCGCGTCTCCGGCGGCCGCACCGGCGACCCGGCGGAGGTCGGGTACCCGGCGATGGCCGGCCACCAGCACGCGATGACGCCCGCCACCTGCTCCCCCACCTGGGCGCAGCCGAGCGCGGACAGCCGACGCATCTACATCGCGTGCAACAAGGGGGACGAGATCCTCGAGATCGATCGCGACACGTGGACGATCACCCGCCGATTCGCCACCGGCCGTGGCCCCTACAACCTCGGCGTCACGCCCGACGGCACGATGCTCGTCGCGAGCCTCAAGCAGGGGTCACAGATCGAGCTCTTCGACCTCGCGAGCGGGCGCTCGGTGGCGCGCGTCCCGTCGAGCACGACACTCGCGCACGGCGTCGCGATGTCGACCGACTCGCGCTACGCCTTCGTGACGAGTGAGGGCGTCGGCGCCGCGCCCGGGAAGGTCGACGTGATCGACCTGCGCGCCCGGGTTAAGGTCGGCACGGTCGATATCGGCCCGCAGGCGAGCGGCATCGCGTTCTGGAAGGTCACGCCGTGAACCGGTGCCGCGCGCGCGTCTGGGCCCTACTCGTCGCGTCGCTGACGACTGCCATCACGCCGCTCGCGCCATCGGCGCAGACGCTCACCCGCGCCGACTCCTCGTTGGTGGGACGCGTGCTCCTCGCGGAGGACCGTCGCGATTCCATCGACCTCGCCTTCGCCGAGGCGGCGGCGCATCCCGATGCGCGCGTCCGCGCGATCGCGGCGCGCGGGCTCGGTCGCATCCGGGATCCGAAGTTGGTCGCGCGCACCGCGCTCCCCACGGTCCCACCGGCGCCCCTCTGGGTGGAGCCCGCGTGGCGGCTCCGCTTCCGCGCGCTCGCTGGCCTGCGCGATGACTGCACCGCCCTCCGCCTCGCCCTGATGGACAGCGCCTGGGCGGTACGGCTCCGCGCGGCGGACCTCGCCCGGAGCAGCTGCGCGAGCGATGACGTGCTCGTGCAGACCTTCGTCAGGTGGATCGATCGTCGTCCGTCGGAGACTTCGTCGCGCCGGCGCGGCGAGGTCTCGTGGCACGCCGCCGCGCACGGGCTCGTCGCGCTCGCGCGCCTCCGCCCCGATGCCGCGCGCGCCGCCCTCCCCGACCTGCTCCGCCATCCACAGCCCGAGCTGCGCCGGTACGCCACGCGCGCGGCGGCGCTGCTCGAGGACACGACCGCGCTCCGGGCGATGGTCGAGGACATTGACGACAACGTCGCGGAGACGGCGATCGACGCCCTCGCGGCGCGCACCGGCCACGCCGACGACGCCCGCTACGTCGCCGCGCTCCGTCGCGACGGCGCGCAGGTGGTCCGCGCGGCCGCGGTCGCCCTTCAGGGCACCACGCTCACCGCCGCCGCGCCCGCCGCGCGTCAGACGTTCGAACGGCTCGTCGCCCGCGAGGACGCCTCCGCCCGCGACGCGCGGGTCGCGCTCCTCGCGGTGCTGGGCCGCCCCGCCACCGACGATCGTCCGCCGGTCGAGCGGGTCGCACTCCCCCGCGCGGCGGTCCGGCTCGCCCTCGGCGACACCGTCGTCCTCCGTGTGACGCTGGCGAGCACGAGCGGCGGCGGGCGCTTCGACGTGCGCCTGCGCGGCGATGTGGCGCCGATGATGGCGGCGCGGCTCCTCGCGCTCGCGGAGGCGGGGTTCTATGACGGCCTCACCTGGCACCGCGTCGAACCCGACTTCGTGATCCAGGGCGGGAGCCCCGGCGCGAACGAATACGTCGGCTGGCGGGAGACGCTGCGTGACGAACTCGGGACCGTCTCCCACCGCCGCGGCACCGTCGGAATGAGCACGCGCGGCCACGACACCGGCGATGCGCAATGGTTCGTCAACCTCCGCGACAACGCCCGACTCGACGCCGACTACACCGTCTGGGCCGAGGTGATCACCGGCATCGACGTCGTCGACGGGATCCTCGAAGGGGACCGCATCCGCTCGATCCGCCGCGTGCGGTGAGTCAGAACGTCACCTGCCACGTGGCGAGGATCGTCGCGGGCGCCACCGGGAACAGATAGCGCGTGGCCCCGTCGGTGTACCCGGCCGCGTAGGCCGTGGCGGAGAGCAGGTTCTGCCCCTGCACCCGCAGCTGCTGCCGTCCGACGGGGATTGTGACGCCACCGTCGAGCACCGTGAAGGCGGGGATGGTCAACGCCGCATTCCCGTCATTCGCGAGGAACGCGCGCCCCACGTGACGGGCGCCGAGGGTCAGCGACCGTCCGCCGCGTCCCTCCCACGACGCCTGCAGGTTTGCGGTCACCGCGGGAGTGAGGAGCGGCGGCACATCGCGGTATGTCACCCCCGCCCCCTCGTCCTCGTACTCGGCGATGCGCGCGCGCATCCAGACGACGTTCCCATCGACGCGCCACGCCGTGACGGGCCGCCAACTCCCCTCGAGCTCGACCCCCGCGCGCGTCGAGCGCGGCACGTTCCGACGCAGCGGGCTCCCCGTGATGGCGAGCGCCCCGATCGCGGCAATCTCATCGCGGAATCGCATCGAGAAGAGATTCACCGCAACGGCACCGCGCGCGCCGGCCCGGCGCATCCCGATCTCGACATCGGTGACCTGCTCGGGCCGCACCCGCGTGAGCGGCAGGACCTCGGCGGCGGTCGCGGCGTCGAGATCGTCCGCGCCGGCGAAGAGATCCACGCGCGTCGGCTCACGAGACGCGCGCCCCACCGAGGCGTGGAGACTCCGACCGCCCCCCAGCTGCCACGTGCCGCCGAGCTTGGGATTCGCGAAGCGCCAGGTGACCTCCGGCGAGCCGATCGCGACGCCCGCACTCGGCGCGTACCGGAAGGTCGCCTGGCGCAGCTGAAGGTCGGCGACCCACTCGAGCGCGCCACGGCGACCCACGGCCTTGGCGAAGGCACTCTGCTCCGACTTGTGACCAGTGTTCGCGTACACGTCGGTGGTGAGGACGGGGCGGATGCGCAGGCTGTGCTCGCGCGCGTAGTCGCTCGCGTGGCCACCCACCGACCAGGCGACCGGGCCGGTGGTCCACGTGGCGGTCGAGAGGAGACCGACCCAGGTGTGGTCGAGCCCGAAGTTCCAGAGATCGTCACCCACGGCGACGTCATACGTCCCCGCCGCCGCGTTGCGGTACAGCGTCGTCGTCACGGCACCCGAACGTCCGAGGGTGCGCGTATGCTGGAGGCTCAGCATCGACTGCGAGAAGTCATCGCGCTCGTCCGGCGACATCGGGTTGGTGCGCCGGTCGGCGGCGAGGTCGGCCTCGCTGGCCGCGTAGTAGGCGAGCTGCATCCGCGAGCGGCCCGCGAAGCCAGTGACCTTCACCACATCCCGGTCGCCGAACCACGCTGCGCTCCCGAACGCGGAGCGCGCATCATTCCCCGAGTGGAGGCGATAGCCATCCGTCGTCTGCGCGGTGGCACGACCATACGCCGCGACGGACCCACGCACCCCACTCGCCGCACCGACGCTCACCCGCCGGGTCCCCCAGCTCCCCGCGGTCACCTCGGCCTCGCGGAAGGCTGGCGTGGTCGCGAGCGGCAATGATTCGAAGCTCAGCGCCCCGGCGAACCCAGCCGGCCCGAATCCGCTCCCCCCGACGCCGCGCTGGACGCGCACCGAGCTCATCGAGTGCAGGACGTCAGGGACGTTCGAGAAGTAGAGGACCTGGTCTTCGGGATCATTGAGCGGGACTCCGTCGACGGAGATCGCGAGTCGCGTCTGGTCGATGCCGCGGAGTCGGAGCGAGCTATAGCCGCTGAATGCCCCCGCGTCCGACGCCGCGGTGACGCCGGTCGCGCCGAGGAGCGCGAGGGGCGCGTCCTGTCCGACGTAGGTGCGCGCGATGGTGGCACGGTCGATCAGGGTCTGGGAGGTCGGCGGCGCGGCACCGACGCGGGTCGCGCGCACGACGACGGCGTCGAGGGTGTCGCGTCGGGCCACGGCGGCGCGACTGGTATCTCGAACGGTCTCCTGCGCGGCGAGGGGGGAGGCGAGAGGCGCCACGAGTGTCGCGGCGATCGTGGCGGCGAGCGGGACAACGCGCAGGACGGACATCATTCGCTCCATCGGGTCGGCCGGGGCGCACGCGCTCGCGGTCGACCGTGGGTGGGAGGGCGATGCGCGACGGAATGCACGCGCGCGACGGCCACGGTCGATGCCGGACTCATCGCCCACCGCGCTCCCTCCGCCGGCATTACCCGGGTCAGGTTCCAAGGGACTGTCTCAACCCCGCGACGCGGAGTACCCCTGGCGGTCAGCGCCGAAGGAGTAATCGTCGGGGCATCGCGCGCGCTAGTCCCCGGCGCGTCCACCTTGTCGCCCCACCGTCCGCGTGCGAACGTAGCGCATCGTCTCGGCCCCTCACCCCCGACCGCCCCTCCGGATGACGATCACCCGCCGTGCACTCCTGCAGTTGGCCGGCCTCTCCCTCCTCCCGGCACTCGCCCAAGCCGACGATGCCGCCTTCGACGCCTGGGCCGAGAAGATCCACGCCGCGACGCGGCAACCCCGTGGCACGAGCCTCACCGCCGACGAGCGCGCGACGGTCGCCGCGATGGTCGATGGGATCCTGCCGCGCACCGACACCCCCGGGGCGCTCGACGTCGGCGTCCCCGCCTTCATCGACGTGATCGTCGCGGACTGGATGACGGCGGCCGAGCGCGACGAGTTCCGCGCGGGGCTCGCCGCGCTCGATGCGCGCGCTCGCGCCGCCTACGGACTCCGCTGGTCCGCGCTCGATCCGGTGCAGCGCGACGGCGAACTCGCCTGGGCCGAGCGCCCGGTGGACGCCGCGCACGTCGCCAAGAAGGCGTACCGTCGCCTCAAGGGCCTCGCCCTGCACGGCTATCTCACCAGCGAGCGCGTGCGGAAGGAGGTGCTCAAGGTGAACATCACCCCCGGGCACTTCCGCGGCGCGGTCCCCATCACCGCGGCGCCGTCGGCGGGAGGGCACGCCCATGCGTGACGGCCTCCCCACCCTCCTCGGCGCGAACGCGCAGCGCGGCCGCACCTTCGACGCCATCGTCGTCGGCTCCGGCATCAGCGGCGGCTGGGCCGCGAAGGAACTCACCGAACGCGGGCTCCGCACCCTGGTCCTCGAAGCGGGCGGCCCGATCGACCCCGCCCGTGACTACGTGGAGCACGTCCAGCCGTACCAGATGCGCTTCCGCGGCTACGGCGACCGCACCGCCCTCGAGCGCGACCAGCCGGTGCAGCGCGAGTGCTACGCCTGCGACGAGTGGGGCTCAAAGTTCTTCGTGAACGATCGCGAGAACCCGTACACCACGCCGGACGACGCCCCCTTCCGCTGGATCCGCGGCCGGCACGTCGGCGGTCGCTCGATCATGTGGGGACGTCAGGTGTATCGGTGGAGCGACCTCGACTTCGAGGCGAACCTGAAGGACGGCCACGGGTGCGACTGGCCCATTCGCTACGCCGACCTCGCCCCGTGGTATTCGCACGTGGAGCGGTTCATCGGTGTCTCCGGACAGCCCGAGGGGCTCGCGCAGCTTCCCGACGGCGAGTTCCTCCCGCCGATGGAGATGACGGTCGCCGAACGGCACGTCCGCGAGAAGGTGCTGAAGGCCTTCAACGGCGAGCGAGTCTGGACGATTGGACGCGCGGCGATCCTCACCAAAGATCACAACGGACGCGCCGCCTGCCACTACTGCGGCCCGTGCGAGCGCGGCTGCATCACGCACTCGTACTTCTCAAGCAACGGATCGACCCTGCCGGCCGCCGAGCGCACCGGCCGGCTCACCTTGCGGCCGTGGAGCGTCGTCAGCGAGGTGGTGCTCGACCCGCGGACCGGTCGAGCCAAGGGGGTGCGGGTCATCGACGCACGCACGCAGCAGGAGATGGTCTACGAGGCGCGCGTCGTCTTCCTCTGTGCCTCCGCCTTCGAGTCGGTCCGCATCCTGATGCATTCCACGAGCGCCGCACATCCGAACGGGATGGGGAACGGGAGCGGGACGCTCGGCAAGTACATCATGGACCACCATATGCTCCACGGCGCCGGCGGCATCATCCCGGGCTTCGAGGACTTCAAGACCGAGGGGAGCCGCCCGAACGGGATGTATGTCGCGCGCTTCCGTAACACGAACGGATCCGCGGCGAGCCGCGACTTCCTCCGCGGCTACGGGATGCAGGGGGGCGCCGGGGGACGTGGGCGCTGGTCCGGGCCCGGCTACGGCGCCGACTGGAAGCAAAAGGTCCTCACGCAACTCGGCCCCTGGGGCGTGGGCATCAACGGCTGGGGCGAGATGCTCCCCAACGCCGAGAACCATCTCGCGCTCGACGCGAACGTGAAGGACAAGTGGGGGATCCCCGCGCTCCGCATCACCGCCCGTTGGGGCGAGAACGAGCGCGCGATGATGCAGGATATGGTCACCTCGGCGACCGAGATGCTCGAAGCCGCCGGCGCGACCAACATCTACCAGAACCGTCCCGACGTCCCCCCGGGGCTCTGCATCCACGAGATGGGGGGCGCGCGGATGGGGCGCTCCGCCGACGTCTCCGTCTGCGATGGGAACAACGCGCTCTGGGAGGTCCCGAACGTGATGGTCACCGACGGCGCCTGTATGGCGAGCTCGGCGTGCCAGAACCCGAGCATCACCTATATGGCACTCACCGCCCGCGCCGTCGCGGGCACGGTCGAACGCCTGAACCGAGGTGAATTGTGAGCCCGTCCCGTCGGGAGGTCCTCCGCGCCGGGCTCGGCGCGACCGCCGGCGCCGCGCTCGGCGCCGCACTGCCGGCCGAGGCCGCAGCGGCGCCCACCACCACCTCCGACGCCGCCCCCAGCGCACCAAACGTGTCGGCGTCGTTCGCGCCCGCCTACCGGCAGAGCGTCGCACGCTGGTGTTTCAGCAGCACACCACTCGACGACCTCTGCCGCGAGGCGAAGCGCGTCGGGCTGCACGCCATCGACCTCCTCAGCGAGGACGAGTGGGCCGTCCCGGCACGACACGGCCTCGCCTGCGCGATCGCCAACGGCCCCGGGCCCATCCCCGACGGCTGGAACACCGTCGCCAATCACGACCGCCTCGTCGCAGAAAGCGAACGCCTCCTCCCGAAGATCGCCGCTGCGGGGATCCCACAGATGATCGTCTTCTCGGGGAACCGGCGTGGGCTCAGCGACGGCGAGGGGATCGCCAACTGCGTGAAGGGCCTCCGCCGGATCCTCCCGCTCGCCGAGCGACTCGGCGTCACCATCACGATGGAGCTCCTCAACAGCAAGGTCGACCATCGGGATTACCAGGCCGACCGAACCCCCTTCGGCGTGGCGATCGCCGAGGCGCTCGGTTCGGCCCGGTTCAAGCTGCTCTACGACATCTACCATATGCAGATCATGGAGGGGGATGTCGTGCGTACCATCGAGGCGTACCACCGGTACATCGGGCACTATCACACCGCCGGCGTCCCCGGTCGGCACGAGCTCGACACGACGCAGGAGCTCTTCTATCCGCGGATTGCCAAGGCGATCGCCGACACGGGATTCAGCGGCTACGTCGCGCACGAGTTCATGCCGACGACGACGGGGTTGGCGACACTCCAGGACGCACAGCGGATCTTCGCCGGCGTCTGAGGGCGTGCACGAAGGGGGCGGGAGCGCCACGGCGCTCCCGCCCCCTTCGTGTCCCTCATCGTCGCAGGGCACCGTCGGCGCGACGGCGCCACGCATCCATCACGGCACCGGCGTGCACCCCTTCACCTCCGTGCACTTCGGATCCACCGCCGGGAGCCCGAGCCGCGCGAGCTGCGCGTTCACCGCCGCGAGGTCGCGGCGCCACACCTCCGCCAGCGTCGCCTCGTACCCCTTCAACTCATCGGAGAGGATGCCGTAGATCTCGGGCATATACGTCGTGGGGCGCCCATCCCCCCGCTCCGCCATCGCGAGGAGGTTCGCGAGCCGGTTGTTCACCCGGATCGGGAAGTTCAGCGGATCCTGTCCGCTCTGGTTCTTCACCTGATAGACGTCCTGCTCCACCGCCGAGGCGTTGGTGCGGAGCGTGCCGGCGGCAGCGGTGAGCGGACGATCGTTCGCCCGCGTGAGCCGATCGTCGAGCTGCGCCTTCACGCGACGAATCTCGATCACCGCCTGGTTCGCCTGCTCGGTGCGGTCCCGCACCATCCGACCGAACTGATACTGTGCGTGCAGGTCGGCATCGGAGACCTCGGGCAGGAGCGGGTTGCGCACGACGGTGAGCGGCGCCGTGAGCGCCCGCCCGTCGGCGGTGAGCCGAACCGTGTAGCGGCCCGGCGGGACGGCAGGCCCTGCGGTCCCTGCCCCCCAGAGGATCATCCCCGGGAAGCCCGTGATCGGCGTGGTGCGCAGATCCCACTCGAGCCGCTGCATCCCGGCCGCGAGCGGGATGGTGCTCGCCCCACCCCCGCGCCGGCGCCCACCGCCCGCGGCGGGCGTGCGCGCGGTATCCCCCTCCCAGCGCCGGAGCACGGTGCCCGTCGAGTCGAGCACTTCGAGGGCGAGCGCACGCGGCGCGGCGGGGAGCTGCCAGGTGATCGGCACGTTCAGGCCGGAGCGGACTGCGGTCGGCGGGGTGTAGAGCGTCGCACCGCCCGCCACCGTCGCGGCCGTCGCCTGCCGGAGCGGCGCGATGTCATCGAGCACCCAGAAGCCGCGGCCGTGGGTGGCGATCACCAGCTCGTTCGCCTCCACGATCAGGTCAGAGACGGGGACGTCGGGCATATTGAGCCGCAACGACTGCCACTGCGCGCCGTCGTCGTACGAGACGTACACGCCGTGCTGCCCCGCCGCGTAGAGGAGCCCGCGGCGGGTGGGATCCTCGCGGACGGCGTGGATGTAATCGTCGGCGCGGATCCCGGTGACGATCTTCGTCCACGTCGCGCCGTAATCCGTCGTGCGGAAGATGTACGGCGCGAAATCGTTCAGCAGCGGCTTTCGCACGGAGACATACGCCGTCCCCGACGCGAAGGCCGAGGCATCGATCTGGCTCACGCGCCCGAAGGCCGGCATCTCGCGCGGCGTCACATTCGTCCACGTCTTCCCGCCGTCACGCGTCACGTGCACGAGACCGTCATCCGACCCCGTCCAGATGACGTTCACGTCTTGCTTCCCCGGCGCGACGCTGAAGATCGTCGCATACACCTCGGGGCCGTTCATATCCCCCGTGATCGGGCCGCCGGACGGGCCGAGCGTCGTGGGGTCGTGCCGCGTCAGGTCGGGGCTGAGCACCTGCCACGTCGCGCCACCGTCCTGCGTCATCCAAAGACGCTGTGACGACACGTAGAGACGCGTCGGGTCGACCGTCGAGAAGATGATCGGGAAGGTCCACTGCCACCGTTCGCGGATCGCCGAGCTCGGCTCCCCAGAGTAGAACCAGGGGTACGGATTCACCTCGCGGGAGAGCCCCGTGCGGCGATTGAACTTGTCGACGTAGCCACCGTTGTTAGTCCCAGAGTAGAAGACGTCCGGATCGCGCGGATCGGTGGCGATGTAGCCCGGCTCCCCACCGCCGGCGATGTAGCTCACCGCCATCCCGCCGGCGGCCGGATCACGGTACCCGGGGCCGGGGCCGCCCGGGACGGTCGCCCGCTCCCCCGCGTACATCGCCACCCCACCGCGCGCGGCGCCGCGGTTCCAGTTGAATGGGGTGCAGATCGTGCTGTTGTCCTGCTGCGAGCCGCAGACGTGGAACGGCAGATGCTTCGTCGTGATCGCGTGGTAGAACTGCTCGGTCGGGAAGTCCTGCGCGGTGTACGTCTTCCCAAGGTCGGTCGTGACGGTGCCACCGCCATCGTTCGCCACGACGAGATGGTTCGGATCATCCGGATCGACCCACAGATCGTGGAAGTCGCCGTGCGTCCCATTCCCGATGCTCGTCAGCGTCTTCCCGGCGTCGGCCGAGCGGAAGAGCGAGGTGTTCTGGGCGTAGACCACGTCGGCGTTCTGGTGGTCCGCGAAGAGATGCGTGTAGTAGAAGGCGCGCTGCCGGATCGAGCGATCCGCGTTCATCAGGGTCCAGGTCGCGCCCGCGTCATCCGACTTGAAGAGGCCGCCGTTCTCGTTCTCCACCAGCGCATACACACGGTTGGGATTCGCCGCCGTCAGGGCGACGCCGATGCGCCCGATCAGTCCGGCCGGGAGCCCCGGGTTCCGCGTGATCTCCTTCCAGGTCTCGCCGCCGTCCGTGCTCTTGTAGAGCCCCGAGCCCGGCCCGCCCGACGACATCTGGTACTCCTTGCGGTACGCCTCCCAGAGCGCGGCGTACATCACATTCGGATTCGTCCGGTCGATGGCGATGTCGATCGCCCCTGACTTCGCATCACGGAAGAGGACCCGGCGCCAGCTCCGGCCCCCATCCATCGACTTGTAGACGCCGCGTTCCTCGCTCGGCACGCTGTACTTCCCGAATGAGGCGACGAAGACGATCTCCGGATTCGTCGGATGGATGCGGATCTTCGCGATGCCGTGCGACTCGCGGAAGCCGACGTGCGTCCACGTCTTGCCGGCGTCGGCGCTCTTGTACACGCCGTCGCCCGGCATGATGTTGCCGCGGATCGCGGTCTCCCCCATCCCGATGTAGACGAGGTCGGGGTTCGTCTCGCTGACTGCCACCGCGCCCACCGACGCCGTGGTCACCTGCCCGTCGGTCACGGGGAACCAGGTCTCCCCGCCGTCCTGCGTCTTCCAGAGCCCGCCCCCCGTGGCGCCGAAGTACGCCTCCTGACGGCGCCCGCGCACGCCACTCGCCGCGATCGATCGACCGCCACGATCGGGGCCGATGTTGCGCCACCGGTAATTCGCGAGGAAGGCGGAGTCGAGGCGGGTCGCGGTCGGCGCCTGCGCGACGAGCGGCCGGTCGATGCCAAGCGAGGCGACACCGAGGAGGAGGACCGGGACGAGACGGTGGAGGGGCGTCATGGTCATCAGGTGAGAGGGAGCGGAATGAGGGACGAGCAATGGAACAGCGGACCGCGAGAGCACGGCGCACGACGTACGCAGCGGGGGCTCAGAGGTCGTCGAAGGAGACGAGGGTGAAGGCGGACGTCCGACGCCGCACGACGGTCTCGCGCGCGGCGGGGGGGCGGGCGGCGGGACGCTCGTCCGCCGGCCCGAGGTCACGGATGGTGTTGACCGTGTTCATATGAACCGCGACATCCGCAACCCCACCCGGGGCCTCGGCGATGGCCACCTCGCGCAGCACCACGAAGTCCTCGGCGCGCGCGAGGAAGTCACTCACCCGCTGCCCCGCGAGGCAGGTCACGACGCCTTCGAGGTCGGAATGATCATCGAAGGTGATGCGCACCCGCCGGCGCGTCGGTCCCGGGCCGCGATGCTCGACGGCGAGCGTGCGATCGGGGGACCAGCCGTAGAGCACCGACGCGAGTCGGAGCATCACGTGCGTCGCGGTCGCGGACGCCCCCACGCCGGCGGTGGAGGTCAGGGTGAGCAACCCGCCCTTCCGCGACGCCAGGAAGGGGGCGAGGGACTGAATCGTCGGGATGTGAGCATCACCGCTCACCATCTCGCCGCCCCGGAGGCGCAGCGCGAGCGGGTGCGGGGCGGTCTTCGGCTGTCCGATCCGGCCGGTGGAGACAGAGGTGGGCGTAGGCATCGCGCCATAACCTACGCCGACCGCGCCTCGCGCGCTGGCACCGCGGCTCTCTACGAGGCTCCGCGTGCGTCAGCTCGCCTCAGCGTGCGGGAGCGCGTCCTGACCCAGGGGTGGGGTCGGCCGCTCGAGCGCGCCCTGGACACAACGCGCCCGGTGACGACGGGAACCGCGAGCGCCCATCAGACCTTGAGGATGATCCCCCGCCGCCGGAGCGGCTCGAGCAGCATCCACCAGAGCAGTACGAAACACACCGCGAAGGCCAGCGACGCATCACGCGGTTCCAGCCACGACCGGAACGCGGCGCGATAGACGACCGCCTGCACCGAGACGAGCTCCCCCGCAACCTCGATCTTCCAGAGCGACCCCATCACCTTCGCCATCAATCCGGACCCGAGGAAGGCGAGGAGGGGGTTCACCCCGAAGGCGAGCGCGGGGGTCGTCAGTCGACGCAGCAACGGCCCATCGCCCAGCCAAGTGATCGTCGCGATCGCGAGCGCGGCGAGCCCGGCAGTCAGCAGCACATAGCTTGAGGTCCAGAGCCCCTTGTTGATCGGGAACGACCATCCCCACATCGCCCCGGCCATCGCGGCGAGCGCCCCCGCGGCGAACAGTCCATTGAGACGCTCACTCAGCGGTCGGTCACTCGCGAGCCACCGGCCCGCGAAGGTGCCGAGGAGCGCCGTCCCGATGGCGGGGAAGGTCGAGAGCACGCCCTCCGGATCCCACGTCTTCGACTGCCGCCAGAGATGCCCGTCGAGGAGCGCGCGATCGACCCACGCCGCGAGGGTCCGCGAGGGATCGTCGAGGTAGAGGAGGCCGGGTCCCCCCTGCCCGGGGACGGGGAGGAGCGTCATCGCGAACCAGTAGCCATAGAGCAGCGCCACAAGAGTCACCACCTGGCGCGTCAGGGTGCTGCGTTGGGTGAGCAGGGCGGTCGCGATATACACGACCCCGATGCGCGGGAGCACCCCAGGAATACGGAGCTCCGTCACGCGCGTGAGCGGGACGAAGGGGAACGCGGCGAGCGCCCACCCACACAGGATGATGACCGCCCCGCGCTGGATGGCCTGCCGCGTGAGCGCCGATTCGCTCGCGCCCCGCGCCCGTCGCGCCTCGCGGGAGAGGTGCGTCGTCACGCCGACGATGAAGAGGAAGAACGGGAAGATGAGGTCGGTCGGCGTCCACCCGTGCCAGCTCGCGTGCGCGAGAGGCGGATAGATCGCGGACCAGCTCCCGGGGTTGTTCACGAGGAGCATCCCCGCGACGGTGAGCCCGCGGAAGACATCGAGGGAGCGGAGCCGGTCAGTGGATGCCATCGATCCCCTCGGACGGGGTGACGAGCGCCCCGGATGGTACCGCGCGAGTCAACGCCGCACCACGAGCAGGGCGTTGCCGACCGCGCGCTCCCCGGTCGGGTCACTCGGGCGATTACGCACGGCCCCGGCGACCCAGAGCGCGGTCGAGCCGCCGCCGTCGAGATTGAGGCCCTCCTCGACCCCGAGCTCACGCAACAGTGTCGCGAGCTCCACGAACGTCATCCCCACGCTCGCCGCCTGCCCCGCACAGGGGGTAGCCCGGCTGTACGGTGCCTTCCCAGGGCCAAGCCTCCGCACCGAGGACCCTACCCCTCCCGATGGTCTGTCTCCCTGAAAAAAGGCTAGCCACGCCTTGTGGCGCCCGTGTACCCCTAACCCAAGCCAGCGATGCAAACCGAAGCTCAGAAATACCGCCAAGCGTGGATAGAACACCTGATGCAGCAGGAGTGGTCACACTCCTTCGACCTGACCACCCGCTTCCCGTACACGCCAGAGGCTCTCTACAGGGAGTTCGAGCGGTTCCTCAGGCGCCTCTCCAGGGCCACCCAGCGGCCCATACGGGCCTTTCTAGCCCTCGAGCAGACCACGACAGGCCATCTCCACGCACACGCCCTCCTAGGCTGCACGGAGGCCCTTAAGGCTGATCACCTCAAGCGCACCTGACGTTCGGGCTTCAGTGGGCCAGAGGTCCTCAGGGACGCTTCAGCAGCTGCCCGATACGCTACGAAGTGGGCGCCGGCCAATGAGGAGACGTACCGGATCTGCGGGCGGGACGAGCTGTGGCGGAGGCCAACATAGCGCCGACCAAGCGGGGGGGGTATGTCCGTCCGCTGACAACGGCCACTCGGAAGTACCCCGTCCGTTGGATGGTCCCTCGGTAGATGTCAATGAGGAGCCTGCGGGATGGTTCTCAGGCCGCCGCAGCATGACATCTCTCAACGGCCCACGAGGGTGCCCGCGCGGCGCGCGATGAGTGTGGGGCGCGGCGCTTCGAAGGGATCATCACGCGTCGCGGTGTCGGCGGTGGAGGCAATCCACTCTCGCCAGAGCGCGACGATGCCGTCGCCGTCCTCGACCGCGAAGTGCGCGCGCTGCTCCCGATAGCGGTGCATGACCACAGCCGCAGCGGCTTCGAGTGCGCTATCGGCCGCGGAAGGCGCAGCGCCCAGCGGCACCGCGTACACGAATGACGACAGCGTCGGCGGCTCGCCTTCGCGGGCGGGGAACTTGCGGAAGGTTTCGATGCGTCGGAAGTCGCGGCGCACGAAGGTGCCCGTGCGCACTTGGGATTCGCCGGCCTCGACGAAAAAGTCCACCGCGGCGTCGGGATAGCCGAAAAGATGTCCGAAGCCGCGCCAGCGTGCGGCACGCGGGGCCGTCTCGACTGCGGACAGCACGCGCGCTGCGTCGGCGCCGTCCGTCATACCAAGTTGCTGCCAGAAAGCTGCGTGCTGCGTGAGGGTGCGCTGCAGACCGTCGCGATGGACGAGGAACACGGACGCGACGCGGTAGCGCGAGCTGTCGGGCCGCGTGTAGGTGGCTGCGTACTCGAGCACGTGCGCGATGACGGGCCCGCAGCGGAGCGCACCGGCGACGCGGCGGATGGTCGCGAGCGAATCGAGCGCGACGCTATCCACGGTCGGCGCGACGGTCCACGTGACCGTCAGGAAGTCCGAGCTGACCGGCTTGAGGCCACCGGCGAGTGTGTACAGCCCCTCGCCGTCGCTGGCCGCACGCAGCATAGCCACGGCGATCGCGCGATCGCGCGCCGGCAGTTGCTCAATGGCAAAGCAGGACTCGCGAGCCGCGCTATTCTGCGCCGGCAATGCGGACGGCGATGCGAGGGCAGCGAGCAGCACAAGCCCAACGCGCAGCGACGCGCGGCGCAGCATCTGGATGTTGACGAGATGGGCGAGCACGAGGACCGCGGCTGCCGCGCCGACCGCGAGGCGCTCGGTCTCCTCGGCGAGCTCCGGCCCGAGGCGCGTCACCAGCAGGCCGACGACTCCGGCCATCAGCAGCGGCAGTGCGCCAGAGCGGCGATGCCAACGCCACCCACTGACGATGGCCGCCGAGCTCGTGATGAGCGAGACGACGACCAATGCCCACTCGACCCCCGGATGCTCGATCCATTCAAGGGCGAGCAGGGGTGCCGCGGCCACCAGGAGTGGTCCCGCCATACAATGAAGGGCGCACACCACCGCGACCACGATGCCCGAGGCATCGCCGGCGCTGCGGCGGATCGGACGGACGAGCAGACCGGATGCTGGCATCGTTCAAGGCTACGTGCCCAGTAGGTGGGTGTCGCGCCGCGGCCCGCCAGCGGCCGCTCGGGACCGGCGAGTGGTCCGAACGGACCATTCATCGGCAAATCGCGGCCACTCACCGCCTGGGGAGACCAGTCAGCCGACGCCGCCCCGGACGGGGCACCAGCCAGGCTAATTTCAGGATGTGCCTACGAACAGCCTGAACACCGTCACCCACCTCGCCGGCTTCGGCGCGGGTTTGGCACTCTACGGCCTGCTCGCGGTGATGACGCGCCGTGCGCGCCGCGACGGCCAGGAGTTGTTGTTCGCGACGGGCATCCTCGGCTTGGGGTGGAACGCCGGTGCGCTCGTGATGTTCGGACTGGACGACCTCGCGGGACGCCATGCGCCCGCATGGGTGTCGGTGTTGGCGTACGCAGCCCTCGGGTTCCTCCCGGCGGTCGCCGTGGCGGCGGCCGGCGCGTACCGCGCGCCGCGGGTGCGGCGCATCCTGGTCGGTGGCGCCTACACGCTCTCGACGCTCGCCGCACTATGGCATGCGGGAGCGGCCGTCTTCGGGCTCGACGTGCCCGTGCGGACCGCGATGTTGATGCTGACAATCGGCAATCTCGTGCTCGTCGGCGGACTCTTCGTTAGTGCGCCTAAGGCCGGCGGCGGACGGCAACTCTCAACGGCAGCGCTCGCCGTGTTCGCGGTGATGGCGCTGCATCTGAGCCAGCATCGCGACGGACATGACTCGTGGGTGCTGGCGGTGCTGGGCCACCACGCCTCGTTGCCGCTCGCATTCGTCATTCTCTATCAGGATTTTCGCTTCGCGCTGGCGGACGTGTTCCTGAAGCGCGCCCTCGCGTTGCTCGTGACCGCCTCGGCAGCCGCGGTGCTACTCTCGGGCGTGGCGCTGCCCCTGCTCGACGCAGCCGGGAGCGCCGAGCCCGCGCGCACGGGCGCCGGGCTGCTGGTGCTCGCGCTGTGGACCATCACCGCCCTCGCGTCACCCCTGCTGTTGCGCGCCCTCGACCGCTTCGTCGATCGCGCCTTGCTACGTCGACGAGAGCGAGAGGACGTACTCGAGCCGTTGGCCGCTGGGCTTCGTGACGCGGAAACGGAAGCGGCCGCGCTGGAGCTCGGTGCGCAGGTGGCGGGCACGTCGCTGATGGCATCGGTGACCACCTGGCACGCGTCTGCGCAGATCCAGACGCAAGCCGTCGCGCGCTTAGAGACGCAGGGAACCCGCGCGGTGGTCAGTGTGCCGACGGCCGAGACCCGTAGCTTCGAGCTCGAGGTCGCCAGTCTCGCCGGCGGGCGCCGCATCCTTTCCGAGGATCGCGCGTTGCTCGAAGCCATTGCCACGTTGGTCGGCCGTCGCGTGGACGCCCTGCGATTCGCCGAGGAGCGCATTGCGCGCGACCTGCGTGAAGAGTCGCTGCTGCGCCTGACGTCGGAAGCGGAGCTGCAGGCGCTACGCGCGCAGTTGCATCCGCACTTCCTGTTCAACGCGCTCACCACCTTGGGGCATCTCGTGCGGACGTCGCCGGAACGTGCGCAGGAGACGTTGTATCGCCTGACGTCGTTGCTGCGTGCGGTGCTGAAGCGCTCGACCAGCGAACTGACGACCCTCGGTGACGAGCTGGCGTTGGTGAAGGACTACCTCGCGATTGAACGCGAGCGCTTCGAGGAGCGCCTGGAGACGGTCTACGACGTGCCCACGGACCTGAACGACCTTCGCGTCCCACCGCTCACGCTGCAAACGTTGGTGGAGAACGCCATCAAGCATGGGATCTCGCCGATCGCACGCGGTGGCCGCGTCGTCATCGAAGCGCAGGTGACGGCGGGCGAGTTGGTGCTGGTGGTGCGTGACAGCGGGCGCGGGACGGCGACGACGATGTCGGACGTGCCGCAGGGCATAGGCGTCGGCCTCGCAAACCTCACGCGGCGCCTTGAGCGTCTGTATGGCAACGCGGCGCAGTTGCAGTTCACGAGCGCCCCTGATGTCGGGACCACCGTGACGGTCCGCGTCCCGGTGCGCCCAGCGGCGCGGACGAACGAATGGCGAGCCGCGTCATGACCTCGCCGCTGCGCGTACTGGTAGCCGACGACGAACGGCCGGCCCGTTCGTTCCTGACGGCGCTGCTGCGGCAGCGCGCCGAGGTGACAATCGTCGGCGAGGCAGCGGACGGCAGCAGCGCCGTGCGGATGATTGAGGAGTTGCGGCCTGACGTGGCGTTCCTCGACCTGCAGATGCCTGAACTCGATGGACTCGAAGTCGTGCGGCTCGTGAAGCCCACGGCGATGCCGTTGATCGTCTTCGTCACCGCGTACGACGAGTACGCGGTGCGGGCTTTCGAGGCGAACGCGGTGGACTACCTCTTGAAGCCGGTCGAATCGGCACGGCTCGCGGCGACGCTGCAGCGCGTGCAAGAACGCCTCGAGGGCGATTCCGTGCGCAACCTTCGGCGGCCGCGGGCCGAGTCACCAGTACTGACGGCGGCGGCCGCCGCCGTGGGGCCTGGGTACCTGCGCCGCCTGCCGGTGCGGCACCACGACGACATCGTGCTACTGCCTGTGGAGCGCATTGCGGCGATCGAAGCCGATGACGAAGCGGTGCGCGTGACGACGGCCGCCAACGAGCGCTTCGTGGTGAACGTCCGGCTCAAGGACCTCGAAGCACGGCTCGATCCCGCGCGCTTCCTGCGCATCTCGCGAAGCGCCATCTGCAACGGGGAGTTGATCGTGCGGGTGTCGAGCCTGCCCGGCGGGATGTTGCAGCTGACGCTGGCCACCGGCCTGCGCCTCACCGCCTCACGCATTCGCTCGCGCGAACTGCGCGACCTGCTGCTGGAGCTCTAGGCGAATTAAATGATTGCGCGCACCGGTGACCCGGCATGACCGCCGGACCTCCGGAACCGACCGTTCGCCCCCCTGCACCGCCCGTTGACCGGCAGCAAGGGGCAGAGGCTGACGAAGCCCGGCAGGATTCAGCCATGACCACCGCCACGCCAAGCCCGCTGCTGGAGGCCCGCGGCCTCACCAAGCGCTACGGGGACACGCTCGCCCTCGACACCCTTAACCTCAGCGTCGGAGCCGGCGAGGTCTATTGCCTGCTCGGCGCCAACGGCGCGGGCAAGTCCACGACCATCAACTGTTTCCTCGACTTCGTGCAGCCAGACGCTGGCGAGGCGCTGATCGGCGGCACTGCGGTGGCGCCGGACCCGATCAGCACCAAGCGTCGGCTCGCCTACATCCCCGAGACGGTCATGCTCTACGGCAACCTCTCGGCGCTCGAGAACCTCGAGTACTTCGCGACGCTGGCGACCGGTAGTCGCCCCGTCGGGGCCGAGCTCGCGCAGCACCTGCGCACCGCGGGGCTCACTGACGCGCAGCTCAAGCAGCATGTGGGCGGATTCTCGAAGGGCATGCGGCAGAAGGTCGGCATCGCGATCGCTCTCGCGAAGGGCGCCGATGTGCTGTTGCTCGACGAACCCACGTCGGGACTTGATCCCAAGGCGTCCAACGAGTTTCATCGCCTACTCGGGTTGATGCGCGACCGCGGGGCTGCGGTGCTCATGGCCACGCACGACTTGTTCCGCGCCAAGGAGTCCGGCACGCGCATCGGCATTATGAAGGTGGGTCGCAAGGTGGCCGAGCTGCGCGCTGACGAGATCGGCCACGCCGACCTCGAGCAGCTCTACCTCACCCATATGCACGACTGAGGCCCGACCATGCTCCGCACGATTGCATCGAAGGAGTACCGCGAGCTGCTGCGGGACGGACGCTTTCGTTGGGCGGGCGGCATTGTCGCCGGATTGTTGCTAGTGGCCGGGCTTGCGGGCTTCACCGCATGGCGCGAGCAGGCCGCGCAACGTGACGCGGCGCAGGCGACGATGCAGGCTACGTGGTTCAACCAGCCGCCCAAGAACCCGCACTCCGCGGCGCACTATGGGCTGTGGGCGTTCAAGCCGCAGATGCCGTTGGCCTTCGTGGACCGCGGCGTGGATCCGTACACGGGCACGGCATCGTGGCTCGAGGCGCATCGCATGAACGAGTTCCGCTTCCGGCCCGCGATGGATGCGACGGCGGCGCAACGCTTCGGCGAATGGACGGCGGCGGGAGTGCTACAGCAGCTGATCCCGCTGTTGATCA
>VHBO01000018.1 GCA_016871895.1 Gemmatimonadota bacterium
GGTGGCGGGGCGCGGACGGGGGAGTGACCCGATGACCGCCACCAAGACCATCGAGGTCGCCCTCTCCACCTCCGGGCTGGGCCCGGACGGACGGCCGATCCGCATCCCGCTCGGCGCCGAAGGGTTGGCGAGCGCCCCGCCGGGGCTCGAGCCGGAGCTTGAGGGCGAGCACATGCTGATCAACATCGGGCCGCAGCATCCGGCGACCCACGGCGTGCTCCGGCTGGTGCTCGAGCTCGACGGGGAGACCGTCGTCCGATGCATCCCGCACGTCGGCTACCTGCACTGCGGTTTTGAGAAGATCGGGGAGTACCGCCAGTACAACCAGATCATCCCGTGGACCGACCGCGAGGACTACCTGAACTCGATGGGGAACAACGTCGCGTTCGTCCTCGGGGCCGAGCGGCTCTTCGGCGTCGAGATCACGGAGCGGTGCCGGGTGCTGCGCGTCATCGCGATGGAGCTGTCGCGGATCATCTCGCACCTCGTCTGGCTCGGCACGACCTGCATCGACATCGGTGCGTTCACGCCCTTCCTCTGGTGTTTCCAGGAGCGCGAGAACGTGTACAAGCTCCTCGAGGGCTGGACGGGCGCCCGCCTCACGACGAGCGGCACGCGCGTGGGCGGGATGATCGCCGACGTGCCGGACGGCTGGACGGATGGGCTCCGCGCTTTCCTCAATGGGTTCCCGAAGACGCTCGATCAGGTCGATCGGATGCTGACCCGGAATGCGATCTGGGTGGGGCGGACGGTCGGCCTCGGCGTGATGACCCCGGACGAGGCGCTGAACTACGGTCTCTCGGGACCGATGCTCCGGGCGTCGGGCGTCGCCTACGACGTGCGGAAGGACTTCCCGTATCTCGGATACGAGACGTATGACTTCGACGTACCGGTCGGCACGAACGGCGACGTCTATGATCGCTTCCTCGTGCGGTTCGAGGAGCTGCGGCAGTCCGTGCGGATCCTCGAGCAGGCGCTCGCGCGCCTCCCCGAGGGGCCGGTGAACACCGACGACCCGCGACTCATCCTCCCGCCGAAGCACAAGGCGACGAGCGAGATGGAGTCGATGATCCATCACTTCAAGCTCGTGATGGAGGGCCCGCGCCCGCCGATCGGTGAGTGTTACGTCCCGATCGAGAGCCCGAAGGGGGAGAAAGGCTACTACTTCGTCTCGGACGGGACGGCGAAGCCGGTGCGCTGGCGCATTCGGCCGCCCAGCTACGTGAACCTCTCGGCGATCCCGCGGATGGTGGAGGGGCACCTCCTCTCCGACGTGATCGCCATCAACGCGTCCATCGATATCGTGATGGGGGAGATCGACCGATGAGCCACGGTCCGTCCGCACCGGCGCACGCGCACGGTCACGGGGGCGAGGCCGCCCCGTACGTTCCGGTCTTCACCGAGGGCTCGGCGCGTCGGCGCGAGCTCGACGACCTCATCAGCCGCTATCCGTCGAGGCGCGCGGCGCTGCTGCCGGCCCTTTGGATGGTCCAGCAGGACCGCGGGTGGATCAGCGAGGACGCGATGCGGGAGGTCGGCGAGCAGCTCGACTGCACCGCGGCCTACGTGAAGGGCGTCGTCACCTTTTACACGATGTACCACCAGCATCCGGTGGGCCGGCACTTCATCCAGGTCTGCACGACCTCGCCCTGCCTCTGCGCCGGTGCCGATGACGTCGTGAAGGCGTTTCTTGAGCACACCGGATGTAAGGAACTCGGCCTCACCTCGCCTGACGGGAAGTACACGGTCATTGAGGTGGAGTGCCTCGGCGCCTGCGGTTTCGCGACGCCCGTGCAGATCAATGAGGACTATGTCGAGTGCGTGACGCCGGAGAAGGTCCCCGGCCTCCTCGCGGCGCTCGGAGACTGAGCTATGGGATATCCGCATAAGTCGCATCCGCAGGAGACGCCGGTGCTCTCGAAGCACTTCGGCGACCCGGCCGCCCGGACCCTCGAGGGCTGGAAGGCCCGCGGCGGGTACACGGCGCTGGCCCAGGCGCTCACGATGGCCCCGACGGCGATCCAGGACGTCGTGAAGGCGTCGGGGCTGCGCGGCCGGGGCGGCGCCGGCTTCCCGACGGGCCTCAAGTGGTCCTTCATGAAGTTGGATGACGGCAAGCCGCACTATCTGTGCTGCAACGCCGACGAGTCCGAGCCCGGCACATTCAAGGACCGCGAGATCATGCGGTGGACGCCGCACGCGCTGATCGAGGGCGTCGCGATCGGGGCGTACGCCATCGGCGCGGAGACGGCCTACATCTACATCCGGGGCGAGTTCAGCGAGCCGATCCGCGTGATGGAGGCGGCCCTCGCCGAGGCGCGGGCGGCGGGTGTGATCGGTCCGAACGCGATGGGGTCGGGGAAGCGCATCGACATCTGGGTGCACAAGGGGGCCGGGGCGTACATCTGCGGTGAGGAAACCGCGCTGATGAACTCGATCGAGGGCAAGCGCGGGAACCCGCGCATCAAGCCCCCGTTCCCGGCCGTCTCCGGACTCTTCGGGCAGCCGACGACCATCAACAACGTCGAGACGCTGACCGCGGTGCCCCACATCCTCAACAACGGCGCTGAGTGGTATAAGGGGATGTGTCTGAGCAGCCCCAAGAGCACCGGCAGCAAGCTCTTCTCCGTCTGCGGCAACGTGGCGCGTCCGGGGAACTACGAGGTGGTGCTCGGCTTCTCCTTCAAGGACTTCCTGTACGACCTCTGCGGCGGACCGCCGGCCGGTCGGAAGTTCAAGGCGATCATTCCCGGCGGCTCGTCCGTCCCGGTGATCACCATCGAGGAGGCCGAGCAGGTCCGGATGGACTACGAGGGCTTCCTCGAGGTGGGCACGATGCTCGGCTCCGGCGGCGTAATCATCTTCGATGACGCGCAGTCGATGCCCCGTCAGCTCGCCCGCCTCGCGCGCTTCTATGCCCACGAGAGCTGCGCGCAGTGCACGCAGTGCCGCGAGGGCACGGCCTGGATGACGCGGATCCTCGAGCGGATCGTCGCGGGGCAGGGGACCTTCGAAGACCTCGACACAATCTTCGATCTCTCTGAGTCGATGACTGGCAAGACGATCTGTGTGCTGAGCGATTCCTGCGCCGCCCCCGTGGTGAGCGGTATCAAGCGGTTCCGCGGCGAGTTCGAGGCGCTGATCACCGGGCGCCGGTCGTCGACCGTGGCGGTGGGGGGCTGATGAGCGCGACCAAGATGGTCTCCCTGACGATCGAGGGGCGCGCCGTCAGCGTCCCCGAGGGTACGACGATCCTCGAGGCCGCGAAGGCGGCCGGCGTCCTCGTCCCACACTACTGCTACCATCCCGGCCTTCCGGTCGCCGGCGTCTGCCGGATGTGTCTGGTCGAGGTGGAGAAGTTCCCGAAGCTGGCACCGTCCTGCGCCACCGCGGTAGGCGAGGGCCAGGTGGTCCACGTCTATTCCGAGAAGGCGCTCGAGGCGCGCAAGGGTGTCCTCGAGCTGCTGCTCATCAACCACCCGCTCGACTGCCCGATCTGCGATCAGGCCGGCGAGTGTGAGCTGCAGGACTACACCTTCCAAGAGGGGCGCGCCGATTCGCGGTATCGCGAACCGAAGCGCTTCAATCCGGTCGAGGATTTCGGCGGCGACGTCCTGTATGTCACGAACCGCTGCATCCTCTGCACCCGCTGCGTCCGCTTCATGGACGATGTGCACGAGGCCCCGGTGCTCTGCGTGTCGGAGCGTGGCGATCGGGCCGTCATCTCGAAGGCCGCCGATGCCGACCTGACGCAGCCCTGGGCGGCGAACGTCATCGACCTCTGCCCGGTCGGCGCGCTCGTCTCGAAGGATTTCTTGAACAAGGCCCGCGCGTGGGAGCTCGATCGGACGGCCTCGGTCTGCCCTGGCTGCTCGCAGGGGTGCAATACCGTCCTCGAGACCCGTGACAACGTCGTGATGCGGATGAAGCCGCGTCCGAATGACGCGGTGAACCAGTTCTACCTCTGCGACGTCGGGCGGCTCGACTACCACTGGATGAATCGCGCGGACCGGCTCGAGTCCCCGAAGATCCGTCTCGCCGACGTGCTCTCGCCCGTCGATTGGGAGATCGCGCTCGGGCAGGCGGCCGAGGCACTGCGGGGACGCCGGGCCTACGTCGTGGCCAGCCCGCAGCTGTCGAACGAGGCACTCTTCCTGCTGAAGCGTCTCATCGGGGCGACAGGGGGCGAGGGCGCCTTCCGCTGTGCGACGGGTCCGGAGGCGCCTCTGCCGGGTGTCGACGATCTCGCGCTGCGCGCCGACCGTGCCCCGAATGTCCGTGGCGCGGAACTGCTTGGCTTCACTCGCCGCGACGGCGATCTCCTGGCCGGCCTGAAGTCCGGTGACGTGCTCGTCGTCGCCGGCGACGCCCTCGACGGCGTCGACCTGCGTCGGGCCGTGGACGCCGCCACCGTGATCGTGGTGGGGACCGTGCTCCCGGTCGGGCTCCCGACGCCGGTCGCCGTCCTGCCGATCGCGAACGTGGCGGAGGAGGAGGGGACCTTTACGAACCTGCGCGGACGCGTCCAGCGATTCCTGCAGGCCAAGGCGGCGCCCGGCCTCGCACGCCCGAGCTGGTACGCGCTCGCCGACCTCGCGACCGCCGCCGGGGCGCCGAGCGATGATTGCGCCCTGCCGTCGCGGGCCTTCGCCGCGCTCGCCGCGGCCGAGCCCGCGTTCAGCGGGATGTCGTACGACGCGCTCGGGCTGCGCGGCGCGGTCGTCGCCGGCGCGGAGGTGGCCCGATGAGCGGCCTCGATCCGATGCAGCTCGAACCCGGCCTCTGGCCGTTTCTGATCGCGACCGTCGTGAAGATGCTCGTCATCTTCACCATCTACATGGTCGTGGTCGCGTACACCACGCTCGCGGAGCGGAAGGTGTCGGCGTGGATTCAGGACCGTCACGGGCCGAATCGCGTCGGGCCCTGGGGGCTCTTCCAGGTGCTTGCCGACGGCGTCAAGAACTTCTTGAAGGAAGAGACAATGCCCGGCGAGGTGAACAAGCCGCTCTTCCTGCTGGCACCGGCCGTGGCGTTCACCTGCGCGCTCGTGGCGTGGGCGGTGATTCCCTTCGGTGCGCCGCTCCCGACCCCGTGGGGACGCATCGACCTCGTCGTCGCCGACCTGCCCATCGGCTTCCTCTACACGCTCGCGATCACCTCGATCGGCGTGTACGGCATCGTCTTGGCGGGGTGGTCCTCGAACAACAAGTACGCGCTCCTCGGCGGCCTGCGATCCTCCGCGCAGATGGTCAGCTATGAGGTCGCGATGGGGCTCAGCACGGTCTGTGTGCTCCTGATCGCCGGGAATGTCTCGCTGCCGGGCATCATCGCTCAACAGGTGGAGACGAGCTGGAACATCGGCCTCCTCTCCGTGGCGGCGTTCCTCTTCCTCGTCTCCGCCTTCGCCGAGACGAACCGCGTCCCGTTCGACCTCCCCGAGGCGGAATCGGAGCTCATCGCCGGCTATCACAGCGAGTACAGCGCGATGAAGTTCTCGCTCTTCTTCATCGCCGAATACGCCAACATGCTCACGGCGAGCGCGCTCTTCGTGACCTTCTTCCTGGGCGGTTGGGACATCCCGTTCACAAGCTGGGACAATACCGGGCCGGCGACGGTGGCGAAGGCGCTCGCGACGTTCGGGATGTTCGCGGCGAAGGTGCTCTTCTTCGTCTTCTTCTACATCTGGATCCGATGGACGCTCCCGCGGTTCCGATACGACCAGCTGATGTCACTCGGGTGGAAGTTCATGCTCCCGGTCGCCCTCGCCTACGTTGTGGTCGTCGCGTCGGCGCTCCTCGGCCTCGACGCGGCCGGGATCGCGCGGGGGACTCGCGCCTTCACGCTGTCGCTCGTCGGCCTGAACGCGGTCCTGCTGGTCCTGCTCTTCGTGATCCTCGACCGCGGGCGCATCATCAGCCCGGCCGCCTCCCGTCTCGAGCGGGAACGGGTCGAGCGCCTGCGGCGCGTCGCCGCCGCCCGCACCACCATCGCTCCGGGGGAGCTGCGCTGATATGGGCATCAACGTCAAAGTGATGGAGCGGCCCGTGGGAGAGGCGAGCTATGTGCGCGCTACGCTCAAGGGGCTCGCGCTCACCCTCAAGCATCTCGTCGACCCGCATCGGGTGACCATTCAGTATCCCGAGGAGAAGTGGGATCTCTCGCCGCGGTGGCGAGGCACCCATCGGATGCTGACCACGGAGGACGGCAAGGCGAAGTGCGTCGCCTGCGGCCTCTGCCCGACCGTCTGCCCGGCCAACTGCATCAAGCTCGTGCCCGGTGAGGACGAGACGGGGAACCGGTATCCCCTCGTTTTCGAGATTGATGAGTTCCGCTGCATCTTCTGTGGCTACTGCCAGGAGGTCTGCCCGGAGGAGGCGATCCATCTCGGGCGCCACTACGAGAACGCGGAGTTCAACCGCGAGCGCTTCGTCTACGACCTTGAGCGCCTCACCGCGCAGACCCACCCGGTCAGCACGCTCTGGGATCCCGCCGACCCCCGGGGGGAGTGAGATGGACAACACGTTCCACCCGCTCTTCTACGGGTTCCATTTCTATCTCTTCGGGTTGATCGCGATCGCCTCGGCGATCCTCTTCGTGACCCGGAAGAGCCCCGTCGCCGCGGCGCTCTGGCTGATCAACGTGATGTTCTGCCTCGCCGTGCTGTACGTGATGCTCGACGCGCAGTTCATCGGGGCGATCCAGGTGCTCGTCTACGCGGGCGCGATCATGGTCGTCTTCCTTTTCGTCGTGATGCTGCTCAACCTTGGACAGCCGGACGACCTTGCCGACATCCGCGGGACCGGGCCTCGCCTTGCGGCGGGGGCGGTGGGGCTCGCGATCCTCGCCGAGGTGATGGTGCTCGCGCGCTCGCGGATCCAGGGCGAGTACGCTCCGGCGGCGGCGGTGGAACTGCTCGTCCCGGCGGCGGACGCCGTCGGCGGGGTGATCGCCCCCGTCGCGGGACCGCTCTTCCGCGAGCATCTCCTCGCCTTCGAACTCACTTCGATCCTCCTCCTCGCCGCGATCGTCGGTGCGGTCGTGATCGGGAAGAAGCAGGGACCGGCCGATGCTCGCTGAGTCGCTCGCCCTCTCCGCGGTCCTGTTCACGATCGGCGTCGTCGGGGTCCTGACGCGCCGGAACGCGATCATCCTCTTCATGTGCGTCGAGCTGATGCTCAACGCCGTGAACCTCTCCTTCGTGGCGCTCTCGAAGCTCTACGGGGCCACCGGCCAGGTCTTCGTCATCTTCGTGATGACGGTCGCCGCCGCCGAGGCCGCCGTCGGGCTCGCGATCATCATCGCGATCTTCCGACACCGGCAGACCGTGCATCTTGACGACATCAACCTGCTGAAGGGCTGATGCATACCGACCTCTCGGCCAGCGGGCATCCCCTCGGCGACACCGTCGCCGCCTTCGCCTGGCTCATCCTGCTCCTCCCGCTCCTCGGCTTCGTCGCGAACGGGCTCCTCTCCCTGACCGCGGCCGCGCAGCCGGGACCGGCCGATCCGTCGGCCGGGCACGGACACGGCGACGCGCACCACGGTGACGCTCACGCGCACGACGCGCACGACACGGGTCACGATCACCATCCGGCCCGGCACCCCGCAGCGAAGTGGGTCTCGCTGATCGGGCCGGGCGTCTTGGCCGCCGCGTTCGGGCTCGCCCTCGCCACTTTCCTCGCGATGCGCGGGGCAGGGGACGCGATGCACGCCCCGTTCGTGCTCACGCTCTTCGATTGGATCCCGACCGGGGCGCTGCAGATCCCCGTGGCACTCCAGCTCGATCCCCTCTCAATGGTGATGGTGTTGATCATCACCGGTATCGGGACGCTGATCCACCTGTTCAGCGTCGGGTACATGCAGGATGATCCGGGGTATCCGCGGTACTTCGCCTACCTGAACCTGTTCGTCTTCTTCATGCTCCTCCTCGTGCTCGGCGCGAGCTACCCGCTGATGTTCATCGGGTGGGAGGGAGTGGGGCTCTGCTCGTACTTGCTCATCGGGTTCTGGTTCACCGAGGAGGCCAACGCGAACGCCGGCAAGAAGGCGTTCATCGTCAACCGGATCGGCGATTTCGGGTTCCTTGTCGCGATGTTCCTCCTCTTCGCGAACCTCGGGACCCTCTCGTACACCGGCGTCGCCGCGGGGGCGGCTGGCTTCGAGATGGGCGGTGCGCTCGTCACGACGATCTGCCTCTTCCTCTTCCTGGGTGCGACGGGCAAGTCGGCGCAGATGCCGCTGTACGTCTGGCTCCCTGACGCGATGGCCGGTCCGACGCCGGTCTCGGCGCTCATCCACGCGGCGACCATGGTCACCGCGGGCGTGTATATGATCGCGCGGTCCGCGACCCTCTTCTCGATGGCACCGGCGGCCCAGCTGACCGTGGCCGTCGTCGGCGCGCTCACCGCCGTCTTCGCCGCCACCATCGGGCTGAAGCAGTGGGACATCAAGAAGGTCCTGGCGTATTCGACCGTCTCACAGCTCGGGTACATGTTCGTCGGCGTCGGCGTCGGGGCCTACACGGCTGGCGTCTTCCACCTGATGACCCACGCCTTCTTCAAGGCGCTGCTCTTCCTCGGGTCGGGCTCGGTGATCTACGCGATGCATCAGGCGTATCACGCGACCCACGCGCACGCCGATGCGCAGGATATGCGCAACATGGGTGGCCTCCGGCGGTTCATGCCGATCACGAGCACCCTGATGTGGATCGCGACGCTCGCCATCGGCGGCATCCCACCCTTCTCTGGCTTCTTCTCGAAGGACGAGATCCTCGCGGCGGTGTTCGCGCGCACCCACCACTCGACGCTCGCCGAGGCCACCTGGCTCGGCCTTCCGGGCTCGGTGGTGCTGTATGCGGTCTACGCCCTCGGCTTGGCCGCCGCCCTGATGACGGCCGTGTATATGACGCGGATGATGCTCTACACCTTCCACGGGCCGAACCGGACTGGGACGGCGGAGCAGGGGCATCTGCGTGAGGCGCCGTGGATTATGACCGGTCCGCTCGTCGTCCTTGGCGTCCTCTCCGCCGTGGGTGGATTCCTGAACCTGCCCGCCCTCGTCGGCGGCGGGATGAGCGAGATCCTCCATCACTGGCTCGAGCCGGTCGTGGGCGAGGGGACGCTGCGCGTGACCTTGGGTGAGGCTGCGCATCTCTCCCACGCCACGGAGTATGCGCTGATTGGCACCGCCGTGGCGATCGCTGTCGGCGGCATCGCGCTCGCGTGGACCCGACTCAAGCCCGCTGAGCTCGTGCCCGCCGCCGAGTCGCCGGCGGAACAGGGAATCGAGCGAACGTTGCTGAACAAGTGGTATGTCGATGAGGCCTACGACCGCACGGTCGTCCAGCCAACGCTGGGTGTCTCCCGGACCGTCCTCTGGAAGGGGCTCGACGCCGGCATCATCGATGGGCTGTTCGTGAACGGGGCGGGGTTCCTCGCCCGCGGACTGGGCTGGCTGGGATCGCAGCTGCAGACCGGCCGGATCGGGACGTACGCGTGGGTGCTCGTCCTCGGGGCCGTCTCGGTCCTCGCCGGCTTCTCCTTCCGCTGAGGCTCTGCTGATGCACGCGTTCTTTGACGGCATCGGGTACAACGGCTGGATCCTGCCGGTGCTGCTCGTCCTTCCTCTGCTCGGGGCCCTCGTCCTCGTCGCCGACGCGCGCCGCTTCGGCACCGATCAGGCCGAGGCGGCGATGGCCCGCTCCCGGTCGATCGCGCTCTGGATCTGCCTGGCCGAGGCGCTGCTCTCCCTCGGACTCTGGTGGTCGGTCGACGTGAGCTCCGCCGCCTGGCAGGCGGCGGTCACGCTGCCCTGGATTCCCCAGTGGGGCGTCCGGTTCGCGGTCGGCCTCGACGGCATCGCCCTGATGCTCGTCCTTCTCACCACCTGCCTGATGCCGCTCGCCGTCCTCGGCAGCTGGACCAGCATCCGGGAGCGGACGCATAGCTACTACGCGCTGCTGCTTGTTCTCACGACCGGGATGCTCGGCGTCTTCATGGCGCTCGACCTCGTCCTGTTCTACGTGATGTGGGAAGTCATGCTCATCCCGATGTACCTGATCATCGGGATCTGGGGCGGCCAGCGCCGGTTGTACGCCAGCCTCAAGTTCTTCCTGTACACGATGATCGGGTCGCTGTTGATGCTCGTCGCGATCATCTGGATCGGGATGGTTGTGCGACGCGTGACCGGAGCGCCGGACTTCTCGTACGACACCGCGCTGCAACTCGCCCGACTCGGGCCGATCCCCGGCGCCTTCTGGGCCTTCCTCGCCTTCGCGCTGGCCTTCGCGGTGAAGGTGCCGATGTTCCCCTTCCACACCTGGCTCCCCGACGCACACGTCGAGGCGCCCACCGCCGGCTCGGTCATCCTGGCGGCGATTATGCTGAAGATGGGCACCTTTGGCTTCGTCCGGTTCGCGGTACCGCTCTTCCCCGAGATCGCGATGGCCCCCGCCGTCCGCAGCGTCTTTCTCGCGCTCGCCGTGATCGGGATCGTCTACGGTGCGCTCGTCGCACTCGTGCAGCCCGACTTCAAGAAGCTCGTGGCCTACTCCTCCGTGTCGCACCTCGGGTTCGTGATGCTCGGCATCTTTGCGATGACCGTCGAGGCGATGCAGGGGGCGTTGATGGTGACCATCAGCCACGGCATCTCGACGGGCGCGCTCTTCCTCCTCATCGGGATGATCTACGAGCGACGCCACACCAGGCTGCTCGCCGACTACGGGGGCCTCGCGTCGGTGATGCCGCTCTTCGCGGTCGCGCTGACCATCGTCGCACTGAGTTCGATCGGTGTCCCAGGGACGAACGGGTTCGTCGGGGAGTTCCTCGTGCTCATCGGCTCCTTCCCGACGCAGCCGTGGTATGCCGTCATCGCCGCGACGAGCGTGATCATCGCGGCTGCGTATCTGCTGTGGGCCGTGCAGCGCATCCTCTACAACCCGCTCACCAAGCCGGAGAATCAGGCGTTGCGTGGGCGTGATCTCAACTGGCGTGAGCTCGGCTTGTTGGCGCCCCTCCTCCTCGCGATCGTTTGGCTGGGCGTGTATCCGAAGCCCGTCCTGCAGAAGACTGAGGCGGCCGCGTCTCGCCTCGTCCAGCAGGTGGAATCGGCGCGCCTGAGTGAACAGCGTGCGCAGACCGGGGGTGCCCGATGACGTATGACCTCTCGCAGCCCGCGGCGCTGATGGCCGCGCTCCTCCCGGACCTGCTGTTGATGGGCGGGGCGATGGCACTCGCGCTGCTCGCCGCGTGGCGGCCGGCCTCCGACGCCCATCAGCGGCTCGTCGGTCAGGGGACGCTGGTCGTGCTCGCGACGAGCTTGGTGAGCGTGATCCTCGCCGCGCTGCGCGGCGGAGAGGCGACCGCCGGCGTCATCGCCGTGGATGGATTCCGGTGGGCGGTCGATGCGGTCATCCTCCTGGCCGCGATGGGCACCGTCGCCCTCAACATCGAGCAACAGCCACGGGACGGGATCCGCCACGCGGAGTCCCACGTACTCGTCGGGCTGGCCGCTTCCGGGATGATGGTGCTGGCTGCGGCGCGCGATCTGATGGTGATCTTCCTCGGGATCGAGATCATGTCGGTCGCGATCTACGCGCTGGTGGGGCTGAACCGGCGGAGTGCGCGATCGGCCGAGGCCTCGCTCAAGTACTTCCTCCTCGGCGCCTTCGCGACGGGCTTCCTGCTCTACGGGATCGCGCTTATCTACGGCGCCACCGGACAGACGCAGCTCGGGTCCATCTCGGCCGCGATTGCGCGGCACGCGCTCGCGCTCGATCCGATGCTGATGGTCGGGATCGGGCTGCTCATCATCGGCTTCGGCTTCAAGGTGGCCGCCGTGCCCTTCCATATGTGGGCGCCGGATGTGTACGATGGCGCGACGACGCCCATCGCCGGCTTCATGGCGGCAGGGGTCAAGGCGGCAGCGTTCGCAACGCTACTCCGGATCCTCTATGAGGCCTTCTATCTCGTCGGCCTGTGGATCGAGCCGCTGGCGTGGGTCGCGGTCGTGACGATGATCGTCGGAAATCTGGTCGCGCTCTCGCAGCGTGACATCAAGCGGATGCTCGCGTACTCGGGCATCGTGCACACCGGGTACCTGTTGGTGGCCGCGGTCGCCGCCACCGACCTCGCCTCCACGGTCTTCACGTTCTATATGCTCGGCTACACGTTGGCGACGCTTGGTGCCTTCGCCATCGTCGGCGTCGTGCAGCGGGACGGCGAGGGTGGGGCGCCGTTGGCCGCCTATGCCGGTCTCTGGTCCACGCGTCCTTGGCTCGCCGTGGGGATGTCGGTCTTCCTCTTGGCGTTTCTCGGATTCCCTGTGTTCGGTGGGCTCGGATTCTTCGGGAAGTGGTACCTCCTCTCCGCGGCGATCGATGCCCCGGGCCGGCTCGTCGTCCTGTCGATCATCGTCGTGCTGACCTCGGTGATCTCGGCGGGGTACTACCTCCCGGTCATCCGTGCGATGTTCATGGAGCCGCGGGCGGAGGGGGCGACCTCACCGGCGCCGACGGGGGCGTTGACGCGTGTGGTGCTCATCGTCTCGGCTGGGCTGATCCTCGTCTGCGGACTGCTCCCGTCGTCTCTCGCGACGATCGCGCTGCGGAACGGGTTCGCGCCGCACGCGATCCCGGACGAGGTCCGTGCCACCGGCGCGGGCCTTCTCCGCTGATCCACGTCGTCACTGTGGTCGGGTGATTGCACGAGGGGGCGTCCGGCGACGTCCCCTCGCTCGTCTCTACTAGTGGTAGCCACCCATCGTTTCGGAGTCCGTATGATCGCGCCCGGCATCTTCCGGCAGTACGACATCCGCGGCATTTATGGCCGCGATCTCACCGTCGAGGCGGCGGAGGCGATCGGCCGTGCGTACCCCGTCATCCTCGCGGAGCACGGCCTCCGCGGCGCCGTCGCCGTCGGGCGGGATAACCGCCCGAGCGGTGGAGCCCTTCGCGACGCGCTCGTGCGAGGCCTCCTGGCCAGCGGGGCGGACGTCGTGGATGTCGGTGAGGTTCCGACCCCGCTCCTCTATTGGAGCCTGCATCACCTGCCGGTCGTCGGTGGGATCCAGATCACCGGTTCGCATAATCCGCCGGAGTACAACGGCTTCAAGTGCTGCGTCGGGACGGGCTCGCTGCACGGCGAGGGGATCCAGCGCCTGCGGGGGAGCATCGAGGCGGGGCGGTTCCCGACCGGGCAGGGCACCGTCCGGCACGAGGACATCATCGAGGCATACGTCTCGGACATCGCGGGACGGGTCGGCCCGCTCCCGACCTCGCTGAAGGTCGTGATCGACTGCGGGAACGGCGCCGGTGCCATCGTCGCCCCACGGCTCTTCCGTGCGCTCGGCGCGTCGGTGACCTGGCTCTACGAGACGTCGGACGGAACCTTCCCGAACCATCACCCCGACCCGACGGTCGAGGCGAATCTCATCGACCTGCAACGGAGCGTGCATACGACGGGGAGCGCCCTCGGCATCGGCTTCGACGGCGACGCGGATCGCATCGGGCTCGTCGACGAGGAGGGGACGGTGGTGTGGGGCGACCATCTGCTGCTCCTCTACGCCCGTGACGTCCTCGCACGCACGGGCCCGGGGCAGCCGATCATCTTTGATGTGAAGTGCTCGCAGACGCTTGCGGATGGTATCGCGAGCGCCGGGGGGACCCCGGTGATGTGGAAGACGGGCCACTCCTTGATCAAGGAGAAGATGAAGGCGCTCGGCGCCCCGATCGCCGGCGAGATGTCGGGCCATATGTTCTTCGCCGAAGGGTTCTACGGCCACGATGATGCGTTGTATGCGGCCGCTCGGCTCCTACGCATCGTCGCGGACGCCGGACAGTCGGTGAAGGCGCTCCTCGCCGACGTGCCGCATCTTGTCTCGACGCCAGAGTTGCGCGTGGATTGCCCGGATGAGCGGAAGGAGGCGGTCGTCCGCGAATCGCTCGCGCACTTCGCCGCACGGTATCCGGTCTCGGATGTCGATGGCGTGCGCATCCTATTCCCCGACGGGGCCTGGGGGTTGATCCGGAGCTCGAACACCCAGCCGATCCTCGTGATGCGGTTCGAGGCGGCGAGCGCGGAGCGCCTCGGGGAGATTCGCGGTGAGGTCGAATCCTTCCTCATCGGTCTCGGCATCGACGTGACCCCCGGCACGGGGCACTGATGCGGCCGTCCCGCCGAGCGATCGGGGGCTTCCTCGTCGCCTCGGCGGTGCTGGCAATCGGTCATCTGCTCTCAAGCGCGATCGCGGCCGACCGACTCGCCGTGGTCGGGGGGGTCGCCGAGAGCGTGGCGTCCCGGCGCTGGCTCGACGTGCTGATTCGCCTCGGGACTGGACTGACGATGGCGCTCGCGGTGTTCGCGAGCCTGCTGGCCATCCGCCGATCGATCGTCGCCGTCGTCGTGCCGCGGCAACTGGGGAACCTCATCATCGGCGAGGCGGTTCCCGGCGGTCTCGTCACCCTCGTCGCGCTCGCCGGGGCGGTCGTCACCGGCCTCGTCGCCGCCGGGATGCCGAGCGACCTGTTGACCGTACAGTTCGCACTGCGCCCGCTCGTCACCGGTGAAATCGATCCGTACCTCGGTCGGGATCTCGGGTTCTACTGGGCGTGGCTTCCATTCGAGCGTTGGCTGCTCGGCCGGCTCACCATCGTCTGGAGCGTCGTCACCATCGTGACCGGCCTCGTCTATGCGTCGACCTCAAGCATCCGTCTCGGCATAGGTGGCGCGTGGATCGCACCATTCGCGCGTCGGCATCTAGGCTTGCTGGTCGGGCTGGGTATCCTCCTCCTCGGATGGGCGTGGCGGATCGATCGGTTCGACCTGCTGGTCTCCACGGTGGAGCCGTTCGGGCTGACCGCGCACCGACTGCTGGCGCCGGCCTATCGTCTCCTCGCGTGGGCGGCGTGGCCGCTGGCCGCGATGTTCGTGATGGCCACGTGGCGTGGCCACGTCGTGATCGCGGTCGCCTCGGCCCTGCTGGTCGGCGGAGCGGGTCCCATCGCCCGGCTCCTCCTGCCGGCGCTGGCCGAACGACGCCTGACATCATCGGAGCAGGCGGCGCGCGATGCCTCATATCGCCGAATCGCTGACGGGTACACGGCGAGGCAATTGGACGATTCGTCGCGCTTCGCGATCGCCTCGCGGCCTGGCACGGCGACAGATGGGAGTACACCGCCTGACGTGCTGATCGCCGTGGGGGCAGGGCGGTACGCCGTGGTTCGTGACTCCTCGATCGGCGCAGCCGGCGCGCGTTTCGACCGGATGCTCGACCGCGTGGTGTTCGCGTGGGCGCTGCGGGCACCTGGGTTGGTCGGGCACGTCGGCGGCTCCGGGAGTCGTCTCGTCGCGCCGCGCGATCCCAGCGAGCGGGTGCGGTCGATCGTGCCCTTCGTCGCCGCGGTCGCCGCGCCGCGCTGGCTTGAGGGCGATGGCCTGGGGCCGCGTTGGGCGATCGATCTCGTCGTCGCCGCGACGCACTACCCGATGGTCCAGCGAACCGATTGGGACGGGGCGGAGGCTCGCTACCTGCGGCGGGCCGGGGTGGCGTACGTCGACGGCAACACCGGTGCCGTGGTCTTCGCCTGGGCCGACATGCCGGATCCGATCCTGCGCCGCTGGCGGGAGATCGTCCCGGAGCCATTCGATGGGCCGATGGCGCTGACCCCAGTGGAGGCGGTCCTCTGGGCTGGCAACCCACAGGCGATTGCGGTCGACTCGACCTCCCGCCGTGCGGAGGACTCGGTGGCGTCGCCGGCCGGGGCGTCCGCCCGAGACGCAGCGCTCCGCAGCGCCTTCGAGGCGCTCGTCACCGCTCGGCGCCGCGGCGACTGGCGGGCCGCGCTCGAGGCGGAGGCGCGCCTCGCGCGGCTGATTGGTCGCGGGGCGGAGTGACCCTCTGCACCCGTTCGGGGCCCCCGACTATCTTCGGGGGTCGTCTCTTTCCTCCCCCTTGGAGCGGCTGTGAATCTTCATGAATATCAGGCGAAGGAGATCCTTCGCGCGCACGGCGTGCACATCCCGCCGGGTCGGGTCGCCACGACCCCCGATCAGGCCGAGGCCATCGCCCGCGAGTACGACACCGCGGTGATGGTGAAGGCGCAGGTCCACGCTGGCGGTCGCGGTAAGGCCGGCGGCGTCAAGTTCTGCAAGACCCCCGCAGACGTGAAGGAGAAGGCCACCGCGATCCTCGGGATGTCGATCAAGGGCCTCACGGTCGAGCAGGTGCTCGTCACCGTCGCCGCGGACATCGGCACCGAAGCGTATGTCGGCATCATCGTCGACCGGGCGACCAAGAAGCCGGTCTTCATGGTCTCGGCCGCCGGCGGCATCGACATCGAAGAGGTGGCCGCGACCACGCCGGAGAAGATCCTGTACGTCCCGGTGGACGTCCGGTACGGCCTGCCGACCTACGACGCGATGCGGATGGGCTTCTTCCTGTATGAGGACGTGAAGCTCGCGCGCGGCGCTGCCAAGATCATGCAGCAGCTCTACGCCGCCTTCATGGCGAGCGGCTGCTCGCTCGCCGAGATCAATCCCCTCGTGGTCACGCCGCAGGGCGAGCTTGTGGCGGTGGACGGCAAGATGGTCATCGACGACAACGAGCTCGATCGTCGGCCCGAGATCGCCGCGCTGCGCGATGAGCGGAGCGAGGAGCCGTCCGAGGTCGACGCCCGGAATGCGAACCTCACCTTCATCAAGCTCGACGGCAACGTCGGCTGCGTGGTGAACGGGGCCGGCCTCGCGATGGCGACGATGGACCTGGTGAAGTACTACGGTGGCGAGCCCGCGAACTTCCTCGACATCGGCGGCTCGTCGAACCCGGAGAAGGTCGTGAACGCCCTCCGGATCATCACCGCCGACCCGAACGTGAAGGCGATCCTCTTCAACATCTTCGGCGGCATCACGCGCACCGATGACGTCGCGAACGGGATCGTGACGGCCACCAAGGCGAACCCGCTGCAGGTGCCCATCGTCATCCGTCTCACCGGCACCAACGAGGAGATCGCGATGAAGATCCTGCAGGAGAACGGCTTCAGCGCATCAAGCGATATGGACACCGCGGTGCAGCAGGCCGTGGCGCTCGCCAAGGGAGGGAAGTGAGATGAGCGTCTTCATCGACACGAATACCAAGCTCGTCATCCAGGGCATCACCGGCCGTGACGGGTCGTTCCACGCCAAGCAGATGATGGAGTACGGCACGCAGGTCGTCGCCGGCGTGACGCCGGGGAAGGGCGGCCAGCGGTTCGAGGGCACGGTGCCGATCTTCAACACGGTGATGGACGCCGTGCAGGCCACGGGGGCCAACACGAGCGTCATCTACGTGCCGCCGCCGTTCGCCGCCGACGCGATCATGGAGGCCGCCGCAGCCGGCGTCTCGCTCGTCGTCTGTATCACCGAAGGCGTCCCCGTCCTCGATATGACGAAGGTCTATCCCTTCGTGAAGGAGCGCGGCGTCCGGCTCATCGGACCGAACTGCCCGGGGCTCATCACCCCCGGGGAGTCGAAGGTCGGGATCATCCCGGGGCGCATCTGCACCCCTGGCCCCGTCGGCGTGGTGTCTCGCTCCGGGACGCTCACGTACGAGGTGGTGTACCAACTGACCCGCGCCGGGATCGGCCAGACCACCTGCGTCGGTATCGGCGGTGACCCCATCAACGGCACCAACTTCATCGATTGTCTCGCGGCGTTCGAGAAGGACCCGAAGACCAAGGCGATCGCGATGATGGGGGAGATTGGTGGCACGGACGAGCAGGAGGCCGCCGAGTACGTCAAAACGCACATGACCAAGCCGGTCGTGGGCTTCATCGCTGGCCAGACGGCCCCACCGGGCCGCCGGATGGGCCATGCGGGCGCGATCATCTCCGGCTCATCGGGTACCGCCGCGGAGAAGCTCGAGGCGTTCGCCGCCGCCGGGATGGGCATCGCGAAGCGGCCGATCGACTTCGTGGAACTGATCAAGGCGCGCCTGTAGTTCCTCTCCTAGGCGGTCCGTCGGGCCGCCGATCTTCTTCCTTCATCCCGTCCGTCCCATGGCTCTCGACTATACGTTCTCGATCATCAAGCCCGACGCCTTCGGCTCTGGAAAGGCCGGCAAGATCATCGCCCACCTGGAATCGCAGGGCTTCACCCTCAAGGCGGCCCGGGTGCTTCAGATGTCCCGTCGGCAGGCCGAGGAATTCTATGGCGTCCACCGCGGCCGTCCGTTCTTCGGCGAGCTGGTGGAGTTCATGAGCTCGGGCCCCTGCATGCCGTTCATCATCGGCAAGGCGGATGCCGTGCCCGCGCTCCGCGATGCGATCGGTGCGACGGACCCGGCTGAGGCGGCGGCGGGGACGGTGCGGAAGCTCTACGCGGAGTCGAAGGGCCGGAACGCGATCCACGCGTCGGATTCCGATGAGAACGCGGTGCGCGAGAGCCGCTTCTTCTTCGCCGAGGCGGACCTCGCCTGAGGATCGGCACGGCGCTTCCGTAAGTCGCTGTCCGCGTTGACTTTGGGCCCTTGCTTCGGCGGGGCCCTTCGTCTATGCTTCACAGCTATGCTGTCGTACTCCCTCCGCGAGCTGGCGAAGGGGGCGGTCCAGGTCGATTCGACCCTCGCCCCTGACGATGCGGTCTGGGTGGACGGCGACATCCGTCCTGAAGGGCCGCTCCGGGTGACCGGACGACTCAGTGGGGCGGGGACCGGGCGGTTCTACTTCAGTGGCGCGTTCGACGGAACCGCTGCCGGGGAGTGCCGCCGGTGTCTGGTGCCGGTGCAGGGGGCGGTGCGGGGCGACCTGCACGTGCTCTACGCCGATGCCGACGACGAGAACGCGGACGAGCCGGACGTCTACCCGCTGGGCGATGGGGGGACCTCGATCGATCTGCGTCCTGCGGTCCGCGAGCAGTGGCTTTTGGAAGCGCCGGCGCTCCCGCTCTGCCGACCCGAGTGTCTCGGGCTCTGCAGCGCCTGCGGGGCCGACCGCAATCAGGGTCCCTGCGGCTGTTCCTCTCCTTCCGTCTGACCTTTCACCGCGAGCAGGTTCTCCGATGGCCGTCCCGAAGCGCCGTACCTCGAAGCGCAAGAAGCGCGCGCGCAACACGCACAAGGTCGCCCCGGCGATCAACATCCAGGCCTGCACCAAGTGCGGCGCCATGAAGCGTCCGCATCACGTCTGTGAGGAGTGCGGGTTCTACGCCGGCGCGCAGCGAGTCGCGGCCCGCAGCGCCTGATCATGGCGCGGATCGCCCTGGACGTGATGGGGGGCGACCACGCCCCTGAGGCCCCAGTCGCCGGGGCCCTGCTGGCCCTCCAGGAGCTCGATCCGTCCCATGTCCTGCAGCTGGTCGGGCGGTCCGCCGTCGTGCGGGCCGTCCTCGACCGTCAGCTCGTCGACGCCTCACCGCTCGTCCGGCAGGCGGCGGAACGCCTGGTCCTGATCGACGCCGACGAGGTCGTCGAGATGACGGACAAGCCCTCCGTGGCGGTACGCGGCAAGCCCAACTCGTCGATGGCCGTCGGTCTTCGCTTGCAGGCCGAAGGCGCGTCCGACGCCTTCGTCTCCGCCGGCAACACCGGCGCGCAGATGGCCGCCTCGACCTTCATCCTCCGGCTCCACCCCGGCCTGTCCCGTCCCGCCATCGGGACCGTGCTGCCGACGGCCACGCAGCCCGTCGTCGTCCTCGACGCGGGAGCCAACGTCGACTGCGCCGCGGCCGAACTGGTCCAATTCGCTCGGCTCGGACACGTCTACGCCCGCGACATCCTCGGTCGCGCGAATCCCGCGGTCGGGCTGCTCTCGATCGGCGAGGAGGCGGAGAAGGGGAACGCCGCCGTGAAGGAGGCCCACCAGCAGCTCATCGGCGCCGGTCTGAACTTCATCGGCAATGTCGAGGGACGCGACATCCCCGCGGGACGCTGCGACCGCGGCCCCGTCGACGTGGTCGTCTGCGACGGCTTCACCGGCAACGTCCTCCTCAAGCTGTATGAGGGCGTCGCGCCAATGCTCTTCGGGCTGCTCGCCGCCGCCGGGGTTCCGAAGGAGCAGCTCAAGCAGGCCCTCGGCGTGCTCGATTACGCGAAGTACGGCGGCGCGCCGCTGCTCGGCGTGAAGGGCGTCAGCATCATCTGCCACGGCAAGAGCAGCCCGGAAGCCATCAAGAACGGCGTGCTCGTCGGCCTGCGCGCCGTGGAGTCGCGAATGAGCCACCACATCGGGGAGCAGCTGGGCGCATGAAGCGACCGATCGCGATGTTCGCCGGCACCGGTCACGCCGTCCCGCGTCGTGCCCTGACGAACGATGAGTTCGCGGCGATGGGGATCGAGACCTCCGACGAGTGGATCCGTGAGCGCACCGGGATCCGGCAGCGCTACATCGCCGGCGATGGTGAGACGCTCACGTCGCTCGTGACCGAAGCGTCCCGCCAGGCGATGGCCGATGCCGGTGTGCACGCCGGTGAACTCGATGCCATCATCCTCGGGACCGTGAGCCCCGACCGCCTTATGCCCGCGACCGCCGTTGAGGTGCAGGCCGCGCTGGGCGCGAGCCGCGCCGTCGCCTTCGACCTGGGCGCCGCCTGCTCCGGTTGGCTCTACTCGGCGCAGGTGGCCGAGGGGCTCCTCGCCACCGGACAGTACGAGACGGTCCTCGTCATCGGCGGTGAGGTCCTCTCCCGCATCGTCAACTGGAAGGACCGGAATACCTGCGTCCTGTTCGGTGACGGGGCGGGGGCGACGATCGTGCGGCGCAGCACGAAGGGGAGGGGCATCCTCTCCGCGTATATGCGCTCCGACGGCAACCTCGCCGACCTGCTGCATCGACCGAAGGGCGGTGGCTGCTTCCCGATGAACGACGCGGTGCTGGCCGAGGGGTCGCACTACATCCAGATGAGCGGTCGCGAGGTCTTCAAGCACGCGGTCCGATCGATGGCCGATGCGTCCGACCGCGCCCTCGACGGGGCGAAGCTCTCCGGGACGGACATCGACCTGATGATCCCGCACCAGGCGAACATCCGCATCATCGAGGCGACCGCGAAGCACGCGAATATCCCGATGGAGAAGGTGTTCGTGAACGTCGACCGCTTCGGCAACACCTCGGCCGCGTCCATCCCGATCGCGCTGGACGAGGCGCGACGCCAGGGACGAATCGTCGATGGCTCCACGGTGCTCTTCGCCGCCTTCGGCGCCGGGTTCACCTGGGGCTCGATGGTCGTCCGGTTCTAGCGCCGATGTACTTCCTCCTCTTTCCGGGGCAGGGGTCGCAGAAGCCAGGGATGGCGCAGGACATCGTCGCCGCCTTTCCGGCCGCAGCGGACGTTGTCGCTCGCGCGGATGCAGCCCTCGGGTTCCCTTTGGGCGCGCTCTGCGCTGAGGGACCGGCCGATCGTCTGACGGAGACGCGGAACGCCCAGCCGGCCCTCCTCACGCACGGCGCCGCGGTCTGGGCGGTGGTCGGGGCCCATCTTGCGGGGAAGGTGCACGGGGCGGCGGGCCACTCGCTCGGCGAGTTCACCGCCTATCACGCCGCGGGGGCCCTCTCCCTCGAGGACGCGGTCCGGCTCGTGCGGCGGCGTGGCGAGTTGATGTACGGGACCGGCGTGCAGGTTCCGGGCGCGATGGCTGCCATCCTCGGCGAGCTCACCCGCCCGATTGGCGAGATCTGCGCCGACGCGTCGAGCCACGGCGTCTGCGTTCCCGCGAACTTCAACGCGACCGAGCAGGTGGTGATCTCCGGCGAGGTGACGGCCGTCGAGGCGGCGATGGAGCTGGCGAAGGCGGCCGGTGCGAAGCGCGCGCTCCGGCTCCCCGTGAGCGGAGCCTTCCACAGCCCGCTGATGGAGCCGGCGGTCGCGGGCCTCGCCTCGGCCCTCGACGCGGCCGCCTGGTCCGATCCCCTCGTCCCGGTCTGGAGCAACGTGACGACCGGGCCGGTGATGACGGCCGCGGAGGCGCGGCGTCTGCTCCTCGCACAGCTCACGGCGCCCGTCCGGTGGGTCGAGCTCATCCGCGCCGTCGCCACGCAGCACCCCGGCACGACCTTCGTTGAGATGGGTCCCGGTGCGGTCCTCTCAGGGCTCGTGAAGCGACTCGCCCCGGAGTGCACGACCCGGACCTGCGGCACCGTCGCCGAGGTCGAGACGCTCCTCGCCAGCTAGTCCACCTCTCGCTCCGCCCCCTATGTTCGCCATCGATCTCACCGGGCGCGTCGCCCTCGTCACCGGTTCCACCCGCGGGATCGGGCGCGCGATCGCCGAGGAGCTGACCGCCGCTGGCGCCCGGGTGGCAATCGTCGGGCGCGATGCCGCGAAGGCTGAGGCCGTGGCGGCGGAGGTCGGGGGTGACGCCAAGGGGTTCGGGTGCGACATCAGCGACCCGGCGGCCGTCACCGCGCTGGTCGAGGCGGTCGAGGCCGCCTTCGGCAGCTGTGACATCCTTGTCAACAACGCGGGCATCACGAAGGACAATCTGATGCTCCGGATGAAGGACGAGGACTGGGATGCGGTCGTCGATACCAACCTGAAGGCCGCGTTCGTCGCGATCCGGGCCGTGCAGCGGGGGATGATGAAGCGCCGGTGGGGCCGCATCATCAACATCGCGTCGGTGGTTGGGCTGATGGGGAACAAGGGGCAGGCGAACTACGCCGCCAGCAAGGCGGGCCTCATCGGCCTTTCGAAGTCGGTCGCGAAGGAGCTGGCGAGCCGCAACATCCTCTGCAACGTGGTAGCCCCGGGCTTCATCCGCACCGATATGACCGATGCGATGGCGCCCGCCGCCGTGGAGGCGCTCTCTGCCGCGATCCCGCTGGAGCGGCTGGGGGAGCCGGCGGACATTGCCGGGGTCGTCGCCTTCCTCGCGTCCGACCGAGCGGCGTACATCACGGGACAGGTCCTTCCGGTCGACGGCGGCCTGGTGATGTGAGTCCCGGCGGGGGTCGGTGTGACCTCTGCTCGCGCGCGCGCCTTTTGTATATTACTTGGGCTGGCGCGGACGCCCGCCCCGGCCCCCGTAGTCCCACCCACCTGGAGCCCCACGTATGGCCGACCATTCCGCGAAGATCAAGGACATTATTGAGAAGGAGCTGGGTGTCGAGCGCGACAAGCTGACCGACGGTGCGAGTTTCATCGAGGACCTCGGCGCCGACTCGCTGGACATCGTCGAGCTTGTGATGGAGTTCGAGAAGGAGTTCAACGTCGACATCCCGGACGAGGATTCCGAGAAGCTTCGCACGGTCGGCGATGCGATCAGCTATCTGAACGCCAAGATCGGCGGCTGATCCACGATGGCCTCCCTGAAGCGCCGGGTCGTCATCACGGGCGCCGGGTGCGTGTCGTCGGTCGGAAACGACGTCGTGACCACCTGGCAGTCCCTCCTCGACGGGCGGTCGGGCGGCGCGCCGATCACCCGGTTCGATGCCTCGGCCTTCAAGGTCCGCTTCGCCCACGAGGTGAAGGGGTTCGATGTCGGACTGTATATGGACCGCAAGGAGGCCAAGCGCGCGGACCTGTTCACGCAGTACGCGATGGCGGCGGCGGTCCAGGCGATGCAGGACGCCGGGTTCGGTGAGGGGACGGGGTACGTGCCGGAGCGCACGGGCGTCATCGTCGGCTCCGGCATCGGTGGCATCGGGACGTTCGAGGAGCAGCACCGGACGCTGATGTCGAGCGGCCCGGGGCGCATCTCGCCGTTCTTCATCCCGATGTTCATCGGCGACATCGCGGCGGGGACCGTCTCGATGCGCTTCCAGGCGAAGGGACCGAATTACGCCACGCAGTCCGCCTGCGCCTCGAGCGCGCACGCGATCGGCGATGCCTTCCGGATCATCGCCTACGGTGATGCCGACGTGATGATCGCGGGCGGCGCCGAAGCGGCCGTCACCCCGATGGCGATCGGCGGGTTCGGCAATATGCAGGCGCTCTCGACGCGGAACGATTCCCCCGAGACGGCATCGCGACCGTTCGATCAGACGCGCGATGGCTTCGTCCTCGGTGAGGGCTCGGCCTGCGTGGTCCTCGAGGAGCTCGAGCACGCACGGGCCCGCGGAGCGCAGATCTACTGCGAGCTTGTCGGGTATGGCGCCTCGGGCGACGCGTACCACCTGACGGGGCAGCCGGAGGACCACGAGGGGCTGCAGCGCGCGATGCGTCGCGCTCTCGAGGATGGCGGACTCTCCCCGGCCGACGTGCAGTACATCAACGCGCACGGCACGTCGACGCCGCTCAACGACCCGAATGAGATCCGGGCGATCCGGAAGGTCTTCGGGCCGTCGGCGACCGGGCTCAACGTGAGTTCGACCAAGTCGTGCACCGGGCATATGCTCGGGGCGGCCGGCGCGATCGAGGCGATCGTCTCGGCGTTGGTGATCCGGCACGGGATCATCCCGCCGACGATCAACCTGACCGCGCCGGATCCCGAGTGCGACCTCGACTGCACCGCGAACACCGCGGTCCGGCGCGAGGTCCACGCCGTGATCAGCAACTCCTCGGGATTCGGCGGGCACAACGCCAGTCTCGCGTTACGACGCCTGGTCGGCTGAGTCGATGACGACGGCGGCCGCGCTGACGATCCCGTTCGAGCGCATCGCCGACCCCGCGGTGCGTGACATCGCCGAGCGCATCGCGGAGGGGCGCCGGCTGGAAGGCCGGGACGCGGCGGCGCTCTACCGCACGGCGGACCTGACCGGGCTCGGTCTCGTGGCGGATGCGGTCAACCGCGCCCGTCACGGCGACGTGGTGACCTTCGCCTCCAACCAGCACATCAACCCGACGAACATCTGCACGCTCCGCACGACGTGCGTGTTCTGCGGGTATGCCCGTCTCCCGAAGGAGGCCGGGGCCTACCGCTACACCCTCGACCAGGTGCTCGAGGAGGCGCGGACCGGGAATCAGGGGTTGACGAAGGAGTTCCACATCGTCGGCGGCCTCGATATGAAGGCGGGACTCGAGTACTACACGACGATGTTCCGTGCGCTTAAGGCGGAGCTGCCGAACGTGCACATCAAGGCGTTGACCGCGGTCGAGATCGCGCACATCGCGCGGATCGAGAAGCGTTCGTGGGCGGAGGTGCTGACCGCGCTGCAGGCGGCCGGGCTCGACACGATGCCCGGCGGCGGGGCGGAGACCTTCAGCGCCGCCGTCCGCGAGGAGATCGCGAACAAGAAGCTCGGCGCCGCCGACTACATCGGCGTGCATCGGACCGCGCACGGGCTTGGGATCCGGTCTAACTGCACGATGCTGTACGGCCACGTCGAGACGATCCAGGACCGCGTCGAGCATCTCCAGATGCTCCGCGATCTACAGGACGAGACGGGCGGGTTCCTCGCGTTCATCCCGCTCGCGTACCATCCGGACGACAACGAGCTCGGCGCCCGGCTCGGACGTCGCGGCACCGCGACCTCCGGTGTCGCGGACCTCAAGATGCTCGCCGTGGGGCGGCTCTTCCTCGACAACTTCGCGCACGTGAAGAGCCATTGGATCATGGTCGGTACGGCGCTCTCCCAGATCGCCCTCCACTATGGGGTCAACGACCTCGAGGGGACGGTCGTCCGAGAGAAGATCTATCACGCCGTCGGCGCCAAGACGCAGCAGGCGATGTCGCTCCCAGAGCTGCTCGGGCTGATCCGCGGGGCGGGGAAGGTCCCGGCGGAGCGCGACAGCTTCTACAACGTCATCCGCACCTTCGACGACGATGGGGAGGCCGCCTGATGCGCGTCGGTCGGATCCCGTACATCAACACGTATCCCGTCTACGGGGCTATCGATCGCGGGATCGTGCCCCTCGAGGCGACGCTCGTCGATGGCGTACCGACGGCGCTGAACGCGATGATGGCGCAGGGTCAACTCGATGTCTCCGTCGTCTCCGCCGTCGAGTACGCGCGGGACGCCGAGCGCTACCTGCTTCTGCCCGAGCTCGCCATCTCCTGCGACGGACCGGTCCGCTCGGTGATGCTCTTCTCGAGCCGGCCCGCATCCGGGCTCGATGGGGCGCGGGTGCTCGTGAGTCGGAGCTCGATGACCTCCGTCCACCTGCTCGAGCTCCTCTTCGAACACGTCTGGCGCGCGCAGCCCGTCTTCGTCCCCGGGGACGCCGAGGCAGACGCCCTCGCGCGTGACGGTGCCGCGGCGAGCGACGCTCGGCTCGTCATCGGGGACGCCGCCCTGATGCTGCAGGCGCCCGGGCACCCGGTCGCCGAGGCGCACGGACGCGCGTATCCGTTCGTGTATGATCTCGGCGAGGTCTGGCGCGACTGGACCGGCCTCCCCTTCGTCTTCGCCGTCTGGGTCGCCCAGCGTTCGACCCCCGTGCGCGAGGCACTCGCGGTCCACGCCTCATTGATCCAGTCACGCGACTGGGGCCTCGCGCATCTCGACACGCTCGCCGCGCAGGCGGCCACGGCCACCGGTGTCCCGACGCGGGAGTGCCGCCGCTACTTCGATGGCCTCGACTGGCGCCTCTCGCTGCGTGACCTCGAAGGATTGAGCGAGTTCTTCCGTCGCCTCGCGCTCGCCGGCCGCGTCCCCCGCGGCACCCTGCCTTCCTGCCCGCCCGCACGGGCACCTGACCGAGCCTTCCGACCCGTCCCTCCTATGTCGCTCGAATCGGATCTCCTCGACTTCTACACGCGCGCCCCGTTGCTCGAACTCGGGGCCACCGCCGATGCCGTCCGTCGCCGGCTCCATCCGGATCCGGTCGTGACCTACATCGTCGACCGGAACATCAACTACACCAACGTCTGCGTGGCCGACTGCGGCTTCTGCGCCTTCTACCGGCGGCCGAAGGACAACGAAGGGTGGACCCTCAGCTACGAGCAGATCGGCGCCAAGATCGACGAGGTGAAGGCGCTCGGTGGCGTACAGATCCTCATCCAGGGCGGTCACAACCCGTACATCCCGTTCGAGTGGTACCTCGAGCTGCTCCGGTACATCAAGCGGCACCACCCGATTCACGTGCACGGCTTCTCGCCGAGCGAGGTCGACTTCTGGAGCACGCTGTATCGGATGGATGCGCGGACGGTCATTCAGGAGCTCGTCAAGGCGGGACTCGACTCCATCCCCGGCGGGGGTGGTGAGATCCTCGTCCAGCGCGTTCGCGACAACGTCGCGAAGAAGAAGGCCGGCGCCGATCGCTGGCTCGAGGTGATGGAGATCGCGCACCAGGAGGGGCTCCGCACCTCGTGCACGATGATGTACGGGATCGGCGAGACGATGGCCGAGCGGGTCGAGCACCTGCTCCGCCTGAAGGCGCTGCAGGAGCGCACGAAGGGGTTCACGGCGTTCATCTGCTGGCCGCTCCAGCCGGAGAACACGCCGGAGATGAGCCATATGCCGAAAACCGATGCGGTGGAGTATCTCCGGACGACGGCCTTCGCCCGCACGGTGGTCGACAACATCCCGAACATCCAGGCGAGCTGGGTGACGATGGGGATGAAGGTGGGCCAGACCGCGTTGCACTATGGGTGCAACGACTTCGGCTCGCTGATGCTCGAGGAGAACGTCGTCTCGGCGGCGAACACGACCTACCGCACCACCATCGACGAGATGGAGCGGCTGATCACCGAGGCGGGGTTCACGCCGCGGCGGCGGCGTCAGGATTACTCGCTCATCCCGCTCGCCCCGGCCCCGGTGGCCGCGTGAGCCTCGGCGTCCGCGTCGGTATCGGGTACGACTCGCACCGCTTCGTCGAGGGGCACGGCGTGCTCCTCGGCGGTGTGCTGATCCCGGCCGCGGTGCGCTGCACCGGGCACAGCGACGCCGATGCGGTCTGCCACGCCCTGACCGACGCCCTCCTCGGCGGTGCCGGCCTCGGGGACATCGGCGAGATGTTCCCTGACACCGGCGCGGAGAACAAGGATCGCGACAGCCTCGAGATGCTTCGGCTCGCCGTCGCCCGGATCCGCGCCGCCGGCTGGGTTCCCGCCCAGGCCGACCTCACCGTGATCGCCGAGACGCCGAAAATCGGGCCGCACCGTCCGGCGATCCGCGAACGGCTCGCCGAGACCATCGGTGTCGCGCCGAGCGAGGTGATGGTGAAGGGGAAGACGAACGAACGGATGGGCTGGGTCGGCCGCGGTGAGGGCATCGCCGTGATCGCGGTCGCGACCCTCGTGCGGTCCGAGGGCTAGTGGAGACGGTTCTCGCCTGGGTCTCCGGGATCCCGCTCGGCGTCGTCTACCTCCTGATCTTCCTCACCGCGGTAGCCGAAGGGCTCATTCCGGTCGTTCCCGGCGATGTGGTCGCCGCCCTGCTCGCCTTCATCGCCGCCCGATCGGGTGGGATGCTCGCGCTGACCGCGACACTCGTCACCATCGGGAGTGTCTCCGGCGCCCTCCTGATGTGGTGGCTCGGCCGCCGTTACGGCGCCGCCTGGCTCGCCGCGCAGGTCGACCGGCTCGGATTCCATCGCACCGGGAGCGGGATGGAGGCCGCCGAGGCCCGTGTCGAGGCCGCCTACCGGCGCTTCGGCTGGAGCGCCCTCTTCGCGAGTCGGCTCATCCCGGGGATCCGCGCGGTGGCGCCGGCGGCGGCGGGCGCGCTGCGGATCCCGTTCTGGGAAGTGGCACTCCTGTTCACCGCCGCCTCCTCGATCTGGTACGGGTTGATCGTCTGGGTCGCGTTCCGGGTGGGGAATGACTGGGCGACGGTGCGGGCGCGCCTCGAGCTCGTTCTGCGAGACGTCGGGAGCGTCGCCGCCATCCTCTTCGTGTGCCTCGGCGTCGCCTTCTGGCGCTGGCGCCGGCGGCGGCGACCGTGACTGGTGCAGGCGCGGACCCCGCCCGCGCCTTCCTCCTCGAACGCTTTGAGGAATTCCTGCTGCTGGAGCAGGGCGCCAGCCCGCGGACCATCGCCGCGTACCGCACCGACCTGGCCCGACTCGCCGACTGGGCCGTCCGCCACGATGTCCGGAGGCCCGCAGACCTCACCGCGGCCCACCTTCGGGAGTTCGTCTACCATGTCAAGGACGCCGGCCTCGCCCCGAGCAGCATGCGGCGTGCGATCTCGTCCCTCAGGACCTGGTATCGGTTCCTCCTGTCCGAAGGGGTTGTCGCGGCGGATCCGAGCGAGCGGCTCGAGGCGCCCCGGCGCTGGCGCGCCCTCCCCGATGTGCTCTCGGCAGAGGAGATCGACCGGCTCATCGGGGCGGTTGGACTCGACGAGCCGTTGTGCTTCCGGGACCGGGCGATGCTGGAGCTCGCGTACTCGGCCGGACTCCGGGTCAGCGAGTGGACGGGGCTCGGGGTCGCCGATGTCGTACTGGATGCGATGGTCGTCCGCGTGTTCGGAAAGGGGGGGAAGGAGCGGTTGGTGCCGATCGGTCGGCAGGCGGCCGGCGCGGTCGCGACCTACCTCCGTGAGCTGCGCCCGCGGCTGGAACGAGGCGCGGGGACGGGACGGCTCTTTCTCAACGCCCGCGGCACACCGCTCTCGCGAATGGGGGCGTGGGGGATTCTTCGGAAGTACGTCGAGGCAGCCGGCATCACAAAAACCGTTACTCCACACACCCTCCGGCACAGCTTCGCCACTCACCTGCTGCAGGGCGGGGCCGATCTCCGGGCGGTCCAGGAGATGCTGGGGCACGCGGACATCTCGACGACCCAAGTCTACACGCACATCGACCGAGAGCACCTCCGGCAGGTCCATCGGCAGCACCATCCCCGGGGCTGACCGGCGGGCGCTCCCATTTTCTTCGATGGCTCCGTCTTGTCTGACGGGTCATCCTGCCTAGATTTCCTTGGCGTGGATTTTGCGTCCGCGCGGCCCCTTCCGGTGAGCGTCTAATGAGCGTCCTCGCCGTCATCCCAGCTCGGCTGGGGGCCACCCGCCTCCCCCACAAACCTCTTCGTGAACTTGGCGGCGCCCCCCTCGTGGTGCGGGTGCTCGAGCGTGTGCGTGCCCTCGGGCTCGCCGATCGCGTCGTGGTCGCCACCGAAGCCGAGGCGGTGCGAGCGGTCGTCGAGGCCGCGGGGGGCGAGGCGGTCCTCACGTCCGATGCCCATCCGTCCGGCACCGATCGCGTCGCCGAGGTCGCCGCTCGCCCCGAGATGGCGGCGTACGATGTGATCGTCAATGTGCAGGGGGATGAACCCTTCATGCGGGCGGACGCGATGGCGGGCGCGATCGCGATGGTGCGCACGCACGGCTTCGACCTCGGCACCGCCGCCGGGCGTCGGGGGCCGGAGATCCTGGCCGACCCCAACTGCGTTAAAGTCGTCCGGGCCGATGACGGCCGGGCCCTCTACTTCTCCCGCGCCGCGATCCCGCATCTCCGCGAGGCCTCGGAGACGCCGGAGCGCGACGCGATAATCCTGCAGCATATGGGCATCTACGCCGCCCGCCGGGCGGCGCTTGCGCACTGGGTGTCGCTCCCGCCGCATCCGCTCGAGCTCGTCGAGCGTCTCGAGCAACTCCGCGCCCTCGCGGCCGGTCTCGCGATGGGCGTCGCCGTCGTCGACGCCCCGTCCTGGGGCGAGGTGAACACCGAGGACGACCTGATCCGCGCCAACACTCACTGGGCCGCACTTGCGGCCGGAACCACTCGATGACCCCGACTTCTGCGCAGGGCGCCCCGAAGTACATCTTCGTCACCGGTGGCGTCGTCTCGTCCCTCGGCAAGGGGATCGCCGCGGCCTCACTCGCGCGCCTGCTCGTCGAACGCGGCCTCTCGGTCACGATGATGAAGCTGGACCCATACCTCAACGTGGACCCGGGCACGATGTCGCCGTTCCAGCACGGCGAGGTCTTCGTGACGGATGACGGCGCCGAGACCGATCTCGACCTCGGGCACTACGAGCGGTTCATCGACCGGCCACTGACGCAGGCGAACAACATCACGACCGGGCGGATCTACTCGAACGTCATCACCAAGGAACGCCGCGGCGAGTACCTCGGCAGCACCGTGCAGGTGATCCCGCACATCACCGACGAGATCAAGAGCGCCGTGCGGCGTGTCGCGCCCGGGAATGACGTGGTGGTCGTCGAGGTCGGCGGCACCGTCGGTGACATCGAGTCGCTGCCGTTCCTCGAATCGATCCGCCAGTTCCGCCACGACGTCGGCCGCGAGAATACCATCTTCGTGCACCTCACACTCGTGCCGTACATCGCGGCGGCGGGCGAGGTGAAGACCAAGCCAACCCAGCATTCGGTCCGTGACCTGATGGAGATCGGCATCCAGCCCGACGTGTTGATCTGCCGGACGGAGCGGCCGCTCAGCGAGGACGTGAAGCGGAAGATTGGGCTCTTCTGCAACGTCGAGTTCGACGCGGTCATCGAGAGCCCCGACGTCTCGACCATCTACGAGATCCCACTCGTCTTCCGGCAGCAGGGCTTCGATGCGCTCGTCTGCCGTCGGCTCGGACTCGAGACGCCGGAGCCTGACCTCACGGCGTGGACGGCGATGGTCCGCCGCGTGACGCACCCCGCGCGTAAGGTCCGTATCGCCGTCGTCGGCAAGTACACCGACTACGCCGACAGCTACAAGAGTGTGCAGGAGGCGCTGATTCACGGCGGGATCGCGAACGACGTCGGCGTCGAGATCGCGTGGACGTCGAGCGACCTGTTCACCGACGCCGCCGCGACGAAGCACCTCGTTGACGGATTCGATGGCGTGCTCGTGCCCGGGGGCTTCGGCGTCCGCGGCGTCGAGGGGATGGTCGCGGCGATTCAGTCGGCCCGCGAGGGAGAGGTGCCCTTCTTCGGGATCTGTCTCGGGATGCAGGTCGCCATCATCGAGTTCGCGCGCCACGTCTGCGGGATCGACGACTCGAACTCGAGTGAGTTCGCTCCAGAGTGCGCCAACCCCGTGGTCTCCCTCCTCGAGTCCCAGCAGGGCGTGCAGGAGATGGGCGGGACGATGCGCCTCGGCGCGTACGCGTGCCGCCTCAAGTCCGGGAGCCGGGCCGCGGAGATTTATGGGCAGCCGGAAATCAGCGAGCGGCATCGGCACCGGTACGAGGTCTCCAACCAGTACCGGGAGACGCTCCAGAGCGCCGGGATGCGCCTCGCGGGGCTGTCACCGGACGGCTCGCTCGTCGAGATGATCGAACTCGAGCGGCACCCGCACTTCGTCGCGTGCCAGTTCCATCCGGAGCTCAAGTCGCGTCCCACGCGTCCGCATCCGCTGTTCTCGGCCTTCGTCGCCGCCGCTGCCCGTCGGGCTGTGGCGCGCGGGTCCGCCACGGGTGCCGCGTGAGCGCCGCCACCTTCCCGCGGGGTCGGCTCTTCCTCCTCGCCGGCCCCTGCGTCGTCGAGGGCGACGAGCTGATGTACCGCGTCGGGGATCATCTCGCCCGCCTCGCGGAGCGCGTCCCGGGCGGCATCATCTTCAAGGCGAGCTTCGACAAGGCGAATCGATCGAATGCCGGGGCTGAGCGTGGGCCTGGACTCGATGAGGGGCTCGCGGCGCTCGATCGCGTCCGGTCGCGCACCGGGCTCCCGATCGTCACCGATGTTCACCTGCCGGAACAGTGCGCCGCGGCGGCACAGGTCGCCGATGTCCTGCAGATCCCCGCGTTCCTCTGCCGGCAGACGGATCTGCTCGAGGCGGCCGGTGCCGCCGGCAAGCCGGTGAATATCAAGAAGGGGCAGTGGATGCACCCCGAAGGGCTCGTGGGGGCCGTCGCGAAGGTGCGGGGCAGTGCGCCCACCTCGATCCCCGTCGCCGTGACGGAGCGGGGCACCTTCTTCGGGTACGGCGACCTCGTCGTCGACGTCCGGAGCTTCTCCCGGATGCGGGAGGGCTGTGATGCCCCCGTGATCTTCGACGCCACGCACTCGGTGCAGCGTCCAGGGCAGGGAGCGGGTGGGGCGTCTGGTGGCGCCCGTGAGTTCATCCCGCCCCTCGCGATGGCCGCCTGTGCCGCCGGCGTCGACGGGCTGTTCATGGAGACGCATCCCGATCCCGCCCGCGCGCCGAGCGATGGCCCGAACATGATCCCGCTCGACGCGCTCGACGCGCTCGTCACCCGATGCGTGGCCGTCTGGGAGGCGGCCCGCGGCTGATGCCCCTCACGCTCGCCCCGGTGCCGACGATCGACCCCGCGCTCGCACGCCGGGTCCGTCTCGTCTGCTTCGACGTCGACGGCGTCCTGACCGACGGGGGCGTCGTGCTTGGGGACGCCGTGGGGCAGCGCGTGGAGCTGAAGCGGTACGACATCCAGGACGGGCTCGGCATCACGCTCCTTCGGCAAGCCGGGCTCCGCACGGCGATCATCACGGGACGGGAGTCCCACAGCGTCGCGTTGCGGGCGGCGGAGCTGCAGATCGACGAGGTCATCCAGGATCGGCGCGCGCGAAAGGTGCCGGCTCTCACCGCGCTGCTTGAGCGCCTCGGCCTCGGGTGGGATGAGGTCGCCTTCGTCGGCGACGACCTTCCCGACCTCGGGGCGCTCCGACGGGTCGGACTGCCCGTCGCCGTCGGCAACGCGACCGCCGAGGTTCGGGCGGTCGCCACTTTGCAGCTTGGCCGATCCGGCGGAGCGGGCGCGGTGCGCGAGTTCTGCGAGGCACTGCTCCGGGCTCGTGGCGAGTGGGAGACGCAGGTCGAGGCATACGTCCGCGCCCGCGAGGAGGCGGTATGAGCGGCACCGACAGCACCATCACAGCGATGGATGACGCGCAACTCATCGCGCGGGGGCGTCGCGTGCTCGAGTTGGAACAGTCGGCCATTGGCGCCGCGGCCCATCGGCTCGACGCCTCGTTCGCCGAGGCGGTCCGGCTCCTCGCGGAATGCCGGGGCCGCGTGATCGTCGCCGGCATCGGGAAGTCGGGCCTGATCGGCCGGAAGATTGCGGCGACGATGACGAGCACTGGGACGCCGACGAGTTTCCTCCATCCCACCGAGAGCGTGCACGGGGACCTCGGCATCGTCGGGCCGCACGACGTGGCGATCCTCTTGTCGAAGAGCGGCGAGACGGCGGAGCTCGTGCCGCTCCTCGAGCAGCTCGCGCGGATGGATGTCCCGTGTATCGCGATCACCGGGGGACGGGATTCGACCTTGGCGCGGGCCTGCCGCGTGGTGCTGGATGCCGGCGTCGAGGAGGAGGCGTGCCCGCACGACCTCGCGCCCACCACCAGCACGACGCTCGCCCTCGCACTCGGCGACGCCCTCGCGATCTCGTTGTTGGAGGCGAAGGGATTCCGAGCGGAGGATTTCGCGCGTTTCCATCCGGGCGGGTCGCTCGGCCGACGCCTGCTGCTCCGGGTCCGCGACGTGATGGTCGCTGACGGACATCCTACCTGCGCGATCGGGGCGACGATGCGGGAGGCGGTGGTCATCCTGGCCGAGCGCCGTGGCCTCTGCTGCGTCGTCGACGGGCACGGGCGACTGGCCGGCGTCATCACCACGGGGGATCTCACCCGGTGGATGGAGCGGGCGCCGGATGTGCTGGCGTTGCCGGTGCAGGACGTGATGACGCGGACCCCGCGCACGGTCCGAGCGGACGCCCTCGGTAGCGCGGCGGTCCACGTGATGGAGACGGCCGGCGTGGTCGCGCTCCCGGTCCTCGGGAACGACGACGCGCTTGTCGGGGTAGTCCACCTGCATGATCTCCTGCGGGCGGGGGCGGCGTGAGGCGTGCGCTCCTGTCCTCCGTCGTGCTCGCCGTTACCCTTGGAGCTGCCTGTGGGGGCGGAGACCGCCCCGATGGATCGCGCGTCCCCGGCATCCTCGATTCCGCCGAGCAGATTGCCTTCGGGTTCCGCACGCTCATCACGGACGGCGGGCTGC
>VHBO01000019.1 GCA_016871895.1 Gemmatimonadota bacterium
GACCGGCGTGCTCATCGACGGACTTCAGCGCGGCGTCGGGGTGAGCGTCTTCACCATTCTGCTGATGGGGCTCATCGGCCCGCTGCAGGCGTCGGGTGCACTGGACCAGCTGCTCGCCGCGGTCACGAATGGATCACCCACCCCGCGCCGCACCGAGGGCGTGGTCGTTGGTGTCATCTCCGCGGCGGTCTTCCTGACGACGCACAGCATCGTCGCCATCCTCGCCGTCGGACCGATGGTTCGCCGGCTCGGCGAGGCGGGCGGGATCACAGCGTATCGCCGCGCGAACCTGCTCGACCTCACGGTCTGCGTGTGGCCCTTCCTCCTGCCTTGGTTCCTGCCGACGATCCTCGCGGCCTCGGTGACCGGAGGCGACCCGGCGTTCCCGCGCGTGTCACCCCTCGCCGCCGGCCTGCACAACACCTACGCGTGGGCGCTCCTCGTGACCGTCGGCATCGCGGTCGCGACGGGTTACGGACGCTCGCGCGACCACTCGTCCTGAGGGGGCCGGCGACCGCTCCGCTGACCATCCGGCGGCATCGGCGCCCGACGGGGCATCGCCCCCGCACCGGAGCCCGGTCGCGCGCCGGGCGGGAGTTGCATCCCTTCGATGCGCTGCCGCACTTGTTCCTGCAGCCCGAGGAATCGCGCACGCTGAACCGGCGTCAGGAAGGTCGCGAGGTCACGCTGCTCCTCCTCCATCAGCTCGAGACGGCTGCGCTGCACCTGCAACAGCCGGTCGAGGAGCGCACTGACCTGTGCGGCATTGGCGCTATCGCCCCGATCGAGCAGCACCCGGAGCGAGGACCGGACCTCCCGCTCCTGGTTGACCAGGGCACGCCGGCGGCCGTCGAGCCGCTGGTTCGTCGCGGCGAGCCGGCGGGCCTGCTCGTCGGTGAGACCGAGCTGGGCGCGCACCACCTCGGTCATCCGGGACCGGACGCGCGCCTCAAGCGACTCGCGCGGTACCCCCTGGGCGACACGGGGCGGCGGCAACGTTGGCTCCGCCTGACCTGATGGCACTTGAGCACTTGCCGTCGTGGTGACGAAGGCGAGGAGGGTGGCGGGCTTCAGGAACGGACGCATCACGGCATCTCCTTGGCATCGATAATGGGTCGGACGATCGCGCTCGGCTCGGCGACCGGAGCGGCCGGCATCGCCGCGATCTCCTCCAACAGGACATTGAGCGCTTCGTCCGACAGTTCCGACACGCCCTCGAAGGCGAGCTCGGCGACGACCGTCGGCTCGGAGGATGAGCGCATCGCCTCCTCGCTCGGCACCGAGGGGCGGTTCCGCGACACCGAGACCCCGAGCATCAGGAGCACCGTGGCCGCGGCGGCAAGCGAGACCCGCGACGCCCAGCGGGCGCGCCCGACCATTCGCGGGGATGTCCCGGCGCCTCCCGTCTCGACGGTCAGGCGCGGCGCGGCGCTCCGGCGCGGGATGACCGACGCGATCCGCGCCATATCCACCGCCGGCGTCGAGCCCCGGATGGTATCGTCGACGGCACGGAGCAGCACCACCTCGGCGGCGCATTCCGTGCAGCCCGCGACGTGCGCCGCGACCGCCTCGGCCTCGGCCGTCGTCAGTGAGACGTGCCGCCCCACCCACGCCGGCAACCGATCACGCATCTCCAGTTCGTCACACTTCATCGGCATCCACCCGAGCTCGCAGGAGCTTCACCGCATTGTGATAGTGCACGCGACACGACCCAGCCGTACTGTCGACCAGCGACGCAATCTCCTCATACGCCAACCCTTCCGTCACCCGCAACACGAAGACCTGCCGCTGTAGTGGAGAGAGCCCCGCCAGAGCCTGACGGACCCGCTCCAGCCCTTCTGTGGCGACCAAGCCGTCGAGAGGATCCGCGACCGGCGCCGGCACCGATTCATCCAACTCCACGTCGTGGCGGCTTCGCCGGTCCCGTCGTCGCCGATCCAACACGAGGCGCTTGGCGATCGTGAGGAGCCAGGTGCGGAACTGCGCGTCCGCCCGGAACGACTCCACGGCCTCGAAGGCACGCACGAAGGTGTCCTGCACGATCTCGTCGACCTCCTCCCGCACCCCGAGGCTCGCGACGAAACGGGCCACCGAGGGTGCGTGCCGCTCGACGAGCTGCGCGGCCGACGGCTGATCGCCCTCGAGCCAGCGGGCGATCAGTGCGGAATCCGTCGGGGGCAGCGTGGCGGAGACGCCCATGGTCACCAGATATGATGGCACCGGGTCGACGATTGTTAGGGGTTGTCGCCCGGGTGCGCCGCGTGCCGCCCCGGTCGCCCACGCCGCGACCGGCGACCACCACCCTGACGCCGGACACAAATCGGACCGCATATTCCCCGCTCACCCCCTCACCCGAGGTCGATTCCGCTCATGCAGTCGCTCCGCCCACTGCTGGCGCTCACGCTCGCTGGCCTCGCCACCGTTTCGTCGCCCCCCCTGCGGGCGCAGACGGCGGCCCCCGCCGCGAAGCCCACCTCCGCCCCCAGCGCCGGTGCCCTCTCCCGGCCGAACGCGGACCCGTTCCCGAGCACCTATCAGCCCTTCCCGTCTCGGCCGACGGTGATCCGGAACGTGAACATCTATACGGCGGCGGGGCCGCTGATCCGCAACGGCGCCGTCCTCCTCCGCGACGGCAAGATCGCCGCGCTCGGCGCGACCGTCGACGTCCCGGCTGGTGCGCTCGTGATCGACGGCGCGGGGAAGTTCGTGACGCCGGGTCTCATCGATACGCACTCGCATCTGGGCGTCTACCCCGCCCCGGGGACCGCCGCGCACTCCGACGGCAATGAGGCGACGGCACCGGTCACCGCCCACGTCTGGGCCGAGCACTCCGTCTGGCCGCAGGATCCACAGTTTCCGCGGAACCTCGCGGGCGGCACCACGACCATCCAGGTCCTTCCCGGCTCCGCGAACCTCATCGGCGGCCGCAGCGTCACATTGAAGGTCGTCCCGTCGCGCTCGGTCCAGGGGATGAAGTTCCCCGGCGCGCCGTACGGCCTGAAGATGGCGTGCGGCGAGAACCCGAAGCGCGTCTACGCCAGCCGCGGCCCGTCCACGCGGATGGGGAACGTCGCCGGCTATCGCAACGCGTGGATTGGCGCCGAAGCCTACCGCCGGCGTTGGGACGCTTGGCTCGCCACTCCGACCGGTGATCCGCCGGCACGCGACCTCGGCAACGAGACGCTGGCCGAGGTGCTCCGCGGGAATATCCTCGTCCACAACCACTGCTATCAGGCGGACGAGATGATGCAGATGATCGACATCGCCAAGGAGTTCGGCTATGCGATCCGCTCGTTCCACCACGGCGTCGAGGCGTACAAGGTCGCGGACGTCCTCGCGCACGAGGGGATCTCGGCGTCGATCTGGTCGGACTGGGGCGGCTTCAAGATGGAATCGCTCGATGGCATCAAGGCAAACATCGGCCTCACCCACGTCGCCGGGGCACGGACGATCGTCCACTCCGACGATCCGTCCTACGCAAGCCGTCTGAACCAGGAGGCCTCGAAGTCGCTCGCCGCCGCCCGGGCCGTCGGGCTCGACATCCCCGCGGAGGAGGCGATCAAGTGGATCACGATCAACGCCGCCTGGGCGCTCGGGATCGATCGGCAGGTGGGATCGCTCGAAGTCGGCAAGAACGCCGACGTCGTCCTCTGGTCCGGTGATCCGTTCAGCGTCTACACCCGCACCGAGAAGGTCTGGGTCGACGGCGCGCTGCTCTATGACCGTGCCGACGCATCCCAGCGCTGGCGCACCGACTTCGAACTCGGCTACGTGCCCAACGCCGGGGGGATCCGCTGATGCGCTATCCACGCTTCATCGTTCAGGTCGCGGTGACCGCCGCGCTCCTTCCGGCATTCGCCGGCGCACAGGTCGTCGCCATCACCGGCGGCACGGTCTATCCGGTCAGCGGTCCGAGAATCGAGAACGGCACGGTCCTCATCCGCGACGGCAAGATCGCTGCGGTCGGGGCCAACGTCGCCATCCCCGACGGCGCGCTCCGCGTCGACGCCCGTGGAAAGTGGGTCACGCCCGGGCTCATCCACGCCCTCACCAGCCTCGGCCTCGGTGAAGGTGGGAGCCCGGAGTTCAGCGGCGGCTACTCGGACGGGCGCGCTCGTGGCACTGACGGCATCGCCGCGACCTTCGACGCGTGGCGCGGGCTCAATCCGGCCAACACGTTCATCGCCCCGAATCGGCAGGAGGGGGTGACGTCAGTCGGCGTGATCGGAGGGGGCGGGATGATCGGCGGCCGGACCGCGCTGATCGATCTCGTGGAGGCGACCAGCGCCACCGCGATGTTGCGGAAAGCCCCCACGGCGATGCTCGGCGGATTCGGCAGCCCGAGCGCTGGGACGGGCGCGCGCGACGAGTACTGGGACAAGTGGCGTCGGCTCCTCGACGACGTGAAGGCGTATCAGCTGCGCCGCGCGGCGTACGAGAGCGGGAGCACCCGCACCTTCGAGACGACGCAAGCGAACCTCGAGGCGCTGATCCCCGTGGTCACCGGTCAGCTCCCGCTGATGCTCGATGTCGATCGCGCCTCGGACATCCTCGCGGCGCTCGATTTCGCCAAGCAGTACAACCTGAAGGTGTGGCTCGCCAACGCGAGTGAAGGCTGGATGGTCGCGAAGGAGATCGCGGCCGCGAAGGTTCCGGTCTTCGTTGGCGCGATGAGCGATATCCCGACGAGCTTCGACGCGCTCGGCCAGCGCCGGGAGAACGCGGCGGTCCTCCGGGCCGCCGGTGTGACGGTGGTCCTCGTCGGCATCGGGACGAGCGGCGGCGGAGACTTCAACGTGCGCAACATCCGACAGGAGGCCGGGAACGCCGTCGCCTACGGCCTCTCGTGGGACGAGGCACTGCGCGCTGTCACCCTGACGCCCGCCGAGGTGATGGGGGTCGCCGGCAGCGTCGGCTCGCTGCAGGTCGGGCGTGACGCGAATCTGGTCGTCTGGAGCGGCGACCCGTTCGAGTTCTCGACGCGCGCGGAGCAGGTGTTCGTGCAGGGTCGCACCTTCGAGACGAGAAGCCGTCAGCAGCAGCTGACGGAGCGGTACCTGACGCTGCCGCCCTCGTATCGGCGGCCGTAGGACGGCACGGCTGCATCAAAAGACGAGCCCCCCGCACCATCTCGGTGCGGGGGGCTCGTCGGAGATACGCACCCGCCGAGATTACGACGCAGTCGCCACCGGGTACACGGAGACCTTGTAACGGCTCTTCGACTTGTGCTCGAACTTCACCACGCCCTCGATCAGCGAGTAGATGGTGTAGTCCGTGCCGAGCCCGACGTTGTTGCCCGGATGCCACTTCGTGCCGCACTGGCGGACGATGATGTTCCCGGCGATGACCTTCTCGCCGCCGAACTTCTTGATGCCGCGGTACTGCGCGTTGGAATCGCGGCCGTTCTTCGACGAGCCTACGCCTTTCTTATGTGCCATGAGAGCCTCGTTCCCGGTCAGCCGAGGGTGATGTCGTGGATCCGGACTTCGGTGAACTTCTGCCGATGCCCCTGCTTCTTCGCGTAATTCTTGCGCCGCTTGAACTTGAAGACGACGATCTTGTCGCCGAGGCCCTGCTTGACGATCTCGGCCGAGACCGAGGCGCCCTTCAGCGTCGGGACGCCGACCTTCACGTTGGATCCGTCGGACCCGAGGAGGACGTCGTTGAACTCGACCTTTGCGCCCGACTCACCCGGCAGGGAGGGGAGACGAAGGGTCACACCCTTCTCGGCGCGGAACTGCTTGCCGCCGGAGCGGAAAATGGCGTAGGACATGGGATTACCTGAGTGCGGATTGTTGCAAGCCCTGAAGAGTAGACCCGAGGCGAGCCCGGGTCAAGTCCTTGGGTGGCAACGGGCTACGAGGGAGCCCTGCCCCTACGCCACCGCGTATTGGCTGGTGATATCCCGCCCGGCCCCCTTCACCACGAGCTTGAACTCGTCGGGCCGGAGGAGCGGGTCGTCACGGAGCTCGATGCCGAACCCGATCCCCTTCTCAAGCCGGCGCATCAGCTCTTTCTCCTCCGTGAGGACGTAGAGCGCCACGTCCGGCGGCAGTTTGACCACCAACGCGTCCCGGCGCCCCTCGCTCGCCACCCGGCGGACCGCCCGTTCCATCCGCCGGACGATCGTCTCCGCGGTGAAGACGCGCCCCGTGCCCTGACAGATCGGGCAGGGTTCGGTCATCGCGTGGAAATGGCTCTGCCGGACCCGCTGGCGGGTCATCTCGATGAGCCCGAGGTCAGTTACGGCGTAGGCCTTGGTGCGCGCGCGGTCCCGGCCCAGATGCGTCCGGAGCTCCTGCAGGACCTTGTCGCGGCTCGCCTTCGTCTCCATGTCGATGAAGTCGCAGACCACGATGCCGCCGACGTCGCGCAACCGCAGCTGCCGCGCGATCTCGCGCGCGGCCTCGAGGTTCGTCTTCGTGACCGTCTTCTCGGGATCTTTCTTCCCCGTGAACCGACCCGAATTCACATCGATCGAGACCAGCGCCTCCGTCGGCTCGATGATGATGTAGCCGCCGCTCGGGAGGTCGCAGCGCCGCTTGAACAGGTCGCGGATCTCCGTCTCGACGCCCCCCTTATCGAAGAGCGGAACCTTGTCCTCGTGCAGCTGCACCCGGTCGATGAGCTCCGGCGCGATCCCGGTCAGATACTCGACGACCTCGTTGTACACCTGCTTGGAGTCGACCGTCAGCCGGTCCACCTTCGTCGAGAAGAGGTCGCGGATGATACCGCGAGTCAGCGAGGTCTCCCGATGCAGGAGCTTCGGCGGCGAGCCGACGAACTTCTGCTTCTTCACGATCTTGTCCCACTGCCCGATCAGCGTCTGGAGCTCGCGGGAGAAGGTCTCCTGCGTCACATCCTCACCGACGGTGCGGACGATGACGCCTCCCTTCTCCTTCGGCAGCACGGACTCGACCTGCGCCCGCAGGCGCTGGCGCTCCACCCGCTCACCAATCTTCCGGCTGACGCCGACCCGCGACGCGAACGGCATATAGACGAGGAACCGCCCCGCGAGCGAGACCTGAGCGGTCACCCGCGGCCCCTTCGTGGAGATCGGCTCCTTGGAGACCTGGACGATCAGCGACTGCCCACGCTTGAGGACGTCCTCGATCTTCGGGGCCTCCTTGCGACGGCGACGCCCCCCGCCGCGACGGCCACCGCGCCGACGGGGTTCCGGCGCCCCACCCTCACCGCCGGCCACCGCCTCGGCCGCATCGGCCTCGTCGGACGCATCGTCCTCGTCGTCGTCCCCATCCTCGTTGGCGTCATCGTCCCCATCCTCGTCATAGACGAGGTCGGAGTTGTGGAGGAACGCCGCCTTCTCGGTGCCGATGTTCACGAACGCCGCCTGGATCCCCGGCAGCACCGCCTCGACCTTCCCTAAAAAGATGTCACCGACCATCCGCTTGTTCTCGGGACGGTCGACCTGCAATTCAACGAGCTGGTCGTCCTCGATGATTGCGACGCGCACCTCGCGCTGCGTCGCGCTGATCAGGATCTCGCGCTTCATGGAACCCCGGAGCTGATGAGCCCCCGCCCGGCCACCGGATCGTCCACGCCGACACCGCCCCGGACACGCCCATCCCCCACCCAGCGAGGGCGGCGGTGGCGACCGGGGGTCGTCGGTACAGCGTGCGATCCGTCATCACATCGGCTGGATTCGGGAGATGCCGAGGCGATGGGCCCCGGCAGACCTGGCGACCCGGACGGGCCGAATCGCCGCTGACACTAACCGTGGACAGGAATGAAACCGCCGGGCGGGGGCCAATGCAACCGGCGGGCCGGGTCAGAGCCGGAGGTCGGGGAGCAGGTGCCTCGCGATCACGATCCGCTGCATCTCCGAGGTCCCCTCGCCGATCTCCCCGATCTTGGCATCCCGGAACATCCGCTCCACGGGATAGTCCTTGGTGTACCCGTACCCCCCGTGGAGCTGAATCGCCACGATCGTGGCCTTCGTCGCGAGCTCCGAACAGAAGAGCTTCGCCATCGCGGCCTCCTTCCCGAAGGGGCGACCGGTCTGCGACAGCCACGCGGCGTGATACGTCAGGTGCCGGGCGGCGTCGAGCTGCGTGGCGAGGTCGCTCAACTGGAAATGCACCCCCTGGAACTCGGCGATCGCCTTCCCGAATTGCCGCCGCTGCGCCGTATAGGCGAGCGCCTGCTCGAAGGCGCCGCGGGCCAACCCGAGGGAGAGCGCCGCGATCCCGATCCGGCCGGCGTCGAGGGTCCGCATGAAATTCTTGAAGCCCATCCCTTCCTCGCCGAGCCGATGCTCGAGCGGGACCTCGACATCCTCGAAGATGAGCTCTCGGGTGTCCGAGGCGCGCCAGCCGAGCTTGTCCTCTTTCTTCCCGGCACGAAAGCCCGGCATCGGCACCAACGCGGCGTCGTGGCCCATCCCGACCGCCGCCGCCCCCTCGAGGTCGCAGGTCTCCTTGGTGAGGATAAAGCTCGAGATCCCCTTGGTGCCGCGTGCGGGATCGGTCACGGCGGTCACGACGAAGACCTCACCGACGCCGCCGTGCGTGATGAACCGCTTCGTCCCGTTCAGGATGTACCGGTCGCCCCGCCGCACCGCGGTGGTCTGCGTGCCGCCGGCGTCCGACCCCGCCCCGGGCTCGGTCAGCCCGAATCCGCCAAGCACCTTGCCCGAGGCGAGCCGCGGGACGAACCGCTCCCGTTGCGCGTCGCTGCCGAAGTTCACAATCGGCGAGGTCCCGAGCGTGGTGTGCGCCGAGATCGTGATCGCGTGCGAAGCGCAGACGACCGCGAGCTCCTCGATCGCGATCATGAAGGCGATGGGGTCGAGGCCGGCGCCACCGAGGGCCTCGGGCCACGGGATGCCGAGCAATCCGAGGTCCGCCATCTTGCGGACATTCGCCCACGGGAAGGACTGATCGGCGTCGTGCGCTGCTGCGACGGGGGCGACTTCCTCCTGCGCGAAGGCCCTGACCATCTCACGCGTGGCGAGATGATGCGGCTCCAGATAGGGCAATTCACTCATGGGCGTCGGACTCCGGTCAGGGGATGGCCATCGACGCGCTCCAGCGGCGAGATGCCGAGGAGCGCCGCGAGGGTCGGGGCGAGGTCGACCACCCGGGCGGGTTCCGTGCGCCGGCCGGCCTGGAAGGGGGCGCCCCAGAAGATGAGGGGGACCTGCGCATCGTAATCGTGCGGCGAGCCGTGCGTCGCGGTGTTCCCCCCGTCGAAGATGTGGTACGGCTGCAGCGTCACGACGGCGAGCACATCACCGCCGGGACGGAAGCTGTGGAGCCAGCGGCGGGCGATCGCGTCCTTGACGGTATCCGCTCGGGCCAGACGGTCGAGGACGTCGGCGCGCAGCACGCCCGGGACGCGACGCGCCTCATTGGCGAACGCGGTGGCGATCTCCTGCAGGACCCGGTCCTTCCCGGGTGCGCGAGCGCGGTCGACGGAGAGCGTGAACCCATCGAAGTCAAAGGCGTCCGTCGGGATCCCGCTCGAAGCGATGTATGGTATCGCCGCCTGGAACGCGCGGCTGAAGTCGTCGAGCGAGACGCGTGCCGCCCGTCGGTTGTCCCCCCACGACGAACGACCATCCGGGCTCGGCGCAACGCCGTGGTCCGCGGTCAGCGCGACGACGATTCGATCGCGACCGCGGAGCGCCGACAGTGAGTCGAGGAAGACGCCCAGCATCCGGTCGAGCCGGAGGAGGTGGTCGTGCAGTTCGCGGGAGTCCGGCCCCCAGCGGTGTCCCACCGCATCCGTCGTCGAGAGCGAGACGGCGAGGAGGTCGGTCTGGGGACCCGTGCCCAGACCGAGCGCCCGGACGCCGGCCCAAGCGAAATCGAGCGTCAGCTCGTCCATATACGGGAACCCGATGATCAGATTCCGTGCGAGCATCGGATCGGTAGGGAGCCGATGCGGGAAGCGCGGCTCCTGACTCCGTGCTTCGGCGGGGGTGTCGTCAAGCTCGGGATAGCTGCCGATCCCCTCGAGCAGATCCCAGAGTCGCCCCGCATACCTTCGTGTGACCCGCTGCTCGGCGTTGAAGGTGCGGACCCACGCGGGAAGCGAGTCGGCGTACCACGTGCTCGTCGTGAAGCCACCGGTCGACTGGGCGTACCAGAAGACGGGGTACGATCCACGACCGATGGGCAGGATCGCCCCGCGATCCTTGCGGGAGACGGAAAGGATGCGCGTCTGCGGTTCGGCCGCGGCCATCCAATCCGCGAGCGTCGTCCCTTGGAACCGGAACGGCGCGGCTCCATTCCCCTCGGCGTCAACCAGCGGCGACGTCGTGGTGTTCACGCCGGCACTGTTGCTCGCGATCCCGGTCGAATACGGGAACCGACCGGAGAGGATCGACGCGTGCCCCGGGGCCGTCTCCGTGACGCCGTGATCCTGGGCCGCCCGGACGAAGAACGCGCCCTCATCGATGAGCCGTCGAAGACCCCCGCGAAACTGGTCATCCCAGCGTTCGAGATAATCGGGCCGCAGCTGGTCGACGGTCAGGACCACGATCAACGCGGGCCGGGGGTCGGCACTCCGCTCCTGCGCCGGAACCCGAGGCGCGACGAGGCACCCGACGGTGATGGTGAGGAGGACGACTGCGGAGGGCGAACGAAGAGAGCGGATCATCGGACACTGGCGTCGGAGGGGGAGCCGCGCGAATACCGTCGCACCACGTGATGAATTCTACCCACGTGACCACGCGCGGGAGAGGTTGCCATCGGCGTGTCGGTCTCGCACCTTCTCGCATCCCTGCAACCGGCCCCGCTCGGGCCCGGAGTCCCGATGCCTCGCCTCTTCGCCCGCCGACGGTCCCTCCCGCTGGTGCTCCTGCCGGCCTTCCTCTTGGCGGTGGTGATCGGCCGCCCGACTCACATCAGTGCGCAACCGCTCTTCAAGGCGGATCCCCCCCCTCACGGTCAGCATCGCGACCAACCTCCGCGACCTGATGCGCGAGCGCGACTCGACGGAGCTGCAGTGGCACGGCGCCGAGCTCTCGTATACCGACGCGGACGGCTCGACCAAGAAGGTCGCGACCGAGCTGCGTGCCCGCGGTCACTTCCGGCGACAGGCGCGGCACTGCTCCTTCCCGCCGCTCTTCATCCGTGCCGAGCGTGAGGCGCGCGAGAATTCGGTCCTGCAGGGCAATCCGCGGCTGAAGATCGTGACCCCGTGCCGCCCGGCCTCTGCCGAGTACCAGCAGTACATCTACCTCGAGTACCTGATGTACCGCACCTACGCGATCGTGAACGAGGTGCACCATCGGACCCGCCTGGCAAAGATCACGTACACCGACTCGCTCGATCGCGTGAAGCCGATCGAGGTCGTCGCCTTCTTCCTTGAGACGGAAGAAGAGGTGGCGGACAACAATGACCTCGAGGCGGCCGACCAGGCGGGCGCGGTGTTCGAGGACGTGGTCGCCGAGCCGTTGCGGCGCGTGAGCCTCTGGAATTACTGGATCGGCAACACCGACTGGTCCGTCGCGGCCCTGCACAACATCGAGCTCTTCCGGAACGCCACCGGTGACTACGTCACGGTCGCATATGACTACGACTGGTCGGGTGCCGTGAACGCGCGCTATTCGTTCCCCAACCCGATGCTCGGGATCCGCAGCGTCCGGGACCGTCTCCACCGTGGCCCCTGCCTGAGCGCCGCGGACTGGGCCCCGACGATCGCGCATTACACCGCCAAGCGGGCCGCGATCGATACCCTTTGGTCCGCGCCGCTCCCGGGGCTGGATGATCGGCGTCGCCTCGACACGAAGGCCTATCTGGACGAGCTCTGGCCGGTGCTCGCCGATCCCGCGAAGTTCGAGCGGGACGTCCTCAAGAAGTGTCAGAACGTCGGTAACTGACCTCACACGCGGCGGCGCCCCTCAGCGGGGGCGCCGCCGCGTCGACTGCTTCGCTCGCCCTGCGCCCCGGCCCCCACGGCTCCCCCGTTTCGTCGGTGCCTCACTCGCCGATCGGCGGACGCCGGTGCAGTTGTCACACGCCGTGCACGTCGGGCGGGCGGCGGGGTCCCCGAAATACCGCAGGACGAAGCCGCGGCGGCAGCTCTCTGTGTACGCGTACCGCTGCATCTGATCGAGCTTCCGCAGTTCGCCGGCACGGCGTCGCTCGTGGGCGGGCCAATCGACCTCCCACGCATCGAGCGCGCGCGCTGGCTCGAGTACAGTGAGCCCCTCGCCGACCCGCCGCCAGACCACGAACTGCCGCGCCTGCAGCGCGTCCAGCAGCGGAGCGGCCCCACGGGCACCCCCGAGCCCCGGTGGCACCGCCTCCAGGTCGGCGACGATCCCGAGGTGGAATCGTCCCCCGGCGCGGCGCCAGAGCGACCGGAGCAATTCGAGCGCGAGCCCATCGGTCGAGGGATCGAGCTCGGCACGGATCCGCTCCGGCGTCGCCAATAGCCGAACCTGGGCCATCACGCGCGAGGGGTCGGCGACGGCGACGGCACCAGCCCGTCCAAGGACACGCAGGGCGGCCGCCACCTGCCGATCATTCACCTTCCCTCGCGCCGCCGCTGCGATCCGGACGGCATCGTCGGAGACGAGTCCCTCACGGTCCGCGAGCCGCCGGCAGGCATCATAGACCGCCGTGATGACGTCCCGCGGCGGCAGGGCCCCATCGATGAAGAACTCGTGCGTGAAGCGATCGGGGAACGCGTGCAGGAGGATCGCCGTCGCGGGCGCGCGGTCCCGCCCGGCTCGGCCCGCCTCCTGATAGTACGCTTCCAACGTCCCCGGCATCGCGTAGTGGACCACGAGCCGCACATCAGGCTTGTCGATCCCCATCCCGAAGGCATTGGTGGCGACGATCACCGACGCGCGTCCCGACATAAAGGCATCCTGCACCTCGGCGCGGTGCGCATCATCGAGCCCTGCGTGATACGCGACCGCCGGCAGCCGCGCCCACCGCAGCATCTCGGCGATCCGCTCCACCGCCTTTCGGGTGCTCGCGTAGACGATCGACACGCCGGCGCCGGCGCGTTCCTGCAGGAGGTCGATGAGCGTCGCGTCCTTCTCCGCATCGTTCTTGGTCGCGATGACACCGTAGGTGAGGTTCGTGCGGTCGAACCCCGTCAGCACGAGCGTCGAGTCGACGAGCCCGAGCTGACGGACGATGTCCTCACGCACCTCCGGCGTCGCCGTGGCGGTGAGCGCGACGGTGGGCGGCGCCCCGAGGCGCTCGCGCACCTGCCGGATGCGCAGGTAGCTGGGGCGGAAGTCGTGCCCCCACTCGCTGATGCAGTGCGCCTCGTCGACGGCGAGCCGGCGCACCCCGACCGCCCGGAGCCGATCCGCCAGTCGGCCGAGGTCGAACCGTTCCGGGGCCACATAAAGGAGCGCGATCTCCCCACGCTCGACCCGCGCCATCCGCGCGTTGATCTCGTTGGGACTCAGCGTGCTGTTCAGGAAGGTCGCGGCGATCCCGCGCGCCTCGAGCGCATCCACCTGATCCTTCATCAGGGAGATGAGGGGCGAGAGGACGACCGTCAGCCCACCGAGCGTGAGCGCCGGCACCTGAAAGCAGAGCGACTTCCCGCCCCCGGTGGGAAGCACGACGACCGTGTCGCGCCCGGCCAGCACGGCGGCGACGGCATCGGCCTGCCCGGCCCGGAACTCGGGATATCCGAACCGGTCGCGCAGGACGAGGCGCGCGTCATCGAGCGTCGGGTGGGCCTGAGGCATCGTGCAGGATCGCGTGGACGACGGGCGGCGGCATCATCACCGACCGACCGTCGTCAGCGTCAGACCGCTCGTGCGAAGTGCCCGCGGGTGAAGGCGCCGTCGAGGAGCGCCCGCACGGCGCGCCCCGGCGCGGCTCCGGCAGCGACCTCATCGAGCGCGGCGCGGAACGCCCGCGTGACGGCCGCCACGTCATCATCCGGCATATTGAACAGCAGCCGATGCCGGCGGAGACCCGCGGCCCAGAGGCGCGGCAGGAATTCCGTCCCGTCGATCGGACGCGAGTGCAGGAGCCGGTTCCGGCAGGCGTAGTCCGTCGCGACCGGGAAGACGTACCCCGCTGGATCGGTGAGCCGCGTGTCGCGATGCGTCTGGGTGCAGAGGTCGCGGCAATGCGTCGGGGTGCGCCCGAAGGCGGCGTTGAGCACGCAGTGCTCAAGCGTCATCCCCTCCGGCCGGCCGAAGACGACGACCTCGAAGCCGACGCCCGCCCACGGTGCCGCGACCGCCGCGAGCTCCTCGACGGTGAGCTCGATCGACGGCGTGATCCGCCGGGCACCAAGCGCGAAAAGTTCGGCGGCGGTGTGCGGGTTGAAGCAGTTCACGGCGTAATCCGCGGTGACGTCCCGACCCGCCGCGGCGAGCTCGTGCAGGTGCCCGAGGTGCCCCGTCAAGATCGGCGTCCCGACCGCGAGCCACTTGTCGAGCTTCCGACGGTCCTCCGGGCGACAAATCGTCGGCGTTCGGAGCCGGAACCGCGCCCCCGCCGCCTCCACCGCGGCCGCGAGCTCACGCACGGCGGTCTGCGATGGGAAGGGATGACGGAGGAACGGGTCGAGGACGATCTCCCCTGCCCCTGCCTCGAGCGCGGCGTAGCCATCGGCGACACGCCACACCTCGGCGACAAGGGTCGCAGGCTCCCCGTCCACCACCGCACTCTGGCGCGGCACCGAACGGACCACCTCTTCGACGAGGAGCTCTCGGGTGCCGTGGGCCGCATCCGCGTCCCACTGCCGCAGGTTCAGCAACTCCTCGACCGCGGCCTGGCGCATCCGGTTCAGTTCACGGACGGGGAGGAAGCACCCCGTCGCGAGCCCCGCCGCATCGACCTCGCCGAGGACGAATGGCGTCTCACCGAGGCGCCCCCACTGCTCCCGCAGCTGCGCGACATCGAGGCTCCGTGCCGTCGCTGGCGCGAGCGGCACGTCGCTCCGGACGGTGACGTCGTGATCGCCGGCGCGCAGGATCGCCTTGAGCGGCGCGCCGGGGGCGCCGAAGCACCGCACGGTGAGCGGCACCCGCCGGCGACGCGCGACGCGGCCGACATCGGCAAAGCTCGCGCGCGCGGCCTCCAACAGCGCTGCCTGCGAGGAGCGCACCACCGTCCACCCCACCGGGACCCGCTGCCGGGCGACGACCGACTGGCGCCAGACGCCATCGGCGTGTCGCAGCGTGCGCACCGGACCGGCGGCGAAGCCGACACTCTCGAGGTGGCCACCACCCGGTGGCTCGAACCCGAGCCCATCGCGTTCGGCGATCGGCGCACGAACCTCGACGACGACGGCCCCATCCTCGAACCCGATGACGGTGCCAAGCTCGACACCCCGGTTGTCCGGCTGCGTCCGCGTGATGTAACTCCGACCCTCGCGGCCGCCGTACATCCCGCCCGTCGAGCCACGCGAGAAGATCTGCACGAGGGGCTGCACCGCCTCGAAGGTCGGGGGTGCGAAGACGCCGTCGCGCACCTGCCCGAGGAACTCGCGGTACCCCTTGGTGACGGTCGCGACGAACTCGGGCTTCTTCTTCCGCCCCTCGATCTTGAGGCACCCGATCCCGGCGTCCGCGATGGCATCGAGATGCTCCCACGCCCCCAGATCCTTGGCGGAGATCAGATAGCCCCGGTCGAGTTCGGCGCCCGTGGCGGCGTCGTGGAGGAGGTAGTCCTTGCGACACGACTGGGCGCAGGAGCCCCGATTCGCCGAGCGCTCGGAAATCATCCCCGACATATAGCACTGGCCGGAGTAGGAGATGCACAGCGCGCCGTGCACGAAGGTCTCGAGGCCGAGTCCCGGGACCGCCGCGCGGATCTCCCGGATGTCGGCGAGCGAATTCTCGCGCGCGAGCACGATCCGGTCGATGCCGAGCTGCTGCATCACGCGTGCGCCCGCGACGTCGTGCACCGTCATTTGGGTGGAGCCGTGGACCTCGAAGCCCGGATACGCCTTCGCGATCAACCGGATGAGTCCCACGTCCTGCACGATCGCGGCATCGATGCCGCGGTCGATGCACTCCCCGAGGTAGAGGAGCGCCTCCGTCAACTCGTGCGGCTTGATCAGGACGTTGAGCGTGAGGTAGATCCGGGCGCCGCGCTCGTGCGCGAGGAGGCAGGCCTGCTCGAGGTCGTCGAGCGAGAGCTGGGCGCCATCATCCCGCGCGTTGAAGCGCGAGGCGCCACAATAGACCGCGTCCGCCCCATTCGCCACGGCGGCACGGACCGCCTCGAGGGAACCGGCGGGGGCGAGGAGCTCGGGGATCTGGCGCGGTGACATCCCCGGAAACTAGCGGGTCGCGGCGACGACCTCGCGGAGCTGCTCGAGATGGCGCTCCTCGTGCTGCGCGACCCAGAGGGCCCACTGCCACCCGGAGAGCGTCCCGACGGCCGGATGCTCGCCCCGGACGTTGGTGAGGTTCGGACCGATCCGCTGGAGCGTCTGCACCAGGACGGCACGCCCCTCGCGCCACCGCGCGCGCTCGGCGTCCAGCGCGAGGCCACGCGGCGCGTGGACCGCCGCCGGCGCCTGCACGCGGCGACTCCGGTCCCGGATGGGAAAGGCATCGAGGAGCGTCAGGATCGACGCGGGCGCCGGACCCGGCGGCACCGTCGACATCGGCGGGAGCGCTGCGGCCCCGGCGGTCAGCTGGCCGTTCGCCCAGTGCTGGACTTTGGACAGATGCCAGACGATCTGCACGGGGCTCCACTGCCCCTCAGGCGCGGCATCGGTCGCCGCGGCAGGCAGGGCATCGAGCACGGCGTCGTACGCCGACATCACGCGGCCCAGCTCGGCTTCGAGCGCGACGACGCGGGGATCACGGAAGATCGGGATGGTCATTCGGGTCTCGACGGTCAGGGACGACGGTGACAACGGACGGGAACACCAGGGGCGGGACGGAGGGTGACCGCCGCCTCCGGTCGGATCGCATCGGCCGGGACGCCGAGGGTGAAGCGCCAGCCTCGCGCGAGGGAGGCGATCAGCAGGATCCCCTCGGTCCAGGCGAACTGCTCGCCGATGCACAGGCGGGTCCCGCCCCCGAATGGAAAGTATGCCTGCTTGTGCCGCGGCTCGCTGCGTGGAGCGAGCCACCGGTCCGGGTCGAAGCGCAGCGGGTCATCCCACCAGCGCGCATCCCGCTGGGTGACCCAGGGACTGACGATGACCTGCGCGCCGACGGGCACGGCGTGCCCACCGAGCGTGATGGGGGCGACCACTTCGCGGGACGTCGCGTAGGCCGGCGGACGGAGCCGCATCGCCTCGCTGAAGACCGCTCGCGTGTACGGCAGCTGCGGCAGATCAGCCATCGCCGGCGGCCGATCGCCGCAGACGGCACGGACCTCGGCGGCCAGGCGCGCGTCGACGTCGGGATGCTGGGCGAGGAACCACCACGTCCAGGCCAGCGCGTTCGCCGTCGTCTCGTGGCCGGCGAGGACCAAGGTCATCACCTCGTCCCGGAGCTGCTGGTCGGACATCCCCGAGCCGTCGCCCTCCTCGTCACGCGCGCTCATCAGCATCGAGAGCAGATCGCCGCGATCACGCCCGTCGCGCCGGTGCTCCGCGATGATCTCGTAGATCGCCGCGTCGAGGATCGGCAACGCGCGACGAGCCCGGCGCATCGTCGGGAGCGGCCAGTCGTACATCCGCTCCCCGACCAGGATCAGCCAGATCGAGAAGGAACCGAGGACGTCGGTGAGCGCCTTGCCCATCGCGGCGGCCCGTCCCTGGAGGTCCACATCGAAGAGCGTGCGACCGACGATGTCGAGGGTGAGATGGTGCATCGCCCGGGCGATATCGAACCGCTGGCCGTCCGACCACCCCGATGCCATCGCGAGGGTCCGCTCGACCATCACGTCCGCGTAGCGCGCGATCCGCTCACGGTGGAAGGCGGGCTGCGCGAGACGGCGCTGCCGCAGGTGGAACTCGCCCTCACTCGTGAGGAGCCCGTTCCCGAGGACGAAGCGCGTCCGTTGGAGCCCGAGGCCCTTCCGGAGCGAGCGTGCCTGCCCCGTCAGGACCTCTTTCACGAGGTCGGGATGGGAGGCCACGAGGATGGTGCGCCCGACGATCGTCTTCGCCACCGCGAGATCCCGATCCGTGGCGGCCATCAGTTCGACGGAGCGGAGCAGGTTGCCGCGACTGCGCAGCAGATGCTCCCCGGGAAACCGATTGTGCACGGTGTACCGGAGCGGCGACGCGGGCGGCACCGTCACGTCAGGCATCCGCTGCGCGTCCATCGGGCGTGGTCGGCGGCGCGTCGGCGGCATCCGCCGCACGGGCGTCGCGCGTCGAGGCGCGATCGAGGAACCGGCTGAGGAAGGCGGCCGCGAACCAGCCAATCCCGACCCAGCGCAGCGTGGCGTCGTCTCGGCGGACCCCCACGAGGAAGAGCACCGCACCGATGCTCGCGAGCCCCAGCTTGAGGTGCGATCGCCCGCTCACGCGAGGTCCTCACGTCGGGTGTCAGGGAGCGAGAGGATGAAATCGGCGCCGAACGCCTTGGACGGGGTGAGGAACCCCGCGGGTACCCCCCCGGCCAGGACACGCTCCGCGGCACGCACCGCCGCCTGCGCGGTGAGCACATACCCAGTGGGCGCCTCGAGCCGGGCGCTCACGGTCTGGCCGCTGGCATCGCGCGCCTCGCCCCAGACCTGGCTCCGTGTGCGCGCCAGCGCCGCGGCGCTCGGACCGGCCGGCGCCTTCCGTACCCGGGCCCGCGCGAACCCACGCACGAACTCCGTCCGAAGGAGCGGGGCGAGCCAACGCGACCATCGCAACGAGCGGACCGTTCCCGCGCTGCTCGACATATACGTGACGATGTTCGGGATCCCCGTGCTGTGGAACGAGGTCGAGACGTCGCCCCACGGGATGCTGACGCAGAGTCGCGCCTTGTCGAAGAAGGCGACCGTCAGGGTGCGCCACGCCGCCGGCACCGGCACGATGCGCCCGTCGCGGCGGATCGCCCCCGGGAGCCCGAGCCCATCGATGACCGTGAGGGCGGTCCCATGGGAGGGGCCTGTCCCGCCGGAGAAGGCGAGCTCCAGGTGCGTCGCCGATGGGAGCCGAGCGTGGAGGTGCGCCGCGAGGCAATCGGTCGGCACCACGTCGAAGCCGACACCGGGGAGCAGCGTGATGCCCCGGGCCTTCGCCCGCGCGTCGAGGCGCGCGACGCGCTCGAAGACGGCGATCTCCCCCGTGATGTCGAGGTAGCTCGCGCCATTGCGGAGGCAGGCGTCGGTCATCGCCTCCACCGTGCGATGGAAGGGGCCGGCGCAGTGGAGTACGACGGTCACGCCGCGCAGTGCCTGATCCATCGCGCGCGGATCATCCAGTACGGCCGGTCGCGCCTCGAGTCCGTGCGTCTCCGCGAGGGCCCGCACCGCGTCCGCGGAGCGACCGGAAAGGATCGGCCGCAGTCCACGGCGGACCGCCTCGTCGACGATGAGGCGGCCGGTATAGCCGTTGGCGCCGTAGATCAGGAGCGACATGGGAGGACGTAGGGGCCGAGGTGAGGTCCATCGTGCTGCGACGCGGCGCGGAGGGCGAAGGCGAGACTCGCCCGGGTGTCCTCCGGATAGAGGATCGCGTCGCAGTATCCACGCGCGCCGGCATAGCGCGCATCGAGCTGCGTCTCGTACTCGGCGCGCATCTCATCGACCGCCGCTTGTACGGTCGGCGCCGGTGCCACGCCCTTCGCCTTCGCGGCGGCCAGCGCGGGGCCGTGCACGGCGGCGATGGCCGATTCGCCTTCCATCACGCCCATCCGACCGGTGGGCCACGAGAAGATGAAATCGGGGTCGAACCCCTGCCCCGCCATCGCGTAGTAGCCCGCGCCCGACGCGTGGTTGATGGTGAGGACGAGCTTCGGCACGGTGGCGGTCGCCATCGCCTCCACCCAGCGTGCACCCGCGCGGATGATCCCCGCCTGCTCCGCCTCGACGCCGACCATGAAGCCGGAGACGTCCTGCACGAAGAGGAGCGGGGTCCCCTGCCGGTCGCAGCGGTCGATGAAGAAGGCGACCTTCTCCGCGCTCTCCGGATAGATGATCCCGCCGAAGCGGGGCGGCGTCCCCGGCTCGCCCTTGAAGAGCCCCCGCGCGTTCGCGATCACGCCAACCGGGATGCCGTGGATGCGTGCGTCGGCGCAGAGCACCTCCCGCGCCCGCTCGGGCTGGAACGGTGCGAGCGAGCCGGCATCGACGACCGCGTCCAGGACCGCGGTCATGTCGTACGGCATCCGATGGTCGGCGGGGAGCAGCTCGTACAGCCGCTCCGCGGGTGCAGCCGCCGTTGCGCCTGCGTCGAACGCCGCCCGGCGGACCGGCGGCGCGAGCCGCGCGACCTGTTCCCGCAGGAGCGTCAGACAGGCCGCGTCGTCGGGGACCGCGTGATGCGCGACGCCGCTCACCGTGGTGTGCATCGTGGCGCCGCCAAGCGTCTCGGCGTCGACCGTCTGCCCCGTCGCGCCCTTCACGAGGTTCGGTCCGCCAAGCCCCATGAAGGAGGTCCCCTCGACCATCACGATCACGTCGCTCAGAGCCGGGAGGTACGCCCCACCGGCGATGCACGGGCCCATCACGGCCGCGAGCTGCGGCACACGGAGGTACCGCCGCATCAACGAGTTGTAGTAGAAGATCCGCGCCGCGCCGTACTGGCCCGGGAAGACGCCGCCCTGGTACGGGAGGTTCACGCCGGACGAGTCGACCAGATAGAGAATCGGGATCCGGCAGCGCATCGCGCATTCCTGTGCGCGCAGGATCTTCGGAATCGTCTCGGGCCACCAGGAGCCCGCCTTCACCGTCGCGTCGTTGGCGACGACGACGCACTCGCGCCCCGCGACCTCGATCAGCCCCGTGACGACACCGGCGGCCGGGGCCTCGCCCTCGTATCGGTCGTGGGCGACGAGGAGTCCGAACTCGAGGAAGGCGGTGCCGGGATCCTGCAGCGCGGCGATGCGCTCCCGTGCCGTCAACTTCCCTTGCGCGTGCTGCTTAGCCGCCTTGTCCGGGCCCCCGCCGAGGCGGAGCGTCACCTCGAGCGACCGGGCCGCCTCCGCGAGCTCCCGCAGGCGAGACGGCTTCGCGCTCACGTGCCCTGCGGCTCCCGAGCCGCGAACCAGCTCCGGATGTAGTCGATGAGGTCGGTGGTCGGCGTTCCGGGACCGAAGAGTTTGCCGACCCCGAGTGCCTCGAGCGCCGCCATATCCTCGGCGGGGATGATCCCTCCCCCGGTGATGAGGATGTCGTCGCGGCCCTGTTCCGCCAGGAGCGCACGGACGCGTGGGAAGAGCGTCATATGCGCGCCGGAGAGGACCGAGAGCCCGACCACATCGACGTCCTCCTGCACGGCGGCCGTCGCGATCATCTCGGGGGTCTGATGGAGGCCGGTGTAGATGACCTCCATCCCGGCGTCGCGGAGGGCGGCAGCGACGACCTTGGCGCCACGGTCGTGGCCATCGAGGCCGGGTTTGGCGACGAGGACGCGGATGGGTCGGCTCATTCGGGAAAGCTACGTGGGGGTCCGGGCGCCATCAACGCGTGCGTGCACCGGCGCGCAACGGCGCTCTCAAGGTGCCCGCTCACCCCTTCCGCGCGACCAACACCATCTCAGCCGAGCGCCGCGTGAGCGGAGCCTCAGAAAACCCGTCGTACGCCGCCACGACCGTCAGCCCGGCGGCGCGCATCAATGCCGCGAGCCGATCCGCGGTATAGAGGCGGATCCGATGCTCCCGGTGCTCGACCGTCCGCCCCCGGGTCCACGTCGACCGAATGGTGAGGAAACCAGTCAGGGGGTCAAAGTCGCGCTCTTGCGCGACCGCCATCCCGTCGGGCGAGGTCCACCGGTCGGCCCCGAGGAAACGGGCCATCACCCCGTCTCGGCTCCCACCCTGCCAGACGAACATCCCGCCGCGGCGCAGGACACGCCCCACCTCGGCGATCACGCGCGCGTCGTCCGCCGGGTCATCGAAGAAGCCGAAACTGGTGAAGAGGTTCACGACGGCGTCGAAGCGTCCACGCCACTCCGCCGGCAACCGGCGCATATCGCCGTGTCGGTACCGCAGGGCCCGCCAGGCGGAGCCACGGGACGGACGCGAGGGGATGCCACGCTTCCGCGCCGATCGCCGCGCCACCTCGAGGAGGGGCCGCGAGAGATCGAGCCCCACGACGTCGTGCCCGGCCTCGGCGAGCACCTCGGCGTGACGCCCCTGACCACAGGCGAGGTCGAGCACGCGTGCGCCGCTCGGCACCGCGAGCACCTCGAGCAGCCGGCCGACCTGAGCCCGCGCCTCCTCCGCGTGGAAGAGCGGGGCGTACTCCCGGAGGTAGCCCTGATCGAAATACGTCTTCCACCACGCGGCGGGCACCGACGCGCGGACGGCGGCGCGCGGGCCCACTAGAAGAACACCGGCTCCCGATAGGCCCCGAAGACATCCTCGAGCGCCGCGCGGATCTCGTACAGCGTGCAGTAGCTCCGCGCGCAGTCGAGGATGAACGGCACGACGTTCTCGGTCCCGCGCGCCGCCTCCCGCAGCCGTGCGAGCTGCGCCTGACAGCGCGCCTCGTCTCGCGCGCCGCGCAACCGCGCGAGCGCGGCCGCCTGCTCCCGCGCCGCCTGCTCGTCGATCTTGAGGAGCGGGATCTCGAGTCCCTCCTCCTCGGTCGTGAAGGCGTTCACGCCAACGATGTGCCGCCGCTGCTGTTCGATCTCCCACTGCTGACGCGCGGCGGACTCCGCGATCTTCCGCTGGAACCACCCAGTCTCGAGGCCGGCGACGACTCCGCCCTGCTCGGCGATCTGCGCGAAGAGCGCTTCCGCATCGGCCTCGAGCTGGTCGGTCAGCCGCTCCACGTAGTAGGAGCCGCCGAGCGGGTCTATCACGTTGGGGACGCCAGTCTCGAACGCCAGCACCTGCTGCGTACGGAGCGCCACCTGCACCGCCTGCTCCGTCGGCAGCGCGAGCGTCTCGTCCATCGAGTTGGTGTGCAGCGACTGCGTGCCGCCGAGCACGGCGGCGAGCGCCTGATAGGCGACGCGCACGACGTTATTCATCGGCTGCTGCGCGGTGAGCGTCACGCCGGCGGTCTGCGAGTGGAAGCGCATCATCCACGAGCGCGGATCCTTGGCCCCGTACCGCTCCTTCAGGTGTCGCGCCCAGATGCGGCGGGCGGCGCGGAGCTTCGCGATCTCCTCGAAGAAGTCGTTGTGGACGTCCCAGAAGAACGAGAGCCGCGGGGCGAACGTATCCACGTCGAGACCGCGCGCAATCCCGCGCTCCACGTACGTGAAGCCATCGGCGAGGGTGAACGCGAGCTCCTGCGCCGCCGTCGCCCCCGCCTCGCGGATGTGGTAGCCGGAGATGGAGATCGTGTTCCACTGCGGCACGTGCTGCGCCCCGTACTCGAACATATCGACGATCAGACGCAGCGCGGGTTCGATCGGGAAGCACCAGGCGTGCTGCGCCATGTACTCCTTCAGAATGTCGTTCTGCACCGTGCCACGGAGCTGCTCGGGGCGCACCCCCTGCTTCTCCGCCGCCGCGATATAGAAGCACCAGAGGATGATCGCCGGCCCGTTGATGGTCATCGAGGTGCTGACCTGGTCGAGCGGGATCCCGTCGAAGAGCTGTTCCATATCGGCGAGCGAACTGATCGCCACGCCGCACTTGCCGACCTCACCCTCCGACCGCGGATGATCGGAGTCGTACCCCATCAGCGTGGGGAAGTCGAACGCGACGGAGAGCCCTGTCGTCCCCTGCCCGAGAAGGAACTTGTACCGCGCGTTCGTCTCCTTGGCGGAGCCGAACCCCGCGAATTGCCGCATCGTCCAAAGCTTGCCGCGGTATCCCGTCGGGTGGATGCCGCGCGTGAACGGGAACCGCCCGGGGACCTCGAACGCGGTGCCAGCCGACCCTTCGAGATCGAGCGCCGTGTAGAGGGGCGCGACCGCGTCGGCCGAGTTGGCGTAGGAGATGTCGCGGACCGCGCCGGCGTCGTAGCGCGCCCGACAAGCGGCGACCTCGTTCCGGAGCTGGTCCAGCTCCTCTTGCATCGCCGCCACCGTGGGATCGAGGTCCATCGGGGTCGTCATGGGGTTCGCTCCGTGAGGGTCCCGGCGGCCACACTCCGCGCCAGCAGCGCCTCGGCCACCACCTGCGGCGTCGATTCCCCACGCTCGAGCCCGGGGAGCTCCGCCTCCAACCACGCGGTCAGCGCAGCGTCGTGCCACAGCCGCCGACGCACCGACCGTTCCACCAGATCGCGCACCCGCTCGCGGAGCCGCATCCGACGCCGCTCGCGCAACGCGCCGCTCCGCTCAAGATAGGCGAAGTGCCGGTCCAGCGCGGTGACGAACGCCGGCACCCCCTCCCCCGTCGCGCCGATGGTCCGAAGCACCGGGGGCGTCCACGACTCGGCGTCGTCCCGCGCCGCCGCCGCGCGCGCGCGGGCCTTGGGATTGGCGGCCTTGAGATCCACACCGTGGTGCGCGGGAATCCCGGCGAGCGCGGCCCCCCCACGCAACCCGAGCATCACCTCGATGTCGTTGCAGAGGCGGTCCGCGCCCGGGCGATCGCCCTTGTTCACCACGAAACAGTCGGCGATCTCCATCACACCGGCCTTCAACGTCTGGATCGCATCCCCCGACTCCGGGACGAGGATCACCGCGCTGGTGTCCGCCAGCCGCGCGATATCGAGCTCGCTCTGTCCCACGCCGACGGTCTCGACGAGGATGCGGTCGAGCCCGAACGCATCGAGGACGTCGCAGACCTCACGCGTCATCGCCGCGAGCCCACCGAGAGACCCACGCGTCGCCATCGACCGGATGAAGAGCCCGGGATGCAGCGCGACCTTCTCCATCCGCACGCGGTCGCCGAGGAGCGCGCCACCGGTGAACGGGGAGGTCGGGTCAACGGCGACGATGCCCACCCGGAGTCCCTGCGCGAGATAGGTCTCGGCGAGGAGCGTGGTGAGCGTGCTCTTCCCGGCACCGGGGGGGCCGGTGAGCCCGATGCGCCGCGCCCGCCCGACGCGCGGGTGGCAGTGGGCGGCGACCGCCTCGTGGCCGGCGCGCTGGTCCTCGATAATGCTCACCACACGGGCGAGCGCGGCGATGCGGCCGGCGTCGAAGGCGGCGAGCAGCTCGGCGGTCCGATCGTTCATCGGTCCCCTCCGATCTCGTCGTGCTCGTCCTGGATCTCGCCGACCACCTCTTCAACGAGGTCTTCCAAGGTGACGATGCCCAGCGTCTCGCCCGCGCCACCCTGCACGACCGCGAGATGCCGACGCTCGCGGAGCATCCGCCGCATCAGCGACTGACAGAGCTCCTCCGGCGCCGCCACCGCCACCGGGCGGACGAACGTGAGGGGCGTGGCCGGGCGCGCGATCACATCCCAGCTCGTCACGAGGCCGACGACGTGGTCGACCGTGCCTTCGTAGACAGGGACGCGGCTGAACTGTGCCTGCGCGACGAACGCGGCGGCCGCCGGACCGGGCAGTGCGCGATCGACAGCCACGACATCGGCACGCCGCGTCATCACATCCCCGACCTGCCGCGTCCCGAATTCGAGGACGCCGCTGATGATCGCCCGCTCGGCGGCGGCGCCGACGCCCTCCACCTCGCCCTCCCGCAGCAGGTCCGCGACGGCTTCCTGCGCCGTCGGCACCGGTGCGAGTGGACGGCGACGGGCGACCGCGTGCGACGCGAGCGCCACGAGCGGCGCCGTCGCCCGCTCGACCAGCTGCAACGGCGGCAGCAACAGCGCCAGCGTCTGCGCCGGCCAGCGCTTGGCGAGCGCTCGCGGGATCAGCTGGCCGACCACCAGCAGGAGGAGCGCGGCCGTCAGCAACGCATTGACCGTGGCGAGGGCGCCGTCCCCGACGTGGACACCGATGATCGCGCCGAGCGCGAAGACGGTCCCCACGATGCCGGTGCCCGCGGCGACGAGGAGCTGGTGGGGCCGCTCGAGGAAGAGCGTCGCCGTCGCCGCGCCCGCGAGCCGCTGCTCGGCCCAGTGGCGGAGCCAGAGCCGACTGACCGAACGGAGCGCGGTCGCCGCCCCCGTGAGCACCGCCACGACCGCCACGAGCGGCAGCGTCAGGAGGTAGACGCTCACGCAGGCACCTCCGCCTCGATCGCCGCCGCGACCGACTCGACGGGCTCGAGGTAGACCCGCTCGATTCGACGTCGCACCACGCGCTCGACGACGAGCCGATGCCCCGCCACCTCCAACGCCTCGCCGGGCTTCGGAACACGGCCGAGGAGCGCCATCACGAGCCCACCCACGGTGGCCACGTCATCGCGGGTGACGTCGGCGTCGAGGAGTTCGGAGAGCGTGTCGAGGGAGACTCCCGCCGCGACCCAGAGCCGTCCGCCGTCAGCGCGCTCGACCTCCGGCCGTTCCGCATCGCCCTCGTCCTGGATATCCCCGACGATCAACTCCAGCGCATCCTCGAGCGTGACGATCCCCGCGGTCCCGCCGAACTCGTCGATCACGACCGCGAGATGCCGCCGCGACGCCCGGAACTCCCGTAGCTGCCGTTCGACGGAGTTCGTCGCGGGGATGAAGAGCGCCGGACGCAGGACGGACCGCCAGCCCCCCGCCGGCTCCTCGCCCGCGATGAGCGCGCCGAGCAGGTCCTTCGCGTGGAGGACGCCGCTCACGTCATCGATGGTGCCGCGGAACACGACGAGCCGTGAGTGACGCGCACTACGGATCCGATCGGCGACCTCCGACCACGGGGTCTCCTCGTCGATGCCGACGATATCGACGCGCGGAACCATGATCTCGCCTACGCGCGTCTCCGCCAGCGAGAAGACGCCGTGGACGAGCACCCCATCGCCGCCCTCCGCCTCCACCCCGGCGGCGACCACGTCACGGAAGCGCTCGACGGCATCCTCACGCTGCGCGTCGTCTGCCGACCGTGTCGCAGGCAACCACTGCTCGAGCGATCGATCCGCCCACCGACCGAACATCACGACGGGCGCACAGAGGGTCTCCACCCCTTCGATCAACGCGCGCATCCGCCACACACCCTCCGCGCCGGCGGCATCGCCCGCCTCCCGCGCCGCCACCTCGCTCAGGATGACCACCACCACACCCAACCCCACGACGAGGGGCACGAGATACCGCGCCGGCACCCAGCCGCTCGTCCAGAGCGCGATCGCCACCGAGGCGCCGGCGAGGAGCTGCGCCACGATCCGGCCGAAGACCAACGCGCGGTGGAGCGCCTCGCGTCGGGCGACGAACGCCGCGACGCCGGACGGAGGTTCGTCGTCCTCGACCGCGAGGAGCGCGCTGTCAGCGTAGGCGCTCGCCGCCGCCACGACCGAGGCGAGCGCCGCCATCACGAGGAGGAGCACGGTCATCGGGCGAGCACCCGGTGCACGAGCGCCTCCTGCCGGCGCCACATCGGCGATCCCTCGCGCGCCGCGTCGACCGGATGGTCGTGGCCGAGCACGTGCAGCGTCCCGTGCACCACGAGCCGCACGAGTTCCTCGCGCACCGGTCGGCCGAATCGTCGCGCGTTCTCGGCGGCGACCTCGGGGCTGACGTACACATCCCCGATCACGGCGCCCGCCGGGTCGTTGAACGCGAAGGAGATCACGTCGGTTGGGCCCGTGTGGCCGAGATGCCGACGGTTCATCGCGGCAATCCGACGGCGCGTGACGAGCGTGACCGAGACGAGCGCCGGCCCGGCACGCTCCGCCCGAAGGACGGCGGCGACCGCGGCCGCGAGGCGCGCCCGCGAGACGGAAGTCCGCACACCCTCGACCTGTACGCTCACGCGCGTCGTGCTCATCCCTCGGACTCCCGCGCGTACGCCGCGACGATCTCTCGGACGAGCCGGTGCCGCACGACATCCACCTCGGTGAAGTAGTGGAAGCCGATCCCCTCGATGCCCTGCAGGATCCGCTCCACCTGCAGCAGCCCGCTCTCCTCTCGCTTCGGGAGGTCGACCTGCGTCTTGTCCCCAGTGATGACGGCACGCGAGTTCACGCCGAGCCGCGTCAGGAACATCTTCATCTGCGCGCTCGTCGCGTTCTGGGCCTCATCGAGGATCACGAAGGCATCGGCGAGGGTCCGACCGCGCATATAGGCCAGCGGAGCGATCTCGATGACCCGTGTCTCGAGGGCCCGCGCCACGCGCTCCGGCGGCATCAGGTCGTCGAGCGCGTCGTACAACGGACGCAGGTACGGATCGACCTTCGCCTGCATATCCCCGGGGAGGAAGCCGAGGGATTCGCCCGCCTCGACGGCGGGCCGGGCGAGCACGATGCGCCGAACGCGCTTCCGCGTGAGGGCGTCGACCGCCGCCGCCACCGCGAGATACGTCTTCCCCGTGCCGGCGGGCCCGATGCCGATGACGATCTCGTGCTCCATCATCTTCTCAAGATATTCCGCCTGCCCCTGCGTCTTCGGCTGGATGACCTTCCGCACCCCCGGCAGGACGATACGCCCCGGGGTCCCCGCCTCGCGCGCCGGTCCCTCGAGGGAAAAGCGAAGCACGTCATCCGGTTCGAGCGGCACGCGTTGCCGCGCCTGATCGATCATCCGCCCCGCGACCATCGCCGCACGATCGACCGCCTCCGCCGCGCCCGCGATCGCCATCGCATCGCCGCGCAGCGTGACCCGCACGGGATACAGCTTCTGGAGCTCGGCGAGGTTGACGTCCCCGGCCCCGGCGAGCGTGAGGAGGTCCGCCCCCTCCGTCGAGAGCCGCTGGATCGTCTCCGTCCCCGTCGCCTCAGGCATCAGCGACCACCGGCCGGATGTGGAGCTCGTCGAGATCCTGCGAGGGCACGAGACTCGGCGCGCCCTCGAACAACGCGCGCGCGGCGGTCGTCTTCGGAAAGGCGATCACATCGCGGAGCGACGTCGCCCCGGCGAGGAGCATCGCGATGCGATCGAAGCCGAAGGCGATGCCGCCGTGCGGCGGCGCCCCGGCGCGCAGTCCCTCGAGGAGGAAGCCGAAGCGACGCTCCTGCTCGGCCGCGTCCCCGATTCCGAGCAGCTCGAACATCCGCGCCTGGACCGCCGGGTCGCTGGTGCGGATGCTGCCCCCGCCGAGTTCGACGCCGTTGAGCACGCAGTCGTAGGCGAGCGCGCGCCAGGTGGCGGGGGCGTCGGGTCGCGCCCGCATATCGTCGGCGTTCGGCGACGTGAACGGGTGATGCACCGCCGCGAGGGCTCCGGTCTCCGGATCCGCCTCGAACATCGGGAAGTCGACGACCCAGAGGAACCGTCGCGCCGCGGGATCGGCGAGCCCGAGCCGCGCGGCGCATTCCTGCCGCACCCGATCGAGCGCCGGGTTCGCGACGCGATCGACGGCCGCGACCGCGAGGAGGAGATCGCCGTCCGCCAGCGCGAGCGCCGCCACGGCCTCCGGGCCGATGAACTTCGCGAGCGGCCCCTCAAGCCCCCCCGACGCTGCCTTCAAGCGGATCAGGCCCCCGACCCCCGCGCTCTTCGCGATCGCCTCGAGCTCGTCGACCTGCTTGCGGCTCCACCCGGCGGCGCCCGGGACACGGATGCCACGCACGCGACCGCCCGCCGTCAGGGCCCCCTGGATGATCCCCGATTCGCTCGAGCGGAAGATCGGGGTGAGATCCGCGATCGCGAGGCCGTACCGGAGATCGGGGCGGTCACAACCATAAAGCTCCATCGCGTCCGCGTACGTCATCCGCTCGAACGGGGTCGAGACCACGACGCCCCCCTCGGCCCAGAGCGCACGCACCAGCCGCTCGGCGACGGCGATCACGTCCTCTTGCGAGATGAACGACGCTTCGATGTCGATCTGCGTGAACTCGAGCTGCCGATCCGCGCGGAGGTCCTCGTCGCGGAAGCAACGCGCGATCTGGAAGTACCGGTCGAAGCCGCAGCACATGAAGAGCTGCTTGTAGATCTGCGGAGACTGCGGGAGCGCGTAGAACTCGCCGGGATGCATCCGACTCGGCACGAGGAAATCCCGTGCCCCCTCGGGCGTGGGCTTCGTGAGGATCGGCGTCTCGAGCTCGAGAAAGCCGTCGTCACTCAGCACCTGCCGCGTGACCTGCATCAGCCGATGCCGGAGCACGAGCGCCCGCTGCAGCTCCTCCCGGCGCAGGTCGAGCACGCGGTGTCTGAGCCGGAGCTCCTCGGCCGGGGGCTTCGCCTCCTTCGAGAGCGCGACCGGGATGGTGGGGGTCATCGCCGGCCCGACCACCCGCAGCGCCGTCGCGCGGACCTCGACCTCGCCCGTCGGCATCTCCGGGTTCCGCATCTCCACGGGGCGCGCCGAAACGATGCCATCCACGAGTACGACGGTCTCGACCCCGACCGCCGCCGCGGCCGCGACGACCTCCGCCGGCGCCCAGTCCGCGTTGAAGGAGCACTGGACGACCCCTTCACGGTCCCGCAGGTGCAGAAAGACGTGCCCACCGAGGTCCCGCGTCCGGTGGACCCAGCCGCCGAGGCGGACCGCGGTGCCGACATCCGACGCCCGGAGGGCGCCGGCGAGGTGCGAGCGGAGAGTCGTGGCGCGGGCGGTGGAGGGACTGGAGCTCACGAGACGGACCCATGGCGCCGAGGCGCCGGCTGGAAGAAGAGGGGAGCAATCAGGATGCCAACGAGCCCGCCACCGAGATCGGCGAACCAATCGCGCACGTCGGGGAACCGCCCCGGGATCCACGCTTGATGCAGTTCGTCGAACAGGGCCAGCACCGCGATGGTGGCCACGATTGCGAGCGCCGTACGCCACGGGCGACCTGACGGGAAGGCGGCACGCGCCGACAGCAGGCTCAGGACGAAATAGGCTCCGAAGTGCGCCACCTTGTCACCAAAGTCCACGACGGTGGAGAGGTCGAGCTTCGGCCATGAGGTCATCACGAGGATGAAACCCATCCAGAGGACGGGGGGCCACCAGCGAGGGGGGAGCGCGGCACGCATCAGCGACGTAAACCTAACGGGCGCCGTCACTTGGTGGTAGCCAAGGGGCGTTGACCCGCCCCGTCGGCTCCGGTACTCTGCAGGATGATCAATCTGCTGGATCTCGCCCCGGCCGACGCCGAGCTGGCGCTCCGCGCCTTCCTCGAATCGGAGGGGGAGCCGGGATACCGAGCGGGACAGATCGTGGCGCGCCTCTGGGCCCGTCCGGTCGCGACTTTCGACGAGATGTCCGACCTCCCGGTCCGACTCCGGTCCCGACTCGCCGACGCGTTCACCCTCGCCCGGCTGTCCCTCGTGACCTCGCAGGCCTCGACGGACGGGACGCGAAAGTTCCTCTTCCAGCTCGCCGATGGGCAGATGATCGAGACGGTCGCGATCCCGGATGGAGATCGGCTCACGTTCTGCATCTCGTCGCAGGCGGGGTGCGCGCTCCGATGCGCCTTCTGCGCCACCGGGGCGATGGGTTTCGTCCGGAACCTGGCCGTCCACGAGATCGCGGGGCAGGTCCGGGAGCTCGCACTGCTGACCGACCCGCTCCGCGCGACGAACATCGTCTTCATGGGGATGGGCGAACCGCTGATGAACTGGAAAGCGGTCTCGCACGTCCTCACCATCCTGAACGATCCGAAGGGCTTCGGGATTGGAGCGCGCCACATCACCGTGTCTACCGTTGGGGTGCTCCCGGGGATCATCGCACTCGGGGAACGCCGCGAGCAGTTTCGGCTCGCCCTCTCGATCCACGCCCCGAGCGACGCGCTTCGGCAGCAGCTGATGCCGGTGAACACGAAGTACCCGCTGGCGGACGTCATCGCGGCGGCGGCGGCGTTCGATCGCCGCGTGACCTTCGAATACGTGATGCTCGGCGGCGTGAATGATCAGCCGGCTCACGCCGACGCCCTCGCGACGCTCGCCCGCGAGTGTCAGGCGTTCGTGAATCTGATCCCCCTCCACCCCGGTGGTTCGATGGGGTTCACGCCGACCCCGCCGCAGGAGATCGCGCGCTTCGCCCGACGGATCCGTGGGCACGGGGTGGAGGTCGCGATCCGGAAGAGCCGAGGCACGGATATCGCCGCGGCCTGTGGGCAGCTACGGGTCGAACGGATCGGCAGGCGGCCGCCACGCCCGGCCGACGACCACGGTGAGGTGCAGGTCGCGTGACGCATCGGGGCGTGTGACGATGCGCGCCCCCCCGATGGCTCGCGCGGCCCACTGCGCCCAGAGCGAGTCTCCCGCGTGCACATAGACGACCGACGAGTCGGTGGGCGCCTCGGCATTCCCCGAGGCGACAACGTCGAATCCCGCATCGCGGAGCGCCCGTGTCGCTCGGCGCGCGAGCCCGCGAGTCGTCGTGCCGTTGAGCGCCGCGACCACGATCCGCGTGCCCGGAGGGACAAGTCGCTCGACGGCGGGCTGATCGCCGGCCAGCGTCTCCGGCCGGTCGGCCGCGCCGTCACCCCGCAACCACGCCCACGACCCGAGGGCGCCCACCACGAGCGCGAGGAGGATCCAGCGCCCCGTGCCGTGCCAGCGACGCGGCGGACCGCTCACTGGACCACTCACCGGACCGCGTTCCAGAGATCAACCGCCTCGGGGAAGAGCGCCTTGCCCTCGCGCAACGTCCACTCGAGCCGCATCCGCACCACCTGACGGAAGACACCGTCGAAGTCGTGGGGCAGATGCTGCGCGAGGAAGGCGCGATCGGCCTGCAGGAAGGTCCGGCCGGGTTCGAGGAAGTCCGCCATGTAGAGCGCGCGCCCGGTACGAGCCCAATCCCCGTGCCCGACGGTATGCCAGCGAACCGCCTCCAACACGTCGTCGCGGCGCTCCCCTTCCGCCATCAACCGCGCGGCGGCGGCAGGACCGTGCAGGACCGCGACGGGGCGATCGAGCCCCGGCGTCAGCGCCCGTAGGGTCGTCTCGTCCGCGTCGCGGAGCGCGTCGTGCCAGCGACCCGCATCGTGCCACGCCTCCGCCTCATCCGGGGCGAGCCGCAGGGCGCGCGCCCAGGCATCGAGGAGCGCTGTCACGCGCGCGATGTGCGCGAGCCGTCGCTCACTGACCTCCGCCCACCGCGGAAGGCCCGGAAGCGCCGCCACCCCCGCCGTTCCGGCTACTCCCATCTCGCCTTGTGCTTCGGTCACTGTTCGGATAGAGTTACTTCGGTGACTGTTCGGGCGTCTATTACCGGAGACGGCCGGTCGGCCGACTCTCACATTCCCCTCCCGCCGCAGGTGGCCGATGCCGCTGACCAAGAAACAGCGCGAGATCCTGATCTATCTCTCCGAGTA
>VHBO01000020.1 GCA_016871895.1 Gemmatimonadota bacterium
CACGTGAGCCGCAAGCACGAATACCGGCGGACCCTCGTACAGCGCGGGGCGAGCATCGGGGCGAACGCGACGGTGGTCTGCGGGGCGACGCTGGGGGCGTACTGCTTCATCGGCGCCGGGGCGGTGGTGACCAAGGATGTCCTGCCGTATGCGCTGATGGCCGGGGTGCCGGCGCGGCGGATCGGGTGGATGTGTCAGTGCGGCGAGAAGCTCCCGGTGGGGGAGAGCCCGACGTGCGGTGCCTGCGGCGCCGGCTACCGGGTCGTGGACGGCGCCTGTGCGCCGGTGTCGCCGGAGCGCGCGTGACCGGCGCGTCCGCCACCTTCCGCGTCGCGCTCGTGGGGTGCGGGCGCATCAGCGCCAACCACGTGCAGGCGCTCGCGAAGGTCGACGGCCTCGACCTCGTCGCCGTCTGCGATGTTGATGCCGGTCGCGCCGAGGCCACCGGTCGCGCGGCAGGGGTCCGGTGGTTCACCGACTATCCGCAGATGCTCGCCGAGGCGCCCTGTGAGGTCGTGGTCGTCGCGACCCCCTCTGGGTTGCACCCCGAGCACGGCATCCTCGCGGCGCGGGCCGGGAAGCACGTCGTGGTCGAGAAGCCGATGGCGATCTCGCTCGCCGCGGCCGATGCCCTCGTCGCGGCCTGCGACGCCGCGGCCGTCCAGCTCTTCGTGGTCAAGCAGAATCGTCTGAATGCGACGATCCAACTGCTGCGGCGTGCGGTGGAGAAGGGGCGCTTCGGGCGGCTCTACCTCGCGAATGCCACCGTGCGTTGGACCCGGCCGCAGGAGTACTACGACCAGGCGCCGTGGCGCGGGACTTGGGCCCTGGACGGCGGGGCGTTCCTGAATCAGGCGTCGCACTATGTCGATCTCCTGCAGTGGATGTGCGGCCCGGTTGAGAGCGTGGTGGCGAAGACCGCGACGCTGGCCCGTCGGATCCAAGCGGAGGACACCGGGGCGGCCTTGGTGCGCTTCCGCAGCGGGGCGCTGGGTGTGATGGAGGTGACGATGCTGACCTATCCGAAGAACCTCGAGGGCTCGTTCACCCTGATGGGCGAGCGGGGTACCGTCCGCATCGGGGGCACCGCCGTCAACCGCATCGAGCACTGGGAGTTCGCCGACTACGATGACGACGACCGCCTGGTCGAGGCGGCGAATACCTCACCGCCCAGCGTGTATGGCTTCGGGCACGAGCCCTACTACCGGAACGTCCTCCGGTCGCTCCGGGGCGAGGTTGCCGCCGGGACGGACGGCCGTGAGGGGCGGAAGTCGCTCGAACTGGTCTGCGGCATCTATGAGGCGGCGCGCAGCGGCCGGGACGTCTCCTTCCCCCTTCCAATCGAGGGATAGCGGTTCGTTGACTGGGATGGGGTGGTCTGGCGACCTTTAAGTGCTTATCCACGTTGGATTTCGGTCATTTCCCGACTCCCCACGACGATGTCCGTCCCTCTGTTGGACCTCAAGGCGCAGCACGCGAGCATCCGCGATGCCGTGCTGCCGGAGCTCATCAGGCTCATCGATGACCAGGCGTTCATCCTCGGTGCACCCGTTGCGGAGCTCGAGTGCGCGGTCGCCGGCTACTCGAACACGCGCTACGCGGTCGGATGCGCGAACGGCACTGACGCGATCCTGATCGCCCTCCGGGCGCTCGACATCGGGCGCGGCGACGAGGTCGTCACGACCCCGTTCACCTTCTTCGCGACGGCGGGGACGATCCACAACGTCGGCGCGACCCCGGTCTTCGTGGACATCGACCCCAAGACGTACAACATCGATCCGGCGCTCGCCGCCGCGGCGGTGACCTCGAAGACGAAGGCGGTGATCCCGATCGACCTGTTCGGGCAGATGGCGCCGATCGAGGAGCTCCGACGTCGGCTCCCGACGATGCCGATCATCGAGGACGCGGCGCAGAGCATCGGCGCGCGCCGGAAGATCGACGGCGAGTGGGTGATGGCGGGGCAGGCCGCGACCATCGGCACCTTCTCGTTCTTCCCGTCGAAGAATCTCGGCGGCTACGGCGACGGCGGGATGATCGTCACGCAGGACGAGGCCCTCTTCAAGCGCCTGCAGCGCCTCCGGACCCACGGCTCGGTGCAGACCTACTTTCACGAGGAGGTCGGGTACAACTCGCGCCTCGACGCCCTGCAGGCGGTCGTCCTCAATGCCAAGCTCCCGCACCTCGCGGCGTGGAGCGCCAAGCGCCGGGAGAACGCGGCGTACTACACGGCGGCGTTCGCGGACATCGCGGAGATCGTACCGCCGTTCATCGATCCGGCGAACGAGTCGATCTTCAATCAGTACACCATCCGCGTTCTGCAGCGCGACGCACTGAAGGACCACCTGAAGGCCAAGGGGATCGGGCACTCGGTCTACTATCCGCTCCCGCTCCACCTCCAGCCCTGCTTCGCCTATCTCGGCTACCGGGAGGGGGCGTGCCCGGAGGCGGAGCGTGCCGCGAACGAGGTGGTGTCGCTCCCGGTATTCCCGGAGTTGACGGCCGCCCAGCGCGATGCGGTCGTCGCCGCGGTGCGCAGCTTCTTCGGTCGGTAGCGCGTCGTGCTCTCCGCCCTCGGCATCGCATGACGACCACTCAGACCCTTCGTCGGAAGATCGACGACCGGTCCGCGGTCGCCGCCGTCATCGGGCTCGGCTACGTCGGGCTCCCGCTCGCGATGGAGCTCTGCGAGGCCGGGTACCGCATCGTCGGGTATGACGTCAGCGAGCGCGTCTGCGCGCTGCTGATGCGCGGGGAATCGCACATCCAGGATGTCCCGGCGACGCAGGTCGCGACCCACGTGCGGAGTGGGAAGTTCCTCGCGACGACCGACCCGGCGCGGCTCGGCGAGGCCGATACCGTCTCGATCGCCGTGCCCACCCCGCTCGCGAAGACGCGGGATCCTGATATGTCCTACGTGGTGTCGGCGTCGGATACCGTCGCCGCGCACGCGCACGCGGGGATGCTCATCGTGTTGGAGAGCACCACGTATCCCGGGACCACGCGCGAGCTGCTCCAGCCGCGCCTCGAGGCGAAGGGGCTCACCGTCGGGGTCGATGTCTTCCTCGCCTTCAGCCCTGAGCGCGTCGATCCCGGGAACCCGGTCTACCACACGAAGAACACCCCGAAGGTCGTGGGCGGCGTCACCCCCGCGTGCACCGAAGTCGCTACCGCCTTCTACCGGTCGACCATCGACACCGTCGTGCCGGTCTCGTCCCCCGAGGCGGCCGAGCTGGTGAAGCTCCTCGAGAACACCTTCCGTTCGGTCAACATCGGGCTCGTGAACGAGATGGCCATCGTCTGCGACCGACTCGGGGTCGACATCTGGGAGGTCATCGACGCCGCGGCGACGAAGCCCTTCGGCTTTATGAAGTTCACGCCGGGCCCGGGGATCGGGGGGCACTGCATCCCGCTCGATCCGCACTATCTGGCCTGGAAGATGCGAGCGCTCAACTACAAGACGCGGTTCATCGACCTTGCGAGCGAGGTCAATTCGGCGATGCCGGACTTCGTCGTCGAGAAGGTCGCGTGGGCGCTCAATGACGACGGCAAGGCGGTGAAGGGGGCGAAGGTCCTCGTCCTCGGCGTCGCGTACAAGAAGGACATCGACGACATCCGCGAGAGCCCGGCACTCGATGTGATCCGTCGCCTGGAGACGCGTGGGGCCGTCGTGAGCTATCACGATCCGCACATCCCGTCGTTCCGCGAGGATGGGCATGAGATGGTCGGCGTCGGGCTCTCGGATGCGGTGCTGGAGGCCGCCGACGCCGTGGTCGTGATCACCGACCACAGCGGGGTGGAGTACCAGCGCGTCGCGGATCGGGCGGGCCTAGTGGTCGATTCCCGCAATGTGATGCGGCGGCTCCGGTCCGGTCGTGCGCGCATCGTGACGCTCACCTCCTCGCACTGATGGTGCGCGGTTCGGTGCGCTGGTGTGGCGTGGAAGGTCTTTTCATTGTGACGTGGAGGTGTGTTCGGTGAACGTGACAGTGGTGGGCACGGGGTACGTGGGACTCGTCGTGGGCGCCTGTCTCGCTGAGACGGGGAACGACGTGGTCTGTGCCGACGTCGATGCGGGCAAGATCGCGGGGCTGAATCAGGATGTCCTCCCGATCTATGAGCCGGGCCTCGAGGAGTACGTCTCGCGGAACCGGATCGCGGGGCGCCTCGCCTTCACGATCGACGTCGCCGCGGCGATCGCATCTGCCGAGGTGATCTTCATCGCCGTTGGGACGCCGCCGGACGAAGACGGCTCGGCTGACCTCAAGCACGTCCTCGCCGTGGCCGAGCAGATCGGTCGCCACGCGGCCCGTGAGGTCGTCGTGGTCACCAAGTCGACGGTGCCCGTCGGGACCGCCGAAAAGGTCGCGGCCGCCATCCAGCCGCACGCGCGGGTGCCGTTTCATATGTGCTCGAACCCCGAGTTCCTCAAGGAAGGGGCAGCGGTCGACGACTTCATGAAGCCTGATCGCGTGGTGGTCGGCGTCGCGTCGGAGGTCGCACGCGAGCGGATGGGTGAGCTCTACGCGCCCTTCGTGCGTACCGGAAAGCCGATCATCTTTATGGATATCCCGTCCGCGGAGATGACGAAATACGCCGCGAACGCGATGCTCGCCACGCGCATCTCATTCATGAACGAGATCGCGAACCTCTGCGAGCAGGTCGGGGCGAATGTGGACCTGGTGCGGAAGGGGATCGGTAGCGATTCACGCATCGGCCCGTCCTTCCTCTTCCCGGGGCCGGGCTACGGCGGCTCGTGTTTCCCTAAGGATGTGAAGGCGCTGCTGCGGACCTCCGAGGAGCAGGGTGCGCCGATGGGAATCCTGCGTGCCGTCGAGGACGCGAACGACCGGCAGAAGCACCGGCTCTTCGAGAAGCTGCAGGCGGTGCTCGGGGACGGGCTCCGCGGGGCCCGGATCGCGCTCTGGGGGCTCGCCTTCAAGGCGAACACCGACGACATGCGCGAGTCCCCGGCGCTGGTGCTCATCGAGGCGCTCCTAGCCGCGGGGGCGACGGTCGTGGCCCACGATCCGGCGGCGATGCACGAGACGCAGCGCCGCATCGGCGACCGGATCGCCTACGCGGAGTCTGGATACGCCGCCGCCGAGGGCGCCGACGCGTTGGTGGTCGTGACCGATTGGAACGAGTACCGCTTCCCTGACTTCGCGCGCATCAAGGCAGCCCTCCGGGCCCCGGTGCTGATCGACGGACGCAATCTCTATGATCCCGCGAAGCTGCGCGGGCTCGGCTTCGTCTACCGGTCGATCGGTCGGGGACGCGAGTGAGGGTCCTCATCACGGGGGTGGCGGGGTTCCTCGGATCCCACCTCGCGGACCGCTTCCTGCGGGACGGCCACGAGGTCGTCGGAATCGACAACTTCCTCACCGGGCGCCCCGAGAACATCGCGCACCTCACGGGACACCCCAGGTTCAGCTTCCTCCGGCACAACGTCTCCGAGTTCACCTACGTCGCGGGGCCGCTCGACGGCGTGCTGCACTTCGCGTCGCCTGCGAGCCCGGTCGATTACCTCGAACTCCCGATCCAGACCCTCAAGGTCGGTTCGCTCGGCACGCACAACGCCCTCGGCGTCGCGCTCGCGAAGGGGGCGCGGTTCCTCCTCGCCTCCACCTCCGAGGTCTACGGCGATCCGCTCGTCCACCCGCAGCCGGAGTCGTACTGGGGGAATGTCAACCCGATCGGTCCGCGCGGCTGCTATGACGAGGCCAAGCGCTTCGCCGAGGCGATGACGATGGCGTATCATCGCGCACAGGGGGTCGACACGCGGATCGTCCGGATCTTTAACACCTATGGACCTCGGATGCGGCCGGGCGATGGTCGCGTCGTCTCGAACTTCATCGTGCAGGCGCTGCGCGGCGAGGCGCTCACCGTGTATGGCGACGGGTCCCAGACTCGGTCGTTCTGTTTCGTTTCCGACGAGGTCGAGGGGATCTACCGGCTCTTCCACAGTGGCGAGACGCAGCCCGTCAACATCGGGAATCCGGACGAGTTCACCGTTCGGCAGCTCGCGGAGCTGGTGATCGCAATGACTGGATCCAGCTCGACCATCACCTCGCTCCCCCTGCCCGCGGACGATCCGAAGGTCCGCCAGCCCGACATCGCGCGCGCCCGGGCGGTCCTCGGTTGGGGCCCGACCGTGCCCCTCCGGGAGGGTCTTGCGGCCACGATCGATTACTTTCGAGGGCTCACCGGCTCCGCTCGTCTGCAACCCCCGACCTGATGCCCGCTCCGTCGTCCGCCATTCCGCTCGAGTCCCGCCCGTCCGTCGCCGGTCGGTCGACGAGCCCGCTCCGGCCGGTGTCCCCGGGGGAGCGGCGCGCGGGACGGTGGCGCACCGGGGTGGGTCTCGCTCTCCTCGCCGTGGTCGGTTCAGCCTGCTTCCGGCCGTTCAACGTCCGGGACTATCCGACCTCGGTCGCGCTCTTCGAGGCGGGGATGGCCAAGTTCGAGGCGAAGAAGTTCGGCGATGCCGCGTCCGCCTTCGAGCGGCTCACCCTCGACCTGCCGGCGCGCGACACCCTCCTGCCGAAGGCGCAGTGGTATCTCGGGCTCGCGCGCCTGAAGCGGAGCGAGCGGCTCCTCGCGGCGCAGGCGTTCATCAAGCTGAGTGAGACCTTCCCGGACGATTCGCTCGCGGACGATGCGCTCCTGAAGTCGGGGCGGGTCTACGTCGAGCTCTGGAAGACCCCATCGCTCGACCCACAGTACGGTCTCCTCGCCCAGACGCAGTTCCGGCTGCTGGTCGGCGTCTATCCGGACTCGCCCCTCGCCGACTCGGGGAAGCGGGCGCTGAAGGACCTCGATGAGCGGTTCGCGTCGAAGGACTACGACACGGGGATGCACTACTATCGGCGGAAGGCGTTCGACTCGGCGGTCCTGTATTTCAAGGACGTGGTGAAGAACTGGCCGGAGTCCGAGCGCGCCAAGCAGGCGATGCTGCGGATGGTCGAGATCTATCGGCTTCCGTTCATGAACTACGAGGATGACGCGCGCGAGGTCTGCCAGGCGCTCCTTGGGGCATATCCGGAGGACGCCGGGGTGCTCGCCGCGTGCAAGATCGACCCCGCCGACTCGACGGCGACGGCCGGGCGCCGGCCCCCGGCCCTCCGCTGACCGCCAGATGACCACCCCGCGGCGCATCGCGCTGCTCGGGGGGAGCTTCGACCCGCCCCATCTCGGCCACCTGCACCTGGCCTACCAGGCGCTCGAGCAGCTCGGCTGTGACGAAGTCTGGTTCATTCCGGCCCACCAGCAGCCCCTGAAGGGGGCCACGGCGCTGTCGGCGCCCTCCCACCGCCTCGCGATGGTCCGCTTGATGGTCGAGGGCATCCCGGGGATGCGGGTCGATCCCATCGAGACGGAACGGGGCGGGTTATCTTTCGCGGTCGACACCGTGCGGGCGCTTCAGGCGGCCGAACCGGGGGCGGAGTTCTGCTTCTTCCTCGGGGCGGACGCCGCGGCGACGCTGCATAGGTGGCGTGAGCCGGCGGTCCTCGCCTCCCTCTGCCGGATCATCGTCTGCACGCGCGGGGAGGAGTCCCTCGCGCTGCCGGACGGGACCCCGCCGGTCGAGCGGCTCGCGACCCGGCGGTTCGACCTGTCGGCGACTGAGGTGCGGGCGCGGGTCCGGGCCGGGCTGCCGGTGCGCGGGTGGGTGACGGACGCCGTCGCAGCGTACATCGCGGCGTGCGGGTTGTATCGCGTGGGTGGGGAGGCGCCGTGAACCGGCGTCGAGCCACCCGTTCCTCCTAAGAGCGTTCAGACGTCCATGTTCAAGCAGCTCATCGCCAAGGTCATCGGCACGCGCCATCAGCGCGAGGCCCGTCGCGTCCAGCCGATTGTCGACGAGATCCGTCGGCACGGGGAGGCGCTCGCGGCGCTGTCGGACGCCGAGGTGCAGGGGAAGACCGCGGTGTTCCGGACGATCATCGCCGAACGGACCGCCCCGCTGCAGGCGCGGATCGACGCGCTCCGCGCCGAGAAGCACGCCGCCGCCGAACCGGAGGCGCGCGAGGCGCTCGACCGGCAGCTCGGTGGCGCGGACGGGCAGGGGGGGCTCGAGGCCGAACTGCGGCAGGCGATCGCCGACGTACTCGACGAGATCCTCCCCGAGGCCTTCGCCACGGTGCGTGAGGCCGCGCGCCGACTCTGCGGCACCAGCGCCGACGTCACGGGCCGGGCGCTGTCGTGGGATATGGTGCACTACGACGTGCAGATGATCGGTGGCATCCAGCTGCACCTCGGGCGCATCGCCGAGATGGCGACCGGCGAAGGGAAGACGCTCGTCGCCACGTTGCCACTCTACCTGAACGCCCTGCCGGCGCGTGGGGCGCACCTCGTCACGGTCAACTCGTACCTCGCGCGGCGCGACTCGCAGTGGATGGGGCATCTCTTCCGGTGGCTCGGGCTCACCGTGGGGTGCCTCGACGACACCGAGCCCGGCTCGCCCTCGCGTCGGGCCGCGTACGGGTGCGATATCACCTACGGCACGAACAACGAGTTCGGCTTCGACTACCTCCGGGACAACATGGTCGTCGAGCTTGCGCAGCGGGTGCAGCGGCCGCACGTCTATGCGATCGTCGACGAGGTCGACTCCGTGCTCGTCGACGAGGCGCGGACCCCGCTGATCATCTCCGGCCCCGTGGGGAACGAAGGGGACCGCGCGTATGCGGAGCAGAACCAGGCGGTGGCGCGGCTCGTCCAGCGTCAGACCGTCCTCGTCAATGACCTCGTGGCGAAGGGGGAGAAGCACCTCGCCGCGGAGGAGCGGGCGGAGGCCGGCGTCGCGCTCTATCAGGCGCGTCTTGGTAGTCCGCGCAACAAGCGGCTCCTCAAGGTGATGCAGGAGACCGGCGTCAAGCAGCTGATCCAGGAGAGCGAGCTCGCGCATCTCGCGGACCGGAAGCTCCCCCCCGCGAAGCAGGAGTACCGCGACCTCGAGGAGGATCTCCTCTTCGTGCTCGACGAGAAGGGGCACTCGGTCCATCTCACCGACCGCGGCGTTGACTACCTCTCGCCGCAGGCGCATGACGAGTTCGTCCTCCCCGACATCGCCACCGCGATGGGCCGGTTGGAGCGGGATGCCGCGCTCGAGCCCGCGCAGCGCCGGGAGGCGAAGCGTCAGCTCGAGATCGAGTACGCGCAGAAGTCAGAGAAGTTGAACATCATCCATCAGCTCCTCCGCGCCCACGTGCTCTACGAGAAGGACGTCAACTACGTCGTGCAGGACGGTCAGGTGCTCATCGTCGATGAGTTCACCGGCCGCACGATGCCGGGCCGCCGCTGGAGCGAGGGGCTCCATCAGGCCGTCGAGGCCAAGGAAGGGGTGCAGGTGAAGGGGGAGACGCAGACCCTCGCCACCATCACCATCCAGAACTACTTCCGGCTCTACGAGAAGCTTGCCGGGATGACGGGCACCGCCGAGACCGAGGAGACGGAGTTCTTCCAGATCTACGGACTCGAGGTCGCGGTGATCCCCACGAATCGCCCCGCGATTCGCGACGACCGGCAGGACCTGATCTACAAGACGCGGCGCGAGAAGTTCAACGGCATTCTCGAGGAGACGCGCCGGCTGCACGGGCTCGGCTTCCCCGTCCTCGTCGGCACGACGAGCGTCGAGGCATCGGAGACGCTCTCCCGCCTCTTCCAGCGCGCCGGGCTGCCACACAACGTCCTCAACGCGAAGTACCATCAGCGGGAGGCGGAGATCGTCGCCCTCGCGGGGCAGAAAGGCGCGATCACGATCGCGACGAACATGGCGGGCCGCGGAACCGACATCAAACTCGGGGACGGCGTCCGGGAGTCGCTCCCGTCGCAGGTGTCGGACGCCGACGGCAAGCCGGTCGACGTCACGGAGATCGGCGGGCTGCACATCATCGGGTCGGAGCGGCACGAGTCGCGGCGCATCGATCGGCAGCTGCGTGGGCGCGCCGGGCGTCAGGGCGATCCGGGGAGCTCGCAGTTCTTCCTCTCGCTCGAAGATGACCTGATGCGTCTCTTCGGCTCCGACCGCATCGCGCGCCTGATGGACTCGCTCGGGGCACAGGAGGGGGAGGTGCTCACGCACCCGCTCCTCACGCGGTCCGTCGAGACGGCGCAGAAGCGCGTCGAGCTGCAGAACTTCCAGTCGCGCAAGCGGCTCCTCGACTACGACGACGTGATGAACCAGCAGCGCGAGGTCGTCTACTCGCTGCGGTCGTTCGCGCTCGAGGGCGGCGAGGAGTTGAAGGGCGAGGCGGCGCGGATGATCGAGACCGCCGTGGCGCGTCGTGTGACGAACGCGCTCGAGGGCGCGGAGACGGCGACCGACTGGGATGTCGAAGGGCTGCGGGAGGAGCTGCTCCTGCACTACCTGCTCCGGGTGCCCGCCTTCGAGCCGGAGGGGATCCGTCCGGCGACCCTCCCCGAGGCAGCGGCCGAGGCGTCCGACGCGGCCGCGGTCGCCTTCCGGGAGAAGCTCGTCTCCCTCGGGGAGTTCGGTCCGCGCCTGCTCTCGCTCGTGATGCTCAACGTTCTCGACGAGAAGTGGAAGGACCACCTGTACGACCTCGACCAGCTCCGGGCCGCGATCGGCTACCGCTCGTGGGGGCAGAAGGATCCGCTCGTGGAGTACAAGCAGGAGGCCTTCACGATGTTCGAGGACCTCATGCGCGATATGCAGCACACCTTCACGGAGCGCTTCCTGAAGGTGCAGCTCGTCTTTGAGGAGGCCCCGCCGCCGGCGCCGATGCCGCCCGCGCCCGGGAGCTGGGCGGGGGCCTCGGCGGTGGCCGAGGCTGCCGCACCGGCGTCGGTCGACCCCTTCGCCCCGTCGGTGGATGCGGTGGCGATGCCGAAGGTGGTCGGTGCGGGGCGGGGCGTGGCCTCGTTGGCGGCGGGGGCGGACCCGGTGGGTGGGGAGTTCGACGGTGCCGGGCGGAACGACCCGTGCCCCTGCGGCAGCGGGAAGAAGTTCAAGAAGTGCCACGGCGCGGGATGATCCCGCACGCAGGCATCCGGTGACGCGGACGGGATGGTCCGCGGCGACCATCCCCGTGTGCCGACCATCCGCGCCCTGCCTCCTGCCGATCGACCCCGGGAGCGCCTCCGTGCCCTCGGCGTCGAGGCCTTGAGCGGGGCGGAACTGATCGCGCTCCTGATCGGGTCGGGGACACGGACGCAGAGCGCGACCGATGTCGCCGCCGCGCTCCTCGATCGCGGTGGGGGCTCGCTCCGGCGGCTCGCGCAGACGCCGCTCGCCACCCTCGCCTCCGTGGCGGGCGTCGGTCCGGTCCGCGCGCTGACCATCCAGGCGGCACTCGACCTCGGCCGGCGTCTCGCGGCAGAGCCGACGGAGTCGCGTCCGCCGATGCGGGGCCCCGACGACGTCTTCCGCTTCTACGGACCCCGGCTGAGCGGACTCGGCGTCGAGGAATTCCACGTCGCGGTGCTGGACGCCCAGCATCGATTGGAGCGGGACCTGCTGATCAGCCGGGGCATCCTCGACGGCTCCCTCGTCCACCCGCGCGAGGTGTTCCGCGAGGCGATCGCCGAACGGGCGGCGGCCGTGATCCTCGTGCACAACCATCCCTCGGGGGATCCCACCCCCAGTGCGGAGGACCAGGCTGTGACCCGGCAGCTTGTCGCGGCGGGGCGGCTGCTCGACATCCCGGTGCACGACCACATCGTCATCGGACGCGGGCGCTACGTCTCGCTGGCGCAGGAGGGGCGCCTCTTGTAAACGGCGGCGGGGCTTGGCATATACCGATGGTGACCACCGCCGCGCTCGCCGAGATCATCCCGGGCTGGACGCTGCCGGACGACGCCGCCGCGCGGCTCGACCCGGAGCTCCTCGGGCGCGCCTACCGGTTCAGCGAGAAGGCGCACGCCGGGCAGACGCGCCGGAATGGGGACCCGTACGTCACCCATTGCGTCTCGGTGGCGAAGATCCTCGCCGAGCTGCACCTCGATACCGTCACGGTGGCGAGCGGGCTCATCCACGACGTCGTCGAGGACACCCGCAGCACCGTCGAAGACGTCGAGCGCGAGTTCGGCCGCGAGGTGGCGCAGATCGTCGACGGCCTGACGAAGATCGGCCACCTGCCGATGGCCTCGCGCGAGGAGCGGCAGGTGGAGAGCTATCGCAAGCTCCTGCTCTCCGTCGCGAAGGATGCCCGCGTGATCCTCGTGAAGCTCGCCGACCGACTGCATAACATGCGGACCCTCGAGTGGATGCCCGAGGAGAAGCGGCGGCGCATCGCCCTCGAGACGCGCGACCTCTACGCGCCGATGGCGCATCGCTTCGGCCTCGCCGCGATGAAGGCCGAGCTCGAAGATCTCGCCTTCAAGTGGCTTGAGCCTGAGGAGTATCGCGCGCTCGCGAAGCTGCTGGCAGAGAAACGGGCGGATCGCGACGCGAAGATCGCGGAGATGATCGCCCCGCTGGAGGTGAAGCTACGCGAGAGTGGGGTCCGCCTCCTCGAGGTCGGCGGACGGCCGAAGCATCTCTGGTCGATTCACAAGAAGATGCTCAAGCGGGAGAAGCCGTACGACGAGATCTATGACCTCTACGCGATTCGCGTGCTGGTCGAGGATGTGCCCGAGTGCTACCACGCGCTCGGGGTGATCCACGGCGCCTGGACCCCGCTGCAGGAGCGCATCAAGGACTACATCGCCTCGCCGAAGTCGAACGGCTACCAGTCGCTGCACACGACGATCTTCGGTCCCGGCGGGACGCTTTTCGAGATCCAGATCCGGACCGGCGAGATGCACCGCACGGCGGAGTACGGCATCGCGGCGCACTGGCTCTACAAGGACGGGAGCCGGGAGAGCGGCGAGCTCGATCGGCACCTCAACTGGTTCCGGCAGGTGCTCGAGTTGCAGCTCGACGCCGAGACCCCAGACCAGTTCCTCGAGTTCCTGAAGCTCGACCTCTATCAGGATGAGATCTTCGTCTTCACACCGAGTGGTGACGTCATCCAGCTGCCGAAGGGGGCGACGCCGATCGACTTCGCCTTCGCGGTGCACACGCAGGTCGGGCTCCGCACGCAGGGCGCCCGTGTGAATGGCCGCATCGTCCCGCTCTCGCGTGAGCTCCGGAACTCGGAGACGTGCGAGATCATCCGCGGGCCGGTGCCGCGGCCGAACCGCGATTGGCTCGCGCACGTGCGCACGGGGCGCGCGCGGCACAAGATCCGGCAGTGGCTCCGGCAGGAGGAGCAAAAGACCTTCCAGGCGGTCGGCGAGGAGATTCTCGGACGCGAGCTGCGCCGGCGCCGGCACGCCAAGCTCTCCGAGACGGAACTCGCTCGGGCGGCGGCCGCGCTCAAGCTGCAGGATCCCTCGCAGGTGCTCGCGGGGATCGGGCAGGGGGATCTCACCGTCACGCAGGTGATGGCGGCGCTGTATCCGGATGCGGCCGCGGCCCCGCAGGACGCGCTGAAGCCGAGCCCGATCGAGCGGTTGATCGACCGGATGCGCGGCGTCGGGGGTGGCTCGAAGGGCCTCCGGGTGCAGGGCGCGGATGGGATGCTCGTGCGCTACGCCCAGTGCTGCCAGCCGGTCCCCGGCGACCAGGTTGTCGGCTATGTGACGCGCGGACGCGGCGTGAGCATCCACCGCCACGATTGCCCGAACCTGCTCTTCCTCGTGCACGAGCCCGAGCGCCGCCTCGAGATCGACTGGCAGGAGACCTCGGGGGAGCGGTTCGTCATCCGGCTCGCAATCGAGGGGCAGGATCGACAGGGGCTCTACGCCGACCTCGCGACCGCGGTGAGCGCGGCGGGGACGGAGATCCGGTCCCTCGAGCTCCGCACCGTCGACGGCCGGGTCACCGGCGCCGCGCTGGTGGAGGTGGAGAACCTGGCGCACCTGGAGCGGATCGTGAAGGCCGCGCGCCGCGTGAAGGGGGTCTCGAGCGTGGCCCGGCGGGAGAAGCTCGCCGACTGACGGCGCGGGGAACCCGGGTCGCGTCCGACGGCGTACATTCCGGTATGATCCTCGCCATCCACAACCTCCTCCGGTGGGCGGTCCTCCTCACCGGCATCCTCGCGATCGTCCAGGCCGTGCGCGGCCTCGACGGCCGCACCCCCTTCGCGAAGACGCGGCCGATCCTGCTCGCCTTCACGGCGAACCTCCATCTCCAGCTGCTGATCGGGCTCACCCTGTTCGTCGTGTCGCCGACGGTGAAGGCCTATATGGCCGATATGGCGGCGACGATGCGGGACGGGAGCCGTCGCTTCTTCATCGCCGAGCACCCGACGCTGATGGTGGCCGGGGTGCTGCTGGCGACGATCGGTGGCGTCATCGCGAAGAACGCGCCCGACGATGCGGCGCGGCATCGTCGGGCGCTGATCTTCACGGTGCTCACGGTGTTGCTGATCCTGGCCGGGATCCCGTGGTCCCGGCCGCTGCTCCCGAGCTTCTAGTTCCTCGGGGAGCGGCGGGTACGCCCATCGCGCGGCTCCGCGCGAGCGTGGGCGCGCAGGCCGTCGCTCGGCTGCGCACGGGGGATCCCCGGTCTCACAGGAGATCCCCGGCCGGCGGCCCTCACTTCGCGATGAGGAACTCCGCCGGCGTGCGCCCCGTGGCCACCAGCGCCGCCAGCCAGCGCGGCTGCTTGCCGCGACCGCTCCAGGTCTCCCCCTCCGGCCCGCGGTACTTTGCGGGGACCTTGGCGACGCTGCCGGCCTTCCGCGCACCGCGCTTCGCCGCACCGGAGCCCGGAGCAGCCGACGACACGGCGGCCCGCGTCCGACCTTTTGCCCCCTTCCGGGCGGAGCGCTTGCGGCCCTTGGTCGGAGCGGCCGCCTTGGCCGGCCGCCCGCGGCGCCGACCCGTTCGGGGCGCGGCTGACACGCGCCCGCGAAGCGCCTCCGCCACGTCGTCTCCGGTGAGGCCGAGCTCCGCGATCGTTTGGCGGAGGAAGGTGAGGGCGGCGCGCCGAGCCGCCGTCTGTTGCGCTTCGATGGCGGAGAGACGCGTCTGGAGCTGCTGGATCTTCTTGCGGAGGGAGTCCGGGGCGTTCGGCATGGGAGGGCGGGAGGGGGGAGGATATAATCCGACGATGCAGGATAGGAAAATCGTCGGATTATCGTTAACGCATTATCTCCCGCCGCTCAAGGTCGGCCGGCGGCGCGCGTCGCGTCGCGTCGCCTCAGGTCGGGCGTGCCCCGACGCGCACGGACACGGGGACCGACGTACGGCCGGAGCGGCGCACCGATGAGCACGGGCGGCCCGATCGCGTCCGCGCCCGTCCGCTTCGAGCTCGAAGCCCCCTTCGCCCCCGCTGGCGATCAGCCGCGCGCCATCGCGGAGCTGACCGCCGGCCTCGCCCGCGGCGATCGCTTCCAGACCCTCCTTGGCGTCACCGGGTCGGGGAAGACGATGACGGCCGCGAACGTCATCGCTCGGTACGGGCGGCCCACCCTCGTCCTCTCGCACAACAAGACCCTCGCCGCGCAGCTCTACGGCGAACTCAAGGGGTTCTTCCCGCGCAACGCCGTCGAATACTTCATCTCGTACTACGACTATTACCAGCCCGAAGCGTACGTCCCCGCGTCCGACACGTACATTGAGAAGGACGCATCGATCAACGAGGACATCGACCGGCTCCGATTGCGGGCGACCTCCTCGCTGATGGAGCGCGAGGACGTCATCGTGGTGGCAACGGTCTCCGCGATCTACGGCCTCGGCGACCCGGAGTCGTACAAGGCCGCGATGGTCACGCTCGCGGTGGGGCAGCGCATCCCGCGCGACGACATCTTGCGCGCCCTCGTCGCCATCCAGTACGGCCGGAACGACGTCGCCTTCGAGCGCGGGACCTTCCGCGTGCGTGGCGACACGGTGGAGATCCTCCCCGCCTACGAGGAGCAGGCGGTCCGGGTCGAGATGTTCGGCGATGAGATCGAGCGCATCACCAAGGTCGATCCGCTCACGGGGCACACGATCGCGCCGCTCCAGCGCACCGCGATCTATCCGGCGAAGCACTTCGTCACGACGCGGCCGACGCTCGAGCGCGCGGTGAAGGAGATCCGCGCGGAGCTCGCGGAGCGCTTGGTCGTGCTCAAGGGGGCGGGGAAGCTCCTCGAGGCCCAGCGGCTCGAGTCGCGCACCAACTTCGATATCGAGATGATGCTCGAGATCGGGACCTGCCCGGGCATCGAGAACTACTCGCGGATCCTCGCCGGCCGGCAGCCGGGCGCGCGGCCGGCCTGCCTCTTCGACTACTTCCCTGAGGATTTCCTCGTCGTGGTCGACGAATCGCACGTCACCTTGCCGCAGATCGGGGGGATGTTCAACGGCGACCGCGCGCGGAAGACGACACTCGTGGAGTACGGCTTCCGCCTCCCGAGCGCGCTCGACAACCGGCCCCTGATGTTCGACGAGTTCCTTGCGCTCACCCCGCGCGCGATTCACGTCTCGGCGACGCCGGGGGAGCTCGAGCTACGGCTCTCCGAGGGAACGGTCGTGGAGCAGGTGATCCGACCGACCGGGCTCCTTGATCCGATCATCGAGGTGCGTCCGGTGCAGGGGCAGGTCGACGACCTCCTCCACGAGATCCGCGCGCGCGAACGCCGCGGCGAACGGGTCCTCGTCACGACGCTCACGAAGCGGATGGCGGAGGACCTCAGCGATTACCTCGCGCAGGTTGGGGTCCGGGTCCGCCATATGCACGCGGACATCGATGCCATCGAGCGGATGGAGATCCTGCGCGGCCTCCGCCTCGGGGGGTTCGACGTCCTCATCGGGATCAACCTGCTCCGCGAGGGGCTCGATCTCCCGGAGGTCTCCCTCGTCGCGATCCTCGACGCTGATCAGGAGGGTTTCCTCCGCTCCGACCGGTCCCTGATCCAGACCGTGGGACGCGCGGCACGGCACGTGGACGGGCGCGCGATCTTCTACGCCGACCGGATCACGGGATCGATGCGGCGGTGCCTCGACGAGACGGCGCGTCGCCGCGAGAAGCAGGAAGCATTCAATGCCGAGCACGGAATCACGCCGCGTGGCGTGCAGAAGAGCACCGACCAGGTGCGTGCGCTCACGCGCGTCGCCGACGCCCGGGACTCGCGGGAGGCGCGGGAGGCGGAGGGGAAGCGGAAGACGACGGCCAAGAAGGTCGCCGAGGCGCAGCGCACGTATGCGACCGACGACCTGCCGGCACTCGTCGCTCGCCTCGAGGGCGAGATGCGCGCCGCCGCCAAGGACCTCGACTTCGAGACCGCCGCCCGGCTCCGCGATGAGCTCTTCGAGCTGCGCGCCGCGATGGGGAGCGGGCCATCGGGACAGGCGCGTGCCGGTCGTCGCTGACCTCACCGAGGTCGAGCTGGTCGCCTGGGGGGAGGCGCTCGGGCGCGCCCTCGTCGCCCCGGCCTTCGTCACCCTCACGGGGGACCTCGGGGCGGGGAAGACGACCCTCGTCGCCGCGATCCTCCGTGGCGCCGGTGTGACCGACGCGGTGACGAGTCCCACGTACGCCGTCGTCCATCGCTACACCGCCCCGACCCTCGGCCCCGTCCACCACGCCGATCTCTATCGGCTCCGTGGCCCCCAGGAGCTCGCCGCCATCGGGTGGGAGGAGCTGCTGGTGAGCCCCGGGCTCGTCCTCGTCGAGTGGCCCGAGCGGGCCGGCGACCTCCTTCCCCGCGACCATCGGGCCATCGCGATCGACCATCTCCCCGGCGACCCGACCCGCCGTCGGGTGACCGCGTGACGCGCACCGGGCCCTGGCTGGTGCTCGACGCCTCCCTCGGCGCAGGGACGGTCGCACTCGTCGATGTCGACGGGCCGCCGCGCCTGATCGACGCGGTCACGGTGGAGGAGCGGGATGCGCTCTTCCCCGAGGTGATGCGACTACTCGCGGCGGCCGGCTGCCCGATCGACGCGCTGGGGGCCTGCGTCGTGGGTGACGGGCCGGGGAGCTTTACCGCGCTGCGGATCGTCGGGGCGCTGGGGAAGGGGCTCGCCGAGGCGACGGGGATGCCGCTCTACGCGGTGCCTTCGCTCGCGCTGGTCGTGGCAGGGGCGGAGGACACGCGGCGGGCGGGCGTCTGGCTCGCGACGATGGACGCGCTGCGCGGTGAGCAGTACGTCGCCCGCGTCGTGACGGAGGCCGATGGGGTCGTGCGCATCGTGGAGGCGCTGCCTCGCCTCGCCCGAGAGGCGCTGCCCGACGCGGCCGCGGCCGCCGGGGCGGAGTGGGTCGGCCCCGATGCCCCGCGTGTTGCGCACCCCGACGCGCGAGGTGCAGTTCGCTGTGTCGAGTGGCTCCGGCGGGCGGGCCCGGTCGATCTCGCCGCCTGGGAGCCCACGTACGGGCGACTCGCGGAGGCGCAGGTGAAGTGGGAGGCGGCGCACGGCCGGCCCCTCGCCCCGTGAAGATCCGCCCTGCGGTCGAGGCCGACCTCCCGGCGATCCTCGAGATCGAGCAGGCGAGCTTCGCCGATCCGTGGCGCCTCTCGGCGTTCCGTGAGGCGCTTACCCCGGAGCGGAGCATCTTGCTCGTGGCGACCGACCCCGCCGTCGTCGGGTACTGCGTGGGACTGAAGGTCGCGGACGAGGCCGAGCTCGGAAACCTCGCCGTCGTCCCCGAGCACCGGGGCCGTGGCATCGGTGAGGCCCTGCTCCGTGCCTTCCTCGCGTCGGTGGATGCGGCGCCCCCGCTCCCGGCGGTCTACCTCGAGGTCCGCGCCTCGAACGCCGCGGCGCAGCGCCTCTACGCTCGCGCGGGGTTCGTCCCGGCCGGCGTCCGCCGTGACTACTACGAGCATCCGCGGGAGGATGCCCTGGTGCTGCGTCGCCCGCCCGGCTCCGTCGGAGGATGATGGGCGCGTTAGATTGGCCGCAGCGACCCGCCGCCCCGCTGCTAGGGTGATCGGGCAGGCCGAACCCTTACCGGAGGCAGTATGAGCCGCAGCTTGAACAAGGTCACCCTCATCGGCAACCTCGGCGCCGACCCCGAGATCCGCTCCACCTCGGGTGGCAACAAGGTCGCGCAGTTCTCCCTCGCCACGGGCCGGCAGTGGACGTCGGCGACCGGCGAGAAGCAGGAGAAGACGGAATGGCACAAGTGTGTTGCCTGGAACGCGAAGGGATCCGGGCTCGCCGATGTCATCGAGCGGTATGCGAAGAAGGGCGACAAGCTCTACATCGAGGGGCGGATCGAGTACCGCCAATACGAGGACAAGGACAAGCAGACCCGGTATGTCACCGAGGTGAATGTCCGCGAGGTGATCCTCCTGGGCGGTGGTCGCGGCGGGGAGGACGGGGGGTCGCGTCCGGCCCGCGGCGGCACCGCGAAGCCGGCGGCGACGGACTCGTTCGACGACTTCCCGGCGGGCGACGCCGGCGACGACGACCTGCCGTTCTGACGGCGGGCGCCTGAGGGCGTCGGCTGGGGGGCGCCGCGGGTTCCGAAACCCCGGCTGAATCGTCTAGACTCCGTGGGGGGTTGCCGGTGGCGGTCCCCCATGGGGGGTTGCCGGTGGCGGTCCCCCATTCCTCCCGCCCTCGCCCGCCATGCGCCGCGCCCTCGTCCTCCTCCTCGCCTCGCTGACCGCCCTCGCCCCCGCGACGGCGCAGCAGGCCGACGCGCCACGCACCTACACCGTCCGTGCGGGCGATACCCTCTGGGCGATCGCCGAGCGGCTCCTGAAGGATCCGTTTCGGTGGGCGGACGTGCACAAGAAGAACGCCGAGAAGATCCGCGACCCGCACTGGATCTACCCCGGGCAGGTCATCGATCTCGCGGACCTCTTCGGTGCGGCGATCGATTCCACCGCCACATCCATCGACAGCGCGGGCTTCGTCCCGTCCAACGAGCCGTCGATCTTCGCCGATCGCCGCCCCGCACCCGGCCGTGTGGCCGTGGAGGCGCCGATGACGACGACGGCCGCGCCGCCACTCGCGCGCGCGCTCGGGGAGGCCGCGGCGACACCGTATCTCGTCGGGCTCGACGGCCTTCTGGCGGTCGGGGTCCTCGGGGGAGTGGCGGACGCGGATGTCGGGGTGCGTGCGACCCGGTATGATCGTCCCGTGCAGGCCTTCGATCGAGTCCTGCTGACCCTGCCGCGTGGGGTGGGGGCCATTTCCGACGCGCGGGTCGTGTCCGTCCGGTACGGGCCGACCCTCCGCGGGCGGGGCCGCGTCGTGATCCCGACGGGGGTTCTCCGCGTGCTCGCCGTCGGGGAGAACGGCGCGGCGGAAGCGCAACTCATCGTCGCGTTCGAGATGGTGCGCGCCGGCCAGTCCCTGGTCCCGCTCGACACCCTGCTCTCCGATGCCGTTGCGCCCTCGGCGGTGGAGGCCGGCCCTACGGTGACGTCGCTGTGGGTCGAGGGAGACGCGTTGATTCCGACGACGGGCCAGCATGTGATCCTCTCGCCCACGAGCGACGGGAGTGTCCTGCGCCCCGGGGATGAGGTGACGTTCGGCGGCCGTGCCACCGTTGGCGAGGGCGCCTTGCTCGCGACGCTTCGAGTTGTGAGAGTGACGCCGCAGGCGGCGACCGCGCGTGTGATCTCGCAAGGGCTCGGTCGCTTGGAGCGCGGGATGACGGGGCGTGTGTCGGCGCGGGTGCCGTAAGCCTCCCCGTCGCGCGCTGCCGTCGGACTCCCGCCTCAACCTTTCCACCGCTCACGTCCAACCGCTATGTCCTCGAACGCCCTGATCACCGGTGGTGCCGGCTTCATCGGATCGCACGTCGCCGAGGCTCTCCTCGCGGCCGGCTGGCGCGTCACCATCCTCGATAACCTGTCGAGCGGGAAGCGCGCGCAGGTGCCGGCGGCCGCGCAGTTCATCGAAGCCGATATCCGCAGTCCGGAGGCTGCGTCGCTCATCCGGGACGGCGGCTTCGACCTCGTCTGCCACCTCGCTGCGCAGATCGACGTGCGCAAGAGCGTCGCTGACCCGCGCTTCGATGTCGACGTCAACATCGGCGGCACACTCAATCTTGTCGAGGCGGTGCGCGCGAGCGGACGTCCCACGCGATTCGTCTTCGCCTCCACCGGGGGCGCCGTCTATGGCGACCTCGTGACGCCGCCGAACCTCGAGAGCTTCGCGAAGAACCCGGAGTCCCCGTACGGCATCGCGAAGTTCTCGGTCGAGCTGTACCTAGCCTACTACGCCCGCGTGCACGGCCTCGACTACATCGCGTTGCGGTTCGCCAATGTCTACGGCCCGCGACAGGACCCCCACGGCGAGGCCGGGGTCGTCGCGATCTTCTGCCAGCGCATCCTCGCGGGGACGCCGCTGACCGTCTTCGGTGACGGGGCGCAGACCCGTGACTACGTGTACGTCGGGGATGTCGCGCGCGCCCACGTCCTCGCGGCGGGACTCCCCACGATTCCCCCGGGCGCGGTCGATGACCGGGCCTTCAATCTCGGCACCGCGGTCGAGACCTCTGTGACGGCGCTCGCCCACGGGCTCCTCTCCGTGAGCGGCCGCACGGTCCCGATGCAGCACGCCCCGGCGCGGCCGGGGGAACAGCAACGCTCCGTCGTGAGCATCGACAAGGCGCGCACCGGCCTCGGCTGGTCGCCCGCGGTCCCGCTCGCTGACGGCCTCCGTCACACCTTTGACTGGTTCGCCTCCCGGTGATCTTCGCCCAACTCGCTGCCGCCGTCCCGAACACCCCGCTCGAACTCATCCGCTCCGCGACGCCTGTCTCGCGGGCGGTTCTCGGGATCCTCGCCGTGCTCTCCCTCGTCTCGTGGGCCGTGATGTTCGCCAAGTGGCGCGCGTTCCGACAGGCGGATCGGGCCGGCCGCGATTTCCTCGCGCGCTTCCGCGGCGCCTCAACGCTCGACGACGCGTTCGCGCTCGCCGCGCTGGAGGCGACGGAGCCGCCGGCACGGGTGCTCCGCCGCGCGGCCCAGTTCGTCGAGCAGACGCGCACGACGGGCCCACTCTCCGCCGCGCAGGTGGAGGCGCTCCGGCTCGTGCTCGACGCCGAGACGACGGCCGAGCGCGACCGGCTGGGTACGTACATCCCGTTTCTCGCGATGGTCGGGTCGGTGAGCCCCCTCCTCGGCCTGATGGGGACGGTGCTCGGCGTGATCAGCGCCTTCCTCGGCGTGGCGCGCGGCGGCTCCGGCAACCTCGCCGCCGTCGCGCCGGGCGTCGCCGAGGCGCTCATCGCGACCGCGTTCGCCCTTGCCGTCGCGATTCCCGCCTTCTTCGGCTACAACATCTTCGCCGCGCGACTGAACCGGTTCGACGGCGAGCTCGACGGGTTCGGGTCGGAGATCATCGCGCTGATGGCGCGCGAGGGCCGGCTCTAGGATGCGACGGCGGGGCCGGGGGGAACGCACGCCGCTGAACGCGGAGATCAACGTCGTCTCGCTGATCGACGTGATGATGCTCCTGATGATCATCTTCATGATCACCGCGCCGATGATGCAGGGCGGGGTGGATGTCTCGTTGCCGAAGGCCGAGGCGCGGCCGATGAACGCCAAGAGCCCGCTCGTCGTCTCGGTGCTGCGGAGCGGCGAGATCTATGTGGATGACATCCGCGTCTCGCTCGCCGAGTTCCGCGGGATGTTCCGGAGCCTCGCGGCGAAGGCGGGGCAGGGGGGCGTCTATCTGCGCGCGGATCAACGCGCCGACTATGGCCGCGTCGTGCAGGTGCTCGGGATCATCCGAGGCGCCGGCGTCAGTGATGTGGGGCTCGTCACCGAGCCCGAGGACGTGGTGCGGTGAGTGCGTTCGCCGCAGGGGATGGGCGCGCGGGTGAGGTGGTCGGGGCGACCGTCTTGGCGCCGCCACCCGCCGACGGGCTCGGCCGGGCGATCGTCGTGTCGGTCCTGCTGCACGCGGCGGTGGTGGCGATCGTCCTCGGCTGGCGGTCGGGCCGTGCCGTCGATCTGCCGCTCACCTACCAGGTGAATCTCATCGCCGCCCCGGCGGGGGACCGCGCGGTCGGTGTGGTGCGCGATGCGCCCTCCCCGGATGCGGCGACGCCGGCGCCGGCGAAGGCGGAGACGAACGCGGCGGAGAAGGTCGCCCCGATCGAGGCGCCGACGCGGCGGCGTGAGTCGACGCGGGCCACGGCCAATGTCACGCCTCAGGCGACGCGCGCCGTCGACGCCTCCCGCGCGCCGACCGCCGGTGGGGGCGCCGTCGGCGGCTCGGGGACCGATGTCGCGATGGTCCGAACGGAGGGGATCGATTTCCCGTACCCGGGGTACCTGCAGAACATCGTGCGGCAGATCGCGCTCGACTTCCGGCCGCGCAATCCCGGGGCGCTGCGGGCCGAGGTCTTCTTCCTGATCCGGAGGGATGGCAGCGTGACGGGCTTCCGGTTCGTGCAGCGCAGTGGGAACTACGCCTTCGACCTTGAGGCGGAGGCGGCCGTGGAAGCCGCCGCCGCCCGGTTCGGGCCCCTCCCCGGCGCCTTCGGTGACGATATCCTCCCCGTCAGCTTCAGCTTCGATCCCTCACGCCTCCGGTGATGCCTCTCCGTCCGTTCGCGCTGTCGTTTGCCTCCGTCGCCCTAGTCGCCAGCCTTGGGGCTCAGGAGCCCGCGCCCGGTGTGCGCATCGGGCTCACGTATGCGCCGGGTACTCGGCCCGGGCTGTATGTGCTCCCGCTCCGGGGGGCGGGCGCGGATTCCGTGCGGGCGATCGTGGCCCGGGACCTCGACCACGGGGACCGCATCGCTGTGATCGCGCCGGATGGCGGCGTCATCCCGTCGGGACCGCTCAACTACGCCCTGTACCAGCGGCTGGGCGCTGCGGCCGTGCTGCAGATGACGATGCCCGGCGACGGGAGCCTGCAGGTCGCGTTGCACGAACTCGCGTCGTCGACCGTCCGGAACAGCCAGCGGTTCGTGCTCCCGCAGCCCGCCCTCGGGCCGGCGTGGCGCCTCGCGGTGCATCGGGTCGCTGATGAGGTGGAGCGTTGGGTCACCGGGCAGCAGGGGGTGGCCGCGAGCCGGGTGCTCTTCGTACGTGGGGGGACGCTCTGGCAGGTCGACGCGGACGGCGAGAATGCGATGCCCGTGCCGGGAGTCGGCGCCGCGCTCGGGCCGGCCTGGCACCCGAATGGGACCGTGATCGCCTGGACGGAGCTCGGCGATGGTGGGAGCCGGATCCTGATGCGCGACCTCACCTCGGGGCGGACGTCGGTGATGTCGGGTCGAGCCGCCGCGAACCTCTCTCCCGCCTTCGCCCCTGACGGGTCGCAGCTCGCCTACGCCGCCGGCAGCGACGGCACCGACATCCTCGTGCGCCCGCTGGATGGGGAGGCAGGGTCCTTCGCCATCACCGCGGGGCAGGGGTCCACCAACGCGCAGCCGTCCTTCTCCCCCGACGGGCGGCGTGTGGCCTTCACGACGTCGCGATTGGGGCGCAACGAGATTTATATTTCCGACAGCGACGGGGCCAACCCCGAGCTCCTGACGACGTCAGGGTTCGGGGACCAGCTCTATCGCTCGGATCCTTCGTGGTCGCCGGATGGCCGGGCGGTGGCGTTCTCGACGCAGATCGAGGGCCGCTTCCAGGTGGCGACGATCGCCCTGCGCGATCGGTCCGTGAAACAGCACACCTCGGAAGGGATCAACGAAGACCCGTCTTGGGCGCCCGACGCCCGGCACCTGGTCCTCACCTCCAACCGAGGTGGCAGTCGGCAGTTGTGGGTGTTGGACACCGAGTCCGGGCGGATGCGTCAGCTGACGCGCGGACCGGTGGCCCGGATGGCGGCCTGGGGGCCGCGCCTCCCGGCCGCGCGTTGAATCTCTTGCAGCCTCTCTTCCTCCCTCCCCACCGATCGAGGTCGTCGATGCCCCACCATCTCCCCCGTCTCGCCCTTGTGGCGTTCTCGCTCCTCTCCGTCGCCTGCTTCCCGAAGCAGGATCCCTCGACGTCGCCGGAGGCGCTCGCCGCCGCCGCGAAGGCGAAGAAGGCGGATTCGGTCGCGGCCGTGCAGGCTGAGGCTGCGCGGGTCGCGGAGGCGGCTCGCGTTGAGGCAGCCGCGAAGGCCGAGGCGGCCGCGAAGGCGGCGGTGGCCAAGGCGACCGCCGACTCCGTCGCGCGCGCCGAGGTCATCACACGCGCCATCACGGCGACGCGCTCGACCTTCGCCGAGATGATCTTCTTCGATTACGACCGAGCCGAGCTCAGTGTCGAGTCGCGTGAGACGCTCGAGGCGAAGTTGCCGATCCTCCGGGCGAACCCCGGGATGCGCATCCGCATCTCAGGCCATACCGACGAGCGCGGCTCCGACGAGTACAACCTTGCCCTTGGGCAGCGCCGTGCCGCCGCGGCCAAGCGGTACCTCGTCTCGCAGGGCATCGACGAGGCGAGGATCGATGTCGTGAGCTTCGGTGAGGAGCGCCCGATGGTCGAAGGGTCGGATGAGTCCGCCTGGTCGCAGAACCGGCGGGACGAGTTCGAGATCGTCGTCGGTGGTGACGCGATCCGGGTGCCGTGAGACTCGTGCGCCGTTCACGGCTCCTGCTCGCCCCAGTGGTCCTGGTGACCGCTGGGGCGTGCTTCGCGACCCGGGCCGATCTTCGCATCGTCCAGGGGGACGTCCTCGCCGTGCGTGATTCGGTGCGCGCGGCGCGGCTCGCCGCCGAGCGTCGCGATTCGCTCGCCCGCGTCGCGACGGATAGTGCGCTCGCGCGCGTCGTCGCGGCCCTCGTGACGGTCGGTGATTCCGTCGTCTCGATCCGCGGTGCGACGCAACGGATGGATGGGGCGCTCCGCGAGGATTTGCACACCATCCGGCAGCAGCTGATCACGATCCAGGAACTCACCGGCCAGTCGCAGCGCCGGATCCAGGAGCTACGGGCCGATCTGGAGTCCGATGCCGCCGATCGTGCGTCAACGCCCGTGGTGCCGTCGGCCGCCGCGGACACGACGCGAGGCACGACGACGGTCGGGGCGGCCGGTGGCGCCGGGACGCCGACCGGACCTGGGCCCGCGCAGCTCTACCAACTCGGGCAAGACCAGCTTCGGCGTGGCAGCAACACGGCGGCACGGGGCGCGTTCACGACCCTGCTCACCCAGCACCCGCAGTCCGACCTCGCGCCGGATGCCCTGTATGGGATCGCGGAGACCTTCACCGCCGAAGGGAACGGGGTCCGGGCGGATTCGGTGTACAACCTGGTAGCGACTCGGTATCCGCAGTCGGAGCGTGCCCCGATCGCGTTGTACAAGCGCGCGACCGCGTACCGCCTCGTCGGCCAAGCCGAGCGTGCGCAGTCGCTGTATCGGCAGATCGTCGAGACGTATCCGAATTCGGAATCCGCGCGACTGGCGCAGGGGTTCCTGACCTCCCGCCGCCCGTGATCGGCGCCGCTCCGGCGGCGCCGCTCCGTTCCGCAGCCCTGCACCGACGATGACCACCCCGTCCGCCGAGATGCCGTTTCTCGAGCACCTCGAGGAGCTGCGCCATCGGCTGATTTGGAGCGCAGGGACGTTGCTGGTCTGCCTGTTCGTCGCGCTCACACTTGTGATGCGGCCATCCGTTGACGTGATCGGCATCCTGGCCGCGCCGGTCCTGCCCTTCCTGCCGGACCAGAAGCTGATCGTCACGCATCCCCTCGATCCCTTCACCATCAGCCTCAAGGTGGCGTTCGGGATCGGACTCACCGCGGCCCTCCCGGTGATCGGGTACCACGTCTGGAGCTTCCTCTCGCCGGCGCTGCATCCGCACGAGAAGCGACTCGTCGTCCCCGTGCTCCTGGGCGCCACGGGGCTCTTCGCGCTCGGCATGTTCCTCGGCTGGCGGTTCGCGCTCCCGCTCATGTTCGAGATGCTCGTCGGGATGCAGTCGGCCTCCCTCCAGCCGATGTTCGCGGCGGCGGAGGTCTTCGGCTTCATGCTCTCGACCTGCCTCGCTTTCGGCGTCGTCTTCCAGCTCCCGATCGTGGTGCTCGCGCTCACGGCGCTCGGGCTCGTGACGCCACGGGCGATGATGAAGTACCGGCGGCACGCCCTCGCGGGGAGCGTCGTCGTCTCGGCGGTCGTGACGCCCGGTGATCTGCTCCTGATGACGGCGCTGATGGCACTCCCGCTCTACGCGCTGTACGAGGTCAGCATCATCGTCTCGTGGGTCGTGCACCGGAGCCGCCAGCGGCGACTCGCGCGGGAGGAGGCGATCGGGGGTGTGGCCGGGTGAGCCCGCGCCGGGTGGTGCTGGTCGCGATCCTCGCCACCCTCGCGCTCACGACGGCGGGGGCGCAGGCGCGCCCGGAGGGGCGTGTCCGCCAGCCGGACCGCGCCGGCGGGGACAGCGCGCGTGCGGCATCGGGCGCGACGCTCGTCGACTGGGCCCCCGATGACAGCGTGATGCGCGCGCTCCTCGAGCGGCGCGGGTACCGCGCGGTGCGGTATCAGGCCGCGACGGTGGGCTTCGCGGCGCAGACCCGGCTGATGACCCTCGTCGGTCGCTCGGGTGCTCGCGCGGCCGTCCAGCGCGACTCGACCCTGATGGTTGCCGATACCATCGCGTTCAATGACAGCACCAAGCTCGTCCGCGCCCGTGGCGACTCGATCATCATGCGGGACCCCGACCGCGGCGAGGACATCATCGGGCTCGACGACCTCGTCTACGACCTCGACCGACGAGAAGGGCGGACGCGGGACTTCTCCACCGTCGCGACCGCCGGGGAGGAGTGGCGGGTCAGCGCCCATCGTGCCGCCTTCGCCTCCGATACCACTGCCGACCGTACCACCGTCTATGGCCGCGATGGGCAGATCACGTCCTGCCTCGACTCGGTCCCGCACTACCACTTCCTCGCGCGAGAGCTCAAGCGCGTGAGCGGGAGTACCCTCGTCGCGCGCCCGGCGATCCTCTACGTGCAGGATGTGCCGGTGATGTGGCTCCCCTTCATCTTCCAAGACATCCGGTCGGGTCGTCGGTCGGGGATCCTGACGCCGCGGCTCGGCGTCGCCGAGCTCGTCAGGAACAGTCCCACGTATCGGCGCACCGTCGAGAACCTCGGGTATTACTTCGCGCTCAACGATTACCTCGACGCCCAGGTCTCCGTGGACTGGCGGTCGAGCGCCCGCGCGACCGCGGCAGATCCCGGGTGGGTCCGGATGAACGCCGAGCTCCGTTATCGGTGGCTCGATCGTTTCGTCCAGGGTGGGCTCGCCGTGTCGCAGAATTCTCTCGGGAACGGGAGTCGGAACACCGCGATCAGCTGGAACCACGCGCAGGAGTTCTCGTCGCGGACGAAGGTCAACACGAACCTCAATTACGTCACCAGCACCGCCGTCCAGCGCCAGACCATCCTGAACCCGATGGCGGCGGTCGCGACGATCGCCTCTCAGGCGAACCTGGTGCGGACGCAGGGGCCCTTCACCATCAACCTCGGCGGATCGCAGCGGCAGTATCCGGGGCGCGACCAGGTCGACCGCGACTTCCCGTCCCTCAGCGTGGCGTCGCGGCCGCTCGAGCTCGGGAAGTGGTTCGTGATGAACCCGAGCTTCAGCTACACCTCGCGCCAGAGCCTCAATCTTGACGCCACCGGCGACTTCGCGTATCGCTTCCGCCAGACGCCCACCGGGCTCGACTCGGTGCGGCTCACCCGGAACACGGGGGCGACGAGCCTCACGTTGCAGACGCCGTTCAAGATCTTCGACTTCCAGGTGCAGAGCGGGCTCCGCTACGGGAGTCAGGTCTACGATTACCCGCAGATCATCACGCTGCGGGATGTGAACGACACGAGCGTCCGCGTCGACCGTGTCTACCGCGGGACCTTCGAGTCGTCCCTCGACGTCGACTTCTCGGTCGGGTTGCCGAATTTCTTCGCCGGCACCTGGAACCTCGCCCCGAGCGTGACGATGTCGAACGTCGACCCGGGGGGCTTTGCCGTCCGGACCTTCCGATCGAACGGCGCGTGGGTGACCCAGGCCAAGCGGCTCTCGTACGGGCTCGGCGTCTCGCCGACGCTCTTCCGGCTTCTCCCCGGCTTCGGCCCGGTCCGCCGGTTCCGGCACGCGATCGCCCCGTCGCTGACCTATTCGTTCTCGCCCGCCGCGTCCGTCCCCGATGCCTTCCTCGCCGCGACGGGACGGACCCGGGTCGGGTATCTGGGCTCCCTCGCACAGAACCGGCTCACCTTCGGTTTCTCGACCAACCTCGAGGCCAAGCTGCGGGCGCCGGCGGGGGGGGCGGACTCGACCCGTGCCGTCGGTGCGCGGGTCGACGACGAGGACGAGGGGCGCAAGGTCAAGGTGGCGACGCTCCAGTTCCAATCGCTCTCGTACGACTTCGAGCGGAAGCGCCAGACCGGGAAGACCGGCTTCGCGACCGACCGGTTCGGTTACACGTTCCGGTCCGACCTCCTCCCTGGCTTCGACCTCGGCGTCGACTACTCGCTCTTCCAGGGTGACCTGATGAGCGACACGGCGAAGTTCTCCCCGTATCGCGAGGCGGTGCGGATGTCGTTCTCGCTCGATGGGGCATCGCCGCTCGTCGGGTGGTTCGGGCGACTCTTCGGGATGGCGCCGGCCCGGGCGGGAGCGCGCACCGACGCGGCCGCGCGGACGACGGACCCGGCGATGGCCGGTGGGCTGGTTAGCGCAGCGGGGAGCCTGAATGGCCTCGGCGCGACCACCGGGACCCGGGCGCGCAGCATGATCCAGGAGATCCCGAAGGGGCAGGGGTTCACCGCCGCCTTCTCCGTGAGCGCACAACGGCAGCGCCCGCCCGTGGGCGGACGCATCCGCGACTATGACGCGTCCGCACAGTGCCGGGCGCTGATCGGCTTCCCGCAGTACGACACCTGCCTCTTCGAGGCCGAGCGCGCGGCCGCGAGCCAGGCAGCGAATGTCGCCGGCCCGTCGGGGAGCACCTTCTTCCGCGTCCCGCCGACGACCTCCGTCGGGATCCGCACGACGTTCAACCTCACCCAGAACTGGGCGGGGTCGTGGAACACGACCTACGACGTCGAGCGGCAGGAGTTCGCGAGTCAGATCGTCTCGCTGCAACGTGAGCTGCACGACTGGCGCGCCGTCTTCGGTTTCACGCAGGCACCGAACGGCAACTTCGCCTTCACCTTCTACGTCTCCCTCAAGGCGCAGCCCGAGTTGAAGCTCGACTACGACCGGCAGACGTACCGCCCCTCGTCCGGGAGCCGCCGTTGACCCTCGCCCATCCCCTCCGCCTTGACGGCGGCTCGCTGACCATCACGGACCTCCTCGCCGTCGCGGAGGGCGGGCGCCCGGTCGCCCTCGCGGCCGAGGCGCGCGCCCGGATGCAGTCAACGCGCGACGTGGTCGAGGGAATCGCCGCGCGTGGCGAGGTCGTCTACGGCGTGACCACCGGCTTCGGGAAGCTCTCCGATATCGCGATCCCCGCGGACCAGCTCGCGCAGCTGCAGGTGAACCTCGTGCGCTCGCACGCCGTCGGGGTCGGTCCGCGCCTGGCGCGCGCGGAAGTCCGTGCGATGATGCTCCTGCGTGCGAACGTTCTCGCGAAGGGGTTCAGCGGGGCGCGCCCCGCGCTCGCCGAGTTGCTGTGTGGGATGCTGAATGCCGACTGCTGGCCCGACGTCCCGGAGCAGGGGTCGGTCGGGGCGAGCGGGGATCTGGCGCCGCTCGCGCATCTCGCCCTCGCGCTCCTCGGTGAGGGGATGCTGAACCATCCCGGGGGGCGTGGGCCCGCCGCCGAGGTGCTCCGCACCCACGGCCTCACACCCGTGCGACTCGGCCCGAAGGAAGGGCTCGCGCTCATCAACGGCACGCAGGCGCACACGGCGGTGGCCGCGCTCGCGCTGGTACAGGCGCACCGGTGCTGGGATGCTGCGCACGCCGCCGGGGCGATGACCCTCGAGGCGTTGCTCGGGACGCCGGTCGCGTTTGACGCACGCATCCACGACGCGCGTGGGCAGGCGGGGCAACGGGAATCGGCGGCGCGGCTGCGCGCCCTCCTTGCCGATTCCGAGATTCGCGAGTCCCATCGCGAGGACGACCCGCGCGTGCAGGATGCCTACGCGTTGCGGTGCATGCCGCAGGTGCACGGTCCCGTGCGCGAGGCGATCCGGTTCGCCGAGGGGCTGATCGCCGCAGAGCTCAACGCGGCCACGGACAATCCCCTCGTCTTCGATGACGGGACGATGCTCTCCGGTGGCAACTTCCACGGGCAGGCGGTCGCACTGGCGCTCGATGTCCTCGGCATCGCGATGACGAACCTCGCGGTGATGAGCGAGCGTCGCATCGACCGGCTCGTGAACCCGACGGAGAACGAGGGGCTCCCGCCCTTCCTCACCGCCACGGCCGGCGTCAGCTCCGGCTTCATGATGGCGCAGGTCACCGCCGCCGCCATCACGAGCGAGTGTAAAGGGCTCGCACACCCCGCGAGCGTCGACTCCATCCCGACGGACGGATCCAAGGAGGACGTCGTCCCGATGGCAATGGGGGCGGCGATCAAGCTAAGGCGGATCCTGCACAATGTCCGGCACGTGCTCGGGGTCGAGTTGATGTGCGGGGCGCAGGGAATCGACTATCGACGTCCGTTGCGCGCTGGAGTGGGGGTGGAGCGCGCCTATGCGGCAGTGCGCGCGCGGGTGCCACGGCTCGCGGAGGATCGGGTGCTCGGCCCCGACATCGAAGCGCTGGCGGAGGCGGTGGGCGCGGGCGCGTTCGCTTAACTTCCCGCTATGTCGACCCCCCGTCCCGTCCGCGCGCCGCGCGGCGCCGAGATCTCGTGCAAGGGCTGGCCGCAGGAAGCCGCCCTGCGAATGCTGATGAACAATCTCGACCCCGAGGTCGCCGAGCGCCCCGACGACCTCGTGGTGTACGGTGGCACCGGTCGCGCCGCCCGAAACTGGAAGGCCTTCGACGACATCGTGCGTGCGCTACGCGCCCTTGAGGGGGATGAGACCCTCCTCGTGCAGAGCGGGAAGCCCGTCGCGGTCTTCCGTACGCACGCGCACGCGCCGCGCGTCCTGATCGCGAACTCGAATCTCGTCGGCCGCTTCGCGACGTGGGACTACTTCCGCGAGATGGAGCGGCAGGGCCTGACGATGTACGGGCAGATGACCGCCGGCTCGTGGATCTACATCGGGTCGCAGGGGATCGTGCAGGGCACCTACGAGACCTTCGGCGCGGTAGCGCAGCGCCACTTCGGCGGCACGCTTGCCGGCCGCTTCGTGCTCACCGCGGGCCTCGGCGGGATGGGGGGCGCACAGCCCCTCGCCGCGACGATGAACGATGCGGCGATCCTCGGGGTCGACGTCGACCCCGCGCGCATCGAGAAGCGCGTGCAGACCGGCTACTGCGACCGCCTCACGCACGACCTCGACGAGGCGATGCGTTGGATCCACGAGGCGCAGGCGGCCCGGACCGGGCTCAGCGTGGGCCTCGTCGGCAACGCCGCCGACGTCCTCCCGGCGCTCATCGCCCGTGGCGACATCCCGGACGTCGTCACCGACCAGACGTCGGCGCACGATATGCTCAACGGCTACGTGCCGCACGGGATGACGCTCGCCGAGGCCGCCACGCTGCGGCAGGCCGACCCCGCGGAGTACGTGCGGCGGTCGACGGCGAGCGCGGTGGTGCACGTGCGCGCGATGCGTACGATGCAGGACCGTGGTGCCGTCGCTTTCGACTACGGAAACAACATTCGCACCGTCGCGCTCGATGCGGGGCTCGCCGACGCGTTCACCATCCCGGGCTTCGTTCCCGAGTACATCCGTCCGCTGTTCGCGGAGGGGAAGGGACCGTTCCGCTGGGCGGCGCTCTCCGGCGACCCGAAGGACATCGCGCGGACCGACGAGCTCGTGCTCGAGATGTTCCCGGAGGACGTGCATCTGCGGCGCTGGATCACGATGGCGCGCGAGCGGATCCACTTCCAGGGCCTCCCGGCGCGTATCTGCTGGCTGGGGCAGGGCGCCCGCGCCCGCTTCGGCGTCGCGCTCAACGAGCTCGTCGCGCGCGGTGAGGTCTCGGCGCCGATCGCCATCGGGCGCGACCATCTCGACACCGGCTCCGTCGCCTCCCCGTTCCGTGAGACGGAGGGGATGAAGGACGGCAGTGATGCCATCGCCGACTGGGCCTTCCTGAATGCGATGCTGAATGTCGCGAGCGGCGCGACCTGGGTCAGCTTCCATCACGGCGGCGGGGTCGGCATCGGCAACTCGCTCCA
>VHBO01000021.1 GCA_016871895.1 Gemmatimonadota bacterium
GTCTCCGAGATCCTCGAGTCGAACGGCTCCTCCTCGATGGCGTCGATCTGCGGCGGCTCGCTCGCCTGCTTCGATGCGGGCATCCCGCTTAAGGCGCCGGTCGCCGGCGTTGCGATGGGGCTCATCAAGGAAGGGAAGAAGTACGCGATCCTGACCGACATCCTCGGCACCGAGGATCACCTCGGCGACATGGACTTCAAGGTCGCCGGGACGGAGCAGGGGATCACGTCGATCCAGATGGACATCAAGATCCAGGGACTCGATCTCAAGATCATGACCGAGGCGCTCGCGCAGGCGCGTGAGGGCCGGTTGCACATCCTCGGCGAGATGAAGAAGGCGCTCCCCGCGGCGCGCCCGGACCTCTCGCCGTACGCCCCGCGCATCGTCACGATGACGATCAACCCCGAGAAGATCGGCGACCTCATTGGGCCGAAGGGGAAGACGATCCGTGGGATCCAGGAGGAGACCGGGGCCGAGCTCACGGTCGACGACTCCGGACTCGTTACCATCGCCGCCGTCGGTGGCGAGGCGATGGAGCGCGCGCGGCAGATGGTGCAGGCCATCACCGCGGAGCCGGTCGTCGGCGAGACGTACACGGGCACGGTGAAGTCGGTGACGGCGTTCGGCGCCTTCGTCGAGATCATGCCGGGCACCGAGGCGCTCCTCCACGTCTCTGAGATGCGGCATCACCGCGTCGAGAAGCCGGAGGACATCGTCAAGAAGGGGGAGCAGGTCACGGTGAAGCTCATCGATCGCGATGAGCGTGGCCGTCTGCGCCTCTCGATGAAGGCGCTCCTGCCGAAGCCCGAGGGTGGCGCCGAGGCGCCGGCCGGCGGCGAGTCGGCCGAAGGCGGTGAGGGTGGTGAGGCGCGCGCTGAGCGGCCGCGCGGCGATCGTCCCCGGGGCGGCCGCGGTGGCCGCGGGGGTCGCGACAAGGAGTGACCGACGCGTCCGTGCGCCGCACCGCGGAGCGCGGTGTGCAGCGGACCGTCCTGCCGAACGGACTGACCGTACTCTCGGAGCAGATGCCGGGAGTGCGGTCGGTCGCGTTAGGGGCCTGGGTCCGCGCCGCCTCCATCCACGAGACGCCCGATCAGATGGGCGTCTCGCACCTCCTCGAGCATATGGTGTTCAAGGGGTCCGAGCAGCGGTCCGCGCGCGAGATCGCGCTCGCCCTCGAGGCCCTGGGTGGCTCGCTCGACGCGTATACCGGTCGGGAGCACACCTCGTTCCAGGCGCGGGTGCTCGACGAGCATCTGCCGCAGGCCGCGGATGTCCTCTTCGACCTGATGTTCCGGCCGATGCTCCGGCCTGCCGACCTCGAGCTCGAGCGAGGGGTGGTGCTCGAGGAGATCGCGATGGTCGAGGACACGCCGGACGACGTGGTCTTCGAACTGCACAACGCCGCCCTGTGGGGCGAGCACCCGTTCGGCTACTCGATCCTCGGGACCGAGGAGACGGTGGGCGCGCTGCAGGTGCAGGATCTGCGGGCGCTGCACGACCGGGCGTATCGCGCGGGGAACGTCGTCGTGGCGGCGGCGGGCAACGTCTCGCACGAGCGGTTGCTCGAGGTGCTGACCGCGGCCGGCTGGACTGATCTCCCGGGGGGCGGCGTGTCGCGCGTCCCCGTACCACCCGCGCGCCCGATGCCCGCGTCAGAGCAGCGAGTCGAGCGGGACACCCAGCAGCTGCACCTCGTCTACGGCAACGCGATCGTCCCGCACGGGGATCCGCGGCGGTACGGGCTGATGCTCGTGAACTCCCTCTTCGGGGGCGGGATGAGCTCGCGGCTCTTCCAGCGGGTGCGTGAGGAACTGGGGCTCGCGTACTCGGTGCACAGCTTCCAGAGCTTCCACGTGACCGCCGGGTCCCAGGGCATCTATGTGGGGTGTGCCCCTGAGCGCGCCGACGAGGCGGCGGCGGCGGTGCATGCGGAACTGGAGGCGTTGGTGACGCACGGCATCCCCGAGGACGAGCTCCTGATGGGGAAGCAGCAGCTCAAGGGGCAGATCACCCTCTCGATGGAGAGTGTGAGCGCCCGGATGTATCGGGCGGCGGCGGTCGCGCTCTTCAACGAGCCGTATCGTCCGCTCGATGAGGTCCTGGCCCGCGTCGACGCGGTGCCTACTGGTGAAGTCGCGGCCGTTTGCCGAGACTTCTACGGCGCCGACCGGCAGACGATCGTCCGGTTGGGGCCTGTCTGACCGTTCGGCCGTGAATGGGTCGTGCGGCGAATCCCCTGACACTCTTCCGAGTATCCCTGCGCCATGAAGATCGGCATCCCGAAGGAGATCAAGACCAACGAGAACCGTGTCTCGCTGGTCCCCGCTGGTGCGGAGGCCCTCGTGGCCGCCGGCCACTCCGTCTACGTCGAGCAGGGCGCTGGTGAGGGCTCCGGCTTCAGCGACGACCAGTACACGGCTGTCGGCGCCAAGCTCCTCCCGACGGCGGATGCCGTCTGGAAGGAGGCGGAGATGATCATCAAGGTGAAGGAGCCGATCGCCGTCGAGTGGCCGCGGATGCGGAAGGGGCAGACGATCTTCACCTACTTCCACTTCGCCGCGGATGAGAAGCTGACCAAGGCGCACCTCGACTCCGGGGCGACCTGCATCGCCTATGAGACGGTGGAGCTCCCGACGCGCGAGCTGCCGCTGCTGACCCCGATGTCCGAGGTGGCCGGGCGGATGGCGGTGCAGGAGGGGGCGAAGTACCTCGAGAAGCTCTACGGCGGGCGTGGCGTGCTCCTCGGTGGCGTGCCGGGCGTGCCGCCGGCCAAGGTGGTGATCCTCGGCGGTGGCGTCGTGGGCGTGAATGCGGCGAAGATGGCGGCGGGGATGGGCGCCAAGGTCGTCATTCTCGACACCTCGCTCCCCCGCCTGCGCTACCTGAGCGACGTGATGCCGTCGAACGTGCAGCTGATCTTCTCGAACCGGCAGAACGTCCTCGAGCAGATCGCGACGGCCGACCTCGTGGTCGGCGGCGTGCTGCTCCCCGGCGCGAAGGCGCCGAAGCTCATCCGTCGTGAGGACCTCAAAACGATGCGGCCGGGCGCGGTGATCGTCGACGTCGCGATCGACCAGGGCGGCTGCGTGGAGACCATCAAGGCCACCACGCACGAGAATCCGGTCTACACGGTGGACGGGATCATCCACTACGGCGTGGCGAACATGCCGGGCGGCGTGCCGCGCACGTCGACCCTCGCGCTCACCAACGCGACCCTCCCGTACGCGCTCAAGCTCGCGAACAAGGGGTGGAAGCAGGCGCTCCACGAGGACGGCGCGCTCCTCAAGGGGCTCAACGTCGTCGACGGCAAGGTGACGTATCAGGGTGTCGCCGAGGCGTTCGGGATGGAGTACCACGCGCCGGAGCAGTTCCTCAAGTAACGATGGGGATCCGGGCCCTCGGGATCCGGTGGCTGGCGGTCGTGGCGCTTGGCGCCGCGACCGCCAGTGTGCTTTCGGGGCAGGCGTCGGGCCGTCTCGAGGGCGTCGTGCAGGATGCCGATGGCCGTCCGCTCGCGGGCGCGCGCGTCACGCTCCTCCGCGGGACGGAGGCGGGCGCGGAGGTCGAGGCGGATTCGCTCGGCCGCTTCACCTTCCCGGTGACGGCGCCCAGCGGGGGGCGTGTCGTGGCGCGGCGGCTCGGCTTCACGCCTGACACCGTCCCAGTTTTCGATGCCGGGGGCGAAGCGTTGCTGCTCGTGCTCGGCCGAGTGTCGCCCCGGCTCCCGCCGGTGGTCGTCACCGGGCGACGCGACCTGCGGGGGCCGCTCGCGGGCTTCTACGCGAGGCGGGCGCAGGGGCAGGGGCGCTTCTTCACCGCGGAGGAGATCGATAGGGAAGGGAGTCGTCGTCTCTCCGACCTCCTGCGCGGCCTGCCGGGGCTGCAGCTGCAGGCCCGCCGCGGCGGGATGACCACGATGCGACTCCGTGGGGCGAATGTCGCCCCGCTCGTCTGGTTGGATGGGGCGCCCTTGGGGGGCGTCGAGCTCGACATCGATGCGTTCGATGCCCGGACCTTCGCCGGGGTGGAGGTCTATGCCGGCCCCGCGACGGTGCCGGCCCAGTTCGGCGGGGCGGGGCGGTCGTCCACCAGCGGTGGGACGATCGTGCTCTGGAGCCGAGAGGGGCAGGCCGTCACCCCGCGGCGTCGTCGCGGGGACCCGACCCCGTTCGCGCGGGCCGCGGCGCTCGTCGAGGCGGGTGAAGCGCTGCTGGCGGCGCAGGTGGAGACGCCGGCCCGCCTGGCGGATGCGCGCGGTCTCGCGCCGCTCTACCCCGACTCGCTCCACGCCGCCGGCATCCCGGGGGCGGCGGAGGTGGAGTTCGTGCTCGATGCGGCGGGCCGGGTGCGGCTCGACACCTTCGGTGTCGTCTGGGCCACCCATCCAGCCTTCGGGGAGTCGGTCCGGCGGGCGGTGGCCGCGCGGGCGTGGCGGCCGGCGGTCCGTGATGGAGCGGCGGTCCCGCAGCTCGTGACGCTGACGGTGCTCTTCGACCCGCAGGAGTCGCCGGGCCGGCCCTGAGCACCGGCGGTCCGTCGGTCGCGCCACCGGCGGCTGACGGTCCTCTGGCGGTCGCTGCGCACGCCGTCGCGCTGGCTGACGGGCTGGCTGTCGCGGCCGCGATCGTCCCGCTAACTTCAATGGGCCCCGGCACTTCCCCTCCGTCGTCAGCCTCCGGTCCCGCGTCGCGGGGTCGCGCGAGCGAGTCTCTCCCATGCGTTGGCCGTCCTTCAATCTCGGTGGTCTGCTCACGGCGAACGCCATCGCCGTCGACCTCGGGACCGCAAACACGCTCGTGTATGTGAAGGGCGAGGGCATCGTGCTGAACGAGCCGAGTGTCGTCGCGATCGATCGCGAGACGAAGCGCATCAAGGGAGTGGGGCTCGAGGCGAAGCGGATGCTGGGGCGCACGCCCGAAGGTGTGATCGCCGTGCGGCCGATGAAGGACGGTGTGATCGCCGACTTCGAGGTCACCGAGAAGATGCTGCGCTTCTTCCTCGAGCTGATCATCAAGAACCATGTCTTCCGCGTGAAGCCGCGCGTGATCGTCTGCGTGCCGTCCGGTATCACCGAGGTGGAGCGGCGCGCGGTGCGCGACTCAGCGCTCGGCGCCGGCGCGAAGGAGGTCTTCATGGTCGCGGAGCCGATGGCGGCGGCGATCGGTGTGGGACTCCCGGTCGACACGCCGACGGGAAACATGGTGATCGACATCGGCGGCGGGACGACGGAGATCGCGGTCATTGCGCTCTCGGGGATCGTCTCGGACACCTCGATCCGCACCGGCGGCGACGAGCTTGACACGAGCATCGTGCAGTTCATGCGGAAGAGCTACAACCTCCTCATCGGGGAGCCGACGGCGGAGCAGATCAAGATCCAGATCGGGTCGGCGGCGCCGCTCGGCGAAGAGCGCGAGATGGAGGTGAAGGGCCGCGACCTCGTCTCCGGGATCCCGAAGACGGTGCGCGTGCATTCGGCGGAGATCCGCGAGGCGGTGCAGGAGCCGGTGCAGCAGATCGTGAACGCGGTGCGCCGCGCGCTCGAGATCACGCCGCCGGAGCTCGCCTCCGACATCGTCGACCGGGGCATCGTGATGACCGGTGGCGGCGCGTTGCTGCGGGGGCTCGATGTGCTCCTCACGCAGGAGACGGGGCTCCCCATCCACGTCGACGAGGATCCGCTGACCTGCGTGGTGCGTGGGACGGGCCGCATCCTCGACGACGAGGAGCGGTACTGGTCGGTGCTCACGAGCTGAGCGGCCGCGACGCGTGGCACGCGGCGCCCGTTCGAACGACCGTCTGGACAGCGTGCTCGTCGTGGCGTGTGTCCTCGCCGCGCTGACGCTCCGTACGCTCGCCCCGGCCCGACGCGATCCGATCGCGCAGGCGGTCCGCGAGACGTTCATCACGCCGCTCCTCGCGGGGCAGTCCTCGGTGACGCGGTCCGAGCGGGCGCTTCGCGAGGCGAATGCGCTGCGTCGCGCGACCGACAGTCTCACCCGCCTCGCGCAGGACGCCGCGGGGCTCGCCGCCGAGAACGCGTCGCTGCGTGGATTGCTCGGTCTCGCTCCGCGGGTGGCGTGGGGGTATGTCGCGGCGGAGGCCCTGCCGGCGTCGGCCCCAGGCGGTGCAGCGACGCGGCTGCTCTCGGTCGGCGTGCGGGACAGCATCGCCCCGCTGAGTCAGGTGGTGACGTCCGCTGGCGTGGCCGGTCTCGTCGCTACGGTGGATGCGCGGTCGGCGGTGATGCTCACCTGGGCGCACCCGGATTTCCGTGTCAGTGCGATGAGCGCTGACGGGGCTGCCGTGGGAATCGTGACGGCACACGTGTCGACTCGTGGCGGTGAGGGATTGCTGGAGCTCACGGGGGTGCCGTTCCGGGCGTTGCTCGCGCCGGGGACGGCGATCGTGAGCTCCGGGCTCGGCGGGGTCTTCCCGGCGGGGGTGCCGGTCGGGACGGTGCTGCGCGTGCTGTCGGATGAAGGGGGGTGGGTGCGGAGTTACCTCCTGCGTCCGGCGGTGCCGCTTCAGGCCATCTCCGGGGTGCTCGTCCTCCGCGCGCCGCGCGTCGCCGCCGGTCTTGACAGCGTCTGGAGTCGGTGATGGAGCGTCGCACCCTCGGACTCGTCGTAAGCGTCGCGGCACTCGTGCTGCTCGACCTCGCGGTGGTACCGGTGCTGGGTGGCCGCGTCGTGCTTGACCTGCTACTGATCGCCGTGGTAGCGGCCGCCGGCCGCGTGCGACCCGGGGGCGCTGCGCTCATCGGCTTCGCCTTCGGGGTGCTTCGGGACTCTACCGCACCGGACGCGTTCGGCGCCTCGGCACTCGCGCTTAGCATCGTGGCCTACGGAGTGTCTCGGCTCTCGGCCGGGGCGTTCGAGGAACGACTCGCGGCGACCGCCGCCGTGCTCGCCACTGCGCGCGTCGTGTCGGATGTCCTCGCCGTCTTGGTCGCGGGTCGACTCCACGGCACCGAGCTGCTCCTGCGCCTCCTCTGGTGGGCTCCGGTCGGGGCAGTCGTGACGACGGTCGTCGGGGTCTTCGTGCTCCGCCTCCTCCCACCGCCAGTGGACCTCCGCCGAGGGCGACGGTGAGTTTCCAGCCGAACGAGGTGCAACGGCGGGCGCAGCTCGCCTCAGCCCTCGTCGTCCTCGCGCTGAGCGTGCTCCTTGCCGCGTTCTTTCGGGCGCAGGTACTCGAGTATGCGCGCTTCCGTCTGGCGTCGGAGGACAACCGACTCCGCGAGGTCCCGTTGCCGGCGGCACGGGGGATGATCCTCGACCGGAAGGGCGCCGTCATCGCGGAGAACGTCCCGAGCTACACCGTCTCGTACCTCGCGCGCACCGAACGGGCCGTGCGCCAGATGATGCAGCGGATCGGGGCCCTGAGCCCGGTGACGCCCGAGCAGGTGGGGGGCGCGATCCGCCGATACCGCCACGATGCGTCGCGCCCGGTGGTGCTCTTCACCGATGCGCCGTTCCGTCTCGTCGCGGCACTCGAGGAGCGGCGGCTCGAATTCCCCGAGTTGATCATCCAGTCGGCGCCCAAGCGCTGGTATCCCGACAGTTCCGTCGTCTCCGCGCTCGTGGGCTACACCGGGGAGATCAGCGACCGGGAACTCGAGGACACGACCTTCACCGGCTACAAGGCGGGACAGCAGGTCGGGAAGGACGGGCTCGAGAAACAGTATGAGGAGCGCCTCCGGGGGCGAGAGGGGGTCCGCTTCGTCGAGGTGGACGCGCGCGGGCGGATGGTCCGGGACCGCGCCCGTGGCGATGTCGCGCCCGCATCGCCGGAGGCGCTGCGGACCAATCTCGATCTCGACCTGCAACGATTTATCGCGGGGATCTTCGGCGACTCGCTGATCGGGGGAGTGGTCGCGATGGTGCCGCAGACCGGCGAGGTGCTGGCGTTGCATTCCGCTCCAACCTTCGATCCGAACCGCTTCACCGGCGGCATCCCGCGCAGCTACTGGAATGCGTTGCAGTCCGACCCGCGCCGTCCGCTTTACAACAAGGCGATCAAGGGGACGTATCCGCCCGGGTCCATCTGGAAGCTCGCGACCGCGATCACCGCGATGGAGGCGGGGCTCGTCGACATCGACGATCGGATGGCCACGCCCTGTCGTGGCGGCTTCCAGTACGGCAACCGCTACTTCCGGTGCTGGGATCCCAAGGGCCACGGCAACGTGACGCTCGCCGGCGCCATCCAACATTCGTGCGACACCTACTTCTATCAGCTCGGCTTGAAGATCGGGCTGCAGCGGCTCATCGCGGGCGGGCTCAAGCTCGGGGCGCGGCAGCGCTCGGGGATCGACCTGCCGTCGGAGAACCGTCCGCTCTACCCGACCGACCCCGCCCGAGAGTACTACGACCGCCGCTTTGGGCCCCGTGGGTGGAGCAATGCGGTCACGCTGAACCTCTCCATCGGGCAGGGGGAGCATTCGCAGACCGTCGCGAACATGGCGCGGTTCTACACGGCGCTCGCCACCGACGGCACCGCGGCGCAGCCGATGATCGTCGGGGCGTCGGAGGCACGCGTCCCCCTCTTCGCGCTGACGCCCGAGCAGATGCAGGGGATCCAGGAGGCGCTGGCCGCGGTGGTGGGCGCGGGGACCGCCGCCGGGTCGCGGCTCGAGGGGATCACCGTCGCGGGGAAGACCGGGACCGCGCAGAACGCGGCGGACATCCGCCGGGACCACGCCTGGTTCGTGGGCTATGCGCCCGCCGAGGCGCCGACAATTGTCGTTGCGGTGATGCTCGAGTTCGGCCTGCACGGGTCGCGTGCCGCGCGCATCGCGACGCGCATCATGGAGCACTACCTCAAGCGTGAGGTGGTCGCGATGCCGGAGACGGAGGGATGATCCGGCCGCTCCGGTTGCCGGCGGATTGGCCCCTCGCGCTCGTCGCGCTCCTGCTGACCTGCTTCGGCCTCTCGATGGTGTACTCGGCCGGGCAGACCGACGTGCCGACCTTCGTGGAAGGGCTCTGGCGGGTACAGCTGGCGTGGGTCGTGCTCGGGGTGGCGGTGGGCTACGTGCTCACGCGGCTGAGCAGTCGGCTGCTGGAGGCGGTGAGCGTGCCGGCGTACATCGCGGCGTGTGTCCTCCTCCTGCTGCTCATCTTCGTCGGGAAGGGAGCGGGGACCGCGGCAAGCACCAAGAGCTGGCTCGCCATCGGCGGGGTCCGCCTCGGCCAGCCGTCCGAGCTCGCGAAGATCGCCGTCGTCTTGATGTTGGCCCACGTGCTCAGTGCCGCCCGTCGGGCACCGTCGACGCTCTTCGAACTCATTCCTTCGGCCACGGTCGTGGGCATCCCCTGGCTGCTGATCATGGCGCAGCCCGACCTCGGGACGGGCATCGTCTTCATCGGCATCTACTACGCGATGCTCTTCTGGGCCGGGGTCAGCTGGTGGCTCCTCCTGCTCGCCGCGAGCCCGGGCGTGAGCCTCATCCTCGCCTTCAGCACCGGGCTCTGGGGGGCATGGTTCCTCATGCTGTTGGCGGTGCTCGCGCTCGTGCGGCCGGCCCGATGGGAGGGTGTGGTCGTCGTCGCCGGGAACCTGATGCTCGGTGTCCTCGCGCCACTCCTGTGGAACCGGCTCGATCCCTATCAGCAGCGGCGCCTCCTCGTCTTCCTCGACCCATCGAGCGATCCGCGGGCCTCCGGCTACCATCTCATCCAGTCCCAGGTGGCGATCGGGTCCGGGGGGTTGTTCGGCAAGGGATTCACGCTCGGGTCGCAGAAGCGACTCGCCTTCCTCCCGGAGCAGCAGACCGACTTCATCTTCCCCGTGGTGGCGGAGGAGTTTGGATTCCTCGGGGTGTCGATCGCCCTGGCGCTCTTCGCGGCGCTCCTGCTGCGCACCATCCGGGTGGCCGTCCGGTCGTCGACGCCGTTCGCCTCGTTGGTGGCCTTCGGGCTCACCTCGGCGTGGTTCACCCACCTGATGGTGAATGTCGGGATGACCGTCGGGCTGATGCCGATCACGGGGATCCCGTTGCCGTTCTTCTCGTATGGAGGGTCCTTTATGCTGGCGAGCTGGCTCTCGGTGGGGATCCTCCTGCTGATCTCGTCCGAGGGGCGCGGACAGGCCGACCGGCTCTAGGGGCGCCGCCGGCCCTGCTTGCCCGGGCCCCCGGCTCAGTCCAGCTTTCCGTCCATGGTATGGTTCCGGAAGGAAAAGAAGCCCCTCCGCCCTCGGGGGGAGCGCCTCGAGATTCCCAAGGATGCGTGGGAGAAGTGCGAGGCCTGCGGGCACACCGACATCGCGGAGAAGTTTGCCCGCAATCACAATGTGTGTCCCGCCTGCGACCATCATCGGCGGTTCCGGGCGCACGAGTACGCCGCGTTGCTCCTTGACGAGGGGACCGCGGATGAGAAGGACGAGGAGGTGGCATCGGTGGACCCGCTCGGGTTCCCCGACTACCCGGGCCGGCTGGCGAAGTCCCGGAAGGGGGCGGGGCCGCACGATGCGATCCTCACGGTCTCCGGCCAGATGGACCGGACCCCGGTCAATCTCGGGGTGATGGACTTCGCCTTCATGGGCGGCTCGATGGGGTCGGTCGTCGGCGAGAAGATTGCCCGACTCGGGAACCGGTCCCTCGAGAAGAAGTGGCCCCTCATCCTGCTCTCCTGCTCCGGTGGGGCCCGGATGCAGGAGGGCGTGCTTTCGCTGATGCAGATGGCCAAGACGTCGGCGGTGCTCGCCCAGCTGGCGGAGCGCCGGATCCCGTACGTCTCGGTCCTCACCAACCCGACGACCGGCGGCGTCAGCGCCTCGTACGCGATGCTCGGCGACGCGATCCTGGCGGAGCCGGGCGCGGTGATCGGGTTCGCTGGGCCCCGAGTCATCAAACAGACCCTCGGGCAGGATCTCCCGGAGGGGTTCCAGACCGCGGAGTTTCTCCTCGAGCACGGGATGGTCGACCGGGTGGTGCATCGGCACCAGCTGAAGCGGACCATCGGCCAGCTGCTGCGGCATATGAGCGGGAAGCCTGCGGCGACGGGGTGGGCGACCTCCTGAGCGGCACCGACTATCGTGCCGCGCTCGAGGCCCTCTTCGCGCGGACGACGGGGCAGTGGCGGCTCGGGCTCGACCGGGTGGAGGCGTTGCTTGCCGCGCTCGGGGACCCGCATCGCCGCGTCCCCGTGCTCCACGTGGCCGGCACGAACGGAAAGGGGAGCGTCTGCGCCGCGCTCGAGCACGTCCTGCGGCGTCGCGGCTGGCGGGTCGCGAAGTACACCTCCCCGCATCTGGTCGACTTCCGTGAGCGGTTCCTGATCGACGGCCGCCCGGTGGATGAGGCGGCGATCGTCGCGTTCCTCGAGCGGTGGACCCCAACGGTCGAGCGCCTCGGCGCGACCTTCTTCGAGGCGACGACCGCAATGGGCTTTCAGCTCTTCGCCGACGCCGGCGTGGATGTGGCGGTGATCGAGACGGGGCTGGGGGGACGGCTTGACGCGACCAACGTCGTCGATCCGCTCGTCGCCGGGGTGACGGGGATCGGGCTGGACCATATGGAGTTCCTCGGGACCACCCGCGCGCAGATCGCGCCGGAGAAGGCGGGGATCTACAAGCCGGGGCGGCCGGCCGTCGTCGGGGAGCCCGAAGCGGAGATCCGCGCGATCCTTGCGGCGGAGGCGGCCCGACGCGGGGCGACCCCGGTGCGGGTGGTGGCGGAGGAGGGCCGCCCTACGGCGGTCGAGCCGACGGGGACGGGGACCCGATTCCGCTGGGAGCGCGTTGGGGCGGACTCCCTCGACGTGGTGATGGGGCTCCCGGGCCGCCACCAAGCGAGCAATGCGCTGGTGGCGCTCACGATGCTCGATGCCCTGCCGGCGCCGTTCCACGTCGCCCCGGCGACCGCGGCGCCGCTGCTCGCTGACCTCCGCCTCGCGGGGCGATTCTCCCGGCACGGCGACTGGATCTTCGACGTCGCGCACAACCCCGATGGGGCGCTCGTCTCGGCGGCCACCCTCCGGGCTGTCGCGCCGGGTGGACCGGTCGTCGCGATCGTGAGCGTCTTGGGCGACAAGGACTGGCGGGGGATTTTGGATGCGCTGGGCCCCGTGGTGGACCGCTTCATCCTGACGAACGCCCCCACGGCGCCGGCGAGCCGGGCGTGGGATGCCGAGGTGGCCCGGCGGTATGCCACCGATGCCGGTTGGGCCGCGGAGCTCGTCCCAGATTTCGACGCGGCGTTGGCCCTCGCCCCGTCGCGCGGGGCGACGATCCTCGTGACGGGGAGTTTTCACACCGTCGGCGACGCGATGGCGCGGTTGCAGGTGAATCCGGCCACCGGGTAGCTTTCCCGGATGAGTGGTGCGGCCCTTCCAGGTTTCCGCGATTTCTATCCCGACGAGCTGGCCCGCCGAGCCCACATCTTCCAGGCCTGGCGGGCCGTCGCGCGCCGGTATGCCTTCGTCGAATACGACGGCCCCCCGCTGGAACCCCTCGACCTCTACACCCGCAAGAGCGGGGATGAGATCGTCGCCCAGCTGTACAACTTCACGGACAAGGGGGGGCGGGAGGTCGCGCTCCGTCCCGAGATGACCCCCACCTTCGCCCGGATGGTCGGGGCGCGGGCGAATGCCCTCCGGAAGCCCGTGCGCTGGTTCTCCATCCCCCAGCTGTTCCGGTACGAGCGGGCGCAGCGCGGACGGCTGCGCGAGCACTACCAGCTGAACGTTGACATCGTCGGCGAGTCGAGCGAGGTGGCGGATGCGGAACTGCTCGGGGCCGCCATCGACATCATGCGCGAGCTCGGGCTGACCTCCGCGGACGTCCGCGCGCGCGTCAGCGACCGCCGGCTGCTGGGTGGGATCCTGACGACGCTCGGGGTCACCGAGACGCAGATTCCCGCCGTGTATGCGGTCGTCGACAAGATCGCGCGCCAGCCGCGCGAGGTGTCGGCGGAGAAGCTCGCTGCCGCAGGGCTCACCCCGGCGCAGGTGGAACGCATTCTCGGCCTCGCTGCCGGGACGACCTTCGACTCCGTCCGTGCGGAATTCGGTGCGGCCCCGGCGGCGGCCGAGCACGTGGAGAGATTCGGCCGCTTTCTCAAGCACCTCGATGCGCTCGGATTCGGCGAATGGGTGGACCTCGACCTCTCCATCGTCCGCGGGCTCGCCTACTACACGGGGATCGTGTTCGAGCTCTTCGACGCCAAGGGCGAACTCCGCGCCATCTGCGGCGGCGGGCGCTATGACACCCTGCTCAAGTCGCTCGGCGGCGTCGACCTCCCCGCGCTCGGTTTCGGGATGGGCGATGTCGTGCTCGGCGAGCTGCTGGCCGATAGAGGGCTATTTCCAGCGCCCGGGGCCGATGGGGCAGACCTCTACCTCGTAGCGGGGAACGGGGCTGTCGGTCGCCCGTATGCCGAATCGCTCCGCCTCGTGAGCGCGCTCCGGGGGGCTGGGTTCAGCGTCAATCACGGCCTCAACGCCGAGCGGTTCCTCTCGCAGGCCACGCGAAACCAGGTGGATGGCGCGAAGAAGGCAGGTGCCGCCGCGGTGATCGGGGTGCGCGAGGATGGCCGGCTCGAGGTGACCTCGATCCTGGGGCGGATGAAGGACGCCCCGACCCACCTGATGGACCCTGCGGCGACCCTCGCCGGGGATACGACGACCCTGCAGGCGTTGCGCGACTGGCTGGCCGAGCAGCGCGCGACCGCCCGAGAGACGAATGGCTGACGACAAGAAGCTGACGACCCGCGCCGACGATTTCAGCGCCTGGTACAACGAGCTCGTGCTCCGCGCCGAGCTCGCCGACTATTCCCCCGTGAAGGGCTCAATGGTGATCCGCCCCAACGGGTACGGGATCTGGGAGCGCATGCAGCGCGCCCTGGACGACATGTTCAAGGCGACGGGCCATCAGAACGCGTACTTCCCGTTGTTCATCCCGCAGAGCTTCCTGCAGAAGGAGGCACAGCACGTCGAAGGGTTCGCGCCCGAGACGGCCGTCGTGACCCACGGGGGCGGGAAGGCGCTCGAGGAGCCGCTCGTCGTGCGGCCGACCTCCGAGACGATCATCTACCACATGTTCGCCAAGTGGGTGCAGTCGTACCGCGACCTCCCCATCCTGATGAACCAGTGGGCGAACGTGGTGCGGTGGGAGATGCGGACCCGGTTGTTCCTCCGGACGCTCGAGTTCCTCTGGCAGGAGGGGCACACCGCCCACGCGACGCACGACGAGGCCGAGGCGGAGACGCGGCGGATGCTCGGTGTCTACCGTGAGTTCATGGAAGGCTGGATCGCGATGCCGGTCGTCACCGGGCAGAAGACCGAGAGCGAGAAGTTCGCCGGCGCGCTCCGCACGTACTCGTGCGAGGCGATGATGCAGGACAACAAGGCGCTGCAGGCCGGCACCTCGCACAACCTCGGGCAGAACTTCGCCAAGGCGTTCGATCTGAAGTTCCAAGACGAGGGCGGTGAGATGGCCTTTGCGTGGAACACGTCGTGGGGGGTCTCGACCCGCATGGTGGGCGGGCTGATCATGACTCACTCCGATGACAACGGGCTCGTCTGCCCGCCGCGGCTCGCGCCGGTCGAGGTTGTCATCATCCCCATCTACAAGTCGGACGACGAGAAGGCGCGGGTGGTGGAGGCGGCGTACAAGGTGCGGGACGAGCTGACGCAGTGGGCAGGGCGCGGCGCGACCGATCGCCTCCGGGTGATCGTGGATGCGCGCGAGGGGATCAAGCCGGGCGCCAAGTACTACGAGCACGAGATGCGCGGGATCCCGCTGCGCTTGGAGATCGGCCCGAAGGACCTCGAGAAGGGGTCGGTCTTCTCCGCCCGGCGCGACACCCGGGCCAAGGCGGCGCTCTCGATGACGGGGCTCCCGGAGGCGGTCGCCCGGCTTCTCGAGACCATTCAGGCCGACCTGTTGGCCGCCGCGACGGCTCGTCGCGAGGCGAACTCGCACCGCAACGTGACCTCTTACGCGCAGTTCAAGGAGATCATGGAGGGACCGGGTGGGTTCGTCTACGCCGGCTGGAACGGCGATCCCGCCGTCGAAGCTCAGGTGAAGGAGGAGACCAAGGCGACGATCCGCTGCATCCCCGATCCGGAGTTCCGCACGGCCGAGGCGCCGACCACCTGCCTTATCACGGGTGAGCCCGCGCGACACGAAGTCATCTGGGCCAAGGCATACTGATGAGCTTCGAGCGCGTCGACGGCGTGTTGCACGCCGAGTCCGTCGCGCTCCCGCGGCTGGCCGAGGCGGTGGGGACGCCGTTCTACGTGTATTCGGCCGAGCGGATCCGTGCGCAGCTCGGGGCCCTCACCGCCGCGCTTGACGGCCTCCCGCATCGGATCCACTTCGCGATGAAGGCGAACGCCTGTCGCGGCGTCCTCGAGGTGGTGCGCGGGTTCGGCGCCGGGGTCGACGTGGTCTCCGGTGGCGAGCTCGACCGGGCGCGCCGTGCCGGGTTCGCGCCTGACGACATCCTCTTCGGCGGGGTCGGGAAGCAGGCCCACGAGCTCCGCGAAGCGCTCGTCGGCGGCGTCAAGGTGATCAACGTCGAGTCGCCGGCGGAGCTCACGCTCGTCGCGGAGATCGCGGCGTCGTTGGGGGTGATCGCGCCCGTCGGACTGCGGGTGAATCCCGAGGTTGACGTCGAGAACGCGCATCGGTTCATCGCGACGGGGGAGAAGGGGCACAAGTTCGGCATCCCGATCGGCGAGGCGTTCGCGGCGGGGCAGCTGGCGCTCGCCTCACCGCATCTCCGGCTCGTCGGGCTCGATATGCACGTGGGGTCGCAGCTCCTCTCGCTGGAGGCGTACCGCCACGGCGCGACGCGCCTCGTGGAGCTCGGGCAGGCGCTGCAGGCGACGGGCGCCAAGCTTCGGTACCTCGACGTCGGGGGTGGCCTCCCGGTGCGGTATCGTGACGAGGCGGCGCCGGATCTCACCGCATACGCGACGATCGTCGGCGGCGCGGCGGCGGCGCTCGGCGTGTCGCTCCTCGTCGAGCCGGGGCGGTTCGTGATCGCCGACGCGGGGATGCTCGTGACGCGCGTGCTCTACCGGAAGGGGAACGCTGGGCGCACGACGCTCGTCTGCGATGCGGGGATGACCGAGCTCGTGCGGCCCTCGCGCTATGATGCGTACCACCAGATCGAACCGGTGCGGCCCGCTCACGGGGAGGAGCTCGTCGATGTGGTAGGGCCGGTCTGTGAGACGGGGGATTTCCTCGCGCTCAAGCGACCGATGCCGGTCGTCGAGGCTGGGGCGCTGCTCGCCGTCCACGCGGCGGGGGCGTATGGCTCGGTCATGGCCTCGCAGTACAACGCCCGCCCGAAAGCGCCGGAGGTGATGGTGGATGGGGCGCAGTGGGCGGTGGTGACGACGCGGGAGACCTATGACGATCTGGCGCGCCACGATGTGGCGGCGCCGGACTGGAGACAGGACTGATGCGCATCGGGGTGATGTCGGACTCGCACGACCGCGTCCCTGCGGTCGATGCACTCTTGCGGCAGATGGTGGCGCGCGAGGTGACGATGGTCTTGCACGCGGGGGACTTCTGTGCGCCGTTCGCGCTGCGCCCCTTCCGCGACCAGAACGTCGCGATGGCCGGAGTCTTCGGCGGGAACGATGGGGACCGGGCCGGCCTCCGGGCGTTCGCGGAGCAGGGGATGGGGCAGGAGCTCTTCGAGTCGCCGCATTCCGTGAAGTTCGGTGACGTGAAGGTGCTCCTGGTCCACGACCTCGCCGACGTGCACGAGGGCTCGATTAGCGCCCACGATATCGTCGTGTACGGGCATACGCACGTCGCCGCGGTCGAGCAGCGTGGGGAGACCCTGCTCGTGAATCCCGGCGAGGCGTGCGGGTGGCTGCACGGCACGCCGACCGCCGCCATCATCGATCTCGACACCAAGCAGGTGGAGATGCTCACGCTCGATCCGACGGAGTGGACCCGGTGACGTCCCGTGTATTGATCCTCGACTGCGGCTCGCAGTTCACGCAGCTCATCGCCCGCCGGGTGCGCGAGGCGCGCGTCTTCTCGGAGATCCACCCGCCGACGCGCTCCCTCGAGTGGATCCGCGCGTGGCAGCCCACGGCGATCATCCTCTCGGGTGGCCCGAGCTCGGTCACGGACGAGGGCGCGCCGACGTTCGATCCCGCGATCCTCGACGTGGCGCCCGTCCTCGGCGTCTGCTACGGGATGCAGTGGATCGCCCAGACGGTGGGCGGCGCGGTGAAGGGGGGCGGGCGTCGTGAGTACGGTCGCGCCGAGATCGTCGTCAAGGATACCGGTGGGCTCTTCGCCGGCTTCGACGACGGGGAGCGCTCGGTCGTCTGGATGAGTCACGGCGATCACGTCGAAACGGTCCCGCCGGGCTACGTGCTCACGGCGTCGAGCGACGGGAATCCGGTCGTCGCCTTCCGGCACGCCACGAAGCCGATCCACGCGGTGCAGTTCCACGCCGAGGTGGCGCATACCGTGCGTGGCGCGGAGATCATCCAGAACTTCCTCTTCGGTGTCGCGGGGTGCACCCCCGACTGGACGCCGGGGCATTTCATCGAGCAGGAGGTCGCGCGGATCAAGGCGCTCGTCGGTGACGCGCAGGTGATCTGTGGCCTCTCGGGTGGCGTGGACTCGTCCGTCGCGGCGGCGCTGGTGCATCGCGCGATCGGAGACCAGCTGACCTGCATCTTCGTGGACACGGGCCTGCTGCGGCTCCACGAGCGCGAGCAGGTCGAGCGGACGATGGGGCAGCACCTCGGTATCCGCCTGATCACCGTCCGGGCGGAGGATCGGTTCCTCGGCGCGCTGCAGGGGCTCGATGATCCCGAGAAGAAGCGAAAGGCGATCGGGCACACCTTCATCGACGTCTTCGAGGATGCGTCGGCCGAGGCGGGGAAGGACGCGAAGTTCCTCGTGCAGGGGACGCTCTATCCCGATGTGATCGAGTCGGTCAGCGCGAAGGGGGGGCCGAGCGCGACGATCAAGACGCATCACAACGTCGGTGGGCTCAAGCCCGATATGAAGTTCCAGTTGATCGAGCCGCTGCGCGAGCTCTTCAAGGACGAGGTGCGGAATGTCGGCCGTGAGCTCGGCCTCCCCGAGGAGATGGTCGGGCGGCATCCGTTCCCCGGTCCCGGACTCGCGATCCGCGTGCTCGGCGCCGTCGACCCCGTCAACGTGGAGACGCTCCGCCGCGCGGATGCGATTTATCTCGAGGAGATCCGCGCGGCGGGGCTCTACAACGAGATCTGGCAGGCGTTCGCCGTCTTCCTCCCCGTGCGATCGGTCGGCGTGATGGGGGACGGGCGAACCTACGAGCACGTGATCGCGCTCCGCGCGGTGACGAGCACCGATGGGATGACGGCGGATTGGTTCGCGTTCCCGACCGAGGTGCTCGCGCGCGTCTCGAATCGGATCATCAATGAGGTTCCTGGGATCAATCGCGTCGTGTACGACGTGAGCTCCAAGCCGCCCGCGACGATCGAGTGGGAGTGAGCCCGTGCTGAGCTTGCTCGCGCGACTCCGGCCTACGCGGGCCGAGTTGCGGGAGATGCTGGCCATCGCCGGGCCGATCGTGCTCGTCAGCCTCGGGCAGCAGCTGATGGGCGTGGTCGACGTCGTGATGCTGGGGCGGGTCTCGGCGGCCGAGCTGGCCGCCGGCGGGCTCGGCAACCTGTACTTCCATCTCACCGGGATCGCGGGGATCGGTGTCCTCCTCGCGATCGACCCGGTCGTCGCGCAGGCTGTCGGCGCCGGGGATGACGAGGGGGTGGCGCGCGGTGTACAGCGGGGACTGCTGCTCGCCCTGCTGGTGACGGTGTTGGTGGGGCTCACCGCCCTCCCGTCAGAGCGCCTCTTCACCCTGATGCGACAGCCGGCGGAGGTGACCCCCGCCGCCGCCCGCTTCGTCTGGTGGAGCCTCCCGGGGCTCCTCCCGTTCTATCTCTTCGTCGCGCTGCGGCAGGTGCTGCAGGCGAAGCACCTGATGCGTCCCGTGCTACTCTCCGTGCTCGTCGGGAACGTGTTGAATGTGCTGCTCAACTGGGTGTTCATCTTCGGACATCTCGGGGTGGCGGCCGGCGGCTCGATCGGTTCGGCGCAGGCGACGTCGATCGCGCGCTGGGCGATGCTGGTGTGCCTCCTGTGGACCGCGTGGCCGGCGCTCGGGCCGATCCTGACGCGGTGGCGCCGGGAGAGTCTGGCGCTCGCGCCGCTCGGGCGGATGCTGGCGATCGGCATCCCGATCGGCCTGCAGTTCTTCGCCGAGGTGAATGCCTTCGGCCTCGTGACGATCATGGCGGGGTGGATGGGCACGGCGACGCTCGCCGGACACGAGATCGCGTTGAACCTCGCCTCCACGACCTTCATGGTGCCGCTCGGCGTCGCGAGCGCGGCATCGGTGATGGTCGGGCACGCGATCGGTGCCGGGGACACCGCCGCGTCCCAGCGGGATGCGGTCGCGGCGCTCGCACTGGGCGTGGGCTTCATGGCGGTGATGGGGGTCGTGCTCCTGCTCGCCCCGGGCCCGTTCGCGCGGCTGTACACCGCGGATGCGTCCGTCGTGCTCATCGCGGCGGGGTTGCTGCCGATCGCCGGGCTCTTTCAAGTGTTCGACGGGATGCAGGCGGTCGCGTCCGGCATCCTACGCGGGGCGGGCGACACCACCGCCGCGATGCTGCTCCACGTGCTGAGCTTCTGGGGGATCGGGGTGCCGCTGTCGTGGGCGCTGGCATTCCCGCTTGGCTACGGGGCGGCGGGGCTCTGGTGGGGGCTCTCTGCCGGCCTATCGACCGCCGCTGTGCTGCAGCTGGCGCGGGTGCGGACGAAGCTCCGCCGCCCCGTGGCCCGCGTGACACTCGACTTTCCCGTCGTCCCGTAGCGCGTCACGTCGATCGGCTCGCGGACGGTTGCATCGAGGTCCGTCAGCGCCGGAACCACATCGGCGCCGACGGTGGGTGCGTCAGACGCCCTTCTCCTGCAGCAGCGCCATGAAATCGGCCGGGGAAGCGATCGTCAGCAGGCGATCCGGCACATCGGTCTCCTTCGAGAACTGCGCGATCTTCCCGAGGACGGGGAGATACTGATTGGAGACCTCCAGGGGCGGCGCGACGATCAGGAAGAAGCACCGGACGGGCTGCCCATCGATTGCCTTGAAGTCGAGACCGGTGGCCTTCCGACCGAAGGCGACGCGGAGCTTGTTCACCACGAGGGAGCGGCAGTGGGGAATGGCAATCCCGCGGCCGATCCCGGTGGAGCCCAGGTTCTCCCGGCGCTTCAGCATCTTGTAGAGGGTGGCCTCGTCCTTCTCGTCGAGGCGAAGGAGCCCGATGAGCTCCCGGAGGATGTCGTCCTTGCTCTCGCCCTTGAGGTCGAGTGCGACGGCGTCTTCGGAAAAGAATTCACGGAGTTCCATCCTGCGAACCTACCCGGTGCCTGGAAGGGTGTCAACGTGTGATGTTGCAACGAGTTGCGTCAGGTCCTTATAGTTCGCAGATGCCCTTCCCGTACCCCGTCGCCCACGATGTGCCCCTCATCCTCGCCCCGATGGCGGGGGTGTCCGAATCGCCGTTCCGGCGACTCTGCCGGGCCTGGGGCGCGGACGTCGTGGTGACGGAGTTCCTCTCCGCCGAGGGGATCCGGCGGGAGAACGAGGCGACGATGTCAAAGCTCCGGTTCGGTGCCGACGAGCGTACGATCGGCGTCCAGATCTTCGGGGCCGATCCCGTGGGGATGCGCGAGGCGGCGGCCTTTGTGACCGACGTATTCCAGCCGGACTACATCGACATCAACTTCGGCTGCCCGGTGAAGAAGGTCGTCCGGCGGAACGGGGGATCGGGGTGCCTCAAGGACCTCGGGCTCGTGCAGGAGATCATCCGCGCCGTCGTGCAGGGGACCCATCTCCCCGTGACGTGCAAGGTGCGGAGCGGTTGGAGCGAGGAGATGCGCGACCCCGTCACGATCGGGCTGCGCTGCCAGGACGCCGGCGTGAAGGCGATCGCGCTGCATCCGCGCACGCGCACGCAGATGTACTCAGGGCATGCACGCTGGGAGGAGATCGCGGCGATGAAGGCGGCGCTCGAGATCCCCGTCATCGGCAACGGGGACATCAAGACGCCGGAGGACGCGGCGCGGATGCGGCGGGAGACCGGGTGTGACGGCGTGATGATTGCCCGCGGCTCGTTCGGCCAGCCGTGGATCTTCCGGCAGGCCCGCGCGTTGCTGGACGGCGAGCCGATGCCGGCCGCTCCGACGGTGGCGGAGCGCTTCGAGGTCGCGCTGAACCACGCCCGGATGGTGCAGGCGTATGAGCCAGATCCCATCGGTGCCGCGATCGAGTTCCGGAAGCATCTGGGCTGGTATGTGAAGGGGCTGCCGCACTCGGCGGACCTGCGCAAGCAGTTGCACGCAGTCAACGACTTCGGGGAGGTCGAGGGGATCTTCCGGTCCTACGTGGCGAGCGGCGCCGCGCACGAGGCGGAGGCCGCGTGAGGCGCGACCGCGCCATCGCCCTCCTCGAGCAGGTGGCCGCTGGTCAGCTTTCCATCGATGCGGCGTTGCGACAGCTCGATGCCGCGCCGGTCGAGGAGATCGGCGTCGCGAGTGTGGATACCCACCGCGCACTTCGGCAGGGGTACCCTGAGGTCGTCTTCGGTGAGGGGAAGACGCCGGAGCAGATCGTGGCAATCTGCGAGCGTCTCGCGGCCCACGGGGATGGATTCCTCGTCACGCGTGTCGCGCCGGACGGGCAGGCCGCGCTGCGGGCGCACTTCCCGACGGTGGAGGTCAACCCGCTCGGCCGCACGGTACTGCTGCGGGCGGCGACCGCTCCGGCGGACCGCGTCGCCGGCGACCTCTCGTCGACCGCGCGGCCCGCGACGCGCACCGTCGCGGTGGTGACGGCGGGGACGAGCGACCTGCCGGTCGCCGAGGAGTGCGCGGTGACGCTCGATGCGATCGGGCATCGAGTGGCGCGGGTCACCGATGTGGGGGTGGCCGGGATCCATCGGATCCTCGCGCGCCGGGAGACGCTCGCGGATGCGGCGGTGGTGATCGTGATCGCGGGGATGGATGGCGCGTTGCCGAGCGTCGTCGGTGGGCTGGTGCGGGCGCCGGTGATCGCGGTGCCGACGAGCGTGGGGTACGGATCGGCGTTCGGTGGGCTGGCCCCGCTGCTCACAATGCTCAATTCGTGCGCCGCCGGTGTGACGGTGTGCAACATCGACAATGGCTTCGGGGCCGCGGTCGCGGCGAGTCGGATCCTGCACGCCACCCGCGGGGCCTGATCGCCTCGCCTGCGGTCGGTCGCGCCGAATCGCTCGCGCCGGATCGCGGTCGCGTCTGTGGTGTCGTGTGCGTTGAACATTCTGCAGCCGCCGGGTACCATTCAGGGGTAGCAACGGGGGCGACTGGTTTCGATTGTGTAGGTGGCTTCGTGGCTGCGCGCCCAGGTCCTCGGGTCCCTGGTAAAACACTCGGGAACTGTACAACTGCGAATTCTGACTTCGCTCTCGCCGCGTAAGGCCTAGCCTTACCCCGGCAGTGCCGGACCTGCAGCCCGCCCGGGGCGGCGGTCCGGTATCGCAAATCCGGGCTGGCCCAACGGTGCGCCTGCCACCGACGGGCGAGATTCCAGTAGGCTCATCCGTGTGTGGGCGGCCCGTCGGCCAGCGCTCGGAGACATCAATCGGCGGGATACGCGCGTAGACGCTGCGGAAGATCTTATGCAAGACGGGAGTTCGAATCTCCCCGCCTCCACTCACCGCCAGACGCGGTGATTCGAACCGGGCCGCCCCGTCGGGGCGGCCCGGTTCGTTCGTCTCAACCCCGTCGCTCCTCGCGCCAGGCCCAGAGCACGAAGGTCAGGAGGGCGACGAGCAACGCCGGGACGAGCATCACCATCCCGACCTGCAGGACCCCTTCGGCAAGCGGGCTCCACGCCCCAGCGCCCGCGTCCCCGATCCGAAAGGCCGCGCCGAACGCGAGCCCGCGCCAGAGGGTGAGCGGGACCCAGATCAGGATGAAGGCCACCGCGGCCCACCGTGCGCCGCGTCGCATCGCTACTTCGCGCCGTCGCGCAGGCGGATCAGCCCCTCCTGGGCCACCGAGGCGATGAGCTGGCCCTCGCGGGTGAACACCTGTCCACGGACGAATCCACGGGCACCGTGCGCCGAGGGGCTGTCGCTGACATAGAGGAGCCACTCGTCTGCGCGGAATGGGCGGTGCATCCAGAGCGTGTGGTCGAGCGAGGCGATCTGCACGCGGCGGTCGCGCATCGTGAGCCCGTGCGGCAGCAGCGCGGTCGGCAGGAAGCCGTAGTCCGACGCGTAGGCGAGCACGGCTTGGTGGACGATGGGCGTGTCGGGGATCCGGTCGACAACCCGGAACCACGCGGCGCGACGCGCCTCGACTGGCCCGACGGCCTCGCCGGGGACGAAGGGGTTCCTCGGCGTGATGAGCCGGAGGTCGATCGGTCGATCCTGCGTCCAGATCGCTCGGATCGGCTCCGGGATCAACTGCGCGTTCGCCCGGATGAGGTCGAGCTCCGACGAGAGGCTCTCCGGCTCGGGGACCTCGGGCATCGGCAGCTGGTGATCGATCCCCGGCTCGACGACGTGGAACGAGGCGGAGAGGTGGAAGATCGCCTCGCCGTGCTGGATCGCCGTGACGCGTCGGCTCGTGAAGCTACGGCCATCGCGGGGCCGGTCGACGAAGTAGACGATCGGGGTGGTGAGGTCCCCCTCGCGCAGGAAGTAGCCGTGCACCGAGTGGGCCTCGCGACCGTCCTCCACGGTGCGTCGCGCGGCGACGAGCGCCTGCGCGAAGACCTGCCCGCCGAAGACGCGGCCGGTCCCGAGGTCGCGGTTCTGGCCGCGATAGATGTTGTGCTCGAGGGGTTCGAGCTCGAGGAGCTCGAGGAGTTTCGCGACGACGGTCATCCTGAGAAGCTAATCGAGCGTCGGGGGCCTAGGTCTCGTCCGGGAAGACGACGTCATCTGGGCGGTTGCGCATATGGTCGGCAAGGGCGGCGAAGCGGTCCTGCAGGAACGCCTTCACGGCGTCGGGCGCGGGGTGCTCCGCGAGCGCGCGGTCCATGCACCAGAGCCACTCGTCCCGCTCCCGCGACGCGATGGGGAACGGGAGATGGCGCGCGCGGAGCCGCGGGTGGCCGTACTTCGACTCGTACAGCGGGGGGCCGCCGCTCCAGCCGGTGAGGTACTCGAAGAGCTTCTCCCGACTCCGCTTCAGCGACGCGGCGTGCAGGCGTCGGATGGTTGCCGCCTCGGGCGCGGTCTCCATCAGGTCGTAGAAGCGATCGACGAGCACCCGGATGCCGGACTCGCCGCCGAGGGCGTCGAAGGGAGGCGTCGGGGAGGTCACCGGAGAACGTTACGCCCCCACGGCCTGTGCCGCCGCGAGCCGGGCGATCGGCACCCGGAACGGAGAGCAACTCACGTAGTCGAGCCCGGTGGCGTGGCAGAAGCCCACGGAGCGTGGCTCGCCGCCGTGCTCGCCACAGATCCCGACCTTCAGCCCGGTGCGGGCGGCACGGCCCTCCGTCGTGGCGAGCGTGATGAGCCGGCCGACCCCGTCCACGTCGAGCACCTGGAAGGGATCGTCGCGGAAGATCCCGCGCTCAACGTAGAGCGGGAGGAAGCGCCCGGCGTCGTCCCGGGAGAGCCCCAAGGTGGTCTGCGTGAGATCGTTCGTGCCGAAGGAGAAGAACTCCGCCTCCGCGGCGATCGCCCGGGCGGTCAGCGCCGCGCGCGGGAGTTCGATCATCGTCCCGACGAGATACTTGATCGCCGTCCCGGTCTCGCGGGCCACCGCGGCGGCGATGCGGTCGACGATGGTTCGCTGGTGCCGGAACTCCTCCACCGTCCCGACGAGCGGGATCATCACCTCGGGGAGGACGATCCCGCCACGACGCGTCACCGCGGTGGCCGCTTCGAAGATCGCCCGCGCCTGCATCTCGGTGATCTCCGGATAGGTGATCCCGAGCCGGCACCCGCGGTGGCCGAGCATCGGATTGGTCTCGCGCAGCGCGTCGACCACGCGCATCAGCTCACTGCGGGTCACGCCGACGCGGCGCGCGAGGAGCTTCGCCTCCTCGCCGCCGTGCGGGAGGAACTCGTGCAGCGGCGGGTCGAGGAGGCGGATGGTGACGGGGAAACCGTCCATCGCGGTGAAGATCCCCTCGAAGTCCTCGCGTTGCATCGGAAGGAGCTTCGCGAGCGCCCGGCGGCGCCCCCCTTCGTCGTGCGCAACGATCATCTCACGCATCGCGTGGATCCGCTCGCCGTCGAAGAACATGTGCTCAGTGCGGCAGAGGCCGATCCCCTCGGCTCCGAACCCGCGCGCCACCTTCGCGTCGTGCGGTGTGTCGGCGTTCGCCCGAACCTTGAGCCGGCGACGTGCATCGGCCCAGCCCAGGAGTTCGGCGAAGCCACGATACACGGGCGCGGCCTCGGCCGACCGTGTGCCGGCGCTCACCTGCATCACCTCACTCGGCATCGTGGGCAGGTCGCCGAGGAACACTTCGCCCGTCCCGCCATCGAGCGTAAGCCAATCCCCCTCACGCACCTCGGTCTCGCCGACGGTCACGCGATGATGTGCGGCGTCGACGCGGAGGACACCGCAGCCTACGACGGCGCACTTGCCCATCCCGCGCGCGACGACCGCGGCGTGGGAGGTCATTCCACCCCGTGAGGTGAGCACGGCCCGGGCCGCGACGATCCCGTGAAAGTCCTCCGGTGTCGTCTCGTCGCGGATGAGGATCACCGCGTCCCCGCGCGCCGCCCGGGACTCGGCGACATCGGCGTCGAAGACCGCGATGCCCGAGGCCGCCCCGGGGCTCGCCGGGAGGCCGATGCAGAGCGGCGTCCCGCGTGCGGCCGCGTCGATGACGGGATGCAGCAGTTGGTCGAGCTGCTGGGCGGGGACGCGGTGCATCGCCTCCGGTCGCGAGATCAATCCCTCGGACACGAGATCCCGGGCGATGCGCACCGCCGCCGCCGCGGTCCGCTTCCCCGTCCGGGTTTGAAGCAGGTAGAGCCGCCCGCGCTCCACGGTGAACTCGAGGTCCTGCATATCGCGGAAGTGTCGCTCGAGGAGCGACTGCGTGCGGAGAAGCTCCGCGTACGCGTCCGGCAGCCGGTCGGCCATCACCGCGATCGGCTGCGGCGTCCGGATGCCCGCCACGACGTCCTCCCCCTGCGCGTTCACGAGGAACTCGCCGTAGAAGATGCGCTCCCCCGTGGACGGATCCCGCGTGAAAGCCACGCCCGTTCCGGAGTCATCGCCGAGATTCCCGAAGACCATCGCGACGATGTTGACGGCGGTACCCGGCGTCTCGGCGATGCCGTTCACGCGGCGGTAATCCACGGCCTTCTTGAGTGTCCAAGATTTCCAGACCGCTTCGATGGCGCCCCAGAGCTGTTCGCGCGGGTCGTGGGGGAAATCCGTCCCAGTCACCGAGCGGATGAGCTGATGGTACTCTGTCACCAGCGCCTGAAGCGCCTCGGCGGGCAGCTCGGCATCGGTCTTCGCGCCGGTGGTGAGGCGCTTCGCCGCCAGCAGATGCTCGAAGTCGTGCAGGGGGACGCCGAGGACGACATCGCCGTACATCTGGAGGAGACGGCGGTAGGAGTCGTAGGCGAATCGAGGGTTCCCGCTCAGCACGGCGAGCCCACGCACGGTATCGTCGTTCAGGCCGAGATTGAGGATCGTCTCCATCATCCCGGGCATCGACACACGCGCGCCGGACCGGACGGAGACGAGCAGGGGGCTCTCCGGGTCGCCGAAACGCTTGCCCGACGCCTCCTCGAGCCTCGCGAGCGCCCGGTCGACTTCGGCGGGCAGCTCGGCGGGGATGCGGCCGTCCGCGAGGTATCGGTCGCAGAGCGGGCAGGCGAGGGTGAACCCGGGGGGCACGGGCACCCCGAGGTTCGTCATCTCGGCGAGGTTCGCCCCCTTCCCACCGAGGAGATCCTTGTCGTCCTTGGTGGCCTCAGCGCGGCCGTTGGCGAAGAAATAGACGGATTGCTGCACGGTAGGCCTCCGCGCCCCGGAGGGGCGCTCAGGCCGTCAGCTGCGCCGGAGCTGGACCGGGGCGGCGGGCGGCCGGGTGGGGTAGCTCCCCGAGAAGCAGGCGTGGCAGAACCCGTCCGGCCCATTCGGCACCGACTGCAGCATCCCATCCAGCGAGATGTAGCCGAGGGTGTCGACCCCGATCAGCCGAGCGATCTCCGACACGTCGTGCTGGGCCGCGATGAGCTGCGCGCGGTCCGGGGTGTCGATGCCGTAATAGCAGGGTCCCGTGATCGGGGGGGAGGACACCCGCATATGCACCTCACGCGCGCCGGCGGCGCGGATGAGGGAGACGAGGCCCCGCGTGGTCGTCCCGCGGACGATGGAATCATCCACCATCACGACGGACTTCCCCTCGAGAATCTCGCGTACGGCGTTGTACTTCACCTTCACCTTCTCATCGCGCCCCTGCTGCGTGGGCTGGATGAACGTGCGTCCGACATAATGGTTTCGGATTAGCGCCAGCTCGAGCGGCAACCCACTCGCCTCGGCGAACCCGAGGGCGGCGGAATTCGACGAGTCCGGCACCGAGAAGACGAAGTCTGCACCGGGGGCCGGATGTTCCCGGGCCAAACGGCGCCCTAACGCTCGGCGTGCGCGGTCGACGGAGCCGCCGAAGACCCGCGAGTCCGGCCGCGCGAAGTAGACGTGCTCGAAGACGCAGCGGTGGAGGACCGGCGCCGGCGGCCGCTGCAGTGTGCGGGTGGTGCCATCGGGTTCGACGGCGACGATCTCGCCGGGCGCGACCTCGCGGACGGCGACCGCGCCGACGATGTCGAGCGCGCAGGTCTCGGAGGCGAAGACGGTTGCGCCATTGAGGCGCCCCATCGCGAGCGGCCGCCATCCGTACGGGTCGCGCGCCGCGAGCAGGGTCTCACCGATCGCCACGAGGAGCGAGTACGCCCCTTCGATTCCCTCGAGCGCCTCGGCAAGCTGGGCCTCGGGTGCGGCGGTCCGCGCCTTCGCGAGGCGATGGACGATCACCTCCGAATCCGCGGAGGAACTGAAGATCGATCCCTCCGCCTCTAGGCTGTCCTTGAGTTCTGCCGCGTTCGTGAGGTTTCCGTTGTGGGCGAGGACGATGTGCCCACCGCGGAAGTGCACGAGTTTCGGCTGGGCGTTATCGATCGTGCTCGACCCCGCCGTCGAATACCGGGTGTGCCCGATGGCGACCGTGCCGATGAGCGTCGCCATCGCCTCCGCGGAGAATTTGTCGGAGACGAGCCCCATCGCCCGGATGGCGCGCACCTGCTCGCCGTCGACGGCGACGATGCCCGCCGACTCCTGGCCGCGATGCTGAAGGGAGTAGAGGCCGAGGTGCGTCAGCGCCGCGGCGCTGGGATGGCCGGAGATGCCGAAGATGCCGCACATCAGGCCGCGCCCTCCGCGACTACCGATTCGGCCGCGGCGCGCGACATCGCCCGTGGGATGGCACCGTGGTAGGCGTCCGCGAGCTGGTCCAGCGGCGCGGTCCACCGCGTGGTGCCAATCTGGAGGCTGAGGCCATCGGCTGCCGGTCGGACCGTCCCGATCCGCCGCACGGGCACGCCGTGCCGCGTGGCGATCGCCGTCACCGCGTCCGCGTCGGCCGTCGAGACGACGATGCGCCCCTGGGTCTCCCCGAAGAGGAGGGCGCGACGCGACAGTGTGGCCCAGCTCGAGAGGTCGATCTCGGCCCCGAGCGGGCTCGTTTCGTCCGCGATGCACGATTCGGCGAGCGCGACGGCGAGACCGCCCTCGGAGCAGTCGTGCGCCGAGCGGACGTGCCCGGCGCGGATGGCCTCGAGGATCGCGCCGGTGAGCGCCCTCTCGGCATCGAGATCGCAGGCCGGTGGCGCCCCGGCCACGGTGCCGTGGATCCACGCGAGGTACTCCGACCCGCCGAGCTCCTCGCGCGGCTCACCGAGGAGGAGGATCGCGTCGCCCGTCGTGGTGAAGGTCATCCGGGTTGCGTGCGCCGCGTCCTCCAGCACCCCGACCATTCCGATGGTGGGGGTGGGGTAGACCGCGCCCTGCGGATTCTCGTTGTACAAGGAGACGTTGCCACCCGTCACCGGCGTCTCGAGCGCGCGACACGCATCGCCCATCCCGTAGACGGCCTCGCGGAACTGGAAGAACACCTCCGGCTTCTTGGGATTGCCGAAGTTGAGGCAGTTCGTGATCGCGCGGGGTGTCGCGCCGGTGCAGGCGACGTTGCGCGCTGCCTCGGCGACGGCGATCCGACCCCCGACGCGCGGGTCGAGGTAGACGTAGCGCCCGTTGCAGTCGGTCTTCACGGCGATTGCCTTGCGGGTGCCGCGGATGCGGATGACCGCGGCGTCGGCGTGGCCCGGGCCGGCGACGGTCGAGGTGCGGACAGTCGAATCGTACTGCCGATGGATCCAGCGCTTGCTCGCGATCGTCGGTGCCTCGAGGAGACGCGTGAGCGTCCAGATCGGGTCGATCTCCTCCGGCCGCTCCGAGATGGAGGCGACGTCGCGGGTGCGACGGGCGATGGCCGCCTCGCTCTCGCGTGCTTCCGGATGGTACTGCGGGCAATCGGTCACCAGTCGCGTGCCGGGGAACTCCGCGACGACGCGGTCGCCCTCGGTCACACGGTAGACCGGTTCCGCGATCACCTCGCCGATCACCTCGGCGACGAGGTCCCACTTCGCGAGGATCGCCTTCACCTCGGCTTCGCGGCCTCGGGTGGCGACGACGAGCATCCGCTCCTGCGACTCGCTGAGGAGGATCTCGTATGGGGTCATCCCCGCCTCGCGGACCGGGACCTTCGTGGTGTCGATCGTCACGCCGACGTCGCCGCGCTCCGCCATCTCGGCGCTGCTGGAGGTGAGCCCCGCCGCCCCCATATCCTGGATCGCGACGATATGGCCCGAGCGGATGAGCTCGAGCGAGGCTTCGAGCAGGAGCTTCTCGGTGAACGGGTCGCCGACCTGCACGCGCGGCCGCTTGGCTTCGTTCTCTTCCGAGAGGTCCTCGGAGGCGAAGGAGGCGCCGTGGATCCCGTCACGGCCCGTCCGCGCCCCGACCGCGATGATCGGATTGCCGACGCCCTCGGCCTTGGCCCGGATGAGTTCTTCCTCGCGGAGCAGCCCCACGCACATCGCGTTCACGAGCGGGTTCCCCTCGTAGGCCGCGTCGAACATCACATCGCCCGCGACGGTTGGGATCCCGACGCAATTGCCGTAATCACCGATCCCATTCACGACGCCGGCCACGAGGTAACGCACCCGCGGGGTGTCGAGCGATCCGAAGCGGAGGGAGTTGAGCATCGCGATCGGGCGCGCGCCCATAGTGAAGACGTCGCGGAGGATCCCGCCGACGCCCGTCGCGGCCCCCTGATACGGCTCCACCGCCGACGGGTGGTTGTGCGACTCGATCTTGAAGGCGACCGCCAGCCCATCGCCGATGGCGATCACCCCGGCGTTCTCGCCGGGTCCTTGGAGCACCCACGGGGCCTGCGTCGGCAGGGTCTTGAGGACGGGGCGCGAGTGCTTGTAGGAGCAGTGTTCGCTCCAGAGCGCGCTGATGATCCCGATCTCGGTGAGGGTCGGGGTGCGGCCGAGCATCGCGACGACGCGGTCGTATTCGTCGGGCGTGATCCCGTGCTCGGCGACGAGCGCGGGGGTGATGGCCGGGTCGCCGGGGCGGGGGGTGGCGTGGGTCGTCACTGGTCAGGCCTTCACGGAAGTGAGCAGGGATTCGAAGAGGACGAGGCCATCGGTCGAGCCGAGGAGGGGCTCGAGCGCGCGCTCGGGATGGGGCATCATGCCGACCACGGTGCCACCGGGGTTACAGACCCCGGCGATGTTGCGCATCGAGCCGTTGGGGTTGGCGGCCTCGGTCGGCTCGCCGTGCGCGTCGATATACCGGAAGACCACCTGTCCCTCGCCCTCAAGCCGGGCGAGCGTCTCGGCATCCGCGGTGTAGCGGCCGTCCCCGTGGGCGATCGGCATCGTGAGGCGCGCGCCGGTGCGGGCGGCGTGGGTGAACACCGTCTGGGTCGTCTCGACGCGCAGCGTGACCGGCATCGAGCGGAACTGGAGACTCACGTTGCGGAGCAGGGCGCCGGGTAGCAGTCCGGCCTCGCACGCGATCTGAAAGCCGTTGCAGATCCCGACCACGGGTCCGCCGCGACGCGCGTGGGCGACGACCTCCTGCATGATCGGCGAGAAGCGGGCGATGGCCCCGGAGCGGAGATAGTCACCGTAGCTGAAGCCGCCGGGGAGGATCACGACGTCAGCACCCTGGAGGTCGTGGTCCTTGTGCCAGAGCAGGACGGCCGACTCGTGCAGGCGCTCCACGATCGCGAGGAGCGCATCCTCGTCGCAGTTGGAGCCCGGGAAGGAGACGACGCCGACCTTCATGCGGGGCGGATCCCCGCGATCTCGAAGTCTTCGGTCACGGGATTCGCGAGGAGCCGACCGCACATCTCGCGGACCGTTCGCTCGGCCCCGGCGGCATCCGCGGCTTCAAGGTCGAGCACGAGGTGGCGCCCGACGTGCACGTCGTGCACACCGGCGAAGCCGAGGGTCCGGAGGGAATCGGCGACCGCCTTTCCCTGCGGGTCGAGGAGCCCCTTCCGGGGCACGATGTGGACGTTGACGACGAAGCGGGTCACGAGCGGACGTCCTCCGGGCCGTCGGCAGGTGCCGCGAGGCCATCGGGATCGAGGGGGTTGGGGAGGTCGAGCACGCCACGGAGCAGGGCAATCACGATGCCGATGATCACGTACGAGACGCCGACGGGGAAGAAGAACTCGCGCGGCATCACAAAGAGCGCGACGACCGAAGAGACGAGCAGCAGCAGCCCCAAGGCGCCGTCGAGCGTGCGGACGCTGAACCGCGGCCACGCCCGATACGGCACGTTGCTGATCATCAGGAAGCTGAGCGTCAGCATCAGCCAGCGGAGGATCGTCTCCCACGGCCAGCCGGCGAAGAGCGTCTGGTAGAGCGGGGTCTGGCTGAACCAGAAATACGTCGCGAGCGTACCGCCCGCGGCCGGGCTCGGGAGCCCGGTGAAGTACTTCGCCTTCGTCTCCGCGCCCGCCTGTTCGATGTTGAACCGCGC
>VHBO01000022.1 GCA_016871895.1 Gemmatimonadota bacterium
ACCTCCTGTGCGGCAGTCGCGCCGCTGAGAAGGAGGAGGAGCGTGGCGATTCGAACGGGACCGTAGCGCGGCAGGGACACAGCGGCGAAGATTCACCGGATGACGGCACGGACGACAGGGGGGGGTGTCCAGCGGCGGTCCGGCGTTCGGGCGTTCCGATGGATGGGGCCGTGCGTCGCGCTCTTCCTCTCACCGGCCACCGTCGTCGCGCAGGGGTGGGATGCGCGCACGAGCGTCGCTCCGCCGGCGCCGCACCCCTCGCTCCGAATCGAGGACGCCGTCATCGGGTCGGATGCGGAGCGGTATCTCCGTGCGCTCGAGACGCTGTCGGGCCGTCGCGGCTCCGGAGTACCCGCGTCGTTCGTCGGACCGTGGTCGATTGACTCCGCGCCGCGCATCCTGAGCCTACGCGGGGCATCCGCCGACCTTTCGTGGAACGCGGGGCTGCCGTATGGCCGGGACGATGGACCGGTGTGGCAGGGAAGGGGAGGGAACGCGCGCCTCTCGGCGTCGGCCGTGTTGCGATGGAGGGGGCTCTCCCTGCGCGTCGCACCGATGTTGTGGTGGGCACAGAATGCGGCGTTTGGGATGCTGCCGACGGGGCCGAACCCATATTCGCATCCTCAGGTGGGATGCTGCATCGACCTGCCGCAGCGCTTTGGTGACGACGCGGTCGCTCGCCTCGATCCCGGGGAGAGCAGTCTCGCCTTCGATTGGCGCGGGGCCCGGGTGGCCGTCACCAGTGCCGCGTCGCGAATCGGCGCCGGTCGCGAGCACGTTACTGTCCTGCAGGGTGATGCGGGAGGGTATCCGCGATTTGAAGCAGGGGTGCCTAGCGGGGTACCCACGCCACTGGGGCGGTTCAGTGGCAACGTCGCGTGGGGGCGTCTGGCGCAGACCCCATGGGCCCCGGATCGTCGAACCGGTGCGCGACTCGGTACGCATCTCGAGGCGTGGTGGACGGCGCCGGGGCGCGGACTGATCGAGGTGGGCGGGGGGCGGTTCTATCACTTTGACTGGAACGGGCTGTCGGTGCGCGATCTCGGCCGACCCTTCGGGTCCATCTTCTATGATGCACAAACGTACGCTGGAGGTGAAGCCGACAACCAGCAACTCTCGGTCTTCGCCCGCGTGCGGATGCCCGAGTCGGGCTTTGAGTTCGCCGGAGAGCTCGCGAAGAACGACCGGTCGAACGATCTCCGGGATTTCGGCAACGAGCTGGAGCACAATTCGGCGTGGCTGGTGGTCGCGCGGCGCGTCTGGCGGTCGGAGAGCGCCCTGTGGGTCGTGAATGCGACCAGCGCCAGTGTGCGCATCCCAGAGCTCCAGCTCTACCGCGGGCAGGCGCTCAACTATGAACACTCTCCCATCACGCAAGGGCATACTCTGCGAGGGCAGCTCTTGGGTACGCCGCTGCTGGAGCGTGGGGCTGGTGCGGAGCTCCGAGTGGATCGATACGACGCGGGCGGCCGCGTGACGATGATCGCTTCGAGCCGGAACCTCCCCGATGTCCGAGCGGAGGCGGTACCCGATGCGGCGCTGCGGCAGGAGTGGGCCCTGCACGCGGAGTGGATGCGCTGGACGCCCTCCGGCGCGGTGACCCTTCGGCTCGGAAGTCTGGTTGAGGTGGCGACGTCGGCGCCCAGCGGCAATCGCTTCGCCTGGCACATCTCCACCGGCTACCGATGGCTGCGCTGAACGCCGGTCCTCCGGTGGGGGAGGGTGACGTCGCCGCGGTCGTGTTGAACTACGGCCGCGAGGCAGACACCGTGAGCTGTGTGCAGGCGCTCGAACGGAGTCGGTTCGCCGGTCTCCGGGTGTGGATCGTGGACAACGCGTCCCCCGATGGCTCCGGCGAGCGGCTGCGGCAGCGGTTCCCTGCGCATCGATATCTGCAGACCGGGGGGAACTTCGGCTACGCGGGGGGAAATGCACGCGGAATGGCTGCCGCGCTACGTGAGGAGCCTGAGTTCGTGCTGGTGTTGAATGAGGACACCGAGCCTGCCCCTGATATGATCGCCCGCCTGGTGGAGGCCCTGCGGCACGCGCCCGACGCCGCAGCCGCGGCCCCGCTGATGCTGCACGAGGGCAGCCCCGCGAGGGTCTGGTGGGGGGGCGGCACGTTTCGCCCGTGGAGTGCGTTGGCGACGCACGAGCACGAGGGGGCGCTGGCCGAGCACTTTCCGCGTGACGCTTCCGTTGTCGACGTCACGTCCCTCTGTGGATGCTGCATCCTCTTTCGCGCCGATGTCGTACGACAGCACGGGAGCTTCATCGCGGATTTCGATACGTACGGCGAGGACGTCGAGATCAGTTTGCGCCTGCTTCGGGCAGGCTACCGACTGCTCTTCGTCCCTGGGGCGCGCATCGTCCACAAGGTGGTGCACCCGGAACCGCCGCCGACGCCTCGGAAGATCCGCCTGCGAGACCGGAACCGACGCCGAATCGTGCGGACGCACTACGGCCCGTTGCGGCGATTGCTGTTCTGGGGCTGGTTCTACCCGACTCGCGTCGTGCTCGCGGTGCGCTACCTGTGGCGCCGAGACCGGGCGCGCCTCGCGGCCCTGTGGGCCGGCCTCACGGAGCTGTGAGCCTGAGAGTGCGTCTCGTGAACGTGATGGGCGCGGAGGGACTCGAACCCCCGACCTCTGCTGTGTGAAAGCAGCGCTCTAACCAGCTGAGCTACGCGCCCGACTGGACGGAAGATAGGGATGGGAGGGCAGGTGGGGAAGTCAGGGCGCGGCGCGTGGGTGGCTCGCGGCGGTACTACTTGTGACATCGAATCACGCTACTTTTTCACTACGGGCTCATAGCTCAGCGGTTAGAGCAGCGGACTCATAATCCGACGCGCGCAGGTTCGAATCCTGCTGGGCCCATCGCGGGAGATCCGGTTCGAGGGCAGGCCCGTGGTTGGGCAGAGTGTGCCTCGTGCGCCACGAGCGCCTGCGCGCGCCCGTCGACGATCCTCGGTCACGATAACGCCTCGAAGGGTCTTTTCGCTCTTGACACCTGCGGCTCCCGGCTCGACTTTGTACGAGTCGGAGGCCCACTCTTTCGGCCTTCGGTCCGTCCGCCTTGTTGGAATCGTTTCTTCCTCATTTTCGGAGAGGTCCGATGCGTGTTCGTCTCGTAGCCCTGATGGGGCTCGCTGCGACCGTGGCGTTGCCCGCCTCGGTTCGGGCTCAGAGCCGGGATTCATATCTTCTGCCCGTGCCCACAGCCGAGATGCTCGGTGCGATGATGGGGCGGTCCCAGCCCGGCGTCTCCGCGTCGTCGCCCGTGGGGTTCGGGCCGAAGCAGGGTGACGCCTTCGCGGGATTCGGCTATCAGGTGAAGGCGCCCGGCACGGGCGAGTCCGATGGATCCCTGTCGGTTGGCGGTGGATTTTTCGACCCCAGCAAAGTCGCAGGCCTGGAGGTGGTGCTCACCTCGCTGTCGACGTTGCGCGGCGGCTTCGGCGACCGGATGGCGGTCGCTGTGAAGGCGCACAAGATCATTCGGGGGTGGGGGGTCGGCGTCGGCCTCAGCAACCTGCAGCTGCGCGGCGAGACGGACTCGGATGCGTCGCTCTATATGGCCGCGACGCGGACCTTCAGCGTCCGCCCCGGTCCGTACTTCTCGTCCGGCTCGTTCAACGTCGGGTTCGGCACCGGCTCCTTCCGGAGCGCGCAGAACCAGATCGCTGACGAGGGCGTGATGGGCATCTTCCTGTCGTCCTCGATTCAGGTGAACGCGTGGAGCTCGGCGATCGTGGATTACAACGCGGGCATGATGAATCTCGCGCTCTCCTTTGCACCGCTGCGGAAGCTGCCGCTCGTGATCACGCCGACCATGAGTGATCTGACGGGTGAGTTCGGTGAGAAGGCCCGGTTGGGCCTCGGCGCCGGCCTGTCCTGGAATTACTAACCCTCGGAGCGCAATCTCATGACCTTCAAGCCGATGTTCCTCGCGGCGTCGTTGCTGGCCGCCGCGGTCTCCTCTGCCGGTGCGCAGACCGACAACCCCGTGTCTGGCTCGGGCCCCTCGCTCGGCGGCTCCGTCGCCCCCTTTGGCGTGCCGGCCGGTGGCTTCTCCGGGCTCGCGGGAACCGCGGGCTCCCTCTCCTCCGCGTCCGGTGGCCTGAGGGTCACGAACCCTGGCACCGGCGGATCGGTCGTCGTCCCGGCGAACGTTGCCCAATCGATCGGTGGGGTGCTGAGCGGCAATCCGTCGCCGGCCCAGGTGGCGACGGCGACAGAGGCCTTCGGTGGCACGCCAGCGGCAGCGGCGCTCGTCTCTGCGTTGGCGGCCATGGGGGCGAATCCGACCCCGGGGACGGTGACGGCGGCGATTCAGGCGTACAACGCCGCGGTGCAGGCGCTACCGGCGGGCGGCTCGCCGAGCCCCGGTCTGCTTGCCGCGCGGAGTGTCCTCGCCGGTTTCAGCCGGTAAGCGCTGGACGACGTTGGACCCGCGGGGGCGGCGCCATTGGGCGCCGCCCCCGCGGTGCTTCCAGTGGCCTACCGGGCCGGCGGAGGGACGGCGCGGCGTCGGAGGCCTGCACCGAAGGTCAGGACGGGCATCCCGGCCCCCGCCGCGACGCCGTCGGTGAGACGTGCCTCGAGCAGGAGGTCGCCGGCGTCTGTCATCGGCCTGGCAAAGCCAACCCCGAGGAGCCATCCGACCCGAGCGCCTGGTGTCTGATCACAGGCCACGAAACCGCCGGAGGCGCCGCAGTTGATCCGCCACGAGGCCACCGGGCCGCTGACGACCGTGAGACCCCGTGACGCATCCGCACCGAGCGCGATTCGGAGCAGCAATGGGATCTCGATGCCGTTCTCCGATACCTGTCGGCGGTTGGATCCTGGGATGTCTCTCTGAAACTGCATCTGCACGCCGGTGAGCTCCGCGCGCCACCCAAGACGTGAGGCCATCCCACCATCATAGTGCGCTCGGACTTCAGCGCCGCCGCGGTCCGCGTTCGCTCGAGCGGTCTCGGTCCCGCGGACCGACCGGATGCCGGCACTCACTCCCCATTGCGCCGCCGCGATTGACGGGGCGGCGAGCAGGGCCAGGAGTGTGATGAGACGAGGTGGCTTCGACGTCATGAGGCAGCCAGGAGGACTTCCGCCGGCGAGACCGCCGCTGCGCCGGATTTCCCGACCTGCACGCCGGCCGCGTGGTTGGCGATGACGGCAGCTTCCAGCGGCGTGCCGCCGACCGCGAGGATCGCCGCGAGGTAGGCGGTCACCGTATCACCGGCGCCGACCACGTCGAAGACCTCCCGCGCCGTTGTGGGGATGCGGTGGGTCCTCCCGTCCGGCTCGATCAGGGCCATGCCGCGTTCGCCAAGTGTCAGCAGGAGGCGGTCGACGTTGAGGCGCCGCAGGATGTCCGGGAACGCCTCGGGATGATCGAGATCCACGGCAGCCCCGAGGGCGGCCTCGAGCTCGCGACGATTCGGCTTGAAGACCGTCGCCCCGCCGAACGCGAAGAAGTGACGGTATTTCGGATCGACGATGATCGGCACGCCACGCTGTCGCGCCTGGGTGATGGCGGCGCGGATCACGGATTCGACGAGGACCCCTTTGTCGTAGTCTTCGAGGACGAGGGCGTCGGCCGCGTCGACCGCCCGGCGCACCGCCACCTCGATCGCCCGCACGTCGTTCCCCTGGACATCGTGGTCGATCTCCTCGTCGACGCGCACCACCTGCTGGCCCCGCGCGACCACCCGGGTCTTCGTCGTGGTCGGTCGAATCGTTGTCACGAGGCCGCGTCCTGGTGCCCCGATCGCCTCGAGCATCGCACGCAGCTTTGCGCCAGCGGCATCATCCCCGACCGTGGCCACGAGTTCTGCCTGTCCTCCAAGGGCCGCGACATTCTGCGCGACGTTGGCCGCCCCGCCGAGGGCGTGGTGGCGGGCCTGCACCCGGACAACAGGGACGGGTGCCTCCGGGGAGATTCGTTCGACATCGCCCTGGAGATAGACATCGAGCATCGCATCGCCCACGATGGCGATGCGAGGCGGGCGTCCCGCGGTACGCGCCAGCAACTCCTCGAGGCGCGCACGGGTCAGAGTGACGGCGGTCATCGACCGAAAGATGCACTCACGTCGGTGGAAGGAACAGCCGTACATTGTCCCGGTGTCGCACCCGCCCGTCCCTCCTCCGCGTCATCTCCCCGTCGTCCTCGCGCTGGGCGTGATCGGTATCTCGACCAGTGGTCCGCTCGCCCGTCTCGCCGATTCGCCGCCGCTCACGATCGCCTTCTGGCGGCTCACCTTCGCCCTCGGCTGCATCGGCGTGATGTTGCTGCGCACACGCGAGTGGCAGGCATATCGCGCGATGTCCCCGCGGGAGCTGCGGGTCGCCCTCCTCGGCGGGGTGATGCTCGCCCTGCACTTCTGGAGTTGGATCACCTCCCTCGAGTTTACGACCGTCGCGGCGAGTGTCCTGCTCGTCAATCTGCATCCCGTCGTCATCGTGGCGGGGTCAGCGCTGCTCCTGCACGAGCGCCCGTCACGCGGGCAACTTGTCGGATTGGGCGCGGCGATGCTCGGTGGCGCCGTCGTCGCGTTCGGTGATCGTGGGGCGGGGGATGGGGTCTCCCGCGCGCTTCGGGGAGACCTCCTGGCCCTCCTCGGCGCCCTGACCGTCGGCGTGTACTATTTAATTGGTCGACGGCTCCGTGCCGCGCTTGGCCTCTGGAGCTATGTCGGGCTCGTGTACGCCGCCTGCTGGGCGGTAGTCGCCCTCCTGGCCGTGGCGACGGGGACCTCGCTGCGGCCTACGTCGCAGGCGGACTGGGGGCTGTTTGCGGCAATCGCGTTGGGGCCGATGCTGGTGGGGCATACGGGGTTCAACTGGGCGCTGCGGTATGTGCCGGCGTACGTCGTGAGCCTCGTCATCCTTGCGGAGCCCGTCGGGGCGATGCTGCTGGCGGTCTTGCTCCCCGGCATCGCCGAGCATCCCTCGGCGTGGACCCTGGGCGGCGGTGTCCTCGTCCTGTTCGGCCTGGGCCTTGGCACCCTCAGCCGACACGAGCCCTGAGGTAGCTTACAGGATGCCGCACCTCACCCCGCCTGCCTCCGTGGTGGACATCGCCCGCACGCTGGAGCGCGCGGGGTTCGAGGCGTGGTGTGTGGGCGGTGCGGTCCGCGACGCTTTCCTCGGCATCGAGACGCTCGATTGGGATCTCGCGACGAGCGCGCGGCCGGAGGTGGTGCAGCGCCTCTTTCGTCGCACGGTGCCCGTGGGCATTCGGTTCGGCACGGTGGGCGTGCTCGACCACGCGGGAGTGCTGCACGAAGTCACGACCTTCCGTCGTGACGTGGAAACCGACGGTCGGCACGCCGTCGTGACGTTCGGCGCGTCGCTCGACGAGGATCTCGCGCGTCGCGACTTCACCATCAACGCGATCGCCGTGCACCCTGACCGGCTCGAGGTGCGCGATCCGTTTCGTGGCCGCGCCGACCTCGAGGCACGCGTGCTCCGCTGCGTCGGCGCCCCGGCCGAGCGGATGCGCGAGGACCGGCTCCGGGCGCTCCGGGCGCTCCGGTTCGCGGGGCGCTTCGACTTCTCGATTGAGTCAGCGACGTGGATGGCCATTGTGGAGAGCGCGCCGCACCTTGGCCGCCTGTCGATGGAGCGGGTGAAGCAGGAGTTGGACAAGGTGATGGCGCAGGTGGCCCGTCCCGCGCGGACGCTCGAACGCTATCGGGAGGCGGGGATCTTCGCGGCGCTCGTGCCTGCGCTCGCCGATGTACCTCCCGCGCGGTTTGCCGCGATCGATCATCTGCCGCATCGGCCGCTGGCCGGTCGACCGGGGCGTATTGTGCTCCGGCTCGCAGCGCTCTTCGCCGAGCCCGGGGTCGCGCCACCGCGCGACCTCGAGCGGACCCTGAAGGCGCTGCGCTTCAGCAATGTGGAGTCGCGGCTCACGATCGATGTCGCACGCGCGCTCGCCGCGCCTGAGATGCTCGCGACGTTCGAGGGGGATGCTGTTGCCCTCCGCCGATGGGTCGCTGACGCGGGGCGGCTCGTCGTGCCATCGGCGCTTCGCGTCGCGTGCGCGCGCGCGCTCGCGGACGGGGCCATCGCTGGCGGAGCCGAGGCGCACGCGTGGCAGCGCGCGTGTGTCGGGCGGTTCCGTCGACTGCATCGACGTGCGATGGCGATCGCGTGGCGTGATCCGATCACATTGGGCGATCTCGCTGTCGATGGGGAGGATCTTCGGACCATCGGCATCACCGACGGGCGGGCGATCGGAGAGACGCTGCGGCGGTTGCGTGACGCGGTACTCGAGGATCCCGCGTTGAATACGGTTGAACAGCTCCTCGCGTGCGCACGGCGCCTCCCGTGACGCCGCCCCGACTGCTCGTTGACGCGCGTGCACCGTACGGCTCCGGCCTCGGGCGCTATCTGCGTGAGTCGGTCGTCGCCCTCGCGCAGCTGGGCTGTTTTTCGGAGATCGTCTTGGTCGGTCCGGCCGATGCGCTGGCACCGACGTGTGCACAGATGGCGGGGTCGGTGCGGGTCCGCTCCGTGCCGTGGCATCGGTACGATGTGCGGGTCCTCACCGGGTGGGCCGGGGCCATTGCCGACCTCGTGCCCGGGGCGGTGACGTGGCTGCCGTACTGGGACGTGCCGTGGCGCGCCCCGTGGTCCAGCACGCCGGCGTACGACCGGCGACGTCCGGTCATGACCCTGCACGATCTGATCCTGCACGATGCCGGGGGGCTCCGCGGCGTGGTCGCCCGACAGTGGATGCGTCGCTCTATCGCGAGCTGTCGCGCGTTCGTGGCGCCGAGCGTGTCGGCGCGCGAGGCGTTCGTGCAGGCATTCCCCGCGCTGGCGGGGCGGATTACGGTCGTGCCACACGGGGTCTCAAGTGCCTGCGTGGCCGCGGGTGATCGGGCGGCGGGTCCGACTCGACAAGCCGCGCCGAACGGGACGGCGCCCTTTCTCCTCTGTGTCGCGAACAAACGCCCGCACAAGCGGATCGAGGTGGCTATCGCCGCGTTTGCGGAGCTTGCGCACGAGGATGCGCGCCTGCGACTGGTGCTCGTCGGTGATCGTACGCCGCATCTGTCCTCGTTGGAGGCGCTGGCCCGGCGACTCGGCGTCGACGACCGTATCGACGACCTGACGGGGCTTTCTGACGAGGCGCTGGCCGCTCGCTATGCGGCCGCCGAAGCCGTGCTCGTCTGCTCGCAGGCGGAGGGGTTCGGGATGGTGCCGTTGGAGGCGATGGCCGCCGGTGCCCCGGTCGTAGCGGCCCGGCATCCCACCACCTGTGAGGTCGTGGGTGATGGGGCGGTGATCGTCGAACCTGAAGATCCTCAGGCGATGGCGGCCGTGATTCGTGGGTGGCGCGGGGACCCGACCGCGCGGGCCGCGCAGATCGGTCGCGGTCGGGCGCAGGCGGCACGCTATCATTGGGAGCGGTCGGCACGCGCGCTGGCCGGCGTGCTTCTCGCGGCCGAGACGTAGGCACGTCGCGGTCCCCGCGTCGGATCCGTGGGGCTCGGGATGACGCGGGTGTTGGTGGGGCGACGCGTGTACGATGGTGCTGACGCCGTGGCGGAGTGGGAGCGGCGCGTGCGCACGACGTTGGCGGAGCGCCACCCGACCTGACTATGCTTCCTTTCATGCGCGCCCTCACTCTCGACATCGAAGTCACCCGCGGTGATATCGTCGAATCCGTGCATCGGGTGCACGCCGCCGTCGTCGGACCCGACGAGGCACTCCTCGCGGCCGCGCGCGACGCTGGGTTCGTGACGATGTGGCGTTCCTGCGCGAAGTTCTTCCAGGTGATGCCGTTCCTCGCGAGCGGCGGCTTCGATGCGCTCGGCTGGGGGCCAGAGGAGCTCGCCCTCGCCTGTGCCTCGCACGGCGGGGAACCGGAGCATCTCGCCGTGGCGGCGCGGATGCTCACCTCGCTCGGCCTCGACGAGGGAGACCTCGCTTGTGGCCCGCACGAGCCGTTGTCCAGCCGCGGCGCGAAGCTCTGGCGCGAGAGCGGCGCCGTGCTCACGCGACTCCACAACAACTGCTCCGGCAAGCACGCTGCGATGCTCGCGCGCGCGAAGACCGCCGGCTGGTCCCTCCACGGGTATGAGGGGGCGGATCACCCCGTCCAGCGGGATGCGCTGGGCGAGGTCTCGGCCTGGACCGGTGTTCCGCTCGACGACATGCCGATCGGTGTCGACGGATGCGGCGTCGCCGTGATGGCGCTGCCGCTCGAGCGGATGGCGCTCGCGTATGCGCGGTGGGCGCGCGCGATCGCCGCGGAGGAGCCGGTGCCGACCCGGATCGCGACCGCCGTGCGCGCGCATCCCCAGCTCCTCGGCGGCACGGAACGGTTCGACACCCTCCTGCTGCAGGAGACCGACGGGGCCATCATCGCCAAGGTCGGCGCTGAAGGGGTCCACTCCGTCGCCGTCCCCTCACTCGGGCTCGGGCTCGCGCTCAAGGTCGAGGATGGGGCGCTCCGAGCACAGCACGCCGCGGTCCTCGTCGCCCTCCAGCAGTTGCAGGTCCTTCCGTCGGAACTCCCGCCGCGGCTCGCGGAGTTCGTCCGGAAGGGGATCCGCAACACGCGGGGCGCCGTCGTCGGCGAACTGCGCCCCGTCGCGGCCGTTTGATCCCGCCCGCGATGCATCGATGCCGTCTGCGGTCGGTACGCGCCGATCTTGGCCGCGTGTCCGCCTGTCCTGAACCACAGTTGTCCTCGTCCCAGCGGAGCGTCCGGTGTTCATAGATCTCGTCACCGTCCGCGTCAGTGCTGGCACCGGCGGCTCGGGGTGTACCTCCTTCCGTCGTGAGAAGTTCGCCCCGATGGGTGGCCCCGATGGTGGGGATGGTGGGAAGGGTGGCGACGTCTACGTCCGCGCCGATTCGAACCTCGCGACCCTCCTCGACTACACCTACCGGGACCACTGGGAGGCGGAACGCGGGGAGCACGGGATGGGAAGCAACAAGACCGGCGCCTCCGGTGATGACGTCACCCTCCCGGTGCCGCCGGGCACGGTGATCCGCGACAAGGACACCGGGGAGCGCCTCGGCGAGGTCCTCGCGCACGGCGACACGATGCTCGTCGCCAAGGGCGGGCGGGGGGGGAAGGGGAACGCCTTCTTCGTCACCGCGACCCACCAGGCGCCACGGGAGTGGCAGCCCGGTGAGGAAGGCCAGCTCCGGACCCTTGAGCTCGAGCTCAAGCTCATCGCCGACGTCGGTCTGGTCGGGCAGCCGAACGCGGGGAAGTCGACCCTCCTCTCGGTCATCTCCGCAGCCCGCCCCAAGATTGCCGACTACCCTTTCACCACGCTCCAGCCCAACCTCGGCGTCGTCCAGCTCAGCGATGCCCGCACCTTTGTGGTCGCGGACATCCCGGGGATCATCGAGGGCGCGCACGAGGGACGTGGGCTCGGGCTCCAGTTCCTCCGGCACATCGAGCGCACCCGCCTGCTCGCCTTCCTGATCCCCATCGACGCGATGGACTGGCAGGCGGAGTACGACCAGCTCCGGCACGAGGTGCGGCAGCACTCGGCCGCCCTCGCGGCCACCCCGCACTGTGTGGTGTTCACCAAGCTCGACCTGCTCGGGGAGCAGTACATCCCGGAGATCTCCGCCCCGGAGGCCTTCGGCCTCTTCGCGATCTCGGCCCCGGCCCGGATGGGGCTAGACGAGCTGAAGGCCGCCTGGTGGTCCAAGCTCCTCGAGATGCGGAAGACCGCCGGGTGAGCCGTCCCGCCGCCGGGCCGGCCGCGACGCCACGCTGGGTGGCGATCGAGGCCCTCCCGGCGGTGCTCCGCAACGTTTCGCACCCGCCGGCGGGTTTATGGCTCCTCGGTGCGGAGGCCGCGCTGCGCGGGGCGCCCGATCGACACATCGCGATCGTCGGCACCCGCGAGGCGACCCCCTACGGGATCCGAGTGGCCTCCGACCTCGCGGCCGCCTGCGCCCGCGCCGGCCTGGTGGTCGTCTCAGGGCTCGCTCGTGGCATCGACGCCGCGGCCCACCGGGCGGCGCTGGACGCCGGGGGAGAAACGATCGCCGTCCAAGGGACGGGTGTGGACGTCCCGTACCCGGTGAGCCACCGGGCCCTGCACGCGGTGCTGGCCCAGCGCGCCACCGTGGTCTCGGAGGTCGAGCCGGGGACCGCCGCCTTCCGCGGGTGCTTCCCACGGCGGAACCGGCTGATCGCCGCGCTGTCGAAGATCGTTGTGGTGGTCGAGGCCGATCACAAATCCGGCGCCATCAACACGGCGACCCACGCTCTTGAGCTGAATGGGACCGTTGCTGCGGTCCCCGGACGGACCGACGCCGCGCAGTCCAACGGGACGAATCAGCTACTTTTCGACGGGGCGCAGATGATCCGTTCCCCCGCCGACCTGCTCACCCTGGCCGGTGTCACCATCGAGTCCCACTGGGTGTCTCGTTCTGCTGACAGTCAGGAAGGGACGGCGGGGGAGTCGGATGGTGCAGGCCATGGTTCGGTCGCCGATACCTCGCCGGACGAGCGGAACGGGGAAGGGTTCGCCGACTTTGCAAGACGGATGCTGGCAGCTGATCTGGCACGGTTTCGGTAGCGATGCGTATCCTGATAATATACTTCAGATGAAATCGATAAGTACCTGCTAATATTATGTTTGAGAATTCACTTCAGATCATTCTCACGGGCGCTTTCCGGCGGCCTCTGCCGGTGCTATTCCGCCCAACCTCTCCGGGGTGACTTGGTGAGCTCAGACGCGGATTCCTTGGCTGTGGAAAAGTTCAGGCACGTCTACATCCACGTCCCATTTTGCCGGCGACGGTGCTCCTACTGCGATTTCTCGATCGCAGTGAGGCAGTCTGTTCCTGTGGATAAGTATGTGGAAAGTATTCTCGCTGAGGTCCGGTCACGGGGGGTGAGGATCGCCCCCGGAGATCTGAAGACGCTCTACCTGGGTGGGGGCACCCCCTCGCTGCTCGGTTCGGCGGGGATCCAGGACCTCCTTCGGCGATTCGGCGAGGCGACTGGCGTCGGTGATTTTTCCACAAGCGTGTGGAAAAAATTTGAGCTGACGTTAGAAGCGAACCCGGAGGACATCACCTCGGACGCGGTTCGGGTGTGGCGTTCGGCCGGCGTGAACCGGGTCTCCCTCGGTGTGCAGTCCTTTGACACCGGAGTGCTCCGCTGGATGCACCGCGCGCACGATGCCGCCGGAACGGCCGAGGCGGTCCGGGTGCTGCGCGATGGAGGGATCGCGGACCTCTCGCTCGATCTCATCGCTGGGGTGCCGGAGATGCTCGGGCGCGACTGGGACCGTGATATCGATCTCGCGCTCGCACTCGAGCCGACCCACCTGTCGGTCTATGGCCTGACCGTCGAGCCACACACGCCACTTGGGAGATGGGCGGCCAGGGGGAAGGTCCGGGAGGCGCCGGAGGAGCGGCACGCGGCGGAGTTCCTGCGGGCCCACGACCGGCTCACCGGGGCGGGGTACGACCACTATGAGGTGTCCAATTACTCCCTTCCATCCCACCGCGCTCGGCACAACTCGGCGTACTGGACGCGGGTGCCCTACCTCGGCCTCGGGCCATCGGCTCACGGGTTCGATGGGGCCGTCCGTCGTTGGAACCTTGCCCCCTACGCCGCGTGGACGGAGGCGGCGGGGCGCGATCCGGTGGATGGAAGCGAGCGACTCGGTGGCGAAGAGCGTGCGGCGGAGGAGGTCTATCTCGGCCTTCGAACGATGGATGGGTTGAGTATCCATCAAAATGACAATAAGACAGTTACTCCGTGGATCAATCAGGGGTGGGCCGTACTCGGGTCCGCGGGCCGCCTCAGGCTCACGCCGGAGGGATGGCTCCGACTGGACGCTCTCGCCGCCGCCTTGACCGCCGCTCGAAGTCGTTCGTAATCTTCCACTTATGTCACTTCACGAGCTGTCGAACCGGGAGCGCTCCGTATTGGAGGCCGTCGTTCGGTGCTATGTGGAGACCGCCGAACCGGCCGCCTCGCGGACCATCTCGCGCCGCTTCGGGCTCGGGGTCTCCCCGGCGACCGTTCGCAACACGATGGCCGACCTCGAGGAGAAGGGGTTCCTGCTGCATCCTCACACCTCGGCCGGCCGAGTGCCCACCGACAAGGCATACCGCGTATACGTCGACTCGCTGATGCGGGTCGAGCCGTTGCCCCTCCGGGAGCGTGAGATGCTCGCCGGGGAGATCGCGGTCGGTGGGTCGACCATCGAGAACATCCTGCGCCGCGCCGCGCAGTCCCTCGGCGTCCTCACGCAGGAGCTGGGGGTCGCCCTCGGTCCCCGGCTCGACCAGACCGTCCTGCAGCGGCTCGAGCTCGTTCGCCTCACCTCTGACCGCCTGATCCTCGTCCTGACGCTCGTCGGCGGCACGGTCCGGACCATCTTCATCGAGGTCCCGGGGGAGATCGCCGACCCCGCGATCGCCGAGGTCCAGCTCGTACTGAACGAGCGGCTCGCGGGGCATTCGCTGGCAGAGATCCGGCGCACGCTCGGCGCCCGGCTCCGCGACGCCGCGCCCGCCCGGGTGAGTGACGCGAAGGGATCGGCCGAGCTGCTCAACATCTTCGTGCAGGAGGGGGAGCAGCTCTTCGACGTCGGCACGCCGACGGAGGACGATGCGGTGCTCCTCGGACAGCCGTCGCTCCTCGCCGACCAACCCGAGTTCGCCTCGGGCGAGTCGATGAAGCGGCTCCTCACCCTGACCGAGACGCGGTCGCACCTCGCGACGGCGCTGCGCGCCCGCGCGGCGCAGCCCGGCGTCTCCATCACCATTGGCGGCGAGCACGGGACGACCCTGCTCGGTGGCCTCACCCTCGTCACCGCGGAGTACACCGCGGGCAGCCTCACCGGCGTCATCGGGGTGATCGGCCCGACCCGGATGCCGTACGAGAAGGTGATCGCGCTGGTCGCCCACACCTCTTCGCTGGTCTCGGACCTGTTGACCTGATGGCGGATTTCTACGAGACGCTCGGCGTCGCGCGTGATGCGAGCGACGACGAGATCAAGAAGGCGTATCGCAAGCTCGCGATGCAGTACCACCCCGACCGCAACGGTGGCTCGAAGGAAGCCGAGGAACGGTTCAAGACCGTCACTGAGGCGTACGACGTGTTGCGCGATGCACAGAAGCGGGCCGCCTACGATCGCTATGGCGAGGCGGGGCTGCGCGGCGGCGGGGGGGGCGGGTATCAGCACGTCGACCTCTCCGACGCGCTGAACATCTTCATGCGGGATTTCGGCCTCGGCGACCTCTTCGGCGGCGGTGGTGGCGGCGGCCGGTCCAGCGGCCCACGTGCCGGCCAGGACGTGAAGCTCGACCTTCGGCTGACGCTGGTGGAGGTCGCGTCGGGGGTGACGAAGCAGGTGAAGCTCAAGCTGCTGCAGGGGTGCACGCGGTGCGACGGGGCGGGGGCGGAGCCCGGCACGCAGGCGCAGCGCTGCGGCACCTGCGGTGGTCAGGGCGAGGTGCGGCGGGCGCAGCAGAGCTTCTTCGGGCAGTTCGTGAGCGTCGGTCCCTGCCCGAGTTGCCGTGGTGAAGGCACCACCATTGCGAGCCCGTGCACGGAGTGCCGCGGCGAGGGCCGGGTCCGTGGCGAGCAAACACTCGACATCCGCGTCCCTGCGGGGGTCGCGACGGGCCAGTATATGCAGATGCGTGGCGTGGGGAACGTTGGGGTGCGCGGCGGGCCACGCGGGGATGTGATCGTCGTCTTTGATGTCGCCGACGACCCGCACTTCGAACGGGATGGGGAGGACCTCTACTGCGAGGCGCTCGTCTCCTTCCCGCAGGTGGTGCTCGGGGCGGCGATCGAGGTGCCGGGGATCACGGGGCCGCTCGACCTCAAGGTGCCTGCGGGGACGCAGAGCGGGCAGGTCTTCACCCTGCGCGGGCAGGGGTTGCCGCGAGTGAATGCCTCCGGGAAGGGGGATCTCCACGTCCGGGTGCAGGTCTGGACGCCACAGGGAATCGATCGCGAGTCGAAGCGCCTCATCGGGGAGCTTGGCGACGTGCTCGAGCGTCCCCCGGAAACCCGTGAGAAGGGGTTCTGGGCGAAGATGAAGGAGGCGATCGGCGGATGACCTGGCATCGTGTCGTCTGCGCGCCGAGCGCGCCGGATCAAATGGATGGGGTGACCGCGGCGATGTTCGCTGCGGGCGCCGAGGGGGTGCACGAGGATGGGGCGACGGTGGTCACGCATCTCCCGGAGAGCGCGGACGTCGATGCGTTCGTCCGGGCGCTCCGTGCGGCCGATGGCGCGGCGACGATCACGATCGCGCCGTTGGAGGAGGTGGACTGGTCGCTCGCGTGGCGGACGCGTATCGGCGCGCATCGGCTCGGCGCGCTGACCGTCGCGCCGCCTTGGCTCGCCGATGGCCTCCCCGCCGCGACGACGGTGGTGATCGAGCCCGCGATGGCGTTCGGCACGGGGGAGCACCCGACCACACGGGGCGTCGTGCGCCTTCTCGAGTCGACGATCCGCCCCGGCGACGCCGTCGCCGACCTCGGCGCGGGGAGTGCGGTGCTCGCGATCTCGGCGGTGAAGCTCGGCGCGGCGCGCGCCTTCGCCATCGAGAATGACGCCGACTCCATCGCGAACGCGGAGGAGAACGTCGTGCGCAACGGCGTCGCGACGCAGGTGGCGGTGTTGGAGGGGGAGGCGGCGCTGCTCCTCCCTCTGGTCGCGCCGGTGCGCGTGATCCTCGCGAACATCATCTCGTCGGTCCTACTCGAGCTGCTACCCGCTCTCCCGTCGGCGCTCGCGCCCGACGGCGAGATCATCCTCAGCGGGATCCTGCAGGAGGAGCGGCCGGCGATGCTCGCGGCCCTCGCCGCCCACGGCTGGCGCGTGGTCGCGGAGGACGCCGAGGACGTCTGGTGGTCGGTGCGGGCGGCGCGGTGAGTCTGCCGACCTTCGTGAGCGAGGCGCCGTTCGCCATCGGCGAGACGGTGACGCTCGGTGAGGATGCGGCCCATCATCTGCGCGTCCGTCGCCTCGACACCGGGATGCGTGTGGGGCTGCTCGATGGGAGCGGGAGCCGTGGCGCGGGGGTGCTGACGTTGCTCGCGAAGCGGCACGCGACGGTCCACGTCGACGCCGTCGAGCTGGTCGCCCCGCCGTCGCCGGTGCATCTCCTCCTCCCGGTGGCCGACAAGGACCGGATGCTCTGGCTCGCCGAGAAGGCGACCGAGCTGGAGCTGACCACGTGGCGTCCGGTGCTCTTCCGTCGGTCGAGGCACGTGACGCCGCGCGGCGAGGGACCGACCTTCCACCAGCGGGTGCGCGGCCGCATCGCCGCCGCGCTCGAGCAGAGCGGTGGTGCGTGGGCGCCGACGATGTATCCCGAGGCCGCGCTCGGTGCCGCGCTCGCCGCCGCCCCCGAGGGGGTGCGACTCCTGCTCGATGGCGATGGGGTGCCGTTGCGCGATCGTCTCGCCGCGGTGAGCGCGTCGGCGCGTGCGGTCGTGGGCGATCGGACCCTGACCGACGGGCCGGCCGCTCCCGCCGTGACCATCGCACTCGGACCTGAGGGTGGCATCGAACCGGCGGAGCGTGAGGAACTCGTCGCGGCGGGGTTCGTTCCGGTGTCGCTCGGGCGGAGCATCCTCCGGTTCGAAACCGCGGGCCTCGCCGCGCTCGCCGCCGTCCGCGTCGCGCTCGGTGATGCGCGCGGAGACACGCTCGGTGATGCGCCGCCGCCCATCGCCCCCTGAGGTGCCCGTGTCCGACCTGACGCCGCTCGCCGCCGAGCCCACCTGCCTCTTCTGCCGCATCGTCGCCGGCACGATCCCCGCGACGCTCGTCGCGTCGACGCCGGAGGCGATCGCCTTCCGGGACATCGCGCCGCAGGCACCGGTGCACGTGCTCATCGTACCGCGGGCGCACCTGCCGTCGCTCGACGCGGCGGAGGATCCCGCCCTCCTCGGTGCGGTGTTGGCGCTCGCGCGGCAGGTCGCGCGGGAGCAGGGAATCGCCGAGGGCGGCTACCGCTGCGTGATCAACACCGGGGACGATGGAGGGCAGACCGTCGGGCATCTGCACCTCCACCTTCTCGGCGGCCGCGCGCACGGGTGGCCACCGGGATGAGGATCGCGCTCGTCCACGAGTGGTTGCTCACGCACGGGGGATCCGAGGAGATCACCGTCGAGTTGCAGCGGCTCTTCCCCGAGGCGGACCAGTTCGCCCTGCTCGCCGACCCGGCGCCCTCGCTGCGGGCCCGGCTCGACGGGCGGCCGATTCGCACGTCATTCCTCCAGCGTCTTCCCGGTGCGGCGCGTTGGCATCGCGCCCTGTTGCCGCTCCTGCCGGTGGCGGTGGCGTCGCTCGATCTCCGCGGGTACGACCTGGTGATCTCCGTCTCGCACGCGGTGGCGAAGTCGGTGCGCACCGGGCCTCGGCAGGTGCACCTCTGCCTTTGCTGCTCGCCGATGCGCTATGCGTGGGATCTGCGGGAGTCGTACCTCGCGGAAACGGGGCTCGACCGCGGGGTCCGAGGGTGGCTCGCGCGGGCGCTCCTCGAGCGGATGCGGCGGTGGGATCTCGCGACGGCGGGTCGGCCGACGGCGTACGTCGCGATCTCGGCGTTCATCGCCGATCGGATCGCGCGGGCGTACGGCCGCGCCGCGTCCGTGGTGTACCCGCCGGTGGACACCGACTACTTTCGGCCGGGCGCCGCTGCGTCGGGCGCCTCGTATTGGTGCACCGTCTCGCGCTTCGTCCCGTACAAGCGGATCCCGCTGATCGTCGAGGCGTTCGCCGGCATCCCGGCGCATCGTCTGGTCGTGGTGGGGGATGGGCCGGAGCGGGCGCGGGTGGAGGCCGCGGCCCACGGCGCGCCGAACATCGAGTGGCGTGGGCATCTGCCGCGGGCCGCCGTGCGTGAGGTCCTGCAGGGGGCACGGGGGTTCGTCTTCGCCGCCGAGGAGGATTTCGGCATCGTTCCCGTCGAGGCGATGGCGTGCGGCGTCCCGGTGCTCGCGTACGGCCGAGGTGGTGCACGGGAGACCATCGTGAGCGCCGATGCGGGGCCGGGGACGGGGGCGTTCTTCGAGGCGCAGACGCCGGAGGCGATCCGGGATGGGGTGCGACGCGTCGAGGCGGCGTGGGCGGATGGGCGCATCACCGCCGCGGCCTGCCGGGCCCGGGCGGAGTGCTTCTCGGCCGAGGTCTTTCGGGCCGGCGTGCTCGCCGAAGTGGCTCGGGTTGCCCAACCGCTTGTCCTGCCATAACTTCAGGGGCTCTCATCACCCGTACCCCAACCGGCGTCGACCCGCCATTCAAGGGGGGAAGTCAGTTTGTCGGAAATCATCATCCACGAGGACGAGAACTTCGAGCGCGCGCTCAAGCGCTTCAAGAAGAAGTGCGAGAAGGCTGGGATCCTCGCGGACCTGCGCAAGCATCGGCATTACGAGAAGCCGAGCGAGAAGCGCAAGCGGAAGCTCAACGCCGCACAGCGGAAGACCAAGCGCACCCGCTCGTACTGACATGGCCGGGTTGATGGCGCTCGTGCAGGGCGAGCTGTTAGACGCCCGCAAGGCGCAGGACAAGGACCGCGTCCTGCTCCTTGGCACGGTGCTCGCGGAACTCAAGAACCGTGAGATCGAACTGAAGCGGGACCTCTCCGACGACGATGTCGTGGAGGTCCTGCGGAAGGCCATCAAGCGCCGACGCGAGTCGGTGGAGATGTACCAGCAGGCCGGCCGCGAGGAGCTCGCGGCCGTGGAGCGTCGGGAGGCGGAGGCGCTCGAGACGTGGTTGCCCGCGGCGCCCACTGAGGCGGAGATGCGGGCGGTGGCACGCGCGGCGATTGACACCGGCGCGGCCGCGCTCGGCGCCGTGATGGGCGCCCTGATGAAATCCTTCAAGGGCAAGGCCGACGGCGCCGTCCTCAACCGGATCGCGCGCGAGGAGCTCGGGCCGGGGCAGTGACCGTGCAGCCGCACGCCCTCGACGTCCTCGAGTTCGCCCGGCTCCTCGAACACATCGCAGGGTTCGCGTCGAGTGGTCCGGGCGCGGCGCGCATCCGCGCGCTGCGCCCGCAGCGCGTCGGGGGGACGCGTCCGGAACGCGAGGAGGCCCTCGCTGACCTCCGAGCCATCCATCGGCAGGTCGGGGCGATGCGGGCCCTCGTCACCGGCGAGGACGGCTGGCGCCCCGAGGGGATCCCCGACCTCGGCGCGGCGCTCGCGCGCCTCCGGGTCCCTCGGACGGTTTGGAGCGGACCCGAGCTCCGCGACCTCATCACGCTGTTGGCGTCGTCGCGACGGACACAGCTCGCGCTCCGGGCGGAGGCGGTCCCCGCGATGGTGCGCGGTCTCCTGGCGCCCTTCGCCGATGCGCTCGTGGCGCGGCCGGCGGTGGAGCAACAGCTCGAGCGGGTGCTGAGCGAGGAGGGCGAGCTCCGCGATGACGCCTCCCCCACGCTCCGCCGCATCCGCCGCGAGCGGCGTGGCGCCGAGGGGGAACTGGTCCGATTGCTCGAGCGGGTGATGGCGCGCCTCGAGGCGCATCATCGCGTCGACGATGCCTCGGTCACGCTCCGCAACGGCCGGTATGTGATCCCCGTCCGGCGCGAGGGCCGCGCCGCCGTCGGCGGGCTCGTGCACGACAGCTCCGCCTCCGGCCAGACGCTCTTCGTGGAACCCCCCGCGGCGATCGAGGCGGGGAACCGCATCCGGGAGTTGGAGCGGGAGGAGGTCGAGGAATGCGAGCGCATCCTCCGGGAGCTCACTGATGCGATCCGTCCCGACCGGGAGGCGCTGGTCGCGGCGTTGGAGGCGCTCATCGCGCTCGACGCGCTGTACGGGCGCGCCCGCTACGCGCTCGCCACGGGCTGCGCCGACGCCGAGCTCGTCGCCGCGCGCGACGGGTTCCACGTGCGGGAGGGGCGGCACCCGCTCCTGCTCGCGCAGGGCGTCTCTGTGGTGCCGTTCGAGCTCGCGATGGATCCGAGCGAACGTACGCTCCTCGTCTCGGGGCCGAACACCGGCGGCAAGACGGTGCTCCTCAAGGCGCTCGCGCTCTGCGCGCTGATGGTCCAGGCGGGGATCCCCGCACCCGTCGGGGCGGAGAGCACGCTCCCCTGCTTCGACGATGTCTTCGCCGATATCGGGGATGAGCAGAGCCTCGCGGCATCGCTCTCGACCTTCAGCGCGCATCTCAAGCACCTCACGGCGATCCTCGCCGAGGCGTCGGCGGACGCGCTCGTGCTCATCGATGAGCTGGGGTCCGGCACCGACCCGCTCGAGGGCGCAGCGCTCGGCGGGGCGATCCTCGAAGCGCTCACCGCGCGTGGGACGACGACGATCGCGACGACGCACCTCGGCGCGCTGAAGGAGCTTGCGGGCGATGTCCCGGGGGTGGTGAATGCGTCGCTGCAGTTCGACGAGGCGCGGCTCGCGCCGACCTACCGCCTCATCAAGGGGATCCCGGGGCGCTCGTACGGGCTCGCGATCGCGCGTCGTCTGCAGATGCCGGAGGCGGTGCTCGCGCGCGCGGAGGCGCGCATCCCGACGATCGAACGCGACCTGACCGCGCTCCTCGCCGATGTGGAACGGCGTGCGACCGCGCTCGCCGCGCAGGAGCGCGAGGTGGGGGCGCAGCAGGCTGACCTGCAGGCCCGCGCGGCGCGCCTCGCCGAGCGCGAGGGCGCGGTGCAGACCCGGGAGCGCGAGGTGGAGCGGGAGTCGCGCCGCGAGGCGCGACGGTATCTGCTCGACGCTCGCCGGGAGGTCGAGCGCACCCTCGAGGCATTGCGCGCCTCGGCGACCGGTGCGGCGTCGGCGGAGGCGTCGGCGGCGCGGCGCACGCTCGAGGGGCTCGCCGCGTCGGAGCAGTCGGCGCTCGAGCGGCTCGACGCCGCGGAGCGGGAGTCGCGGCTCGCTGCCGCACCAGTCGAGCCGGATGCGGCGGCCGTCGGTGCCCCTGTGATCGGTGATGCGGTCGCGGTGGGGACGCTCGGCGGGAAGACCGGCCACCTCCTCGAACGACGCGGCGCCGAGGCGGTGGTCGCCGTCGGGTCGCTCAAGCTCACGGTGCCGTTCGCCACGCTCCGCCGCCTCTCGGCCCGGCACTTGCGCGAGGAGAAGGTCGCGATCATCGACGTGCCCGAGCTCGAGGCGAAGCCGGAGGTCGACGTGCGCGGCGTCCGGGTGCACGAGGTCGACGACCTCGTCGTCCACGCGCTCGACGCCGCGATCCGGGCCGACCTCCGCCTGCTGCGCATCATCCACGGGAAGGGGACGGGCGCGCTCCGCGAACGCGTGGGGCAGGTGTTGACGAAGGACCGCCGCGTCGCGCAATTCCGTCTCGGCGCGTGGAACGAAGGCGGCGCCGGCGTCACCATCGCGGAGTTCGTGTGATCCCCGACGAGATCGTCCAGCAGGTCAGCGACCAGGCTGACATCGTCGCCATCGTCAGCGAGCACGTCCGTCTCAAGAAGACGGGCGCCGTCTGGCGCGGGCCGTGCCCGTTCCATCAGGGGAAGGGGCCGAACTTCTCGGTCGTCCCGGGGAAGGGGTACACCTGCTTCGTCTGCGGCGAGAAGGGGTCGGTCTTCACCTTCCTGCAGAAGCGCCTCGGGATGACGTTCGTCGAGGCCGTGAAGCACGTCGGCGCGAAGGCGGGGATCGACGTGCCCGAGATCGAGCGGCGGAAGGAGGGCCCCGATCCGCGTGAGCCGATGTGGGAGTTGCAGGCGACGGTGGGGGCGTACTTCGAACGGACCCTCTGGGAGGACGCGGCGGGGGCCGACGCGCGCGCGTATCTCGCCTCGCGCGATGTCTCGCGCGCGCTGGCCGAAACCTTCGGGCTCGGGTTCGCGCCGCGCGATCCGCAGGCGATGCGCACGCAGCTCGCGACCCTCGGCTATTCCGACGATCGGTTGCTCGGCGCCGGCCTCCTCGTGGCGCGCGAGGAGACGGAGACGGTGCGGCCGCGCTTCCGGGAGCGGCTCACGGTCCCGATCCTCGACGCGAGCGGGCACACCGTCGGATTCGGCGGCCGCCTGATCGGCCCCGGCGAACCGAAGTATCTCAACTCCGCGGAGTCGGAGATCTTCCAGAAGGGGAAGCTTCTCTTCAACCTCGGCCGCGCCCGGCACGCGATCCGCAAGGCGGAGCAGGCCGTTCTGGTCGAGGGGTATTTCGACGTGATCCGGCTCCACAGCGTCGGGGTGGAGGGTGTCGTCGCGCCGATGGGGACCGCGCTCACGGAGGGGCAGGCCGAGCTGCTCGGGCGGTACACGCGCCAGGTGGTGCTGCTCTACGACGCCGATGGGCCGGGACAGAAGGCGACCTTCCGCGCCGCCGACGTGCTGTTGGCCAAGGGGTTCGTGGTCCGGGTGGCGACGCTGCCCGAGGGTGAGGATCCCGACACCTTCGCGCGGACGCAGGGGTCGGCCGCCGTCGCCGCGGTGATTACCGGGGCGATGGACGTCTTCGACCGGAAGGTGCAGTTGCTCGAGCGGGCGGGCTGGTTCGCCGATCTCCAGCGCAAACGGCGCGCCTTGGACCGCCTCCTCCCGACGATCCGGGCCGCGAGCGACCCGGTGACGCGCGACCTCTACCTCGCTCGCGCGGCGGAGGCGGCGGGGATCGCGCGGGAGGTGCTGCTGGCGGAGTTGCATACGGTGCGTCGGAGCTCCTCGGTGCGTCCGTCATCCGGTGCCGAGGCGCGGGGACGCGATGCCGCCGCGGCGACGGGGCCGGGCGCGCCGCCCACGGCGTCATCGCGGTCCTCCGGCCCGTATCGATCGCCGGTAGAGCAGGCGAGCGCCGAGGCCGATCTCCTGCGCGTGGCGCTCACGCAGCCCGTCTGGATGGACCGGATCATCGAGGAGGTCGGGAAGCTCGAGGAGGCAGCGGCGGCCGCGGAGGGAGAGGGCGGGGCGATACCGGCGTGGGAGGACGGACCGGACCCCGGGGCCGCCTTCCGCGACGAGGTGTACCGCGCGCTCTATCTGGCGTTGCTCGACCTAGGCCCAGAGGCGGCGCCCGAGGCGCTGGCGGAGCGGCTCCCGGCGAGCGCGGTGCGTGTCTACGAGGAGTTCCGTGGCGAGCCGGCGGCGGTGGTTGACGCGCGGGCCACCGTGGACGGGGCGGTGCGAAAGCTCCGCGGGCGGGCGCTCGACGCCCGGGTCCGGGCACTCGAGCAGCTCCTCCCCCTCGCCGACGGCGGGGAGAAGGACGCGCTGACGCTGCGAATCAAGCGACTGGCGGAGGAGAAACGCGCGCTCGGCGTGCCGTCGTGGGGGAGCGTCCGTCGTCGCTGATGGGGCGCGCCGTAGACAGGCGTCTCCGGTTTGGCGAATGTTCCTCGGTCCGCGGCGTCGCCGCGGCGTTCGCTGACCGCCCTCCGATCCCGATATGTCCGACATCCAATCCCTGCTCGCGCTCCAGCACGATGACCTCGCGATCCACGAGCTCGAGAGCCGGCTCGCGGCCCTCGAGCCCCGGATCCGGGAACTGGATGCGAAGCGGCAGCGGATCGCGGATGTGATCGCGCGGCAGGGCTCGACGGTCGCGGCGGAGGAGAAGAAGCAGGCCTTCCTCCGCGACAAGATCGCGGAGCATCGTGAGCTCATCTCGCGGAACCAGGCGCAGCTCGACGCCGTCAAGACGATGCGGCAGGCCACGGCCGCTGCGGCGCAGATGGAACAGGCGAAGGCGATCGTCGCGGGCGAGGAGAGCGACCTGTTGGCGCTGACCCGTAAGCTCGAGGAGCAGCGTGCCGCGCTGCGCGCCTCCGAGGCGGAGCTGACGGCGTGCGAAGCGGAGCAGGCGACGGCCCGCGCCGAGGTGGCCGGCGAGCAGGCCGCCATCGAGGGGGAGCTCGCGACGGCGCAGGCGAAGCGCGCGGCGACCGCCGAGGGTGTCCCCGCCGCGCTCCGGCAGCGCTACGACCGGATCCGCAACAAGCGGCGCGTGCACGTCCTCGTGCCGTTGAACGCGATGGCGTGCGGCGCCTGCGACACGGCGATCCCGATGCAGCGGCGGCACGTGATGTCGACGGGCACCGTGATCGAGCTCTGCGAGGCGTGTGGCGTCCTGATGTACCACGCGGGGTGAGTCGGACCCGTCCGGCGGCGCGGTGGCTGCCGCCGCCCGTCGCACCCGACGGGGTCACGGACGCTCTCGCTGACGCCCTGCGGCCCGCGGCGGACCAGTCGGGGAAGGCGGCGGTCCCGCGCGAGGTCTGCGCGCTGCTCGCCGCGCGTGGGCTCACCGAGCTCGGTGCCGTGAAGCGCTTCCTCCGCCCGATCCTCGCGGACATCGAAGCGCCGGAGACCATCGCGGACCTCGGCCCTGCCGCTGATCGCCTCGCGGCCGCGGTGCGCGCGGGTGAGCGGATCCTCGTGCACGGCGACTACGACGTCGACGGCATCTGCTCCACCACGCTGATCACTCGGGTGCTGCGCCGGCTCGGCGGCGATGTCGTCCCCTTCATCCCCGATCGGTTGCGCGACGGCTACGACCTCGGGCCCGCGGGAGTCGCCCGGGCCCTCGAGGTCGGCGCGCGCGTCGTGCTCACCTGTGATTGCGGCACCACCGCCGTCGCCCCAGCCGATGCGCTCCGCGCGGCGGGGATCGACCTCATCATCTCGGACCACCACCTCCCGGGACCGTCGCTCCCGGCGGCGTTCGCCCTGGTGAATCCCCGGCGGGCGGACTGCCCCTCGGCGGACAAGGACCTCGCCGCCGTCGGCGTCGCCTACAAGCTCGGTCTGGCGGTCTGTCGCCGGCTCGACGGCGACGAGGGAATGGTGCATGCACTCCTCGACCTCGTCGCCCTCGCCACGATCGCGGACATCGCACCGCTCCGCGGTGAGAATCGGATCCTCGTGCGGCACGGGCTCCAGCGGATGGCGCAGAGCACGCTTGTTGGGCTCCGCGCGCTGATCCGGGCAGCCCGGCTCGACGCCACCGCCCTGACCGCGGGGCGCGTCGGCTTCACGCTCGCGCCGCGTCTCAACGCGCTCGGTCGCCTCCGGCAGGCGATCCGCGGCGTCGAGCTCCTCCTCGCCGAGGACGAGGCGACCGCGAACGCGATCGCGCGCGAGTGCGAGGAACTCAATCAGGAGCGGCAGGCGATGGACCGCGCGATCCTGGACGAGGTGCTCGCCGACGTCGGTCGCCGTGACCTCGATCGCGAGTGGGGGCTCGTCCTGCATTCGGATCGTTGGCACGCCGGCGTCATCGGGATCGTGGCCTCGCGCGTCGTCGAGGCCACCGGGCGCCCCGCGATGCTGATTGCGGTGACGGAGGGCGTCGGGAAGGGCTCGGGGCGCTCGAATGGGGCGCTCGATCTGCACGCGGCGCTCGCCGAATGCGGCGACCTGCTCGTCAAGCACGGCGGGCATCGCGCGGCGGCGGGGCTCACGATCGCGCCCGATCGTATCCCCGCGTTCGCCGAGCGGTTCAACGCGGTCGCACGCGCACGGCAGACCGCCGACGATCTCGTCCCGCGCCTCCGCACCGACCTCGAGGTCCCGCTCGCGGCCGCCGATGCGCGGCTCGAGCGCGCCTTCCGGCATCTCGAACCCTTCGGCGTGGGGAACCCGGGGCCGGTGCTCGTCTCGCGGGGTGTGACGGTGGTCGGATCCCCGCGTCGCGTGGGGACCGACGGGGTGAAGTTCGCCGTGGAGCGGGTGGGGGAGCCGCTCGAGGCAATCGCGTGGGGGCTCGGCGCGCGATCCTCGCTCGTGCGGGCGGGGGCGACGCTCGATCTCGCGTACAAGCTCGACCTCAACCGATTCCGCGGCGCTGAGGTGCTGCAGGCGGTGGTCCAGGATCTCCGCCCCGCGGGCTCGACCGATGGCTGAGCTGCGGATCGTCGCGGGGGCGTGGCGCGGCCGGCGCATCCGCGTCCCGACCGCGGGTCACGTCCGTCCGACCGCCGACCGGGTGCGCGAGGCGTGGATGAGCATCGTGCAGCCGGCCCTTGAGGGAGCCCTGGTGCTCGACCTCTGCGCTGGCTCGGGGGCGCTCGGGCTCGAGGCCCTCTCCCGCGGTGCGGCGCACACGACCTTCGTCGAGCGGGATCCGCGCGTGCTGTCCACGTTGCGCGAGAATGTCCGTGCACTCGGCGCCGAGGCGGCGGCGACGGTCGTCAAGGCCGAGGCGGTGCGGTTCGTCGTCGAGGGGCAGGGCGATGGATCTCCCGATGCGCGCGGCGTCGACGGCGACGCCGCCGGACCGGCGCGCATCGCCCGGACGGTCGCTTTCGCCGACCCGCCGTACGGGCAGGGGATCGCCCTCGCGCTCGCGGAGCGCTGGCTCGCGGCGCCGTTCGCGGCGATCTTTGGGGTCGAGCACGAGGCGGTGCTGACGCTGCCGACGCCGGCGGGACCGGCCACGGCGGACCGGCGCGTCTACGGCGAGACGGCGATCACCCTGTACCGCACCGGATCCTGAGATGCCAAAAGTCGCGCTCTATGCCGGCAGCTTCGACCCGATCACGAACGGCCACGCCGACCTGATCCGGAGGTCGCTCAGTTTCGTCGACCGCCTCGTCGTCGGCGTGGCGGTGAACGTCGCGAAGCAGCCGCTCTTCTCCGCCGAGGAACGGATGACGCTGATCCGGGCCGCGGTCGAGGACGATCCGCGGGTCGAGGTGCGGGCCTTCCGCGGCCTCGTCGTCGATTTCGCGAAGGAGATCGGCGTCTCCGTGGTGCTCCGCGGCCTCCGGGCCGTCGCCGACTTCGAGTACGAGTACCAGATGGCCCTGATGAATCGTCATCTCTCGCCGGGGCTCGAGACGATGTTCATGGTGCCCTCGGTGCAGGTGAGTTACGTGAGTTCGTCGCTGGTGCGCGAGGTCGCCCGCTTCGGCGGCGACATCGACGCCCTCGTCCACCCCGCGGTGGCGCGGGCGCTGCGCGCGAAGTTCGCGGGTTCCTCCCCTTCCTGACCCCCGGAGCGCCGTCCCGATGAGTCTGCAGGTCGAGATGCAGGGTGATGTCCTCGTGATCGCCGTCGACGGCCCGCTCATCGTCGGCAATCGGCAGGAGCTCAAGCAGACGGTCCTCGACCGCGTCGAGGGGGGCGTGCGGAAGGTCGTGGTCGACTTCGCCGGGACCGCGTACATCGACAGCTCGGGGCTCGGCGTGCTCGTCTCTCTGGCCAAGCGCCTCCGAGAGCTCGGCGGTGACCTGCGCCTCGCCGCGCTGAGCGACGACCTGCTCACCCTCTTCGAGCTCACGAAGCTCGACGCGCTCTTCCAGATCACCGCCTCGCGCGAGCGGGCCCTCGAGGGCTTCTAGTTCGTGACCCTACCCGCGGCGCTCGAGTTGCGCGTCCCGAGCGATGTGGGGCGGATCGAGGGCATCGTCTCTGAGGTGGTGCAGCGGTGCCGACAGCACGCCTTCACCGGGCGACAGCTCGCGCTGAACGTCCCGGTCGCGCTGACCGAGGCGATCTCGAACGCGATGCTGCGTGGCAACGGCGACGACCGCGCCAAAGAGGTCCGGGTGCGTGCCGTCGTCGATGCCACGCGCCTCGTCGTCGAGGTCGAGGACGAGGGCACGGGGTTCGACCTCGACGGGTGCACCGGTGACCCGACGGCTCCCGACGCGCTGGCGCGCGAGGACGGTCGCGGTCTCTTCCTGATGCGCGCGCTGATGGACGAGGTGCGCTGCGAGCGTGGGGTGCGGACGATCGTGCGGCTCACCCTGCATCGGCGCTGAGCGGTGGCCTCCAGCGATCTCGCGCGCATCCTCGACGCCTTCACGACGGGGTTCGGCACGCCGGCGGTCCTCTGGCGGCAGTGGCGTCCCGATCGCGGCATCGAGGTCGTCGCGACCACCGGCGGTGACGTCACCCCACCCGATGCGATGGCGGTGCCCGCGGATGGGACCGCGGTGCTGCGGGAGGTGGCCGTCGGGCGACAGCTCGTCGCGCGGCTCCCCGGGCGGTCCCCTGCCTGGTTGGGTCTCGGGCCGGTGCGCGACGAATCCGAGACGCGCCGGTGGCTCGCGGTGCTCGCCCCGGCGCTCGCGGAGGTGCTGCAGGCGCAGTGGGAGTCGCGTCGTGCCGCCGACGAGATCGCGGAGCGATACGAGGAGATCACGCTGCTCTACTCCATCAGCGAGATCCTCAGTCGCACTGTGACCTTCGAGGCGGCGGCTCGGCGAATCCTGCTCGAGGTCGCTGAGACGGTCGGGGCGGCGTACGGCGCCCTCGTGCGTCACGATCCTGCGTCGGGGCTCCTGGTGCCGGTGACGTCGCTCCGCGTGCCGCGCGGCGCGGAGCCGCGCACGATCCCCGTCGATCATCCGGTGAGTGTGCTTGCGCGCGTGTACCGCACCCGGCACGCACTGCTCGTCGATGCCGGCGTCCTCGTGAGCGAGTTCGAAGTCCCGTTCCGCGACGGAGCGCTACTCGCCGTCCCCATCCTGTGGACGACGCCGGAGGGTGGGCTCCCGGTCGGCGTCATCTGCCTTTCGGGTCGCCGCGGTGGGCTCCCATTCACCGCCGGCGACGAAAAATTTATCGCGGCGATCGGCTCGCAGATCGGCTCGGCGATCCAGAATGGCGTGCTCGTGCGGCAGTCGCTCGAACAGGAGCGGTTGGCCTCGGAGATGCGGCTCGCCACCGACCTGCAGCAGCGACTCCTCCCGAAGGGCACGTCGGTCGCGCCCGAGGCACGTTGCGCCGCGCGGGTGGAGGCGGCGGAGGGCGTCGGCGGTGACTTCTACCACCTCTTCCGGCTCGACGGCGGGTCCACCGGCGTGCTCCTCGGCGATGTTTCCGGGCACGGGTACCGCGCCGCGCTCGTGATGGCGCTGGTGATGAGCGCCGCGGCGATCCACGCGCGCGGGAGCGACGATCCCGCGCGGACGGTCGAGGCGATCCTCGCCACCGTCGGCGATGAACTCGCCGACACCGAGATGTTCCTCTCACTCTGTTATGTGATCGTCGATCATCGCGGCGGGGTCGTGCGCTGGACCAACACGGGCCACCCGCACGCCTTCGTGATCCGCGGTGATGGGCGCACGGAACGGCTCGCCGCCACCGATCCCGCCCTCGGGCTCGGGACCGAGCCGCTCAGCGTCGCGTCGAGTCGATGGGACCCCGCGGAGGATCTGCTCACGATCTTCACTGATGGTGTGAGCGACGCGCGCGACGCGCAGGGGCGTGCCCTCGGCGAGGCGGCGGTGCTCGATGTCCTCGTCGCTCGGCGCCGCGAGATCCCGTCCCGCATCGTTGATGGCGTCTTCGCCCAGGTATCCGGTCATCTCGGTCGGGTGCGACCGCACGACGACCAGGCCGTCGTCGTCCTGCGCAGCGCGTGAGCGCGCTCCCGCGCCCGAAGAAGCGACTCGGGCAACACTTCCTCACTGACCCGCGCCTCCTCGCGCGGATCGCGGACGCGCTCGCGATCACGCCGGCGGATACGGTCGTCGAGATCGGTCCAGGGCGCGGCGCCCTGACGGAGGCGCTGCTGGCGCGCGCCGGCCACGTGGTGGCGATCGAGCTCGACCGCGAGCTCATCCCGGTGCTCCAGGCGCGGTGGGGCGAGGACCCGCGCTTCACGTTGGTCGAGGGCGATTTCCTCGCGCAGGACCTCGGCGCGCTCGCGACCGCAGCAGGGGCGACCGCGTCGGACGGCTATCTCCTCGCGGGGAACGTGCCGTACAACATCACGACCCCGATCCTCTTCCACGCGCTGCGGCGGCCGCGGGCCCAGCGCGCCGTGTACCTCGTGCAGCGGGAAGTCGCGGATCGCGCGGCGGCCGCGCCGGGCAGTGACGCGTACGGGGCCCTCTCCGTGAACCTCCAGGCCCTCGCGACGGTGCGGAGTCTCTTCCGGGTCCCGGCGGGCGCCTTTACGCCGCCGCCTCAGGTCGAGTCCGCTGTGCTCGAGGTGGTGCCACGCACCGACCCCGTGATCTCGGAGGCAGAGGAGGCCGACTTCCGCACGTTCGTCCAGGCGGCCTTCGGTCTCCGCCGGAAGCAGCTCCGCCGCGTGGTGCGCACTATCTGGTCCCTCGATGCCGAGGCCGCCGAGGCGGTCCTCGCGCGGTCCGAGCTCACCCCGGATCGACGCCCCGAGACGCTCGCCCCTGAGGATTTCGCGCGGTTGTTGCGCGCCCGCTGAGCGGACGCTGACCGGCCGCGCTCGTCGCGCCGCTCAGCTCCCCGGGTTGGTCAGGGCGAAGGCGAGGACCTCGAGCTCCGTGGCCATATTCACCGTCCGTACGGAGACGCCCGCGGGGGCGACGAGGGCGGCGGGGGCGAAGTTGAGCACAGCGCGGATGCCCGCGGCGATGACGCGGTCAAGGACCGACTGCGCCGCCTCGCCGGGCACGCAGAGGACCGCGATCCGCGGATGGAGCGCGGCGATGTCCGCCTCCAGCTGGGCGTCGGGGCGCACCCGGACGCCGTTAAGCGGCTCGCCGACCCGGGCGGGGTCGGTGTCATAGACGCCGACGACGTCGAAGCCGTGGGTGCCGAAGCCGCGGTACTGGGCGAGCGCGGCACCGATCTTGCCGGCGCCGACGATCACGACGGGCCACCGCGCCTCGAGGCCGAGGATGTGGCGGAGGGAGGCGATGAGGTCGGAGACGGCGTAGCCGAGGCCACGCTTGCCGAACGAGCCGAAGAAGGAGAGGTCCTTGCGGACCTGCGCCGACGTGGTCCCGCCCGAGCGGGCGAGTTCGCCGCTCGAGATGGTGGTGTGGCCCTGCCGCTCG
>VHBO01000023.1 GCA_016871895.1 Gemmatimonadota bacterium
GGGCTAAAACCTGTACCGAGGGTTCGAATCCCTCTCTGTCCGTGTCCTTGTAGCTCAACTGGATAGAGCGGCTCCGTCCTAAGGAGCGGGTTATGGGTTCAAGTCCCTTCAAGGACTCCATGGTGATAGTAGCTCAGCTGGTTAGAGCATCGGATTGTGGTTCCGAGGGTCGCGGGTTCGAATCCCGTCTATCACCCCTGCTGACATAGCTCAGTCGGTAGAGCGCATCCTTGGTAAGGATGAGGTCACCAGTTCAATCCTGGTTGTCAGCTTTAGAGGTGCCTATGAAACTCTCTGAAACTAAAGTTGATGAAAAAGTAGAAATTATAGAAGTTGAAGAAGGCTCAGAATACCAAGCCAAATTAGCAGCCATGGGTTTCGTGCAAGGGTGTGAAGTTTGTCCCCTGCACAAAAATAATAATACCATGTTGGTGCAATTGAAAGGTTGCAGATATGGATTAGGAAAAGAAGCAGCAGAATGTATTTTAGTTAAGCGCTTGTAGCTCAACTGGATAGAGCATCTGACTACGGATCAGAAGGTTATAGGTTCGACTCCTTTCAGGCGCGTGCTTGACAAACACACCATAGTTGATTATATTACCAGCATCGGGGAGTAGCTCAGTTGGTAGAGTGCCTGCTTTGGGAGCAGGATGTCGCAGGTTCGAGTCCTGTCTCCCCGACTTCACATGGAGGATGTATGGAAAGAAATGAGCGCGGAGACCTATCTGGTTGGGCCTTTCTGTTCATCGTGGTGGTGTTTCTGATGTTTGCCATCTGGGGCAATCCAAAGACGGAAGAAATTGGATTGGAAAGTGGTAACATTGAGAAAGCCATCCGAGAACAGCAATATAGATAGTGTTGTGGGCGGGTGGCAGAGTGGCCCAATGCAAGAGTCTGCAAAACTCTACAGCCGCCGGTTCGAATCCGGCCTCGCCCTTGGGTTCATGGTGTAATTGGTAACACAGCGGTCTCCAAAACCGCCATTCTAGGTTCGAGTCCTAGTGGGCCCGCCATATTTTTAGGAGATAACATGAAGAAACCACTTGATTATGACAAGGTGATGGAGTACATCCGTGAACAAAGCCCAGAGACCAAGGTGTATCTAGGTGCCGATTCAGAACGTTACATGAAGAATGGACGTTGGATGGCAGATTACACATTGGCAGTTGTGGTGCATTTGGATGGATGCCATGGGTGTAAGATATTTGGTGAAGTCATCACAGAACAGGATTTTGACCAACGCCAAGACCGTCCTGTGGTTCGTCTGATGACCGAGGTGTACAAGGTGTCTGAATTGTATTTGAAGTTGGCCGAGGTGCTGGTGGATCGTCATGTGGAAATTCACTTGGACATCAATCCTGATGAGGAGCATGCCAGCTATACTGTGGTTCAGCAAGCCATAGGTTACATCAAGGGGGTGTGTCAAATGACACCTCAAATCAAACCCAATGCCTTTGCTGCTTCTGTGGCTGCAGACCGTCTGAAAGAAGTGCTTGTAAGTTATTGTTAATCAAGCAGTTAGATGAACTTGACAATCAACCAAAAATTGTGTATATTTAAGTATCCTCAACAAGGAGAAATAATGCGCAATTTTTGGTTGTTCCTTATTGTGTCCATGCTTGGATGCTCATCTGATGATTTGCCAACCTATCCTGTGCAAACTCCGGGGGCACCCACTGTTCCCAACAAGCCTATCGTTATCATTGTTAATTATCCTAAGGCGGCAGTTAAAGACACCTCATGGAAGGAGTTAGGACCTCAGGGATTTGATTTCAATACCAATGTACATTTCACAACAACACAAGACACCACCGCTTTTCGTTATGGTTGGAAATCTGAAAGATTTGAAGTGTCACAGGGTGAATGTCATGAAAATGATTGTTTCAGAACACCTGTATATGAACGAAAGGAATTCGGAGAAGGAGACACTGGGTTAGCTCGTGAGGGAGATGAATATTGGTATGCTTGGTCTTTCTATGTTCCACAAGAATCTTTTCAGCCTTGGGCCTTTTTTGGACAGATAATGATGCCCCCCGCTTCCTCAGGAGGAGGATATGAGCCGTTGTGGATGTTCATGAAACGCAGTGGAATGGCATTCTGTATGGTATTCGATTTCAATAGAAACAGGAATCCTTGGAATTGTAATGATTCATCAACTGGAAATATTATTCTACTAGAAGATAGTGAATTTACTGGAAAATGGCATGACATTGTTCTTCATATTAAATTCACCTCCTCTAGTAAAGGTTTCACAGAAGTATGGGTGAATGGGCTATTCAAAGGAAGATATGATGGCTATACTCTCACCCCTAGTAGAAGAGGGGCAGTAATGAAATATGGGATCTATCGTCATTCTACTTCTAGGTCAACTATCATATATTATGATGAGATGCGTAAAGGGAAAACCCGTGAGGAAGTTGATATTCGAGTGTTGGTAGCCAATAAATAGTATAAATAACTGTAGTAGTAAAACTGAATACCCCGTGATTTTTACATTATGACGTAGAAATCACGGGGTTTCCTTATTCCGGAGACTAGTATGATATCCATGATTCTGGGTATCGTTATGAACAGCATGATGACCATCATGCCTTTGAACTGTCCGCGACTGGTGTTCGGCCTCATCGGCATCCTCGTCGCATTTGCCCCCCCGCGCGCTGCCGCCGCCCAATCGCCGGCGGGCGCACCGGCGGTCATACCGGCAAACGGACCCGAATACGGACCGCCGCGCGGCAGCCTCGTCATCGCCGGCGGCGGGACGCTCCCGGGCACCGGCATCCTCGAGAAGTGGGTCGAGCTGGCGGGTGGGCCGACCAAGCGGTTCGTCATCGTGCCGACCGCCGGCGGGAATCGCCGGCCGGACGGGTCATTGGTCCGCTACGACGAAGCCGAGGTCATCGCGCCGTTCAAGGCACTCGGCCTGACGAACGTGCGGATGTTGCACACACACGACCCCAAGGTCGCGGACACCGAGGCGTTCGCCGCGCCGCTCGCCGACGCCGATGGCGTCTGGTTCGTCGGGGGTCGGCAGTGGAACCTCGTCGATTCCTACGCGAACACCCGCACCCACGCCGCGTTTCGGGCCGTCCTTGACCGAGGGGGCGTCATCGGTGGTACCTCGGCCGGTGCGACCATCCAGGGGGCGTACCTCGTGCGCGGTGCGACGAGCGGATCGGAGGTCATGATGACCGACGAGCCCAACCATCAAGAGGCGCTGGGATTCCTCCGGCGCTCCGCGATCGACCAGCACATCGACGCGCGTAATCGGTGGGATGATCTCGTCCCGGTCATCCGGCGATTCCCTGATCTGCTGGGGATCGGCCTGTCGGAGGGGACGGCGATTGTGGTGAACGGCGACCGCTTCGAGGTGATCGGCCGCTGGAAGGTCGCCGTGCACGACAACACCCGCGCGGTACAGCCGTGGGAGAAGTCGTGGTTCGTGCTCAACGCGGGCGATGTGTACGATATGCGCGCCCGTCGCGTCGTATCGTACGGGGCGACGCCACGCGGCGGGCGCTGATCGATCATCACCACGGTAACTTCCACCGATGCCGCTCAAGGTCCCCTTCACCGCCCCCACCCTCCTCATCCGCCGTCAGGCGTTCGAGGCCGCCCAGCTCACCCGTGCCGCCATCGACCGGTGGCTCACCCTCACTGCGGATGAGTTCCGCGTGGAGGGGGATCTCATCGCCGTCGGACCGATCTACGACGAGGCGGCGCTCCAGGAGCTGGTGGCGGCGCTCGAGGAGGAGGGGTTGGTCTACTTCGATGACTTCTTCGAGCTGAGCGGGAACTGGCCGACGTGGCTCGCGCTCTGGGCGACGGCGGAACGGGCCGACTGACGCGCGATGACGGGTGTCGCACCCGTCGATTACGTCAGAGCGGCTCACCCACGACGATCCGATGACCATCCGGCGTGCGGATCACGAACTCTCGGAGCCCATAGTCCCGGTTCCCCGGCGGGGAGAGGATCTCCGCACCGCGCGCGCGGATCTCGTCGAAGTATCGATCGACGCCTTCCACGAGGAGATGCACGAACCACGAATGGTTCCCGGTCTCCTCGGCGGCCATCTCCTCGCGACACTCGCCCAGCATCAGATGGAACCCGTCCCGGGAGAGGAAGCGCCATCCCGGTGAACGGATGTCGTCCTCGGTGAAGCCAAGCGTCGAGATGTAGAATCGCGCGGACCGTTCGAGGTCCTGCACGGCGAGGACGGACCTGGCCCGGACGATTTTCACCGCGGCGCCCGTCGGGCCGCCCCGCCCCACAGCACCTCACGGAAGAACGCGATCGTCTCCGGCCACGCCTGCTGTGACGCGGTGAGATTCGCCGGCTGTTCCTGCGCCCGCAGGAAGCCGTGCCCCGCGCCCTCGTACACCTTGCTGGTGAAACGCCCGCCGATCGCGCGCATCGTGGAATCGGCCACCGGGATCGTCGCGTTCACACGCTGGTCGTTCCCGCCATACAGCCCGAGCACCGGGATCTTCACCTTGGCGATCTCGGCCGCCGCCGGCGAGGACCCATAGTAGACCACCGCGCCGCCGAGCTCCGGCGCACCGAAGACCGCGTGATTGAATGACGCCGTCCCGCCCCAACAGTACCCGACCACGCCGTAGCGACGCGTCGCCGCCGGCAGCGACATCCCGTAGGTCGCCACCGCCCGCACCATCGCGTTCATCTTCTCGGGCGTGACGTTGCGGATGAGGGTGCGCGCCTGATCGTACGCGAGCGAATCGGTCGTGGCGCCCCCGCGCTCCATCGAGAGCAGATCCGGCGCGATCGCGATGTACCCCTCCGCCGCCAGCTGGTCCGCTACCGCACGCACCCAGGTGGAGAGCCCGAAGATCTCGTGGATCACCACCACGACCGGGGCATTCCGATTCACCTCGGGATACACGACCCATGCGGCGATTGAATCGCGGCTCCCCGCCGTGGTCGGGATCATCGCCCACTCGGCGTGGCGCGGGGAGTTCTGGATGCGCGCGGCAGCGGCGTCGGCGCCGGCGGCGATGGTGCGGCTGGGCTGTGCCTTCGCATCCGCAGGCGCCGTGACCACCGCCGCGTCGGCCGCCGAGGTGGCCGTGTGGGCGGCGAGGAGCGCGCCCGAGAGCGCGAGGATGACGAGACCGGTCGTGGGGATGCGCATCGGATGCCTCAGCGAAGTTGGCTCAGGGAAGTTGGTCCAGCCAATGGGCGATACGGCCTTCCATATAGTACTCCGGCCGCCAGGGCGCGCCGCTCACCCACCCCACGTGCCCGCCCCGCGGAGTGAAGTCCGGGTGCAGGTGCGGATTCTCTCGCGCCACCGCCCGCACGTGATCGAGCACCGGTGCCGGGAGGAAGGGATCGTCCACAGCACTGAACAGCAGCGTCGGGACGCGGATCGCGCCGAGGAAGCCGAGCGAGCTCGAGCGTGCGTAGTAGTCATCGGCGCCGGCGAAACCGTGCGCAGGGCCGGTGAAGGCATCGTCGAACGCCCAGAAGCTCCGCGCGGCGGCCACGCGCGCGGCATCCACTGGGAGCGAGGGATGTCGTGCCAGTGTCTCCGCTGCCTTTCGCCGCAGCGTCCGCACGAAGTGCCACACATACACCTGCGAGAAACCACGTTCCAGATGCCGGCTCCCCGCGCCGAGGTCGAAGGGCGTGGAGATCGCGGCCGCGCGATGAATCTCCGCGGGCACCTGCGCCCCCTGCTCGCCGAGCCATTTGCAGAGGACATTCGCGCCGAGGGAGATCCCGGTGGCGACGATCGGTCGGCCTGGGCGTTCGGCGATGAGTCGGCGGAAGAAGGCGTCGGCGTCCTGCGTCTCGCCGGAGTGGTAGAGCCGCGGCCGCTCGGGGATCCGTCCGTCGCAGGTGCGGAAGATGAGGAGCGCCGCCCCCCATCCGCGCGCGCGGGCTTGATGCATCAGCCCCTGCGCGTAGTTCGATCGGACCGTCCCCTCGAGCCCGTGGAAGACGGTGAGCACCGGCGCGTCGGGGGTCTGCCCATCGAGCCGTGCGACGGAGACCGACGCGCCGTCGGGCATCTCCCAGTGTTCGATCCGCGTGTGCGCCGGCGGGAGGCGCCGCGCGAGCTTCCCCCACACCGTGGGGAGGTGTGGGCCCGGAAGCCACCACGCGGGATGGAACGCGGGATGCGGAGACATAGACGCAATAGATTCTAACGGTGCGTGGACGCTGCGCGTTCTCGCCGTTCCCTTCCAGCTTCCCGCATCCAGCCCTCAGCTTCCCGTGGAAGTCCAGATCTTCGGCACCCAGAAGAGTCAGGATACCCGCCGCGCCCTCCGTTTTTGGAGCGAGCGGCGCGTGAAGGTGCACTTCGTCGACCTCAAGGAGCGCGCCGCGAGCAAGGGCGAGCTCCAGCGCTTCGTGCAGAAGTTCGGGCTCACCGCCCTCATCGATAAGACGAGCAAGCGCTACCAGGACCTCGGACTCGGCGCCTCGCGCCTCTCCGACGAGCGGTGGCTCACCCTGCTCACCGAGGAGCCGCTGCTCCTCGCGCAGCCCCTCACCCGGTGGGGCGGGAAACTCACCCTCGGCGTCGCCGAGTCGGACTGGACCGCGTGGGTCGCGGCGGAGCGTGGCACGTGATCTGGGTCTGGGTGAGCTTCCTCCTCCTCGTCGGCGTGATCCTCGCGCTCGACCTCGGCGTCTTCAACAAGCAGTCGCACGCGCCGACGCTGCGTGAGGCGCTGCTCTTCACCGCCGGGACCGTCGTCCTCGCCGGCCTCTTCGCGGTCGCACTGCGCATCGGCTACGACGCCCACTGGTTCGGCCTCGGTGCGCACGTCGATGCCATCGATGGCGTCCTCAATGACGGCCGGACCGCGATGCTGAAGTTCCTCACGGGCTACGTGGTGGAGCTCAGCCTCTCGATGGACAACGTCTTCGTCATCGCGCTGATCTTCGAGCACCTCAAGGTGCCGTTGATGTACCAGCACCGCGTCCTCTTCTGGGGGATCCTCGGCGCCCTCGCGATGCGCGGCCTGATGATCGGGATCGGGGCGCAGCTCGTGGCGCTGTACCACTGGGTGCTCCTCGTCTTTGGCGCCTTCCTCGTGATCACCGGCCTCCGGATGCTCGTCGCCGATGAGGCGGCGGCGGAGGCGCAGGTCGAGAGTTGGGTCACGCGCTGGCTACGCCGACACTTTCCCGTCACGGACCAGTTCCACGGCGAGCGCTTCCGCGTGACGCTCGACGGGCGTACCGTGCTCACCCCGCTCGCCGTCGCGCTCGTCCTCGTCGAGACGACGGACTTGATCTTCGCTGTCGACAGCATCCCGGCGATCTTCGCGATCACCGCGGACCCGTTCCTCGTCTTCACCTCGAACGTCTTCGCGATCCTCTGCCTCCGCTCGCTCTACTTCGGGCTGGCGGGGCTCATCGCGCGCTTCCGTCACCTCAAGGTCTCGCTCGCGATCGTGCTCACACTCGTCGGCGTGAAGATGCTCTTGGGCGAGCGTGTGCAGACCTGGTTCGGCGCGCACGCGAATGGATACCTGCTCGCCCTCATCGTGCTGACCCTGCTCGGGGGCGGGGTGTGGAGCTGGGTGGCCGACCGCGGGCGCGATCGCGACACACCCACCGGACCGGCGTAGCACCTCACGGACCACGCGCGTCTCGATGCGCGCGGCCGGTCCGACTCAGCGCACGCCGCGCAGCTCTAAGAAGCGCGCCACCTCGTCGGCCGCTTCCACCACCTCGAGGTGGCCCGGCTTCAGCGCCTGCCGCACCACCAGCGCTTGCTCCCCAGCGACGATCGCCATCGCGTCGGTGAAATCGCACTTGGCGCGTGCCGTCTCGGGCACCTCGTACCCCGGGATCGCGCTGTACTGGATCGTGTGGTCGGGGCCGAGGTCGGGGCGCCCTTCGAGCCAGGTGACGCCACGGAAGACCAGCACCTCGTTCGCATCGGAGGTGAAGTCGGAATCACGCGCCGGGAGGGTCTCCACCTCGGGCCACCAATCGGCGACGAGACAGCTGATCTCGAACCCCGGCTCCGCCTCGGTCCGGTCGAGGTGCGCCCGGACCGTCCCTCCCTCGCGCAGCCGGACGTGGAACTCGCCGTCCACCACCGCCCACCCCGCCCAGCCGCGGCGGAGGCGGCGGAACGCGTCGAGGGAGTCGGTATCGGCGATGAAGGTGTAGTCGCGGCGCATCGGGGCGGGTGGGGAGCGGTCGGACGGAATCCTCGCGAAACCCGGGTCTCACAAGCAAGCGCGGCAGGGTAGGATTCCCGGAGTCTATGGCGTCGCCTCTCCTGTCCCGATGGTATCTACTCCTCATCGCACTGACCCTGGCGTTGGCGCTCACGCCGGCCGGGGCGCAGGAACCTAGTAGCGTCCACGTCCTCGTCGAGGCCGCCGCCGAGCTCAACCGTCGTGTCCCGCCCACCCTCGGCGGCTACCGCGCGCGCCTCGAGAGTGAGATCTCCATCGGGAACCGCCGCGCCGAGGGGATGGAGATGGCGGTCTCGCTCGAGCAGGTGGCGAGCGAACTCACTTGGGATCGCACCGGCGCCTACGCGCAGCGGATCATCGGGTACCGCACGCAGGCGCTCGGCGCAAACGTCGCGACCATCGGCTTCTTCCGCTCCGGATGGATCATCCCGTCGCTCTACGGGAATCGCCTCGCCCTCCTCTTCGGCCGCGACACCACGGAGGCGGGGCGACGCCGTCAGCAACGCCAGGGGCGCGATCCCCTCTACGCCGTGCATCCGCTCGCCACCGACCGCGCGCGCTACTACACCTTCAGCGGCGGCGACACGGTGCAGATCCTCCGCACCGCCACGCGCGAGGTGCCGATCGTCCGGGTCACCGTCGCGCTCCGCCCCGATGTCCCCGCGGGGAGCGTCGTCTTTGTCGGCGATCTCGATCTCGACGCCTCGCGCGGTGCCCTCGTCCGGCTCCGTGGTTCCTTCGCTGTGGTGCAGACCGACCCGCCGATGCCCGGGATTCTGCGCGCCGCACGCCCCGAGGGGATCGCGTACGTGGAGGCGGTGAACGCCGAGATCGACGGGACATTCTGGCTTCCAGCCTACCAACGCTTTGAGGTGCAGGCCACCACGGCGATGATCGGCGAATCGCGCGCGGTCTTAAGGATCGTCACGAAGGTCGTGGACCGCACCATCACCACGGCACCCGCCGGCGTCACGGTCGGCGCGGCGGACGACACGCTGTCCGTGCGCCCGTTCCGGCTGATCGTCGAAGCCCCCGACTCCCTCGATGCCTTCCGTGCGTGGACCGGGCCCCTCGGTGCGCTGTCCACGGAGACGCGCGTCGAGGACTTCGACGACGTCGCACCGGACCGCCGGCGCCCCGACGGCCCACCACGCGCGACGATCGAGACCGAGCGGTTCAGTGACGTGGCCCGCTTCAACCGCATTGAAGGGCTCTTCGTCGGGATCGGTGGCGTGATGCGTTTCCGCGACGCGGCGCCCGGCGTCACGCTGCGTGCCGCCGGTGGCTACGCGATGGGGGAGCACACGATGCGCGGGCGCGTCGTCGCTGAGCGACGCCGCGCGGCCTTGCAGTGGAGTCTCCGCCTGCAGCGGTCGCTCGACCTCACCAACGACTTCCGGAATCCCTTCGACTCCGGCACCACCCTCGGTGCCGTCTTCGGGCGAGACCCCTACGACTACGTGGACCGGCAGACCGCGACGGTGCAGTGGCTCCGATTCCTCGGCGAACGCCGCGGCGGACAACTGCGGATCGAGACCGGCGTCGCGCGCGATCGCGCCGTCACGCCGAGTGTGGATCAGGGCCTCTTCGGCGATGACTTCCTCCCGAACCGCGCGGCGACGAGTGGGAGCTATCGTCGCACGATGCTCACCCTCGACCTGCGGCCCGATATCTCGCTCGAGTATCTGCGCCCCGGACTCGGTGCGCGACTCCACTACGAGCGCGGCGACGGCGAACTGACGTATCAGCGCGCCGAGGTCCGGCTCACCGCGCGCGCGAACCCGGGACCGTTCATCGTCGCGTCGCGGCTCGACGTCGGGATGAGCTCACCGGATGCGCCGCCGCAGCAGTTCTTCGAACTCGGCCAGAACCAGAACCTCCCCGGTTACGGCTACAAACAGTTCGCGGGGGATCAGGCCGCCGTCTGGCGCAGCTGGCTCTCGTACTCACTCCCGGTCTGGCGCGCGCCGATCTACGTCAGCGAGCGCCTCTGGTTCCCCCCCGTCGCGCCCGCCCTCGCGCTCGGTGTGCAGGCGGGGTGGACCCGCGCCTCGACCGCGACCGCTGCGGCCACCGTCACGCAGCTTGGTTCCGAGGTCACCGGCGACCCTCGTGCCTCGGCGAGTCTCACGCTGCGGATGTTCGGGGGTGCCGTCGGGGTCGGGGTCGCGCGCCCGATCGGGCAGGCGGGGAAGCTGCGGGTGGTGCTGGAGTTCGGGCAGCGGCCGTAGCGTCGCGCCGTTTGATTTGACGCGGCCGCTGTGGGCGGCCGCGTCTGAGCGACGCCGACTACGCCGCCGTCTCTGGGCCGAACTCCCCGATGAACCCGATCTCCGGCTCCAGATACTGATCGAACCGCTCCGCCACCGCGCGTTGCGCGTGACGGATGAGCGCGCGCACATCGGCCGCCGTCGCGCCGCCAAGGTTCACGAGGATGTTCGCGTGGATGTGCGAGATCTGCGCGCCGCCGATACGGAACCCCTTCAGCCCGCACTGGTCGATCAATCGGCCCGCGCCGACCCCTTCGATCTTCTTGAAGATCGACCCCGCACTCGGGTGATGCTCGAGCCAGGGATGCCGCGACCCGCGCCAGGAGAGATTCTCCTGCATCACGCGATGCATCGCTGCCGGGTCACCCGCGGTGAGCGCGAAGGTGACGGCGAGCGCGATCTCCGTCCCGCCGTGCAGACGCGAGATGTCGTACCCGAACCCCATCGCGTCGCCGCTGACCACCTGACGCCCGTCATCGGACCCCAAGAGCTCCACCGATTCCACCGTCTCCGCGATGAACATCGTGCGCTCGCGCGCCGGGGCGGGGGAGAGGAAGTGCAGGTTCTGCCAGACGGCCCCGCCGACGGTGCTCGGGATTCCGACGTAGTGCTCGAGCCCGCTCCACCCCGCTGCGACGGTCTCGCGGATGAGATCGCCGACCACCACCCCGCTCTCGGCGCGGAAGCGCCCGCCGCCGAGATCGGTCACGCCACGGGCGATGTTCCGGATGACGAGGCCGCGGACACCCAGGTCCCCGACGAGGATGTTGGCGCCGAGGCCGAGGACGAAGACGGGGATGTCGGCGGCCCGCGCCGCCCGGATGGCGGTGGCGAGTTCATCCGCCGTCGTGGCATCGTACATCACGTCGGCGGGACCGCCGATCCTGAACGTGGTGTATGGGGCGAGGGGCTCGTCGCAGCGCAGCCGCACGGCTCCCAGCACCGGTGCCAGGGCCGCCGCACACTCCTGCGGCGCCAGGCGCCGCCCACCCGAACGTGACGAATCCATAGTGATGCGCGAAATCAATCGGACCCCGCGGGCCCTCGCCAGCGGCAGGATGCCGACCGTCCCACTCGGACGGCGCGGGCGCGCGGCCCGCCGCGTCCTCCGCCTCGCGATCCTGGCCCTCCTCCCCGCCCTCCTTCCCCTCGGCGCGCAGCGCGCGGAGTTGGAGCGGTCGACCACCCGGCAACTCCTCCCGAACGGGCTCGAGGTGATCGTCGCGCCGGCACGCGGCGTCCCCCTCGCCACGGTCGAGCTCGTCGTGCGCAACGGCGCCTTCACGCAGCCCCCGGAGTACGCCGGCCTCGCGCACCTCTTCGAGCATATGTTCTTCAAGGCGAACGACGCCTACCCCGAGCCTGATGCCTTCATGGACCGCGCCGCGAACCTCGGCGCCGTGTTCAATGCCACCACGCGCGAGGAGCAGGTCACCTACTACCTGACCGTCGTCGCCGATTCGCTCGAAGGGGGGATGCGCTTCCTCTCCGCAGCGCTGCGGGGCGCGCAGTTCCGCGCCGACGAGCTCGCGCGTGAGAAGGTCGTCGTCCTCGGCGAATACGACCGGGCTGAATCGTCCCCGTTCTTCCGGTTGGACCAGCAGATCGGCCAGCTGCTCTGGGGCGACTTCTGGAGCCGCAAGAACACCATCGGCGATCGCACCGTCATCTCGAACGTGACGCCGGAACAGATGCGGACCATCCGCGATCTGTACTACGTCCCGAACAACAGCGCGCTCGTCGTGACGGGAGATGTGGACCCACGCGCCGTGGTGCGGCTGGCGACGGAGGTCTTCGGCGAGTGGCCGCGCGGCGCGGATCCCTTCACCCGCGCGCCGGTGCCGGCGGTGAAGCCGCTCGCCCGAAACGTGGCACTGATCGTCGAGGAACCGGTGAACGCCGCCACGGTGCAGATCCAGTGGCACGGACCCGGCGCGCGCGCCGACGAGGCCGCTACCTTCGCCGCTGACGTCTTCTCCGACATCCTGAATCAGCCCACCTCACGCTTCCAGCGGCGCCTCGTGGAGAGCGGGCTCTGGCAGGGGGTGCTCGTGAACTACTATACCCTCGCGAATGTCGGGCCGATTACCGTGAGCGGGCAGACCGCGCCCGAGAAGTTGCGCGAGGCGCTCGCCGTGCTGGATTCGGCGCTCGCCGAGACGGTGACGCCTGGGTACTTCACCGCGGACGAGCTCGAGGCGGTGAAGGCGAACCGCGCGGTGACCACCGCGTTCGGGGCGGAGCGTGGCTCCGAGAACGCGCACACCATCGGATTCTGGTGGAGCGTGTTGAGTCTCGACTACCACTTCCGATACATCGATGAGATGGCACGGCAGACGCCGGCACAGCTGCAGGCGTATGCACGGACGTACATCCTCGGGAAGCCGCGCGTGACCGGCGTGATGCTCCCCACCGGCGCGCGGAGCGCGATCGGGCTCACCACGGCGGAGCTCGAGCGATGAACGCGCACCGACTGCTGCTCCCGCTCGTCGCGGCGCTCCCGCTCGCTGCGCAACGTGCCCCGGCGCCATCGGCCCCGCGGCCTGCCCCCCCGTCCGCCGCCACCTCTGCTGTCACCTCTGCCGCCGCGCCCACCGCCGACACCGGCACCGTCCGCTTCGATGTCGATGGCGTGCGCGTCATCCATCGCCGCACCACCACCGGCCTCGTCGTCGCCAACCTCTATCTCCTCGGCGGCGTCCGGCTCGTCACCCCCGCCACCGCGGGAATCGAGCCGATGCTCCTCGAGATCACCGAGCGTGGCACCGTCGGGTTCCCCGGCGATTCACTTCGCCGCGCGATGGCGCGCACCGGGAGCGCCATCGGGGTCGTCCCGCACGAGGATTACACTGTCTACGCGCTCCGCACCACGCGCGCGCAGCTCGCCCCCGCGTGGCGCATCTACGCCGACCGGCTCCTCCGTCCCACGCTCCGTGAGGCCGACGTCGCCTTCGTGCGCGAGCAGCGCGTCGCCGGCCTCGCACAGGTCGCCGACGATCCCGATGCGCTCCTCGAGTCCCTCGCCGACAGCGTCGCCTTCGCCGGCCATCCGTATGGGCTCTCCCCGGTGGGGACCGCCGCCTCTGTCGCGCGGCTCACGCGGGAGCAGCTCGTCGCGTTCCAGCGTGAGCAGATGGTGCGCTCACGGCTCCTCCTCGTGGTCGTCGGCGATGTCGACCGCGCCACGCTCGAGGGACTCGTGCGCCGGAGCTTCGCGACGCTCCCGATGGGCGATTATCGGTGGACCCTCCCCGAGGCGACCGGCGCGCTGAGCGGCTCCGGGCTTCACGTCGTGAGTCAGCGTCTCCCCACCAACTACATCCTCGGCTGGTGGTCGGGGCCGCCCGCCGGCTCGAGCGATCTCCCCGCCCTGCGCGTCGCCACAGCGATCCTCTCGGGTCGGCTCTTCGCCGAGGTGCGCTCCCGTCGGAACCTCACGTACGCCGTCGAGGCGCGGCTGCGTGATCGCGCGCTCGTCTCGGGTGGACTGTACGTGACCACCACGCGTCCGGAGGAGACGCTGCGCATCATGCGCGACGAGCTCCGCAACCTGCAGACCTACACGATCAAGACCGAGGCGCTCGCGCCGCTGATCCAGCAGTTCCTGACGGAGTACTTCCTCGACAACGAGACCTCTGGCGCGCAGGCCGACTTCCTCGCGCGTGCCGAACTGTATCGAGGTGACTTCCGCGCCGGAGACCGGTTCATCGCGGAGTTGCAGGCGGTGACCGGGGAGGAGGTGCGGCGGGTGGCGCAGCAGTGGATGACGCGGCTGCGGTTCACCTACATCGGGAATCCGCAGCAGGTGAACCGCTTCACGTTGTTGGGGTTCTAGGCGCGGCGATCCAGCACGCGCCGCACATCGTCCCAGCCACCCCCCGCGGCGCGCAGGGCCACCAGCGCGTGATAGAGCAGGTCAGCCGCCTCTTCCGCGGCGCGGGCCGCGTCGCCGTCCGCGCACGCGGCGATCAGCTCGCCGGCCTCCTCACCTAGCTTCTTGAGCCGGAGGTTGCGGTCATCGAGGAGGCGTCGTGTGTAGCCCGGCGCCGTCGGTGTGGCCATCCGAGCGACGATCGTGGCATCGAGTCGCGCCACCGCGTCGGCGGCCACGGCGTCCGCCCCACCAACGCGCGCGTCACGCCCCGCATCACGCCCCGCATCACGCCCCGCTGCGCCACCATCCACCCGCTCAAAACAACTCGTCGATCCGGTGTGACACGCCGGCCCCGCCACCCGCACCCGCGCGAGCACCGCATCCCCATCGCAGTCGGCGGTGAGTGAGACGACGCGCTGGATGTGTCCGCTCGTCGCCCCTTTGTGCCAGAGCCCGCGCGTACGGGAGCGATAGTGCATCTCGCCGGTCTCGAGTGTGCACGCGAGCGCCTCGCGGTCAGCGTGCGCGACCATCAGCACCTCCCCCGTCAGGTGATCCTGCGTCACGACGGTGACGAGACCGTTTCCCTTCGTGAAGTCCAACGCCTCAAGGTCACACATCGAACGATGCCCTCGCGGCCGCGGCGAGCGCGGCGTTCGTGGCGATCACCTGTCCGCCGAACGCGGTCCGGCGTCCCGTGAGATCGGTGAAGACGCCTCCCGCCTCCTCGATGATCGGTTGGAAGCAGGCGGCGTCCCACGGGTTCATGATCGGGTCCACCATCACCTCCGCGCGTCCCGTCGCCACGAGGAGATAGCCAAAGCAATCACCCCACCCGCGCGCGATCCGCGCGGTCTCGGCCAGGTGGCGCCATCCTGCCGTCTGTGCCGCCGTCGGGAAGGTGCGGTCGTCGGTGATGAGCACCGTCGCCGTCTCGAGAGCCGCGATCGAACTCACCGACGCCCGTCGGCCGTTCCACCAGCATCCGGCACCGGGTGCGGCGGCCACGAGCTCGTCGACGGCCGGGTAGTACGCCGCCCCGGCGAGCACCCGCTCCCCCTCGACCACCGCCACGAGCGTCCCCCAGAGCGGGACGCCGCGCACGAAGCTCTTTGTCCCATCGATGGGATCGAGCATCCACCGGCGTCCGCTCGTGCCGGTCGTCTCGCCGAACTCCTCGCCGAGGATCCCGTCATCCGGGAAGTGTGTGGCGAGCCACGCGCGTGCCGCACGCTCCGCGTCACGGTCGGCCACCGTCACCGGCGAGCCGTCGCCCTTCGTCTCCACCGCGAGTGCGGTCCGATAATGCGCGAGGGCCACCGCGCCGGTCAGGCGGGCGAGGTCGCTCGCCGCCTCGAGCAGGGCCTGACTCACGCGGCCACCGCCCGCACCGGGAGCATCGCGCGCCGCATCCCATCCTTGAGCGCGCGCACCGTCGTCACGCCGTCGTGAAGGATCCCCGCCACGAGCGCAGCATCCGCCCCCCCGCCCACGATCGCCTCGGCCACGTGCTCCGGCGCGCCCGCACCCCCGGAGGCGATCACCGGCACCGACACCGCCTCGGCGACGGCGCGCGTGAGCGCGAGGTCATAGCCGTCGCGCCGACCATCGCGGTCGATGCTCGTGAGCAGGATCTCCCCCGCGCCGAGCGTCGCGCACCGATGCGCCCACGTCACCGCATCGAGCCCGGTCGGCGTGCGTCCCCCCGCGACCACCACACGGTATGCGTCGTCCTCCCAGCGCGCGTCGATGCTCGCCACCACACACTGGGCGCCGAAGCGTTCGGCGCCACGCGTGAGGAGGGCGGGGTCTCGAACCGCGGCGGAGTTCACCGCCACCTTGTCCGCGCCGGCGCGCAACGCCGCGGCTATCGCCTCGACCGAGCCGATCCCGCCCCCGACGGTGAGCGGGATCGCGAGTTGCTCCGCGGTGCGTCGTACCACGTCGAGGAGCGTCGCGCGCCCCTCCGCCGTCGCGGAGATGTCGAGGAAGACGATCTCGTCGGCCCCCTCCGCCTCGTAGTGCGCCGCGAGCGCCACCGGATCCCCGACATCGCGGAGTCCGACGAAGTTCACCCCCTTCACCACCCGTCCCTCCTGCACATCGAGGCAGACGATCAATCGACGCGTCAGCATCAGGTGCCCTCGGTCAGCACGACCGCCCCCTTCGTCGAGAAGACGGCGCCGTGGTCGACCGCGGCCTGCCGCAACGCGAGCCCGAACGCCTTGAACGCCGCCTCGATGATGTGATGCCGGTCGGTGCCGCGGAGCACCCGCAGGTGCAGCGTCACCTGCGCCGCGTCACAGAACGAACGCATCCAGTGCTGATAGAGCGAACTCGGGAGCGTCCCGGCGTAGTATGGTCGTCCGCCCGCATCGAGCGCCGCCTGCACGAGCGCGTCGTCCATCGGGATGGTCCGCTCGCCGAAGCGCGCCGCCGTCGCCGGGAGCGCCGCCGCCACCGCCGCACCAACCGTGAGCGCCACATCCTCGATGAGGTGATGCCGGAGGTCGCCCTGCGCACGGAGCACGAGGTCGAGCCCCGCGTAGCGGGCGAGGACCGTCATCATATGGTCGAGGAAGGGGATCGTCGTCTCCACGTCGGCCGACCCACCGCCGAATCGCAGTGCGACGCGCACGGTCGTCTCCGTCGTCCGCCGTTCCCGCACCACCATCGTCTGCTCGCTCATCGTCCGAACTCCGCGGCGACCTGCGCCGCATCCAGGGTTCCCGTGTACAGCCCCATCCCCAAGACCACCGCCGCCACGCCGACGTCGGCGAGCGCGCGCAGGTCGTCCATCGATCCGACCCCGCCGGAGGCGTGCACCGGCCACGGCGATGCCGCGACCGCCTCTGCCATCAGCGTGAGATCCGTCCCCGCCATCCGCCCCTCGCGATGCACCGCCGTCACAAGGAGTCCCGCCAACGGCGCCGCACCGACGGCGTCGATCGCCTCGCGCAACGACCGCCCGCTCCCTGTCGCCCATCCCTGCGCGACGACCTCGCCGTCCCGCACGTCCGCCGCGAGGATGATCCGGCCCGGCCACGCCGCCGCCTGCGCACCGAGCCACGCGGGGTCTTGCAGGCCGCGGGTCCCGATGATCGCGGCGGTGGCCCCGCCCTCGAGCAACGCGGTGAGCCGCTCCGCCGTGCGCACGCCGCCCCCCACCTGGACCGGAACGCGCGCCGCGGCGAGCAGTCCCGTGATCAGCGTCGTGTGCGCCCCGCGGCCCGTCGCCGCGTCGAGATCCACCACATGCAGCCGCGAGAAACCAATCGCCTCCCACCGCCGCGCCACGCCCAGTGGGTCCTCGAGACGGATCGCCTCGTTCGCATAGTCGCCGCCGACGAGCTGCACACAGCGCCCGTCGCGAAGGTCGATGGCGGGGATGGCGATCATCGCGCGGTGGCCGAGTCGAGGGTGGTGACGAGCGCGTCGAGGAGCCGACGGCCGGGGCGGCTGCTCTTCTCCGGATGGAACTGGAGTCCGACGCACCGCGCCGTGCGCACCGCGGCGGGAAAGCGATCCGCCTCGTGCTGCGACCACGCCAGCACGACCCCGGCGTCCTCGGGGCGGCAGGCGAAGCTGTTCGCGTAGTACGCGATGTCGCAGCCGCTCGCCGCGAACGCGGGATCCGTCGCCTCGTCGAGCGTGTTCCATCCGATCTGCGGGAGTCGTGCCGCTGAGAGGCGCGTCACCCGCCCCGCGAGCACGCCGAGTCCCATCCCCTCGCCTTCGTCGCTTCCATCAAACAGCAATTGCATCCCGAGACAGATCCCGATGGTGGGGAGCCCGTCGCGGATGGCGTCGCGCATCGCGGCGCGTGCGGGGGCGAGCCGCGCCGCCGCCGGTCCGAATGCGCCCACGCCGGGGAGCACGAGCAGGTCGGTGTCGAGCGCGCGCGCCGGATCCGGCTCGAGCCGCACCTCGCGCGCCGCCCCCGCGAACGCCTGCCCGAGTGAGTGCAGGTTCCCCGCGCCGTAGTCGAACAGGGTCACACGCATCATCCGCCTCACGGCCAGCACGCCGCGATCGGCGCCTCGATGGCTGCGAGTCGCTCCCACGGGGCCACCCCGATGCGGAGCGCATCGCCGATCCCGGGGAGCGCGCGGAAGGCACGCACCGCAATCCCTGACTCGGCGAACCGCGCCGCATACGCCTCCGCGTCGCCCTCCACCTGCCAGAAGGCGAAGTTCGCGCGCGAGTCCCACGCGCGGACGCCGCGTCGGCCGCGCACCAACGCGTCGAGCCGCGTCCGGCTCGCCACCGCCTCGGCCGTGGTGCGCGTCATCCACGCCTCGTCCTGCACGAGCGCTGTCGTGGCCGCGCGTAGCGCGACCGCGTTCACCGCGTACGGCCCCCGCGCGCGCACCACCGCATCGACGAGCGCGCGTCCCCCCACGCCCACGCCCACCCGGAGCCCCGCGAGTCCCCACGCCTTGGAGAAGGTCCGCACCACGAGGACCTTCTCCATCCCCGGCGCGTCGGCACGCCAGTCGCGGAGCCCCGCGAACTCCGCGTACGCCTCATCGAGCAGCACCACGCCGGGCGCCTCCGCGATGCATCGCCGGATCGCCGACTCCGGGGTGATCGTCCCCGTCGGATTGTTCGGCGAGCAGAGGTAGATCACCCGCGCTCCTGTCGCGAGGAGCCCGTCGATGTCCGCCGCGCCATCGGCGCGCAGCGGGACCCCTACCGGCTCGAGCCCATTGAGTCGCGCGAAGCGCGGGACCATCGAGAAGCTCGGCTCCATATGGGCGACCCGATCCCCCGGCGCCGCCACCGCACGGAAGCAGGCGTCGATCAGGTCGTCGCTCCCATTCCCCGCGACTACCTCGTCGACGCGCACGCCGAGCCGCGCGGCGACCGCGGCCGTGAGCGGCGCCGCGTCCACCGGCGGATACGCGAGGAGCTCTTCGGCGCGGAGGTCGCGGAGCGCGGCCATCGCCGCCGGGGCCGTGCCCCAGAGGTTCACGTTGTCGCGCAGGTCGAGGGTGATCCCCGCGAGCGGCGCGCTCGTGTACGCCGTCACCTGCGCCAAGTCCGCCCGCGCGAGCGTCATCGCCCCTCCCACGCGCGCGCCGCGGCCGCGTGCCCCGGCAACCCCTCGGCGTCCGCGAATCGCCCCACGTCCCCCGCGAGCGCCGCCGCCGCCGTGCGCGGGATCCGCTGGTATGTGGTCCAGCGCACGAAGTCGTCCGTCGAGAGCCCGGAGAAGGCGCGCGCCGCGCCCCCCGTCGGGAGCACATGGTTCGCCCCGGTGAGGTAGTCGCCGAAGGCCACGCTCGGCGCCGCGCCGAGGAAGATCGTCCCCGCGTGCCGGAGCGCGTCGAGCGTCGCCGCCTCGCGCGCCGGGTGCACCGCGAGGAGGAGATGTTCCGGCGCCCACGCGTTCGAGAAGGCGATTCCCTCGTCGAGCGAGGCCACGCGCACCACCGCCCCCCGCGCCGCGAGCGCTGCGCGCACGATTGCCCCCCGCGGTGCCGACGCCACCAGCCCCTCGAGCGCGTCGAGCGTCGCGGTCTCGAGCGACGCCGAGTCGGTCACCAACACCACCGCCGCGACCGGGTCGTGCTCCGCCTGCGCGAGCAGCTCGCGCGCGACCAGCGCCGGATCGGCCGAGGCGTCGCCGAGGACCAGCAGTTCGCTCGGCCCCGCCGGGGAGTCGATCGCGACCGTCCCTGCCACCTGCGCCTTCGCCTCGGCCACATACGCGTTCCCCGGTCCCACGATCCGGTCCACCGCGGGGATCGTCGCCGTCCCGAACGCCATCGCGCCCACTGCCCCCGCGCCACCGACGGCGAAGACCCGATTCACGTCGGCGATCGCGGCCGCGGCGAGGACCACATCGCTCGGGCGGCCGTCGCGGCCCGGCGGCGTGCAGAGGATCACCTCACCGACCCCCGCTACCCGCGCCGGTACCGCGCCCATCAGGACGGAGCTCGGGTACGCCGCGCGCCCACCGGGCGCGTACACCCCCACGCGCGCGAGCGGGTCGGGGCGACGGCCGATCACCACGCCGTCCGCCGTCGTCATCTCGTGGGGCGTCGGCCGGAACGCCGCGTGCACCTCGCGCAGGTTCCGGACGGCGCGCTCGAGCACCGCGCGCAACGTCGGGTCGATCGCCTCGAGGGCGCGCATCCACTCCGCGCGCGGCACCTCGAGCGTGAGCGCGTCGACGCCGTCGAACGTGGCCGCGAAGCGACGCAACGCGTCATCCCCGTCGGCGCGCACCGCCGTGAGCTGCGCCGCCACCGCCGACCGGACCGCGTCGTCCGTCATCGTCGCGCGCGCGAAGAGCGCCTCGCGCGCCGCCGCCGGGAGCGGGGCCGCCGGGCCACGGTACGCCCAGGTGAGCGCGCTCATGCGAGGAGCCGCTCGATGCGCGTCACGAGGATCCCTTCGGCGCCGATCGCCTTCAGCGCATTGAGCGTGCGATAGATCCCTGCGGCCGGGCAGACTGCGTGCACGGCGACCTTTTCGCCGCCGTTGAGCACGTCGATCACCGTCGGGCCCGAGATGCCCGGGAGGATGCGCCGCACCTCGTCGAGTCGCGTGCGCGGGACGTTCGCCATCACATAACGCTGGTCGCGCCCCGCGAGCACCGACCGCAGCGCCGCCACCAGTTCGTCGAGCGCCTGCCGTCGGTCCCCGGTGGGGGCACGGTCATCGCCGGCGACCACGAGCCGCGCCGTCGACTCGAGCACCGTCGCCACCTCGCGCAGTCCGTTCACGCGGAGCGTCGAGCCACTCGAGGTGAGGTCGAGGATCACGTCGGCGATGCCGAGATGCGGCGCCGCCTCTACCGCGCCGGAGACCGGGACGAGCGTGACGGACTTCTCGCGCGCGGCGAAGAAGCGCGCCGTCACGTGCGGGAAGACCGTGGCTACGCGTGTCCCCTCGGTGAGGTCGTCGAGGGAGCGGATTCCGCTCTCCTCGCGGGCCGCGACGACAAGTCGGCAGCGCCCGAAGCCGAGATCGAGTTGCGAGACGAGACCTCGGTCAGCCTCCTGGACGAGGTCCCAGCCGGTGATGCCCGCATCGGCGGACCCGTCGGCGACGAGTTCCGGGATGTCTTGGGCGCGGACGAAGATCCCCTCGAACTCGCCGCCCAGGGAGGCGACGAGGGCGCGGTCGGAGGCAGCGCGGACCTCGAGCCCGGCGTCGGCGAGCAGGGAACGGGCCTCGTCGTGGAGACGGCCCTTGTTGGGGATGGCGAGACGGAGCATCGGGCGGGCGAGGTGGAAGGCGGTGGGCCGCGTCGGCGGGGTGGGCGGTCCCCGGGCTGGGGAAAAACGAAGACCCGTCCGCGATGGCGGACGGGTCGGGGAGGACCGCTGGGCGTCTGGAGGGGCGGTTAGGCCCGATGCTCCGCGTGCGCCGCCGTCCCCCGACCCGTCGGGCCGTGGTGATGGAGCGCGTGGTGGTGGCGGAGCGTCAGCATCGTGTCGTCGAGAGTAATCGATTGACAGCGGCGTGTCAAAACCAACCATTGTCCAGTTATTGGCGCGAAATTCCGGGTGGATGGAACTTTTTGGGGATTGGCGAGACGGCGGGTCGTGTCCGCTCCCCTTTACCCGGGGTGGTGCTTGTGAATATTTTCACAACGTGGTGCACGACGCGCGTCGGGCCCACGCCTCATCCACCATCTCGACCCGGCCTCCGGAGGCCACCCAGACCATGCAGCTCAAGAACCTGTCGATCATCGCCAGCGTGTTCGCCCTCGCCGCCTGCGGCGGCAAGTCCGAGGAGGCCGCCCCGGCCGCCGATTCCACCGCGACCGCTGCGCCGGCCGCTGAGGCCGCGGCCGCTCCGGCCGCCGTCACCGGCGCCACCGTCGAGGTCAAGATGATCGGCGACGCGCAGGGCTATCGCTTCGAGCCGGCCAACATCACCGTCAAGACCGGCGACGCCGTGAAGTTCGTCTTCATCTCCGGCGGCCCGCACAACGTCGCCTTCGAAGGCGCCGCGCTCTCGGCCGACGTCAAGAAGCAGCTCGACGCGAACTTCTCCTCGAAGATGGCCGAGCTCTCCTCGGCGATGATGCTCAACGCCGGCGAGTCGGTCACCGTCTCGTTCGCGGGCATCCCGGCCGGTCAGTACGCCTACAACTGCACGCCGCACCTCGCGATGGGCATGAAGGGCGTCGTCACCGTCCAGTAAGTCCGGACGCGTCGCGCGCGGCACCCGCCGCGTCGCGACCGACCCTCGCTCCATCCTCGCTCGAACCCCGAGCGAGACAAGACAACACCACGGGTGATCGCCGCTGATGCGGTGGTCACCCGTTGGCGTTTCCGGCATCGGCCCGCCAGCTTCCATCTATGGGATTCGACGGCCAGTGGGCCGATGCGCTCCTCGCCGCCGAGCGCCTCCATCTCCTCAAGCTCACCGCGTGGGCCGCGCTGAGCATCGTCGCGGGCACCGCGCTCATCACCGCGCTCCGCGCCCGCCGCGCGACCTCGCCGCTGATCTCCCACTTCGCGATCCAATGCATCGCGTGGGGCGCGATCGATCTCGCCATCGTGCTCTGGGTGCGCCAAGGGCTCGCGCTCCGTGATCTCGCCGGCGCCGTCGCGCTCGACCGCTTCGTCTGGCTGAACGTCGGCCTCGACCTCGGGTATGTCCTCGTGGGCCTCACCCTCGCCCTCACCGGCTGGCGCCTCGGGCGGCAACTCGGCCTCGTCGGCGCCGGGCTCGGGGTCCTCGTGCAGGGGCTCGCGCTCGCACTGCTCGACCTGCAACTCACCGCGCGCATCCTGCGTTAGACACGACGATGATCTTTCCGACCCGCGTCGCGACCCGCGCTCTCGCCGCTCGCTTTCCCGTCTCGTGATGACCGGCTACTCCGACCGCCTCAACCATGCCTTCGCGTACGCTGCGAAGCATCACGACCGCCAGGTCCGGAAGGGCGCGCGCGCGCCCTATCTCACGCAGCCCGCGAACGTCGCCGTGATCCTCACGCGCTACGGCTGCGATGAGGACATCGTGGTCGCGGGGATCCTGCACGATGTGATCGAGGACTACGTGCAGGAGGGCTGGACCGCCGAGATGCTCGATGACCGACTCGGCGCGAAGTTCGGCGCGGCATCCGTCGCGCTCGCGCTCGCCGTGGTGCGTCGCCGCACGGACGACGACGGCGTGGAGTTCTCGCGCGAGGAGAGCCGCGCCGATCAGCTCCGCCGCATCGCCGCCGCGTCAGCCGACGCGCGCTGGGTCGCCGCCGCGGATGCGCTCCACACACTGGGTGCGCTCTCGGCGGATCTCCGCCGCACGATCGACCGAGATGCCGGGTGGGCGCGGGCCGGCGGGCGAGAGGCGGTGCTGGCGTTCAGCGCGGAGTTGCTCACGGCGCTCGGCGCGGGGGGATGGGAGCGGGAACTGCAGGGACTCAGGGAAGAGGTGGTGGCAATCAGGTGACAGGGGTGAGGTATCAGGGGTCAGGAACTACGTGCCGTTACCTGAGACCTGATACCTGATACCTGATTCCTGATACCTGTCACCTCACCCCTCTCACCTGTCACTCGGATATGTCCTCACCACATAATCGTTGAGGATCTCCAAGAACTCCCCCACGATCCGCTCCCCCTTCAGCGTCACCTTCAGCTTCCCGTCCACATAGACCGGCGCCTTCGGCTCCTCGAACGTCCCCGGGAGCGAGATGCCCAGATTGGCGTGCTTCGATTCGCCCGGGCCGTTCACGACGCACCCCATCACTGCGACCTTCATCTCCTCCACGCCGGGGTGTGACGCGCGCCAGATCGGCATCTGGTCGCGGAGATAGGTCTGGATCTCCTCCGCCATCTGCTGGAAGAAGGTCGATGTCGTGCGGCCGCAGCCCGGGCACGACGTCACCTGCGGCGTGAAGGAGCGCAGCTCGAGCGACTGCAGGATCTGCTGCGCGACGAGCACCTCTTCCGTGCGTGCGCCGCCGGGGCGCGGCGTGAGGGAGACGCGGATCGTGTCGCCGATCCCTTCGGCCAGCAGGATCGAGAGCGCCGCGGTCGTGGCGACGACGCCCTTGGTGCCGAGCCCTGCCTCGGTGAGGCCGAGGTGGAGCGGGTAGTCGCAGCGCGCGCCGAGTCGGCGGTAGACGGTGACGAGGTCCTGCACCTGCGAGATCTTTGCCGAGATGAGGATCTGGTCGTGGCGGAGTCCGACCTCTTCGGCGAGTGCCGCCGAGCGGAGCGCGGAGGTGAGCATCGCCTCGAAGTAGACCTCTTTCGCTTCGACGGGTTCTGCGGCCTTCGCGTTGTCGTCCATCATCTGTGTGAGCAGGTCTTGATCGAGCGAGCCCCAGTTCACGCCGATGCGCACCGGCTTCTGGTGGTCGACGGCGACCTCGACGATGGTACGGAAGTTGTCGTCGCGGTGGCGCGTGCCGACGTTGCCGGGGTTGATGCGGTACTTGGCGAGTAGCTCCGCCGTCTTCGGGAATTTCCGGAGGAGGAGGTGGCCGTTGTAATGGAAGTCGCCGACGATCGGGACCGTGACGCCCTGGTCGGCGAGGCGCTGGACGATCTCCGGGACCGCGGCCGCGGCTTCGTCGTTGTTGACCGTGATGCGCACGATCTGCGAGCCGGCGGCGGCGAGCTCCGCGACTTGGGACGCCGTGGAGGCGGGGTCGGCCGTGTCGGTGTTCGTCATCGACTGCACCACGATTGGGTGCGCGGAACCGACGAGGACGCCGCCGACGTTGGCGGTGACGGTCTGGCGACGGGGCTTGAATGGCGACACGGGCGGCGAGGCTGGAGAAACGGGTGGCGACGGCGGAACTGATTCCCGCGTTGACGTGCGGGTCCGCCGCCGGATCGGTGGGGGCGCACCCCTCGCCGGTCCGATGACACCCGAACAACTTACATCTCGGACGCCGTTCCCTCCCCCCTCATCGAAGAGGCGTGATGCCTGAGTCCACTCCTGCTCCCCAGCCGTCGGGTCCGACCCCCGGGTTCGTCCGTCGGCATTGGGGGAAGCTGACCCTGGCCGGGTTGGTGCTGATCCCGGCCGCCGTGTTCGGGCTCTGGGCCGCGGTCACGCTGAGCTACACGTATTCGAGCGGGACGCGGACCGGGTACCTGCAGAAGCTGTCCCGGAAGGGGTGGGTCTGTAAGACGTGGGAGGGGGAGATCGCGATGGCGACCGCCCCCGGGGTCTCACCGCAGATGTTCACCTTCTCGATCCGGAGCGACTCGTTGGCGGAGGCGCTGACGTCGGAGATGGGGCGTGGGCGGGTGGCGGTGCGGTACGAGGAGCACCGTGGGGTGCCGAGTCGGTGCTTCGGGGAAACGGCGTATTTCGTTGTGGGGTATGACGTTATACAGGGATGAGGTGTGAGGTGTCAGGTGTCAGGTCTCAGGTGACAGGTGGCAGGTGGCAGGTGGGAGGTGGGAGGAACCACGCCCCCTGAACCCTGATCCCTGATCCCTCACACCTGTTCCCTCACACCTGCCACCTGCCCCATTGCGCCCTCCCCTCCCCCACCATAGCTTTTCAGGGTCCACCGGAATGTCCGGTGGTCGGTCCAGCGCGGGGGATCACATACAGTCCCGCGGTCTCGATTGTGCAGCAGGGCCGGTTCGTTCCGCTCCTGTCAGCAATCAACAAAATCAGGAGTAGGGAATGCGTACGACCGGCAAGGTGAAGTGGTTCAACGATGCGAAGGGTTTCGGGTTCATCACCCCGGACAACGGCACCAAGGATTGCTTCGTGCACTACAGCGCGATCCAGGGTTCCGGCTTCAAGTCGCTCGCTGAGGGCGACACCGTCGAGTTCGAGATCGTGCAGGGCCAGAAGGGCCCGGCCGCCGAGAACGTGACGAAGGTTTCGTAACCACACGCCGGCACAATCGGGGAGCGCCCGGAGCTCGTAAGAGCTCCGGGCGCTTTTCATTGTGAGTGCTCGGTGGGTGCTCGGGAGCAGCGGGGCTCAACCTGCACGTGAGAGGGTTCGGCGCGGCCGCCCCCGCACCGGCGTGACCGTCGTCTCGATCGCCACCGCCAACCGCTGGTCAACGGTCCGGCGGACCCCCTCGAGATCCATCTCGAGCCTCAGGTATGGCCCCGGCACGAACGCCCCCGCCGCCAGCGCCGCCGCCACCTGATACGCCCGCCGGACCGGGAGCCCGGTCCGAGCGGTCAGCTCCAACGCCAAGAACAAGACCGGCAGCCGGTGGATGGGGATCCGCCGCGCGACCCCCTGGCGGCCGGTATCGAGCGCCGCCGAGCCGATCCGGCTCAGGGTGTTGTCGAGCTGCCGGCGTGAGACGCCAAGGACAGCGGCGGCGGTGTCGGTGGTGACGGCGCGCATATAATTTCGCTTCCGAAAATATATATGGGCGCGATAAATGCTGAAAGCTGGAGGCTGAATCAGCCGGCTGAATGCTGAAAGTGAACGGCGACGCCTGAGACAGGCTAAGTCATTGCTGAAAAGCGCTTTAACTTCCAGCTTTCAGCATTAAGCCTTCAGCATTTGGATTGCCTTCCCCAGCTGCGCCCTCACCGCCCCCAGCCCCGTCCCACCCTCGATCTCACGGTGCGCCAGGCTGGTCTCCGGCTTCAACTCCTCCAACACATCGGCCTCGAACGCCGCGTGCGCCGCCGAGAAGCTCGCCATCGGCAGGTCCCAGAGCTCGACCCCGGCCTCCTCGGCCTCGCGCACCAACCGCCCCACCGCCCCGTGGGCATCCCGGAAGGTCACCCGCTTCCGGACCAGATAATCGGCCAGGTCGGTCGCCATCAGCCCGCCGCTCACCGCGGCCCGCATCCGCTTCCGATCGAAGGTCAGCGTCGCCACCGACCCCGCGACGGCCGGCAACAATAGCGTCATCCCATCGACCGCCGCGAACAGGGTCCGCTTGTCCTCCTGCAGATCCTTGTTGTAGCCACTCGGCAGCCCCTTGATCGTCACCAGGAGCGCGGTGAGGTCGCCGAGCATCCGGCCCGCGGCGCCGCGCGCGAGCTCGAGCGCGTCGGGGTTCCGCTTCTGCGGCATCATCGACGACCCGGTCGAATACGCATCGCCGAACCGCACGAAGCCGAATTCGCTCGAGCCATACAGGATCAGATCCTCCGCGAGCCGCGACAGATGCGTGCCGAGCATCGTGAGCGCGTAGAGGGTGTCGGCGATGAAGTCGCGGTCGCCGACGGCGTCGATGGAATTCGGCGAGATGGATGCGAAGCCGAGTTCGTCGCGCAGGAGCTCGCGCGGCACCGGGAAGGCGGAGCCGGCGATCGCGCCGGAGCCGAGTGGGAGGACGGCGGCAGTCGCGCGCGCGGCGATGAGGCGCTGCCGATCGCGCTGGAACGCCCAGACGTGCGCGAGGAGCCAGTGCGCGACGGAGATGGGCTGCGCGCGCTGGAGATGCGTGTACGCGGGGAGGATCGCATCGATCTGCGCCTCGGCCTGCCCGACGAGCGCCTGCATCAGCGCGGTCAGCATCGGGAGGAGCCGATCGATCGCGTCCATCGTCCAGAGGCGTGCGCCGGTCGCTACTTGGTCGTTGCGACTGCGGCCGGTGTGGAGCCGGCCCGCGGGGTCGCCGGCCTCTTCGTGCAGGAGCCGATCGACGAAGGTGTGCACGTCCTCATCGGAGCCGATCGGCTGCTCGCCGTTGCCGATGCGCGCGGCCACACGGTCGAGTCCGTCGCGGATGGCGGTCACTTCCTCAGCGGTGAGCACACCCGCGGCACCGAGCCCGCGCGCCCAGGCCTTCGAGAGGCGGATGTCGAAGGGCCAGAGCCGGATGTCGGTCCCGATGGAGCGATTCACGGCCTCCAGTTCGGGGGCCGGGCCGCCGGCGAAACGACCGCCCCAGAGTTTGTGCGAGGCAGGGGTCAGGGATGAGGTCTCAGGGGTCAGGTCAGGGCGCATAATTATGCCGAATGATGCAGTGGAGGGTCCCGAAAGGGCAGGGGAGCGTCGAACAGAGCGCTCGAACGAGCGTCAGGAGGGCTTCGCCAGCTGCGCCAGCCGCCTCACCACCCGCTCCCGGGCCTGCTCGCTCCGGCAGATCATCAGGATCGTGTCGTCCCCGGCGATCGTCCCGATGATGTCCGTTGCCGGCTCCCGGTCGAGCGCGTGCGCCACGGTCTGCCCGCCCCCCGGCACGGTCTTGAGCACCACCAGGTGATCGACCCCGTCCACCCGCACGAAGAGCTGCGGCAGGATCGCCGCCAACGCCGCCCGACTCGGTTCCTCTGCCGCCGCCTCGCTCGCCACATACCGATAGCCCGAAGGGGAGGGGACCCGCGCGATCCGCAGATCCCGCAGGTCCCGCGACAACGTGGACTGCGTCACCTCCATCCCACGGTTCGAGAGGAGATGCCGCAGCTCCTCCTGGCTCTGCACCTCGCGGGAGGCGATGAGCTCGAGGATGACGTGGTGGCGCTCAAGGCGGGAAGGGGACACAGGGGCAGGTATCAGGTGACAGGTCTCAGGTCTCAAGGGTCAGGGCGGAGGGACCAGAGATCAGAGACCAGAGCGAAAGCTTGCCTCCGGACCGCAGCCACGGGAACCCACACCCCGTACGCCACACCGAAACAACCTCCTCCCTGACCCCTTTCACCTGACCCCTGCAGCATTGACACCCAAACAGGTGCAGCATTATTATGCACAAGCAATGCATACAATTCCAGTCGGCGTGCTCGGGGCCAGCGGATATGCCGGCCGCGAGCTCTGCGCACTCATCTATAGACACCCGGCGCTCTCACTCGCCTTCGCCACCGCCAACTCCCAGCGCGGCGAAACGATCACGCTCCCACTCGGCGGCACCGTCACCTTCCAGGCCACCGACGACGTCCGGCTGCAAGACGCCGCACTGATCTTCACCGCGCTCCCGCACGGCACCAGCGCCGAATGGGTCGCGCGCGCCCGCGCGGCCGGCGCGCGCGTGGTGGACCTCTCGCACGATCACCGCATCGGGAACGGCGCGAGCGATGGCATCCCCTACGGCCTCACCGAACTCCGCCGCGAACAGGTGCGCCACGCGCCCCTTGTCGCCAACCCGGGGTGCTACCCCACCAGCGCGCTCGTCCCGCTCGCGCCCCTCGTCGCACGCGGGCTGATCGCGCCGGAGGGCACGGTGCACATCCACAGCGCGAGCGGCGTGAGCGGCGCGGGACTCACCGCGCGCCTCGACCTCCTCTTCGGCGAGGTCACCGAGAACTTCCGCGCCTACGGCACCGGCAACGCGCACCGGCATCTCAACGAGATGCGCGCCTTCGCCGCCGAACTCGGCAGCGACGCCGAACTCTGCTTCACGCCGCATCTCCTCCCGGTGGCGCGCGGGATCCTCTCGACCATCACCGTGCCGCTCACCGCACCGCTCGACGACGTGCTCGCTCCCTTCCGGGAGCACTACGCGGGCGAGCGCTTCATCGAAGTGGTGGACGCGCTCCCCGAACTGCGTCAGGTGCAGCATCGCAACGTGGTGCGCCTCACCGCACGCGCGATGGCGGGGACGCGCCGGCCGATGCTCCAGGTGTTCAGTGCGATCGACAACCTGATGAAGGGCGCCGCGGGCCAGGCGCTCCAGAACGCGAATCTGATGCTCGGCCTCGACGAGGCCGCGGGACTCCCCGCGTGAGCGCGCGGCCGACCCGCGTCATCAAGCTCGGTGGCCGCGCGCAGGCGGCGCCCGATCTCGCCGCGCGACTCGCCGCCGCCGCGCCGTCGGCGCAGCTCATCGTCGTGCACGGCGGGGGGGACGAGGTCACCGCGCTGCAGCGGCAGATGGGGGTCGAGCCGGTCTTCGTGCACGGGCGCCGCGTGACGCGCGCCGAGGATCTCGATGCGGTGCGGATGATCCTCTCGGGGACGGTGAACAAGCGGCTCGTGGCGCAGACGCGCGCCGCCGGCCTCCGCGCCGTGGGGGTGAGCGGCGAGGACGGCGGGCTCCTCACCGCGCGCGTGACCGACCCGACCTATGGCCGCGTGGGGCGCGAGGTGCGCGCCGACGTCACAATCCTGCGCGACCTCCTCGCTGCCCGGTGGACACCGATCGTCTCGCCGCTTGCGACCGACCGCGACTCGGCCGCGCACGACGGCCTCAATGTGAACGGTGACGATGCGGCCGCCGCGATCGCCGAGTCGCTCGGCGCCGACGAACTGCTGTTCATCTCCGACGTGCCCGGTGTGCTCGACGCCGGCGTGCCGGTCCCTGCGCTCGACGCCGCCGGCGTGGCCGACCTCGTGGCGCGCGGCGTGGTGCAGGGGGGGATGCGCGCCAAGCTCGAGGCCGCGCTCCTCACGCTCGCCGCGGGCGTGGGCCGCGTGCGCATCGCCCCGCTCGACGGGCTCGACGACCCCGCCGTCGGCACCAGTCTCCTCTCCGCTCTCTCGACCCGGACCTCCGTATGACCGCTTCGCTCACCGCCGTCACCGACGCCCTGCTCGGGCTCTATCGCCGCGCGCCGATGGAGTTCGTGCGCGGCGAGGGGGTGCATCTGTATGACGCCGAGGGGGCGGCGTACCTCGACTTCACCGCGGGAATCGCCGTCAACGCGCTCGGCTACAACGACGCCGGCGTGAAGCGGGCGTTGCTCGAGGCCGCGGAGAGCGGGGTGATCCACGTCTCGAACCTCTACCGCACGGGGCCCGGCGAGCAGCTCGCCGACAAGCTCGTGGGGGCGTCGTTCGCGGACCGGGTGTTCTTCTGTAATAGTGGCGCCGAAGCGAACGAGGGGGCGTTCAAGATGGCGCGGAAGTGGGGGCGCCAGGTGGGGGGCGTGGCGAAGCACGAGATCGTCTCGCTGCGCGGCGCGTTCCACGGGCGGCTCTTCGGCACGGTAGCGGCGACGGACCGTCCGCAGTACCGGAACCCGTTCCGTCCGTTGGCGGGGGGGATCCACATCCACGAGCGCGACCTCGACGAGCTCG
>VHBO01000024.1 GCA_016871895.1 Gemmatimonadota bacterium
GCAGGAGCTGCAGGATGAGCGCCACCCCGAGCGGTGCGTCGCGGCCGAGGTGCAGCTCGGGGAGGATCACCCCACCGTTCCCCTCGCCACCGATCACGGCGCCGACCTCGCGCATCTTCAGGGCGACGTTCACCTCGCCGACCGGCGCACGGAGCACGGCGACACCGTGCTCGGCGGCCATATCGTCGACGATGCGGCTCGTGGAGAGATTCGTGACCACCGGGCCGGTCCGATGCCGCAGGACGACGCGCGCGGCGAGGGCGAGGGTGTAGTCCTCGCCGATGGCCCGGCCGTCATCGGCGACGAGGGCGAGGCGATCGACATCGGGGTCGGTGGCGAACCCGACCACCGCGCCGGTGCGACGGACGAGCGCCTCCAAGTCGCCGAGCTGCTCGGCGACGGGCTCGGGGGGCCGTGGGAAGCGGCCATCGGGCTCGAGCTCGATGCCGTGGACCGTGCAGCTGAGCCGCTCGAGGAGCCGCGGGATGACGGCGCCGCCGGCACCGCGGCAGGCGTCGAACGCGACGGTGTAGCGGCGGCGGCGGATCCCCTCGACGTCGAGGAAGGGGAGGGCGAGGACCGCGTCGAGATGCCGGTCGATGGCGCCGGCATCGGGGTGGGTGGCACCGAGCCGCTCCAGCGGCGCGTACGGGATCCCCTGCTCCACCAGCGCCCGCATCTCCGCGCCCTGCGCCGCGCCCAGGAAGAGCCCGTCGGGCCCGATGAACTTGAGCGCGTTCCACTCGATCGGATTGTGGCTCGCGGTGATCCCGATCCCGCCGGCGGCGTGATGATGCTCCACCGCGAGCTGGAGGCCCGGCGTGGTGGTGAGCCCGATGTCGATGACGTCGGCGCCGACGCTCTCGAGCGCGGCGCGCGCGACGGCGTGGAACATCGGCCCCGTCACGCGGCTGTCGCGCCCGAGGACGACCGCGCGTGAGCCCCCGCGGGCGATGGCCCACGCACCGAAGGCGGCCGCATAGCGCGCGGCGACCTCCGGGGTGAGTCCGAAGCCGACGCGTCCCCGGATACCGGAGACGCTGATCATGAGGCGGGGGTCAGGGGAGGACATGGGGAAGCTGGATGCTCAAGGCTGAAGGCTGAAAGCTGGAGGCGACAAGACGCTGGCTCTGAGCCGTTCGCCTTCCGCACTCCGCTCGACCGAAAGTTACCGGGTCGGCCCGGAGCCGCACACCCCATTCGACCCCTCCGCTCGTTAACGTATCCGTATGAACACCTTGGCTTTACGCCTGGCCGCGGGGGATGGCCGTATCGACGGCGTCCCGGTCGGCGCGCTCGTCAGCGCGGGCTTCACGCTCCTCCAGCGCTGCGCGCCGCTCGTAATCGCACTCGGCACCCGGCGCGCGGGGATTCTCCTCCCGCCCGGCATCGCCACGGTCGCGGCCTTGGCGGCCTGCGATGGGCGCGGCGCGGTCTGGTTCGACGTCGATGGCAGGGTCACTGGCGGCGGCGATGGGGGCGCTCTCAGGGGCGCTGCCACGGTCACCGCCGAGCGCATCACGACCCTCGGTGTCGCGGCGATCTTCACCACGACGACTCTCGCCGATCAGGTGGCGGCGGGCACACCGATGGTGCTGTTCGATGAGGTCCCCACGCGCGCCATCTTCGTCGCATCCGACGGCCGACGCATCGACATCGACCTGGGCTCGCATTTCGGCCTGACCATCGAGGGTTCGACGGACGAACCCGGGCGTGAGGAGGAATGCCTCGTGATCGCCGACACCGATGTGTCGCTCTCGCACCACGAGGTGCTCTCAGGAGACGACCGGATCCCAGCGGACCTGACGGCCCTCCTCGCGCCGCTGTTGCGCGGCGCGCACCTTCAGACCGTGATCACTCCCTGAGCCCCCCGTGAGACGCCACGCGCCGCTGCTCGCCCTGATCCTGCTCGCCGTATTCGAAGCGGCAGCCGTCTGGTTCATCATGCCCCTCCCGGGCTCCCAGCGGGTGCGCAGCGTGGAGATCGCGTACGCGCTGCATCAGGCGCGGTGGCCGGTCCGCTTCCTCTGCGTCGCCCTCGTGATCTGGGGGCTGCCGAGGCTGCGCGCGTCGAGCCGTGCGCAGCGGCTCGTGACGGCGGGCGTCGCCCTCGTGACCGGCGCCATCACCTACGCGGCGAACTTCGTCCTCCCCGCCGATGTGCTCTTCCGCCAGCCGGACCACGTCGAGATGGTCGCGCCCGCGGAGGCCGGGGTCGAATCCGATCGGCTCGTGGTAGGCCTCGTCCTCGACGGGGACGCGCGGGCGTATCCGTTGCAGTTCATCGGCTACCACCACTTCGTGACCGACACCGTCGCTGGACGCGCGGTGCTCGTGACCTACTGCACCGTCTGCCGCACCGGGCGTGTCTTCGACCCCTCGCTTGACGGGACCATCGAGCGTTGGCGGCTCGTCGGGATGGACCAGTTCAACGCGATGCTCGAGGACCGGTCGACGGGAAGCTGGTGGCGGCAGGCGAACGGCGAGGCACTCGTCGGACCGCGGCGCGGCACGGTGCTCGCCGAGCTGCCGAGCGCGCAGATGACGCTCCGGCAGTGGGTGGCGCTGCACCCCGACACGCGTGTGATGCGCGGCGACCCACGCTTCACGCGTGAGTACGACGCCGACTACGCCTACGAGCGGGGGACGAGCCGGTCACGCCTCACGGGGACGGATCCGCGGTCGTGGCAGCCGAAGTCGTGGGTGGTCGGGGTTCGACTTGATGGTGCGGCGCGCGCGTACGACTGGAACGCGCTCCTGCGATCGGGCACGATCAACGACACCCTCGCCGGGCGTCCCATCGTCCTCGTGGTGGCCACCGACAGCGCGAGCTTCGTCGCGTTCGCCCGCCCCGACGCCGCCACCACCTTCGCCCGTGATGCGGACTCGATCCGCACGAGCACCACCGCGTACGGCCTCGACGGGAGCGGTGCCGCCGGCCGGCTCACGCCCATCACCGCGAGTCAGGAGTTCTGGCACAGCTGGCAGACGTTTAACCCCGGGACGAGCCGGTTCCCGAGTTCTGAGCCCCAGCGGACACCCTGACTCTCCGGCCGCAGGCCCCTCGCCCACCCGGGAGACCCCCCGGTAGCTTTGGGGATGACCCGAATCCTCCCTGACGACGTCGGTACGGGCTTCTCGACCCGCGCCATCCACGCGGGCCAGCGCCCCGACCCCACCAACGGGGCGATCATGCCCCCGATCTACCAGACGTCGACGTACGCTCAAGAATCCCTCGGCGTGCACAAGGGCTACGAGTACGCCCGCGGCAAGAATCCGACGCGCGAATGCCTCGAGCGGAACGTCGCCGCGCTCGAAGGAGCGACGCACGGATTCGCCTTCTCCTCCGGGATGGGGTGCTTCGATTCGCTGATGAAGCTCTTCCGCGCGGGCGATCACTTGATCGTCGGGTCGAACGTCTACGGCGGCGTCTACCGGCTCCTCGACAAGATCCTCCAGCACCACGGCCTCGAGATCTCCTGGGTGGATACGCGGGACCTCCAGCGCATCGAGGACGCGCTCCGACCGAACACGCGCGGCGTGATCCTCGAGACGCCGACGAATCCGCTGATGCACCTGACCGACCTCGCCGGGGCCGCCGCGATCGCGAAGCAAGCGGGCGCCATCAGCATCGTCGACAACACCTTCGCCTCGCCGTACTTCCAGAATCCGCTCGCGCTCGGTGCCGATATCGCTTGGCACTCGAGCACGAAGTATCTGAACGGCCACTCCGATGTCCTCGGCGGCGTCGCCGTCACGAACGACGACGATCTCGCGGCGCGGATCCAGTTCGCGCTCAACTCCGGCGGCGCGATCCCCGGCCCGATGGACGCTTGGCTCACGTTGCGCGGCACCAAGACGCTCGGGGTCCGGATGCGGCAGCACGATGCGAACGGCCGTCGCGTGGCGCAGTGGCTCTCGGACCGCATGGGCGCCGAACGGGTCTTCTATCCCGGCCTGGCGTCGCATCCGCAACACGCGCTCGCCGCGCGGCAGATGCGTGGCTTCGGCGGGATGTGCTCGGTGGAGACCGGCTCGTGGGCGAACGCGAACCACGTCGTCAGCCGGATGCGCCTCTTCACCCTCGCCGAGTCGCTCGGTGGCGTGGAGTCGCTGGTCTGCCAGCCGGCGGGGATGACCCACGCCTCGGTGGAGCCGGCCCGGCGCGCGGAGATCGGGATCACCGACGGCCTGCTCCGGCTCTCGGTCGGCATCGAGGACATCGAGGACGTCCTCGCCGACCTCGAACACGCCTTCACCGGCCTCTGATGCGCATCCTGCTGGTCGGCGGCGGCGGGCGTGAGCACGCCCTCGCGTGGAAGCTCCGGCGCGACGATCCCTCCTGCGAGGTGATCGCGGCGCCGGGGAACGCGGGGATGACCGCAGTCGCCCGCTGCGTCCCCGTGTCGGCGACGGACATCGACGCCCTCCTCGCGCTCGCTCGCGCCGAGTCGGTCGCGTTCACCGTGGTCGGGCCGGAGGCGCCGCTCGAGCTCGGCATCGTCGACCGCTTCCGGGCGGAGGGGCTCGCCATCTTCGGACCGACCGCCGCCGCGGCGCGGATCGAGACCTCCAAGCGGTTCGCGAAGGAGTTGATGCTCGCCGCGGGCGTACCGACGGCGCAGGCCCGCACCTTCACCGAGGCCGCCGCGGCGAAGGCTGAGGTGCGACGTCTGGGGGCGCCGGTGGTGGTGAAGGCGTCGGGGATCGCGGCCGGGAAGGGCGTCGTGGTCGCGGGTTCGGTCGAGGAGGCGGAGCGCGCCGTCGACGAGATGCTCGTCGACGGGATCTTCGGTGAAGCCGGGGCTGAGGTGCTGATCGAGGAATGCATGACGGGCGAGGAGGTCTCCCTCTTCGCGCTCACCGATGGATCGCACGTGCTCCCGTTCATCGGCGCGCAGGACCACAAGCGCATCGGCGAGGGGGACACCGGGCCGAATACCGGGGGGATGGGCGCCTATGCGCCGGTCTCGCTCGCGCCGCCAGCGCTTATCGCCGAGGCGGTCGAGCGGATCTTCCTGCCGACGCTCGCGGCACTGCGTGCCGCGGGATGTCCCTTCACCGGGCTCCTGTACGCCGGCCTGATGCTCACCCCCGACGGGCCGAAGGTGGTCGAGTTCAACTGCCGCTTCGGCGATCCGGAGACGCAGGCACTCCTGCCCCTGATGGCCTCGAGCCTGCTGACGCCGATGCGCGCAATCGCGCGGGGGGAGTCGATCGCGTCGATGCTCCCGCTCACCTGGCATCCCGGAGCCTCGGTGACGACGGTCGTGGCGGCGGCGGGGTATCCGGGACCGGTGCGCGCGGGTGACGCAATCACGGTCCCGCCGGATCACGACGGCGTCACGATCTTCCACGCGGGGACGAAGCGCAGCGCCGACGGCTCCGTGGTGACGGCGGGCGGGCGGGTCGTCGCCGCGACGGCGGTGGCGCCGACCTTCGCCGCCGCGCGAGACGCAAGCACGGCCGCCGCGGCCGCCGTGCGTTTCGCGGGCGCCCAGTTCCGCCGCGACATCGGCTGGCGCGAGCAGGCCCGCGCCGGCTGATCGGCGGCGCGCCCGCGTGCCCGAACTTCCAGAGACCGAAACGATCGCGCGCGACCTCGATGCGGCGATCCGCGGCGCCCGTGTGGTCTCCGTCGACGTCGCCCGCGCCGATGTGCTCCGCGAGACCGATGCCAAAGCGCTCCCGCGCGCGGTCACCGGGGCCGTCATCACCGGCGTCGCACGGCGCGCGAAGAGCATCGTGATGGATCTCGGCGCGTCGGGCCGCCTCGTCTGCACTCCGCGCTTCACCGGCGCGTTGCTCCTCGACGGCACGCCCGACCCCCGCTATACCTGTCTGACCTTCGATCTCGAGGACGGTCGTCGGCTCCGCTACCACGACGTGCGTCGCCTCGGCACGGTCGCTCACCTCAACGCGACCGGATACGCGCAGTGGGATGGGAGCCTCGGCCCTGAACCGCTCGATCCCGCCCTCACCGCAGCGCGATTCGCCGCCATCCTCCGCGGGAGCACGCGTGCGGTGAAGACGCTCCTGATGGACCAGCGCCGGCTCGCCGGTGTCGGGAACATCTATGCGAACGAGGCGCTCTGGCACGCGCGCATCCGCCCGGTGACACGTGGCGCCCGCCTCTCGCACGCCGCCGCGCATCGGCTGCTCCACGCGCTGCAGCTGGTGCTCCGCGACTCCATCGCGCTGCGAGGGACGACGTTTCGGGACTTCCGCGACGCGTATGGCGGACGCGGCGGCTATGCGGCGCGCCTCGCCGCCTATGGGCGGGGCGGTCTACCGTGCCTGCGATGCGGGGCCACGTTGCGCGCGACCCACGCCCTCGAGGGGCGCCAGACCGTCTGGTGCCCGGTGTGCCAGCGATGAGCCCACGTCGTCGCCGGCGACACGCGCCGATGACCAAGGCCATCGAGATGCGCATCGACCAGCTGCGCGCCGAGGTCAAGGATGGCGCGCGCGACGTCCCCGGGACGTATCAGATGACCTCACCGGAGGGGGAGGTCATCTACGTCGGGAAGTCGAAGGCACTGCGCACGCGCCTCCTCTCGTACTTCCGCGCCTCCTACCCGCGCGACAAGGGGGCGCGCATCCTCCGCGAGGCGGCGACGCTGACCTGGACGCCGGAGCCGAGCGAGTTCGCGGCGCTCCTGCAGGAACTGCGGCTCATCAAGCGGCTCCGACCACGCTACAACGTGATGATGAAACGCGATGCCCGGTATCACGCCTTCGTGCGCATCACGGGCGGCCACACGCCGATGCTGCAGGTCGTCCGTGGGGCGGGCACCGATGAGACGGGGACCTACTACGGTCCGTTCCGCGGCGTCTACCAGCTGGCGGAGGCGATCCGCGAGCTGAACGACCTTCTTGGGCTCCGCGACTGCAAGCCGACGCTCCCGATGTTCTACGCCGACCAACCGGAGCTGCTCCCGCTGCCGTCCCGCACGCCCGGCTGCATCCGACACGAGATCGGGAAGTGCCTCGGCCCCTGCGTCGCCGCCGTGCATCAGACAGAGTATCTCGCGGCGTTCGGCGTGGCGCGCGACTTCCTCGAGGGTCACGCTGACGCGCCCCACGGACCGCTTCTCGCTCAGATGACGGCCGCGAGCGAGGCGCTCGACTATGAGCGCGCGGCGCTGCTGCGCGATAAGGTCGCGCGCGTCGACTCGCTGCAGGCGCAACTCAGCCGACTGCGCTTCGCCCTTGAGTCACTCTCGTTCGTCTACGCGATCCCCGCCGACGAGCCGGCGAAGGCGCGGAGCTATGTGGTGCGACGGGGCCGTGTCCGTCACGAGGCGCCGACACCTCGTACCGCCGCCGAGCGGCGGGCGTTCGCCGAGGCGATCGAGGCGATCCTCGCCCCGGCGGACCCCGCCCCCGCTACGGTCCCGGGACACGAGGTGGATGAGGTGCTGCTCGTCGCCGCGTGGTTCAAGCGGCACCCGAAGGAGCTCGAGCGGACGACGCCCCTCAGGGGGTGAGCGGCACCAGCGTCGCGTCGGCGCGTCCGTCCGCGATGGTCAGGATCGCGACGCTTGACTCGAGGTCGAATCGGCGCGGCCCCGCGGCACCGGGATTCACCACGAGGCGATCCCCGACCCGCTCGATCATCTGGCGATGGGTGTGGCCGTACACGCAGACATCGGCGTCGTACGCGGCGGCCACCTGCGCCGGCCGCGGCCGGCCGAGTTCGTGGCCGTGGCGCACGTGGATGCGCACCCCGCCGACGGTGAGCTGCAGCGACTCCGCGAGGCGCGGATCACCGGGGACGTCACAGTTCCCGAAGACCGCCTGCACCGGCGCGATCAACGCGAGCTCATCGAGGATCTCATCGCCGCAGACGTCGCCGGCGTGGAGGATACGGTCCACCCCGGCGAACACCTCGTGCACCTGCACTCGCAGCAGACCGTGCGTATCGGAGATCAGGCCGATCCGAACCGGCGCCGTCACGCCGGCTCGCCGGTGTCGCCCTCGCCCCAGCGCGGGGCCAGCGTGTTCGGGACGCCCAGATGGTCGAGCGCCCGTGCGACGACGAAATCGACGAGGTCGGCGATTGACGTCGGGCGGTGGTAGAAGCCCGGGGCGGCGGGCATCACCGTGGCGCCCGCCATCGTGACGCGCCGCATGTTCTCGAGGTGGATGAGAGAGAGCGGCGTCTCGCGCGTGACGAGCAGCAGCGGGCGGCGCTCCTTGAGGGCGACATCCGCGGCCCGCTCGACGAGCGACCGGGAGGTGCCGGCGGCGATGCTCGCCAGCGTCCCCATCGAGCAGGGACAGATCACCATCCCGCCGGCGAGGGCGGAGCCGGAGGCCGGCTTTGCGCCGCGGTCGCCGTCGTCGTACACCGTCACGAGCCGGTCGAATCGCTCAGCGCCGACGGCGGCGCGGAGTCCGGCGAGGTCGCCGACGTCACTCTCCGTGCGCAGGAGCCGGAAGCCGTGCGAGGAGACGATGAGCTGGATTTCGCGCCCTGCGACGAGGAGCTGCTCAAGCAGCCGGATGCCGTAGGGCGCGCCGGAGGCGCCGGTGATCGCCAGGACGAGGGGCGCGGTTGAATCGGCGGGGCGCGTCACGCGAGCCACCGGTCGACGAGGATGCAGGCGAGGAAGCCCATCGAGATCACCCCGTTCATCGTGAAGAAGGCCGCGTCGAGCTTGGATAGGTCGTCCGCGCGCACAAGCGAATGCTCATACGCGAGGAGGCCGGCCGCGAGCGTGACGCCAGCCCACGCTGCGCCGCCGAGCCCCGCCACGACGACCGTGGCCGCGAGCGCCAGGACGGTGACGAGATGCAGCGTGCGCGCCACGACGATGGCGCGCGGCACACCGAGCGCTGCGGGGATCGAGTGGAGTCCGTTCGCGCGATCGAAGGCGACATCCGGGAGCGCGTAGAGGATGTCGAAGCCCCCGGACCAGGTGGTGATCGCGAGGGTCAGCAGGAGCAGCAGCCACCAGGGCTCGCTCCAGGCCCCGGTGATCGCGAGGTACCCGCCGACGGGGGCGATGGCGAGCCCGAGCCCGAGCACCAGGTGCGCGTACCGGGTGAAGCGCTTGGTGAACGAGTAGAAACAGACCCAGCCGAGTGCGACCGGGCTGAGCGCGAGACAGAGCGGGTTGAGTCGTGATGCCGCCCAGACGAAGAGGGCGGCGGCGACCGCCACCGTGCTCCACGCGGCGCCGACGCCGATGGCGCCGCGCGGGATCTCGCGCATCGCCGTGCGCGGATTGCGGGCGTCGAAGTCGCGGTCGACGATACGGTTCACCGCCATCGCCACCCACCGCGCCGCCGTGAAGGCGAGGACGACCCACCCCACCTGCGCCCAGGTCACCGGCGCGACGCGCGTGGCGAGCGTCACGCCGACGAGCGCGAACGGCAGCGCGAAGACGGTGTGCGGGAGCTTCACGAAGCTGGCCCACCGGGCGAGCGCCGACGCCCCCGCGAAGGTCTGCCCTTCGCGCGCGCCCGCCGCGTCGGCGCGGGAGGCGCTCACGGGCGGTCGATCCCGAGCGAGGCCCAGCGCGCATCCACGCGCGCCTTCGTCTCGTCATCCATCGTGATCACCTTCGGCCAGTCGCGGGTGAATCCCTCTTCGGGCCACTTCCGCGTCGCGTCGATCCCCATCTTCGAACCGTACGTGAACGCGCGGCTCGCGTGGTCGAGCACGTCGACCGGTCCCATCGTGAAGCGCGTGTCGCGCTCGGGGTCGATGTTGTTCAGCGCCACCCACCACGCCTCCTGCGGGTTGCGCACGTCGACCCAGTCGTCCACCACCACGAGCACCTTCGCGAGCGACATCAGCCCCGCGCCCCAGAGCGCGTTCATCACCTTCCACGCCTGGCCCGGGTAGTGCTTCTTGATGCTCACGAACACGAGGTTGTGGAACACGCCCTCGGCGGGCATGTGATAGTCCACGATCTCCGGGTTGGTGAGCTTGAGCAGCGGGAGGAAGATCCGCTCGGTCGCGTGGCCGAGGTAGAAATCCTCCATCGGCGGGCGCCCGACGATCGTCGCGCAGTAGACGGCGTGGCGGCGCATCGTCACCGCGGTGACGTGCACCCGCGGATACAGGTCCGCCTCAGAGTAATAGCCGGTGTGGTCGCCAAACGGCCCCTCGACCACGAGCGCCTCCGACGGGTCGATGTACCCCTCGATGACGATCTCCGCCTCGGCGGGCACCTCGAGGTCGCACGTGACGGCCTTGGCGAGCTTCACGGGGCTCCGCCGGAGGAAGCCGGCGAAGATGAATTCGTCGACGTTCGGCGGGAGCGGCGCGCTCGCCGAGTACATCGACGCCGGGTCGGCCCCAATCACGATGCAGACCGGCATCTTCTCGCCCCGCTCCGCCATCTCGCGCCAATGCGCGGCGCCCGTCTTGTGGCGCTGCCAGTGCATCGCGACGTGCCGCTTCCCCATCTGCTGCACGCGGTACATCCCGACGTTGCGGATGCCGCGCTGCGGGTCCTTGGAGACGACCGCCGTCATCGTGATGAACGGCCCGCCGTCCTCCGGCCAGGTGGTGAGCACGGGGATCTTGTCGAGGTCGATCTCATCGCCGCGCCAGACGACCTCCTGGCAGGCCGGCGTCCCCGAGGCCATCCGCGGCGGGAACTTCGCCACCTCCAGCAGGCGCGGGAGGAGCTGCAGCTTGCCGAGGAACCCTTCGGGGACCTTGAGGTCGAGGAGCTTGGTGATGCGGTCGCCGTGGTCGTCGAGTCGCGCCACGCCGAGCGCCATCGCCATCCGCGACATCGAGCCGAAGAGGTTGATGGCGACGGGGTACGCCGCGATCGAGCCGTCCCGAAGCACGGGCTGCTCGAAGAGGAGCGCCGGCCCGCCGCCCGGCATCTTCATCACGCGGTCGGCGATCTCGCACATCTCGAGATGCACGGCGACGGGTTCACGGATGCGTCGGAGTTCGCCCGCGGCCTCGATGGCGGCGATGAACTCGCTGAGCGTGTCGAGCGTGTCGGTCACTTGGTCCCCACGTGGATCGCCGCGATGCCGAAGGTGAGCGTCTCCCAGCGGACGTCGCGGAAGCCGGCGTCGCGCATCGCCGCCGCGAGCGCCGCGGTTTCCGGGAAGTGCGCGACGGAACGCGGCAGGTAGGTGTACGCCGTCCGATGGCCGCTGACGAGCCGGCCGATCAGCGGAAGGATGCGATGGAAGTAGAAGAGGTACGCCGCACGCACGAGCGGGACGCGCGGCGTCGAGAACTCGAGGATCACGAAGTGCGCGCCGGGCCGCAGCACGCGGTGCACCTCGCGGAGCCCGGCGCCCAGGTCAGCGACGTTCCGGATCCCGAAGGCGACGATCGCGCCGTCGAACGCATCGCGCGTCACCGGGAGCGCCATCGCATCCGCGACGACTGGCGCGAGCACACTGCGCGCCGCCTTTCCCGTCCCCGCGCGCAACATCGGCTCCGCAAAGTCGGCGGCGAGGATCCGCCCGCGAAACCCCGACTGCCGCGTGAGCTGTGCCCCGACGTCGAGCGTGCCCGCGCAGAGATCGAGGAAGCATCCCTCCGGCGCACGGTCCCACCCGAGCCGACGTAACGCCACGCTCCGCCACCGGCGATCGATGCCAAGCGAGAGCACGCGATTGAGCAGGTCGTAGCTCGGCGCGATCTCCGAGAACATCCGCCGGACGTAGACGCGCTTGCCATCGACGGACGTGCCCGCGGCGGCGGCGCTGGCCTCGGCGGCCTCGAGCCCCTTGGGGGCGAGCATCTGTGCCATCGGCGAAAGTTGCCCGGGAGCGACCCCGCCGGACAAGTTGAGCGCGATGTGGACTGACGGCGGCGCCCGCGAAACTTCGCCGCAGATCCGCCGTATGACCGATATCCCGCCGGTCCATCCCCTGTCCGACTCTCGGTGCCCGCCGACCTCCAGACGCTCTCCGATGAGGCTGTGGTGCTCTTGGTCCGCGACGGGCGTGAGGACGGCGCGCGCGAGCTCGTGCGCCGCTATGAGCAGCCGGTCTTCTCCCTCGTGCTGCGCCTCGTCGGCGACCGCGCGCTCGCCGAGGACCTCTCGCAGGAGACCTTCGTCCGCACGCTGTCGCACATCGACAGCTATCGGACCGAGCTGAAGTTCTCGAGCTGGATCTTTCGGATCGCGCACAACGCCGCGATCGACCACCACCGGCGGCGCCACCCCGAGACCCTCTCCCTCGACGGGGATCCGAACGCCAGCAGCGTCGAGGAGGCCGCGGAGGGTGCGATCGCAGTCGCCGATCCGGGGGCGTCGCCCCTCGATCAGCTCGTGCAGGCGGAGCTCGGCGCGCAGATCGAGGGCGCCATCGCGCAGCTGCGGCCGGCATACCGGACGTGCGTGATCCTCCGATATGTGGAGGAGCTCTCCTACGAGGAGATCGCCCAGACCCTCGAGCTGCCGATCGGCACCGTGAAGACCCACCTGCACCGCGCCCGGCTGGAACTCCAGGCGCTGCTGAAACCCTGACCGCGGTCCGTCCGTACCTCCTCCCAGACCCCTATGACACCGCACCGTCCCCTCTCCACCGCCGACGTCGAGGCCCTGCTCCGGGCCCTGCCACGGCACGCCCCCAAGGCCGGGTTCGCCGACCGGGTGCTCGCGCGGGTCCCGCTGCGCGCGCCGGTCCCGCTCTGGCGGCGGATCCCGTGGCGGGCGGTGGCGGGGCTGCTCATGCTCGAGCTCGGCCTGGTGGCGATCTTCGTCATCCGGTTCCGCGCCGAGCTCGCCCTGCTCCCCGTGCGGCTGCTCGAGGGCCTGACGCATCTTCTGGTGGCGATCCGCACGGCGGAGCTCGGTGACGCCACACGGGAGTTCCTCCTCGCCCTGGTGCCGCGCGTCGGCGCGGTGTTCGCCTCGGACACCTCCATCCTCCTCGCCCTTTCGCTCGGTGCCGTGGGCGCCCTGCTCTCGATCTCCCTCCTGGGGCGCGGATTGCGCGCTGCCACCACCACTCGGTGATGCTCCTTATGACTCGCTCCTTCGTCTCTCTCGCCCTCCGCCGCAGCGCCGTCGTGCTGCTGACCATCGCCGCACTCGGTCCGATGCGGGTGACCGCTCAGGGCTCCGACACCGCCGCCACGCGACCGGCCGCCACCCGCCCGGCGCGCGCCACCGACACCACCAAGCGGATCGTCGACCGTCGCGGCGCCGACACCGTCCGGCGCGCCGTGGATGCCGTCGTCCGGGTCCGCATCGACGCGCCGGGCTCCCTCAGTCGCATCGACTCCTCGGCCTCCCGCGACGAGGCGCAGGTGGAGTGGGGGAAGGGGCGGATCGCCCCCGGCGACACCATCCACGGCGATTTGGTCAACCTCTTCGGCGACCTTGAGGTGAACGGGGTCGTGCTCGGCAGTGCTGTGACGCTCCTCGGCGATCTCACGGTCCACGAGAATGCCATCGTGGAGGGCGACGCCGTCTCCGTCCTCGGCGATCTCGTCCTCAAGAACGGTTCGGTGGTCCGGCACGATGCCGTCGCCGTCAGCGGAGAGGTGCGGGTACTCGGGGGCGCCGTCGAGGGGAGCATCGTCAGCGGGAGCGGTCGGAGCGGAAGCTGGACCGAGGATGACGATGACGAGGAGTCGCGGACGCCGATGAGCCCGTGGGCCGCACTGCTCGGCGTCCTCGGGACCGCCGCGGTGCTCGTCGTCTGCGGCATCGTGGCCGTCGCCGCCTTCCCGAGCCGCCTCGATACCATCGCGCGGCGGCTCGAAGCGGGTGTCGGCCGTGCGTTCGCCGCCGGACTCCTCCTCGAACTCGGCTTCGCGCCGCTCCTCCTTCTGCTGATCCTCGGCCTCGTCATCACGCTGTTGGGGATCCTACTCATCCCATTTGCCACCTTGGCGTTCTTCGCGCTCTATGTCGTGCTCGGACTCCTCGGCTGGTTCGCCGTGGCGATCCTCGTGGGCCGCGGGGTGGCGGGGGACGGCGGCGATACGCGGGGGGCGCTGATGCGCGCGATGGGGATCGGCACAGGGATCCTGCTCCTCCCCTACGCCGTCGGCGCGGTGCTCCCGGGGGTCGGGGGATGGATCATCGCCTTCTCGGCGGCCGTCACCTGGGTGGCGGTGACCGCAGGCTTCGGCGCTGCGGCGCTCTCGCGCGGCGGACGGCCTGCGGCGCCGACGCCGAGCTGGTGGCCAGCCTCACCGACGCCGCCAGCCCCGCCGGCACCACCGACCCCATCAACACCCGAGGGGTGAGGACGAGAACGGGCTGACCGCGCCGCGCCGCTCAGCGCGGCGCGGCGACGCCCAGCTGACGGACCACGGCGAGCGCGACCTCTCCGAGCTTCTTCGCCGCGCTGCTCGCGGCGCCCGACACGACGATCGGTGCGCCGCGGTCGGCGCCCTCGAGCACCGGTGGATGCAGCGGGATCTCGCCGAGGAGCGGGACCTTGAGTTCGTCGGCGAGCCGCTTGCCGCCGCCGGAGCCGAAGATCGCCATCGGCTTCCCCGTTTCAGGCGACTCGAAGTACGACATATTCTCGACGACGCCGAGCACCGGGACGCCGACGCGGCGGAACATCATCGCGCCGCGGAGCGCGTCACCGACCGCGACCTCCTGCGGCGTCGTCACGATCACCGCACCGGCGACGCTCGTTGCCTGCACGAGGGAGAGCTGCGCATCCCCGGTGCCCGGCGGCATATCGACCAGGAGGACATCGAGCTCCCCCCAGTCGACATCACGCAGGAACTGCGTGATGATCTTCATCACGATCGGCCCACGCCAGATCGCCGGTTGGTCGCGCTCGATGAGGAAGCCGAGCGAGATGAGCTTCACGCCGTGCGCCTCGAGGGGCTGGATCTTCTCGTCCTTCACCGGCGGCGCGGCGTCGACGCCCATCATCCGCGGGATGTTCGGGCCGTAGATATCGGCATCCATCAGGCCGACGCGATAGCCGGCCTGCGCGAGGGCGATGGCGAGATTCGTGGTGACGGTCGACTTCCCGACGCCCCCCTTCCCTGAGGAGACGGCGATGATGCGACCGAGACCCGGGTATGAGACCGGGGTCGGCGGCGCGGGCGGCTTCGGGGCGCCTGCGGGCTCTCCCATCACGGGCAGGGTGCGCCCGCCGGCGGGCTTCGAGGCGGGGGCGGATTCGGCGGCACCGGACGGCGCGGCCTGCGCGGCGTCCTTCACGTCAACGCGGACGTCGGTGACCCCCTCCACGGACTCCAGCGCCTGCCGCACCTGCCGGGCGAGAACGGGATCGTCCTGCGTGCCGAGGAGGAGGGTGACGCGGACCTTGCCGTCGCGGGTAGCCGCGATGTCTCGGACCTGCTGCGTCTGGTAGAGGGAGGCGCCGGTGCGGGGATTCGCGAGCGGGGCGAGCGCCTCGGCGAGGCGCGCCTGGAGTGTCTCGGACATCAGTACGACGGGAAGGTGTTGGCCCAGGAGTTCTGGTAGACACGGAGCGCGCCAAGAGCAGTGAGCGCGGAACCGACGTTGCACGAATTATAGAGGTAGCGCTTGGTGCCCATCAGCTCGTCGACGTCGGTCGCGGTGACGGCGTATCCCAGCTTGACATTGAGACCGGTGATCGTCGCACCGGAGACCTGGTTCGACCCGTTCGATCGGATCTTTCCCCCGGTGATGATGATGCCGTCCCAGCCCGCGGAGTTGCCGTTGAGGCGGAGATCCCCGTAGACGATGAGCAGACCTCGCCCGAACGAGCTGAGGGTGAACTCCCGGTTCGGCGAGGGCCCGTTGAGGACGATGATGGTGGGCCACGACGAGGGATTCGCGGTGAACCAGGCCGTCGTGGGGAAGCCGTTCCCGAGGTAATCCGACAGGTAGTCCGGGGTAATCGCGTTGCCCGTGACGATGTCGGACCAGTCGAACGGCACGGTCGTCGACGCGGCCGCCGCGGTGGGCCCGAGGTACAGAACCTTTGGCGTCCCGGTGAGGGGAGTGAGTGAGCCCGAGTAGCCTGGCGAAGTGGGGACCGCCACGGCAGCGACGGTGGCGCCCGTGCCACCACTGGCCGGCGGACACTGATCGACGCCGCTGATGTCGCCTGCGACACCGGTCTTCGTGATGCCATTGATCCCCGTGAGCGCCGACTGCACCGTCATCCTCATCGTCTGGAACGTCGCGAAGGCGGTGCTGATCGCTACCGCGTTCCCCGCCCCAGCGACCCCCGTCGCCGTCACGACACCTCGCGACCGCACGAGGTAGAGCGCGGCGATCGTCGTCCCCGATGCGGCCCGGAGACGGGTCGTCACGATGTCCGCATACCCACCAGTGAGGGCAAGGCGCACCGAATCCGACGCGCCGGGGACCGCAGAGAGCCCAAGCCCCGGACGATTACGCAGCCCCTGCTGCAGTCCCGTCTCGGCAAGCGCGGCGGCCGCTTGCGACTGGATGGCCGCATCGTCCGCGCCACGCTCGCTGCTGAGCATCCCGAACCCGGAGGCGAGCGCGCCCACCAGGACGAGCATCACCAGGATGACCATCGGCAGGGCGAAGGCGCGACGCAGACGCATCAGATGACCGCGTTCCGGAAGAAGATCGAGAGCCGGACCGACGACCGCTCGGGGGCCGAGCGCCCCGCGACGGTCTTCTCACTCTCACCGGTGAGCACCAGCTCAATCCCGCTGATGGTGTGCAGGCTCCCCGCCGCCGGCGGTGCCGCCTGCGATGTCTTGGCGCCGGAAACGTAGAACCGGAAGATGGCGGTGTTCTGAAAGGGGACGGCGATCTCCTCCGACACCCCATTGGCGACGCGCCGCCAGAGCGCCGTCCGCCCGGGGACGAGGGCGCTCGGCCCGAGCGCGTAGGTAACCGTCTGATAGAGGAGGACTGGTGCCCCCGCGGGCAGCGAGGGGAAGGCCGGGCTCAGCACGAGGAGCTTGCCGCTCGGAATCGGGGTGATTCCGGGACCGCTGCTGCAGGTCGACGCGGTCCCGGTCGTCGGGGCCGCGGTCTTCGCGACATACGTGTAGGCCGCATTGAGTGCGGTGTCACGATACGCGTAGCCGGCGTACGCCGCCTGCGCATAGATCAGTGAATCGACAGGGACGAAGGTCGCCGTGTTGCTGGCGCAGTACACGCCCATCGCATACGGAACCTGAACCGTCAGCGCGGTGTCGGTCGCGGTCACGATGCCGCGCGGCTCGATCATCCGCATCTCATCGCGGACGATGTTCAGTGCGTTCCGCGAGACGGCGCGCGCGTCGCGTCCCCCGGCCTCGCGGGCGAACAGGCGCGTCTGCGAGATGAGGAGATTGGTCACCGAGGCGCCGATGATCCCGAGGATGACGATCACCACGAGCAGCTCGATGAGCGTCGCACCGCGCCGCGTCACGAGAAGAGCGACCCGGACGGTGGAAGGCTCCGGTCCACGCGAATGGTGTCGGAGCGGAACCCATTGGCGGTCGGATCGATGATGATCCGGACTCGCGTAATGGCCTGCGTCGGGTTCGTGATAGTGACGCACCGCTGATGCGGATAGTTCGCCATCGTCGTGATCGTCACACAGCCGGTGTCGGCGGCGATGCTCCCGTACGGCATCGTCGCGTAGAGGTCCACCGCGGTCGAGATGGCGGCGGCGCGGTCGACCCCGACGCCGAGGGCCCGCGCCCGGACGGTGTAGCGGGCGGAGACCAGCGCGTGCGTCGCCGCCACCACGCCGAGGAGCGTGACCGCGACGATGACCTCGATGAGGGAGAAGCCGCGCCGGCCGGTCATTGACGTCGGACCACGCCGGTGGCCGAACGCGTCACCGTCGCACGCCCCGTGGCGCTCGTCAGGACGATGGCGAGCGCCGTGTCGGCCCGTCCATTCGGGAAGATGGTGATCCCCGAAGACGGAGTGAACACGAGGGTCGCCTGCACATCGGAGGCGGCATCGAAGCGCCACTGTCGCAGCAACGTGTCCCCCGCACGCTGCCGGACCTGCACCGCTGCGCCCGAGAGGACGACGCGCATCGGTGTCCGACGCCGCACCGCCAGCTGAGACGCCTCCACCAGCCCCCCCTGCACCATCGTCGCGGCTCGCAGCACCCGGTCCCGGCTCAGTTGCCGACCGATCTGCGTCGTCGCGACGGCGATGAGGATCCCCGAGATGGAGATCACCATCAGCAACTCGATGAGGGAGAAGCCGCGACGGGGCGAGGAGAGACGCACGGCCTTCATTGTGCCGCGCCATCCGCGAGGGCGCCAGCCGCGAGCATCCGGCGCGCCTCGTCCAGCACCTTCGCCATCACCGTGGGAAGCGTCCCCCCGATGAGTGCGCCCGAGGCCCGCGCGTGGCCGCCCCCACCGAAGCGCTGGGCGAGCGGGTGCACATTCACCCCCGCCACACTCCGGAACGAGACCTTCACCTGCGCCGTCCCGACGTCCCGGAAGAGGAGCGCGAGCCGCACCCCGGCGATCGACCGCGGGTGCTCGACGACGCCATCGAGGTCCTCGCTCGTCGCGCCGCACCGTTCAAGCTCCCCCGCCGCCACTCGCACCCAGGCGATCCCGTGCGCGAGATCGACCTCGAGGGTGTCGAGCACGTCGCGGAGCAAGTGGATCCGCCCGAGGGGGACACTGCCGTAGATGCGTGCGTACATCCGCTCCGGATCCACGCCGGCGCGCAGTAGCTCGGCGGCGACGGCGAGACAGCGCGGCGACGTGTTGCCGAAGCGGAAGCCGCCCGTGTCGGTCACCATCGCGGTGTAGAGCGCCTCCGCGATCGCCGGCGTCAGGTCGAGCCCCGCGACGATGGCGAGGTCATACACCAGCTCCGCTGTCGCGCAGGCCCGCGTGTCACTCACCATCACCGTCCCCGGCGGCTCGTCACTCGGGAGATGATGGTCGATCACCAAGGCGTCCAGCGGCAGGGTGCGCACCGTCGACGCGAGCGACCCGAGCCGCCGCACGTCAGAGATGTCGAGCACGATGAGCCGATCCACGGTGCGGAGCGCCTCGGCGCCACGCTCGCTCCAATCGGCGACGTCGTCGCCGAGGAGCCAGCGGAACGACTCGGGCCACGGGGTCGGGTTCACCACCACGGCCCGCACCCCACGCTGCGCCAGCAACCGCGCCAGCGCCGCCTCGGAGCCACATCCGTCGCCATCGGCGTTCACGTGCGTTGAGAGCGCCACCGTCGTCCCCGGCTGCAGGGCGGCGAGGAACCGCTCGATCGCCTCACGGCGCGGCGCGGGAACGGTCAGGAGGTCGGACACGGGATCGGGGCGCGAGGGAGACAGGAGCGGTCAGGCGCTGTAGTTCGGCGCTTCGCGCGTGATCGTCACGTCGTGCGGGTGCGACTCGCGCAGCCCCGCGGCCGTGATGCGCGTGAACTCCGTCTCGGTCCGGAGCGCGTCGATCGTCGCGCAGCCGGTGTAGCCCATCCCGCTGCGGATCCCGCCAATCATCTGGTAGAGCACGTCAGCGACGGGGCCCTTGTACGGCACGCGTCCCTCGATCCCTTCCGGCACGAACTTCCGCGTCGCGGTCGCCGCCTCCTGGAAGTAGCGGTCGGCGCTCCCGTCCTGCATCGCGGAGAGCGAGCCCATCCCACGGATCATCTTGTAGCGGCGCCCCTCGGCGAGGAGTGATTCGCCGGGGCTCTCCTCCGTGCCCGCGAGCATCGAGCCCATCATCACCGACGATGCGCCGGCGGCGAGCGCCTTCACGATGTCCCCTGAGTACTTGATGCCGCCGTCGGCGATGACGGGGACGTCCCCCGCCCCGCGCACGGCGTCCATCACCGCGGTGAGCTGCGGCACGCCGATCCCCGCGACCACCCGCGTCGTGCAGATGGAGCCGGGCCCCACGCCGACCTTCACCGCGTCGACACCACGCGCGACGAGCGCCTCGGCCGCCTCAGCGGTCGCGATGTTCCCCGCAACGAGCTGCACGCCCGGGAAGGCCTCGCGCACCGCCGCGGTCGCATCGAGCACCCCCTGCGAATGGCCGTGCGCCGTGTCGACCACGAGCGCATCGACGCCGGCATCGACCAGCGCCTTCGCGCGGGCGAGATAGTCACCCCCCGCCCCGATCGCCGCCGCCACCATCAGACGCCCCTGCTCATCCTTGGCCGCCGTCGGGTACTGCCGCCGCTTGTGGATGTCCTTCACCGTGATCAGCCCGATCAACGCCCCCGAGGCATCCACCACCGGGAGCTTCTCGATGCGGTGTCGCCCCAGGATCTGCTCCGCCTCATCGAGCGAGGTCCCGACGGGGGCGGTGATCAGTCCCTCCTTCGTCATCGCCTCGGCGAGCGGCCGGTCGAGCTGACGCTCGAATTGCAGGTCGCGGTTCGTGATGATCCCCACCAGGCGTCCCGCGCCGTCCACCACCGGGACGCCGCTGATGCGGAACCGCGCCATCAGCGCCACCGCCTCACGGAGGGTCGCCGACGGCTGGAGGGTGATCGGGTTGCGGATCATCCCGCTCTCGGACCGCTTCACCCGGTCGACCTCGGCCGCCTGCCGATCGATCGACATGTTCTTGTGGAGGACCCCGATCCCGCCGGCGCGCGCCATCGCGATCGCCATCTCGGACTCGGTCACGGTGTCCATCGCCGCCGCGACGAGCGGGACGTTCAGCCAGATGCCCCGGGAGAACCGAGTGCGGGTGCTGGTGTCGTTCGGGAGGACCGAGGAGTGCCGCGGGACGAGCAGAACGTCGTCGAAGGTCAGCGCGGCGTCGGGGCGGAGGCGAGAGGCGTGTCCCATCTCGAAGGATAGCCGTGCCCTGCGGGCTTTTCCAGCGGGAGCGGGCCTCAGTAGATGTACACCGGGGTCCCCACCGGGACGAGCGGCGCGAGCGCCTCGATGTCGGCGTTGCGCATCCGGATGCAGCCGTGGCTCGCCGCCTGTCCGATGCTCTCGGGGACGTTCGTGCCGTGGATGCCATAGCCGTGCCCCAGGTAGAGCCGATGCGGGCCGAGAACGTCACGGAATCGACGCTGCCGCGTCCCGAACGGCGGAATCACGAGGAGACGCCCGATGACGATCTCCTGTCCCGGCGGGAGTGGCTGCACCGCGCCATCGGCCCCCTCGCGGACGACGTCTCGCCCAATGACGCGCCACACCCCATCCCCGATGCGGAGCGGTTGATGCGGATCGAGTCGGACGAGCCGGAGCCCCCGCTCCGCCGCCACCTCCTCGAAGTGCCAGTCGGGGGGCACCCAGATCGGATCATCCTCCTTCCGCTCCACGAGGAGCCGACCGCGGGGCGTGGCGAAGCGCGCAGTGCCACCATCAGGAAGGTCCCCCGTCCCCGTCTCGTCCGGCGCCTCGAATCGGACCGTGTCGCCCGCGCGCAACCAAAGCCGTCGGTCGGCGGTCGAGATGAAGAGATAGAGGCCCGAGGCATCGGCCTCGCGGTCCCGGCGCACCGCCGCCATCCGGACGAGGGAGTCGTCGAGCGCCTCGAGATCTCGTGCCCGCGCCTCCCGCTCGGACTGGGCCACCGCCGACAGGCGTCGTGCCGCATCGCGCGCCTCGCGGGCCGCGCGCCATCGCGGCGCGCGGCCCGCGAGGACAATCCCCCACGCCAATGCACTGACGGCGAGGGCACGCCACCCCCACGACCCGCGCGGTGCCTCAGAGGACATACACCACCGTCCCGATCCGAACCACGCGCCGGAGCACCACGAGGTCGGCCGCCGAGAGCCCTGCCGTCGCATCGAGCCGGCCACCGGTGGCGAGCCCGAGCGCCGTCAGGCCGACCGATCGCACGGTGTCGACCCCGATGGGCGCCGCCGTCACGAGTCCTGCCGTACGCAGGATGACCGCGCCGCGTTCGACGCGGAGTCGCCCATCGGTGCGCGAGAGGACGAGGTGCACAGGCGCCGCATCGTACGAGGTGAGTCACGCCTGCTCTAGGAGGATCCGCACCCGCGCCCGCACAACCGCTTCCACGATCCGGCGGGTCGCCGTCCGATCCGCGGAGGTCGTGGCCTCCGCCACCCGCGTCTCCGTCGCCCACCGCGCCGTCGCCCTCGCCCCGCCGATGCTCACCGCGCCGAGTCCGACGAGGCCGAGCAGCAGGGAGAGGCGCGAGAGCGTCACCGTCGGGTCAATGTCAGCAGATCGAGGATGGGCGCGCCGGTCGGCTCGCTCCTCCCGAGTCGAACCCGCGCGGTGATCCGCAGATCCGACATCGGCGGGAGGGCTCGCGCCTCCGCGAGGAGCGCGGAGGGGACGGCGAGGTAGAGGACGACGTTCTCACCCGCGGGGCCGAGCGCGAGGAGGTAGGGCTCGTCGGGCTCGAGTCCGCGACGGAGCGGGTCCGCCTTCTGCAGGCTGATCGCCTGCACGTCCCAGCGGACGATGCGACCGCGGACGCGGGCGGCATCGACGCGGAGGTCGACGGCGCGGAGCCCCTCGGTGAAGGACGAGTCCGCCGGGACGATATCGGTCTCCGGAATCCATCCTTCGACGCGCACCTTCACCCAGCCCCGGTCTCGGGCCATCTCGACCATCGACGCGCCGGCGGGGAGGGTTGCGACGGGCGGCGCGTCAGCCGCCGGGAGCGGAGCGGCGTGGAGCGTCGCGCGCTTCGGTGCGCGCACCGCGCCGAGGATGCCGGGCCGCGCGGGCACCTCGACCTCGGGGACGGTCGCCGGGGCGGTCGCGGTGGCGGTGGCGGTCTCGGGACGCCCCACGGGCCCCGCCGCCGCCGCCTCCGCGCGTGTCCGCCCGGCGGCGAGCGCCGACGTCGGGACCCATCCCGTCCGACGGATCCGGGACCAAGTTCCGCGCCGCTCGAGGACACGGATTCCCGCACCCCCGACGAGCGCCCCGACAATCCGGGCATCGCCGGCCGCGCGCGCGCGGACGCGCACCGTCCCACCCGCAGCGATGCTCTGCGGGAACGAGTCACGGCGCCCCGCGACCTTCGCGCTCTCGATCCACCCTTCGAGCGTGACAGTCGTGGCACCGGCGCGCCGCGAGCCCTGCCGGAGCGCGACCCCCGCCTGCACGGACCCGATCGACCGACCCCCCGGTGCGACGAGGAGGTCGGAGGGACGCGCAACCTGCGCCGTCTGTGCCGCGAGCGGGGCGGCGAGACAGAGCGCGGAGAGGAGAATCGCGGAGCGGCGCATCGCTGGTCGGGGAGGCTGGGGCGGGACTAGATTGCGCCACGGCGCGCGCGGCGTCCCGCCACGCGGGATGCTCGCCGTGAAACTACCTCTCCACCCCGACAGGGCCAAGATGGCTTCGAAGGTCGACCGCCCCGTCGTGCTCGTCGTGCTCGATGGCTGGGGCTACCGCGAGTCCACCGACGGCAACGCCATCGCGATGGCGCGCACCCCCACCTGGGACCGCCTCTGGGCGCGTGCGCCGCGCACCCTGCTCGACGCGAGCGGCCGCGCCGTCGGGCTCCCCGAGGGGCAGATGGGGAACAGCGAGGTGGGACACCTCAACCTCGGGGCCGGGCGCGTCGTGATGCAGGATCTCGTCCGCATCGGCGAGGCGATCCGCGACGGCGGCTTCTACCAGCTCGACGCGCTCCGCGGCGCCTGCGCGCACGTGCGCACCTCCGGCGGGACGCTCCATCTAATGGGCCTCGTCGGCGACGGAGGCGTCCACGCGCACGACGACCATCTCCTCGCGCTCGTCGAGCTCGCCACCCGCGAGCGCGTGCCGCGCCTCGCGCTGCATCTCCTCCTCGACGGCCGCGATACACTGCCGCGGTCGGCCGCGGGCTACGTCGAGGCGCTCCTCGCGAAGACCGCGGGGCGCGCCGTCGTCGCGAGCCTCGGCGGCCGCTACTTCGGGATGGACCGCGACCACCGCTGGCCGCGCACGCAGCAGTGCTACGCCGCCGCCGTTCGCGGCGTCGGCCCCACGACGACGGATCCACTCGCGTACATCCGCGCGCAGTACGATGCCGGCGTCACCGACGAGTTCCAACCGGCGGCCGTCGTCGTCCGCGACGGCGCACCCGTCGCCCCGATGCGCGACGGCGACGCGGTCATCACCTGGAATTACCGTTCCGACCGGATGCGGCAGATCGTCCGCGCCCTCGCGGTGCCCAGCTTCGACGGCTTCGATGTCGCCGACCGGCCGCGCCTGCACGTCGCGACGATGACGCAGTACGACCAGACCTTCGGCCTCCCCGTCGCGTTCGAGTCCTTCTCGATGGCGAAGATCGTCGCTGAGGTGCTCGAGGACGCCGGGATGAGCACCCTGCGCACCGCCGAGACGGAGAAGTACCCGCACGTCACGTACTTCTTCAACGGCGGCAACGAAGTCCCCCACCGCGGCGAGGAGCGTATCCTCGTCCCCAGCCAACAGGTCGCGACGTACGACCTGATGCCGGAGATGAGTGCGCCTGGGATCACCGACGTGCTCGTCCGACAGATGGAGGCGCGGTCGCACGAGTTCACGCTCTGCAACTACGCCAACGGCGATATGGTCGGCCACAGCGGGAACCTCGCGGCCACCATTCGCGCCTGCGAGATCGTCGACGAACAGCTTGCGCGGATCGTCGCCGCGGCCGAACGCACCGGCACGCGGCTCCTGATCACCGCCGACCACGGCAACTGCGAGATGATGATCGACCCCGCGACCGGCGGGGCGCATACGGCTCACACCACGAACCCCGTCCCCCTCGTCCTCGTCGACGGGGACGCCCCGACCCCGTTGCGCGCCGGTGGCGCGCTCTGCGATGTCGGCCCCACCGTGCTCGCGATGCTCGGCGTCGACCGCCCGCGCGAGATGACCGGCCGCGACCTGCGGCTCCCCGGAGTCCCCGCGTGATCCCTTCCCGTCCCCTCGCCCGCCGTCTCATCCTCCTCGCCGCCTGCACCGCGACGCCGCTTGTCGCGCAGGTGGGGCACCTCCCGGAGGACAGCCCGTACGAGGACCTCCGTGGGCGTCAGGCGCTCACCCTCGGCCTCGGCCGCCTCACCCCCGATGCGGATCCCGCGGGCGTCGGTCCCGGCGCCGGGTTCCTCCTTTCGGGCCGCTATGAACTGCAGATCGCGACCCCGCTCTGGCTCCAGACGCGCATCGCTGTCGCCCCCGGCCTCTCCCGCACGGTGAAGGATCCGCTCCTCACCGGCGACGCGCGCATCGCCGGCACCGAGACGCGCCCCCTGCTGATGTGGCACACGGGGCTCGGCCTCAACCTCACCGGGAACAAGTCGTGGCGCCGCCTCGTGCCGCAGCTCCACGGTGGCCTCGGCTTCGTGACGGACGCCTCGACCCGATTCGACCTCGGCGGTTATCGCTTCGGCACGAAGTTCTCGCTCGACTACGGCGCGAGCCTCCGCGTCACCACCGGGAGCCGGCACGAGATCCACGTCGACCTCTCGCGCGCGCTCTGGAAGTACCGCTATCCCGACACCTACGGCGGCAGCGGTGCCCCCTCCGACTCGAGCATCCTCGGCGCCCGCGACCGCACCGGCTGGACGGGGAGCACCGTGCTCCAGATCGGCGTCAGCCGCTTCTTCTTCCGCTGACCCCGATGCGCGCCACGCTGACTCGCGCCGTCACCTTCTCTGCCGCCCATCGCTACCGGCGGCCCGAGTGGGATGACGCCCGCAACCACGAGGTCTTCGGCGCCTGCGCGCACCCGAACTGGCACGGCCACACGTACACGTGCGAGGTCACGGTCGGCGGCGAGGTCGATCCGGTCACCGGCTTCTGCGCTGACCTCGGCGCGCTCGATCGCGCGCTCGCCGAGCGCGTCGTCGCCGCACTCGATCACCGCAATCTCGTGCTCGACGTCCCCGCCTTCGCCGAGGGGGCGCTGATCCCGACCGGTGAGAACGTCGCCTGGTGGATCGCGCGTGAGGTGCAGACCGCGCTCGGCGCGTCGACTCGCGTCGAGCGCGTCCGCCTCTCGGAGATGCCGGGCCTCTGGGTGGAGATCGTCCCCGCGTGACCGAGCCGGCGACGGGCGCCCCGGGGCTCGACGCCGTCGACGAGGTCCCCGTCTGGCTCGAGGTGAACGGTGAGCCCGCCGTCACCTGGATGTGCACGCCGGACCAGCTCCCCGAACTGGTGGTGGGCTGGTGCTACGGCGAGGGGTACATCGATGCGCGCGCCGATCTCCTCTCGATGCGTCCCTGCGCCAAAGAGCCCGGCTTCTGGGTGACCGTCCCCAACGAGCGGTATCAGACCGTCGAGGGGCAGGAGCGTCGGCGGGTGCTCGCCTCGGGCTGCGGCGCCGTCACAACGATCCTCGGCTCGCTCAGCCGCGTGCCGCGGCGCACGACGACGCCGGCGATCCCCGACCTCGAGCGGACACGCGCCCTGTTCAAGGCGCTCTTCGCCAAGGGCGAGCGATACCAGCACACCGGCGGGATCCACGCCGCGGCGCTGACCGACGGCACGACCCTCCTCGCGCACGCCGAGGACATCGGGCGCCACAACGCGGTCGACAAGGTGATGGGGCAGCGGCTCCTCGCGGGGGAGCAGCCCGACGACCTCATCCTCCTCGTGACGGGCCGCATCAGCGGCGAGCTCGCGTTCAAGGCGGCGCGGGCGCGCATCGCGGTGGTCGCGACCCCGTCGGTGCCGAGCACCGTCGCGGTGGAGATCGCCCGCGCGGCGGGGATGGTACTGATCGGGCGCGCGGTGTCGGGGCAGCCACAGGTCTGGACGCCGTGAGCTGCACCGGCGTGATCCTCGCCGGCGGCGCGGCGCGACGGTTCGGGGGGAAGCCCAAGGGACTCGAAGCCATCGATGGCGTGCGCATCATCGACCGCGTCGCGCGCGCGCTGCGCCTCGTGACGGATGATCTGCTCCTCGTGGCGAACGCCGCGGACGCGGCCGCGTGGCTGCCGGGCGTCCGGACCGTCGCCGACCGGCGCCCCGGCACGGGCGCGCTCGCCGGCATCGAGACCGCGCTGCTCGAGACGCGGACCGACATCCTCCTCGTGGCGTGGGATATGCCGTTCGTCTCCGGCGCGTTCCTCGGCGAACTGCGACGGATCGGCGAGACCGACGACGTCGATGCCGTGCTCCCGGAGAGCGATTCCTCGCGGCGTGGGGTGGAGCCGCTCTGCGCTTGGTATGGCGCCCGTTGCCTCGATGCCGTGCGCGCCGCGCTCGACGCCGGCGACCATCGCGTCGTGGGCTTCCACGACGCGGTGCGACTGCACCGCGTCCCGGTGGACCGCGTCGCGGCCTTCGGCGACCCGATGCGCCTCTTCGGCAACGTCAACACGCCGGACGACCTCGCGGCGCTCCGCGGGGCGGTGGAGGCCGCCGATGCCTGAGACCACCGCGACGCCCCCGATGCTCGCCATCGTCGGCAAGAAGCACGTCGGCAAGACGACCCTCGTCGCGCGACTCTGCGCGACGCTGACGCACCGCGGGCACCGCATCATGGTGCTCAAGCACGGCTCGCACACGTTCAACCTCGACCCCGCCGCAACCGACACGTATCGGCACTACCACGAGGGACAGGCCGCGCGCGTCGCGATGGCGTCGCCCGACAAGTTTGCGCTCGTGAGTCGATGGGACGAGGAGCTCGCGCCGGAGACGATCGCGGCACGCTACCTCGCCGACGCCGACCTCGTCCTCTGCGAAGGGTTCAAGCGCTCCGCGCTCCCGAAGGTCGAGATCAGCCGACGCGCGGTCTTCCCGACCTCGCTCTGGGCCGACGGCGTCGGCGACGCCTCCACCTGGCGGGCGATGGTGACCGACGCGCCCCCGTCGACCTTCCCGGGCGCCATCTTCTCCCTCGACGACGTGCGCTGGCTCGAGGCGCTCGCCGACTGGACCGAGACCCACTTCCTCACGCGCTGATGACACTCCGTCGCCTCCTCACCCTCTCGATCGCCGGTGCCGCCGCGGCGTGCCGCCCCGTCGCGCCCGCCGTCACGCCGGTGCCTGCCGCCATCGACGCCCCCGCCACCGACACCGATACCACCGCGCGTCGCGCGCCGTCCGACCGGGCCGACGTCATCCCGCCGACCGACGACGAGATGCACCGTGCCGCGTGGGAGGGCTACCGCACCACCTTCACGACGCTCGTCGATTCACTCACCGGCGATCCGCGCTTCCGCAGCGCGAATTGGGGCGTGCTCG
>VHBO01000025.1 GCA_016871895.1 Gemmatimonadota bacterium
GGACGATCTCAGTGAACCAGTGTCGCGGGTGTCTCCGCAGCACGGTCGGGTTCGACGTGAGTCGGGACACGCGACTCGACATGCCGTTCGCGACCGAGGGGCAGCTCCAGTCGGTCAGCGTCGCGTTGAACGGCGGACCGCTCGGCGGTACGGCCACCTTCCAGCGCTACACGACGGAGTGGCGCAATTACACCGTGCTCGCGCGGCTCGGGGGGAAGAAGCCGGGGACGCAGCCGCTGCGGCTCACCTTCGGCCTCAGTAGCCGTGGCGGCGCGGTGTTCGGTGATCCTGGCGACTTCTTCTGGTCGCAGCAGTTCTCGCTCGGCGGCGTCCAGTTCGGCGAGATGCTGCGCGGGTATCCCGAATTCTCCATCACCCCGACCGGGTTCTCGACCGGGACGGGGACGTTCAACGCTCAACGAAACTCCTTTGGCTCCGCGTTCTTCGCCTCGACGGCGGAGGTGGGGCTGCGCTTCAACCAGTCGGTCTACATCAACTGGTTTTACGACGCCGGCAACCTCTGGGCGCGTCCGCGGGATTTCGACCCGACGCGACTCTTTCGGGGGACCGGTTTCGGGTTGTCCACCGTCACGCCGCTCGGTCCGCTGGGGATCGACTACGCGTACGGTTTTGATCGCCGTGATGCACTCGGCCGGCCGGATCCGCGCTGGCAGTTGCACTTCCGGCTCGGCCAGGTCTTCTAACCACCCTTCGGAGCACACCCATGATCCGCCCGACCCGCGGCCTCCTCGCCGCCCTCCTCCCGTTGACCCTCCTCGCCGCGCCGGTCGCGGCCCAGACGAAGGTCGCCTACGTCGATACCCGCAAGATCCTGCAGGAGATGCCCGGCCGGAACCAGGTCGAGGCGCGCTACCGCACCGAGGTCGAGGCGCTGCAGTCGCGCGAGAAGACAATGGTCGACTCGCTCAACGCGATGGTCGCCGCCTTCGAGAAGGATTCGGCGACGCTGACGCCGGCGCAGCGCACCGAGCGGTTCACGAAGCTCCAGGAGTTCGACGGCCGGTATCGCGACACGCTCCAGGTGCTGCAGAACGAGGCGCAGCAGAAGCAGGGCGAGATGATGCAGCCGCTCTTCGACCAGATCAAGATCGCGCTCGAGGACGTGCGTCGTGCCGAGGGCGTGGCGATGATCTTCGATATGGGGGCGCAGGCGAACCCCGTGGTCGCGATGGACAAGAACCTCGATCTCTCGGACAAGGTGATCGCCAAGCTCCGCACGATGCCGACGGCCGTCCCGGCCGCGGCGCCCGCGCCGGCGGCTCGTCCGGCGACGCCGGCGGCCACCCCGGCTCCGGCTCGTCCGTCGGGTCCGGTGACCCAGCCGGCGGGCGTCCGGCGCCCCTGAGGCTGGACGCGCGCGAGGGCGCGAGAGCGTGACGCGCGTGCCGTCCACATCGCTCGAGCTCGCGGCGATCGCGACGCTCGTCGGCGGGACACTTCGCGGAGACGGCACGCGGCGCATCGCCGGCGTGGCGCCGCTCGACAGGGCGTCGGCCGATGACCTCGCGTTCGTCGCGTCGTCGCGCTACCTCGCGGCGATGGCGTCGACCGGTGCGGGCGCGCTGTTGGTCTCCCCGGACCTCGCTGAGGCGTCCGGGGGGCCGGCGGATCGTGTGATCGTCACGCGTCCGCACGAGGCGATTCTCCGCGTCCTCGGCGCGCTCACGCCCCCGGCGACGCCGTCCTTCCGTGGCATCCATCCAGCGGCCAGCGTATCGCCCGAGGCGTCCGTGGCTCCGGATGCGTGCGTCGAGGCCTTTGCGGTGGTGGAGGCCGGCGCGCAGGTCGGTTCCGGGGCCTGGGTCGGTCCGGGTTGCCATCTCGGCCCGCGGAGCAGCGTCGGCGCCGAGACGCGGCTCGTCAGCCACGTGACGCTCTACGCCGATTGCGCGATCGGTGCCCGCGGGCTGATCCACGCCGGGACGCGGATCGGGAGCGATGGCTTCGGTTTCGTCTCAGACGCGGCGGGGCATCACAAGATCCCGCACGTCGGACGGGTCGTCGTCGGTGATGACGTGGAATTCGGCGCGAACTGCACGATCGACCGCGGGAGCATCGACGACACCGTGATCGGGGACGGAACCAAGCTCGACAACCTCGTGCACATCGGGCACAACGTGCGGGTGGGCCGTCGGTGCCTGATGGCGGCGGGCGTCGTGATCGCCGGTAGTGCTCGGCTCGAGGACGACGTGCGCGTGGCGGGACAGGCGGCGATCGGTGGGCATCTCACCGTCGGTCGTGGCGCGACGATCACCGCGAAAGCCGGCGTCCTGAAGGACGTGCCTGCCGGCGCGACGTGGAGTGGGTTCCCGGCGCGCCCGCATCGCGAGGAACTGCGCCGGCAGGGCGCCGCCGCGAAGCTGCCCGCCGTGCTCCGTCGCCTCGATGGCGGCGGTCCGTCCGAGGGGAGCGACGCGTGACCGGCCGCCTGACCATCGGCGCCTCCGTGTCGCTCGAGGGCGTGGGGCTGCACCTAGGCCAGCCGTGCCGGCTGACGTTCGTGCCGGCGGCCGCGGGAGCGGGGCTCCGATTTCGTCGCGTGGACCTGCCGGGCGCACCGGAGACTCCGGTGCACGTCGGCGTGGCCGTGGCGGCCGAGCGCCGGACGCAGCTGGGTGAGGGGGCGTCCGCGCTGCACACCGTGGAGCACGTCCTCGCCGCCGTCGCCGGATTGTCCATCGACGACCTCGTGATCGAGATGGATGGTCCGGAGCCGCCGATCCTCGATGGATCGGCGGAGCCGTTCCGCGTGGCGCTGGTCGGCGCCGGCATCGTCTCTCAGGGGGGCACCCCGAGCGTCCTGCGTCTCCGCGAGCCGGTCCGTGTCGTCGACGGCGAGTCGGTGTATGTGGCGACGCCCGCCGATACGCTCGACGTGGAGGTCGCGATCGATTTCCCCCATCCGCGGATCGGGGCGCAGAGCGGGCGCTGGACGGTCACGCCGGCGTCGTTCGCGCAGGAGCTCGCCCCCGCCCGTACCTTCGGTCTGATGTCGTGGGTCGACGACCTGCGCGCGAAGGGGCTCATCCAGGGGGCCTCGGCGGAGAACACGATCGTCCTTGATGCGGAGGAGATCGTCGGGACGACGCTCCGGTGGCCCGACGAGTTCGTCCGGCACAAGGCGATGGACGTAGTCGGCGACCTCGCGCTCGCGGGGGCGCGTGTCCGGGCGAAGATCAGCGCCACCAAACCCAGTCATCGAGGGACCGTCACGCTCGTGCGCGCCATGGTCGCGCAGGCGGCGGGTCCCGCAGCCCCCACGGAGGCCCGCGTGCTCGGCATCGAGGAGATCATGCAGATCCTGCCCCATCGCTATCCGTTCCTGCTCGTGGATCGGATCGTAGAGATGGAGGAGAAGACGCGTGTCGTCGGGATCAAGAACGTGACGATCAACGAGCCCTTCTTCCAGGGCCATTTCCCGGGGCATCCGATCATGCCCGGCGTGCTCATCGTCGAGGCGATGGCGCAGGTCGGCGGCGTGTTGCTGATGGGGACCGTCGACGATCCCGGGTCGAAGGTCGTGTACTTCATGTCGATGGATAACGTGAAGTTCCGGCGTCCGGTGAAGCCCGGTGACCAGCTGCGCATCGAAGTCGACATCGTCCAGCTGCGGTCGGCGGTCTGCCGCATCCGTGGCGTGGCCAAGGTGGACGATACGGTGGTCTGCGAGGCCGATATGGCGGCGACGGTGCGCGCTCGATGACGACGACGATCCATCCGACGGCGATCATCGACCCGGGCGCGACGCTCGGCGCGGACGTGACGGTCGGGCCCTGGGCGATCATCGGCCCGGATTGTCAGGTGGGCGACGGCGGCGTGATCGAGGCGCGGGCGACGCTCGAGGCCCACGTCCGACTCGCGCCGCGCGTCCGTGTCGGGATCGGCAGCATCCTCGGCGGGCTCCCGCAGGACCTCAAGTTCAAAGGGGAGGTCACGACGGTTGAGGTCGGCGAGGGGACGACGATCCGCGAGTACGTCACGATCAACCGTGGGACGGCGGAATCGCACCGCACGACGGTCGGGAAGGGGTGCTTCCTGATGGCGTACGTCCATCTCGCGCACGATTGTCACGTCGGCGATGGGGTCATCGTCTCGAACGGGACCCAGTTCGCTGGACACGTCACCGTCGAGGACCGCGCGATCATCTCCGGTCTCTGCGCGGTGCATCAGTTCGTGCGGATCGGCCGCCACGCCTTCATCGGTGGGGCCTCGCGTGTGACCAAGGACATCCCGCCCTTCGTGAAGGCGGTCGGGAATCCGGTCGCGCTCTATGGCCTCAACTCCGTCGGCCTCCAGCGGAGCGGCTTTGCGCCCGAGGTGGTATCGGAACTCAAGAAGGCGTACCGGCTCTTCTTCCGCTCGGAGCTGAACATCACACAGGCGCGCGAACAGGCGCGGGCGACGCTCGCGCCGATGGCCGAGGTGGAATCGTTCATCGCCTTCGTCGAGGCGAGCGGTCGGGGGGTGGTCGTATGAGCGCGCCCGTCCGACTCGGCGTCATCGGGGCGGGGAGCCTCGGCTACCACCACGCCCGCATCGCGCGCGATCTCCCGGGCCTCGTCTTCCGAGGCATCTTCGAGGCGAATGCCGAGCGGGCGGGGACCGTCTCCCGCGACCTCGGCATCCGCGCCTATCCTGCGCTCGACGCGCTCCTCGATGACGTCGATGCGGTATCGATCGTGACCCCGACGCCCGCACATCACGCGGTCGCGATGCGTGCGTTGGAGCAGGGGAAACACCTGCTGATCGAGAAGCCGATCACCGTGACGCTCGAGGAGGCGGACGAGCTCCTCGCGCTGGCGGAGCGACAGGGCGTGCTCGTGCAGATCGGGCATGTCGAGCGGTTCAACCGGGCGATCCGGGCGGCGCAGCCGCACGTCGATCGACCGCTCTTCATCGACAGCAACCGGCTCGCGCCCTTCAATCCGCGTGGCTCGGATGTGGCGGTCGTCCTGGACCTGATGATTCACGACATCGACCTGGTATTGACGCTCATCGGCGGCGGGGTCCGCGATGTGACGGCCGCGGGCGTCGGGGTGCTGACGCCATCGATCGACATCGCCAATGCGCGCGTCACCTTCGATTCGGGGGCGGTCGCGACGATCACCGCGAGTCGCGTGTCTAAGGAGCGGATGCGCAAGCTCCGCATCTTCCAGCGCAACGGGTATCTCTCACTCGACCTCGGGGCGGGCACCGGCGAGATGTATCGCCTCCGCGAGGACGTCGACCTGCCGACACTCGTCACGCAGGCCCAGCCGCTGGAGGCGTTCGTCGAGCGGATCCCGCTCGAGGCGCCGGAAGGCGAGCCGTTGCGACTGGAGTTGGAGAGCTTCGCCGAGGCGCTCCGTGGCCGCGCCCCGGTCGTCGTGAGCGGCCGTGCGGGGCGGGAGGCCTTGGCCGTCGCCCTTCGTATCGTCGCCGACATCGATCGGTCCCGCGCCCTCCTCGGCGCCGCCGGTGCGTGAGGTTCTGATCGTCGCCGGCGAGGCGTCCGGCGACCTGCACGCCGGGCTTCTCGCGGTATCCCTGCGACGGGCGCGCCCCGACCTGCACCTCGTCGGGACCGGGGGGCTACGGATGGCGGCCGCCGGCGTGGAGATGCTCGAGCGAATCGAAGGGGTGGTGGGGTTCATCGAGGTGTTGCGCCACGTCCCCGCCCATCTGCGGTTGTTGCGGACCCTCGTGGCGCGGATGCGCACGGGGCGTGTGGGGCTCGTCATCCTGGTCGACTATCCGGGCTTCAACCTGCGGGTCGCGGCGGCGGCCCGAGCGGCCGGCGTGCCGGTGCTCTACTACATCACCCCGCAGGTCTGGGCATGGAAGAAGGGCCGCCTCCGGACGATGGCGGAGGTGATCACGAAGGCGGCGTGCATCCTCCCGTTCGAGCCACCGATGCTGCGGGCGGCGGGGATCGACGCCGAGTTCGTCGGGCACCCGTTGCTCGACCGGGCGCAGGTGCTTCCGTCACGGGCTGAGGCGCGGGGTCGGCTCGGACTCGACGAGTCGGGCGAGGTCCTGGCGCTCTTTCCCGGCAGTCGCGCGGTCGAGATTCGTCGGCATCTCGCGGACTTCGTCGCGGTCGCGCGTCGGCTCGAGGTGCTGCGGCCCGGCCTGCGGGTCGTGCTGAGCGCGGCGCCGACCATCGATCTGCGGGACGGGGAGGTTCCGTTCCCGATCATCCGGGCGGCCTCCTTCGACGTGCTACGTGCGGCGGATGTGGCCCTCTGCAAAAGCGGGACGACGACGCTCGAGGCCGCGGTCGCCGACTGCCCCTGCGCCATCGTGTACCGGACAAGCGCGGTCTCATACGCGATCGCGCGGCGGCTCGTGAAGATCCCGCATATCGGCCTGCTCAACATCGTCGCGGGGCGAGCGGTCGCGCCGGAATTCGTCCAGGATGCGTTCCGTCCTGAGGCGGTGGCTGCGGCCCTCGGCGCGCTCTTCGATCCGGCAGGGGAGGCGCGACGGACGATGCGCGAGGGGCTCGCCGAGGTGCGAGCGCAACTCGGCACTCCGGGCGCGTCTGAACGAGTCGCGGCGATGGCCGCCGGGTTGGTGCCGTGAGCTGGCGGCGGTGGCTGCGCCTGCAGGGGCCCCTGCTCGTGGCGGCGCCGCTCCTCCGCCTGCTGGCGAGCACCTGGCGCGTCGAGTGGCGCGGGGTGCCGCTCGCTCGACCGTCCGGGACGCCGGCGCGGCTCCTCGCCTTCTGGCACGGCGGGCTGCTCCCGATCGCGTGGGCGATCCGCGGCCGTGGCATCGTCGCGATGGTCAGCGAGCACCGAGACGGAGAGTTGATCGCGCGGATCCTGCGCGGTTGGGGATTCGCGCTCGTCCGTGGCTCGAGCACGCGCGGGGGCGGCAAGGTCCTCCTCGGGATGATTCGGGCCCTCGCCGACGGTCAGGACGGCGCGATCACGCCGGACGGACCGCGGGGGCCCATCGAGGTCCCCCACATCGGCGCGATCCGGGCGGCCCAGCGTGCCGGTGTCGCCATCGTGCCGGTCCGGGTGGAGGCCTCGCGGGCGTGGCGTGCACGGAGTTGGGACCGATTCCTCGTGCCGAAGCCATTCGCCCGCGTCGTGATCACGGCGGAGGCGCCGTGGATCCCCGGCGCGGGGGTTGACGGCGCGCTCGTCGAGGAACTGCAGCGTCGCCTCGGCACAACGGGGGCCGCGTGAGGCGGGCGATCGCCGAGAGGCTCGTGGCGGCCTGGGCGTCGGATGGCATCGTGGCGCGGGCGCTCGCCCCGCTCGGGGTCGTGTATGGCGTCGCGATGTCGATCCGCAATGCCACGTATGCGTCCGGCCTTCGGCGAGTGACATCGGCGGCGGTCCCGACGGTGAGCGTTGGGAACCTGACGGTCGGCGGGACAGGGAAGACCCCGGTCAGTGCCTGGTTCGCTGAGCAGCTCGCGTCCCGCGGGGTGTGCCCGGGGATCGTCCTGCGTGGGTACGGCGCCGATGAGCCTCTGGTGCACCGGACGCTCGTACCGTCGGCGGTCGTCGTGACCGACCCTGATCGTGTCCGGGGGTCGGCCCGCGCGGTCGAGCGTGGTGCGCGGGCGATCGTCCTGGACGATGCCTTCCAGCATCGGCGCGCCGGTCGGACGGTGGACGTCGTCCTCGTGGCCGCGGAGCAGGGCCTGTCGTCGCGCTGCCTCCCGGCGGGTCCGCTGCGAGAGCCGTGGTCGGGGGTCCGTCGCGCCGATGCCTTGATCGTGACGCGCAAGACCATCACATCGGAGACGGCGTGCGAGCTGGCGCGAGGACTCGAGGCCCGTTGGGGTCGCCCGGTCGCCGTGATGCATCTCGCGCCCGGACCGCTCCGTCGTGCGACCGGCGGCGAGGCAGTGGGCCCGTCCGCTCCTGCATCTGGGGCGCGGGTTCTCGCCGTCTCGGGGATCGGGGCGCCGGCGGCGTTCAACGGACAGCTCGTCGCCACCGGGTTCGACGTGGCGCCGATGCCGTTCCCGGACCACCACGCGTTCACGGCGTCGGATGTCGAGGGGATCGTGGCTCGTGCCGAGGGGTGCGAGGCGGTCGTCTGCACTCTGAAGGATGCCGTCAAACTGATTCCGCTCTGGCCTGCTCACGCCCCAGCCCTGTGGTATCTTTCGCAGGCTGTTCGGCTGGAGGCCGGCCAGGGGTTCCTGGACGGCTTGTTGGACCGCTTGGCTCCGATGACCCACCCCTGACCTCACGTGCCGCCGAACCGGCGGCCCCGACTGCCTCCCCCCAATGGCTGACCTCAGGCTTCCGACCGATTCCATCGTCCACCCCGACAAGGACCGCTTCCTCGCCCGTTCCGGCGACGTCGACCGCCACCAGGCGAATGAGGAGAACCCGTTTGAGGCGATGATGTCGCGCTTCGACCGCGCGGCGCTGCTCCTCGACCTCGAGCCGGGGATCTACAAGGTCCTGCGCAGCCCCGAGAAGGAGATCACCGTCTCGATCCCCGTGATGATGGACTCGGGGGAGGTCGAGGTCTTCACCGGGATCCGCGTCCTGCACAACACCTCGCGCGGGCCGGCGAAGGGCGGGATCCGGTTCGATATGAACGTCTCCCTCGACGAGGTGAAGGCGCTCGCAGCGTGGATGACCTGGAAGTGCGCCGTCGTCAACATCCCGTTCGGCGGGGCGAAGGGCGGCGTCATCTGCGATCCGCTCAAGATGTCGGTTGGTGAGCTCGAGCGCGTGACGCGTCGGTACACGGCGGGGATCATGGCGACGCTTGGCCCGGACTCGGATGTGCCGGCGCCCGACGTGAACACCAATGAGCGCGTGATGGCGTGGCTGATGGACACGTACTCGATGCACAAGGGGCACACGGTGAACGCCGTGACGACCGGAAAGCCGGTCGAGATGGGCGGGTCGCTCGGTCGGCGCGAGGCGACGGGCCGGGGCGTGATGCTCACGGCGGTGCAGGCCCTCGATCACCTCAAGATGCCGGTTCAGGGTGCCACGGTCGCGGTGCAGGGCTTCGGCAACGTCGGGTCGATCGGCGCGCAGCTCCTGGCCGAGGCGGGGTGCCGGGTCATCGCGATCAGCGACCGGACCGGTGGGTGGCACAACCCGAAGGGGATCGAGGTTGTGGACGCGATGGCGTATGTCCGGGCGAACAAGACGCTCGAGGGGTACGGCAAGGGCGACCCGATCTCGAACGAGGCGCTCCTTGAACTCCCGGTCGACGTGCTCGTCCCGGCGGCGCTGGAGAACGTGATCACGACGCGGAACGCGCGCGACGTCCAGGCAAAGGTGATCTGTGAGGGTGCGAACGGCCCAACGACGGCGGCCGCAGACGCGATCCTCGACGAGAAGGGGATCTTCGTCGTCCCGGACATCCTCGCGAACGCCGGCGGCGTGACGGTCAGCTACTTCGAGTGGGTGCAGAACCGGGGCGGCTACTACTGGACCGAGCAGACCGTGAACGAGCGGCTGCGCGAGATCATGGTGAATAGCTTCCGGGATGTGCTGAAGCTCTCGCAACAGCACAGGGTCAACATGCGGACCGCCGCGTATATGGTGGCAATCAGCCGCGTGTCGACCGTGCACCGCCTGCGCGGGATCTACGCCTGAGCTCGGCGTACCCGACGGCGGGTCGGTGACCGATGCGCGTCGCCGTGCGTGCCGTCGGGCGACCGAAGGCGGAGGGCATCGCCGTGGCCATCGCGGAGTATGAGCGTCGCGCCGCGCGCTACTGGCCGCTCGACGTGGTCGAGGTCCGCGAAGCGGGGACGCGGGGTGGCGACGCCGGTGGGATGCGCCAGCTTGAGGGGGAGCGGCTGTTGGACGGCATCGGGGGTGGCTCGGTCGTGGCGTGCGACCCCGGCGGTGAGTCGCTCGACTCCGCGCAGTTCGCCGCCTGGCTGCAGGCGCAGCGCGAGCGGGCCCGCGACGTGACCTTCGTCGTCGGTGGTGCCCACGGGCTCGACCACGCGGTGCTCGCGCGTGCCGAGCGACGGCTCTCCCTCGCGCCGTGGACCCTGCCGCACGAGCTTGCGCGGCTCGTCCTCGCGGAGCAGCTCTACCGGGCCGGCACTATCGTGCGCGGTGAACCGTATCACAAGTGATGCCCCTTTCGATGCTTCGCAACCAGGTGGATCGCCGCCGTCCGATGCCTCCGCCGCCGTGCCAGGAGGCGTGGTGAGCGCGCCGCGCGTCCTGACTGAGGCACTCGGCGGGGGAGCGCTCGCGCGGGCCATCCTGCAGGGCGTCGCGCCCGCCGATTGGATCGTGCCGCGCCCTCGTGGGATCGAGGGATGGCGCGCGCGGATGGAGTCGGTGCGCGCTGGCGCCCCGGCGGGGTGGCGGACGTCTCTCGGTCCGGCGTTCGCCGCGAGTGGTGAGGCCGCCGCGCGGCTCGATCGCGTCGCTGCGGCCGGTGGGGTGGTCGTCACGACGGGTCAGCAGCCAGGGCTCTTCGGCGGACCGCTCTACACGCTGCTCAAGGCGCTTTCCGCGCTCGCGCTCACCGAGCGGCTCGAGCGCGACACCGGGATCCCGACGGCCCCCGTCTTCTGGGCGGCGACGGATGACGCCGATTTCGCCGAGGCCGCGTGGACCGGGGTCGCGGAGACGGATGGCTTCCAGCGATTGGCGATTCCGCGGCAGGGCAGCGACGGTGTGGTGATGGCCGAGATGCCGCTCGGTGACGTGCAGGAGGTCTATGAGCGGCTGGTGCGTGCCGCGGGGTCGGCGCCGAACGCGGCCCTCCTCGATGCCGTGCGCGCCGCCTATGCGCCCGGTGCGACGATCGGCGGGGCGTACGTCTCGCTGATGCGGACTTTGCTGGAGCCGTTGGGTATCGCTGTGCTCGATGCGTGGCATCCGGCGGTGCGGGCGGCCGCGCGGCCGACACTCGTCGCCGCGTTGCGCGGGGCGAACCGCGTCGACGAAGCCCTGTCGCTTCGCACCGTGGCGATTGAGCGGGCAGGGTTCCGGGCGCAGGTCGCCCGGGTCGCACGCCTCTCGCTCGTGTTTGAATCCCACGCCGGGGTGAAGGCACGGGTCCCGCTCGCACGCGCCGCGGTGCTTGTTGGCGAGGACGCGGCCACGCTGTCGCCGAACGTCCTCCTTCGTCCGATCGTCGAGCGACAGCTCCTGCCCACGGTCGCCTATCTCGGCGGGCCTGGCGAGCTCGGGTATTTCGCGCAGGTCACCGCCGTCGCCGACGCGCTTGACCTGCCGCGTCCGCTCGTGGTCCCGCGCTGGTCGGCGACGGTGGTGGAGCCGACGATCGACCGCCGGCTCGGCCGCCTCGGGCTCACCGTCGCGGATCTGCTCGACCCGCACGCCGCGGAGCGCCAGCTCGGGGAGCGCGCCCTCCCGCAGGAGGCGCGCGCGGCGCTCGAGGGACTGCGCGCCGACATCACGGCGCGGATGGCGGGGCTACGGACGCCTGAAGGGGAGGCACACGCGCTCGTCCCCGACCGTGTTCTCGAGGGGGCGCGCCTCCAGCTCGAACATCGCGTGGCTCGGCTCGAGCGCCGGCTCCGAGCCGCGGCGTATCGCCGCGACGAGGCATTGGGGCGGGATATGATCGCGGTGCGTGCCGCGCTCCGCCCCGAGCAGCAGCGGCAGGAGCGTCGCCTCAGCGCGATCCCGTTCCTCGCGCGTCACGGGGACCTTTTCCTTACCCAGCTGAAGGCGGGCGCCGCTCTGCACGCCGGGACGCTCGTCGCGCCGTGAGCACGGCGCGCGGCGCGCGGCTCGTCGCGGCGGGCATCCTCCTCAGCCGCATCGCCGGCCTCGTCCGGCAGAAGGCGCTCGCCTTCTTCCTCGGTGACTCTGCGGCCGCCGACGCCCTCGCGTCGGCGTTCCGCATCCCGAATGTCCTGCAGAACCTGTTGGGCGAAGGGGTCCTCTCCGCGTCGTTCATCCCGGCCTACGCGCGTCTGCGAGCGGAGGGGCGGACGGAGGAGGCTGGTCGGCTGGCGGGGGCCGTCGTCGCGTTGCTCGCGCTCGTCAGTAGCACCGTTGTCCTGCTCGGTGTCCTCGCGGCGCCGCTCCTCGTGGATCTGATCGCGCCGGGGTTCGGCGAGGCGCCCCGGGCGCTGACGATCCGATTGGTGCGCGTCATCTTCCCCGGCGTCGGCCTGTTGGTGCTCAGCGCCTGGTGCCTTGGCGTCCTGAACGCGCACCAGCGGTTCTTCCTCTCGTATGTCTCGCCGGTGGTGTGGAACGCCGCGATGATCGTCGCAGTGCTCGTCGGTGCGCCGGGGCGCGGGCTCGACGACATCGCCGTCCTCGTCGCGCTCGCGAGCGTCGCCGGCAGCGTGTTGCAGTTCGGCGTGCAGCTCCCGATGGTGCGTCGGCTCGAGCCCGGGCTGCGGTTCCGGCCGCGGCTTGGTGACGCGGCCCTTCGCGGTGTGATCGCCCGATTCGGGACGACGGTCGTCGGCCGTGGGGTCGTCCAGGTGAGCGGATTCGTTGACACGGCGATCGCCTCTCTCGTGGGGTCGGGGGCGGTTGCGATCCTCGGCTATTCCCAGGTGCTCTCCCTCCTCCCGGTCTCGCTCTTCGGGATGGCGGTGTCCGCGGCGGAGCTCCCGGCGATGTCCGGCGAGACCGGCGAGCCCGAGGCGGTCGCCGCCGCCTTACGGACGCGTCTCAATCGTGGCCTCGACCGGATCGCGTACTTCGTCGTCCCGACCGTCGTCGCGTTCGTGCTCGTCGGGGAGCTGGTGGTCTACGGCCTGTTCGGTGGCGGCGCGTTCACCGCGGAGACCGCGCGCTGGGTGCATCGGACGCTGATCGGTGCGGCGCTCGGGTTGCTCGCGAACACGGCCGGCCGGCTCTACGCGTCCGCCTGCTACGCGCTCGGCGATGCCGAGACGCCGTTCCGCGGGGCGTTGCTCCGCGTGGGGCTCGGCGGTGCCCTCGGTTGGGTAGGGGCGCTCGGTCTGCCGACCTGGATCGGTGTCGATGCGCGCTGGGGGCTGCAGGCGTTGACGGCGGCAGCGGGCGTCGCCGCGTGGGTGGAATACCACTGGCTGCGGCATCGCGTGACCCGCGCGATCGGGCCGACGGCGGTGCCGACCCGCCGCCTCCTCAGGTACTGGGCCGTCGCTGCGGTGAGCGTGGTCGGGGGGCTCTTGGTGAGCGTCGGTGCCGCCCTCGTGGCCCGTGGGTCCGGGGTGGGGGTGCCGGGGTGGGCGTATGCGGCCGTCACGGCGGCGGTGGCGGCGGGGGCGTATTTCGCGCTGACGGCGCGATTCGGGATCGATGATGCGCGCCGCGCCTGAGCGCGTCGCGCAGGCGCTCGCGCATCTCCCGGAGCAACCCGGCGTCTACCTCTGGAAGGACGCCGAGGGGACGATCCTCTACGTCGGGAAGGCGAAGCGATTGCGGCCCCGCGTCCGGAGCTACTTCGCGTCGGCGCACGAGGAGAGCCCGAAGACACGGCGCCTCGTGAGTCTCATCGCCGACCTTGAGACGATCGTCGTGCCGTCGGAGGTCCACGCGCTCGTGCTCGAGGCGAACCTCATCAAGGAGCATCGGCCGCGCTTCAACATCCTGCTCCGGGACGACAAGACCTACCCGTATGTGAAGGTGACGATGCCGGAGCCGTTGCCTCGGGTCATCGTCACGCGGCGGGTGGAGCCAGACGGCGCCCGGTACTTCGGGCCATACACGGACGTGCAGGGGATGCGTCGGACCCTCGAGGTGATCCAGCGCGTCTTCCAGGTTCGGTCGTGCCGCTATGATCTCCCGCGCGAGACCCCGGATCGGCCCTGTCTCGACCATCACATCGGTCGGTGCCGCGCGCCGTGCGTCGGGCGCCAATCGGTCGCGGAGTACCGGGCCGATCTCGAGGACGTCGTCGCGTGTCTCGATGGCAAGACCGAGGCGGTCGAGCGGCGTATCGCGGCGCGGATGTCCGCCGCCGCGGCGGCGATGGACTATGAGCGCGCCGCGGAGTACCGGGACGCGCTCACGCGGCTGGCCCAGCTCCGCGAACCCACGGTCGTCCTCTCTGTGGAGGGAGGCGATCGCGACATCATCGGGTATGCGCGGGACGGCGAAGATGCCGCCGTGGCGTGGCTGCGCATCCGTGACGGTAAGCTCGTCGCGCGCGAGCATCGGTACCTCTCCGGCGTCGAGGACGCGTCGGATGGCGACGTGCTTGCGCAGTATCTGACGGCGCATTATCGGGGAGCGCCGGCGCGCGCGCGTGAGGTGCTGCTCCCCTTCGACTTCGAAGATCGCGATCTCGTCGCCGAGTCGCTCGAGCCTGGCACGCGGCTGCTCGTCCCGCAGCGCGGGCCGAAGCGGGAGCTCGTCGACCTCGCCGAGCAAAACGCTCGGCATCTGCTCGAGGAGCTGAAGCTCACGGCGGAGGACGCCGAGGAGCGTGCCGTGGACCCGGTCTACGAGTTGGGTCGTGTGCTTGGCCTCGCCAAGCTCCCGCGGTCGATCGTCTGCGTGGACAACAGCACGGCGCAGGGGAAGGACTCGGTCGGGAGTGTAGTGTGGTTCGAGAACGGTCGACCGCGGCGCGCCGAGTACCGGACGATGCGCGTGCAGTCCGTCGATCCTGCGCAGGGGCCGGACGATTTCCAGTCGATGCGGGAGGTGGTGGGGCGGTATTTCCGGCGCCGACTCGATGAAGGGCGTCCGCTCCCCGATCTCCTGGTGGTGGATGGCGGCAAGGGGCAGCTCTCGGCCGCGGGCGAGGCACTCGCTGCGCTCGGCTTGGACGCGCTCCCGCTGATCAGCTTGGCGAAACGGGAGGAGGAGGTCTTCGTGCGTGGGCGCGCGGAGCCCTTGCACCTCCCGCGACGATCGACGGCGCTTCGCCTGTTGCAGCAGGCGCGCGACGAGGCGCACCGGACCGCCGTCGGGTACAACCGGAAGCGCCGCACGATGCGGACGATCACGAGCGAACTCCTGCGGATTCCCGGCATCGGGCCGGTCCGGCGGCGGGCGCTCCTCACCGCCTTCGGCTCACTCCAGGGCGTCCGCGAGGCGACGGTCGAACAGATCGCGGCGGTCCCCGGCTTCACCGCGGCGCTGGCTGCGCGTATCCTCGAGACATTGCACACCCCATCCGTCCCTCCAGAGAGTCCGTCGACATGACCTGGTCGCTCCACTGTTCCGCCTGCTCCTACACCCAGGCCGACGGCCGACATCTGGCGTCGCTCTGTCCCGATTGCGGGCAACCGCTGCTCGCGCGGATTGCCGGTGCGCCGACCCGCGCCTCGGTGGGCACGGAGGCCTCGCTCTGGCGGTACCGCGCCGCGCTGCCGCTCCTCGACGGGGAGTCCCCCGTCTCGCTCGGCGAGGGGATGACACCCCTCATCGAGGTGCCGCATCTCGCGCACGAGGTCGGCGTCCGACGGCTCTGGGTGAAGGACGAGGGGCTCAATCCGACGGCGAGCTTCAAGGCGCGTGGTTTGATGATGGCGGTCACGCGCGCGAAGGCGCTCGGGCTGCCGGGCGTCTGCGTACCGACAGCGGGGAACGCGGGCATCGCGCTCGCCGCGTACGCGGCAGCGGCGGGGATGCCGTGCCGCATCTACGCGCCCGAGACGACCCCGCCGCCGATCCTCGGCTCGATCCGTGCCTTCGGCGCCGAGCTCGAACTGCTCCCTGGTCACATCGGCGACGCCGGGAAGGCGACGCTCGCCTTCGCACGCGAATCGGGATTCTTCAACGTCGCCACGGTCCGCGAGCCGTATCGCGTCGAAGGGATGAAGACGATGGGGTTCGAGGTCGCTGAGCAACTCGGGTGGCGCCTCCCCGATGCGATCGTGTATCCGACCGGCGGCGGCGAGGGCACGATCGGCATCTGGAAGGCGATCGGTGAGATGCTCGACTGGGGGTGGGTACCGCCGGAGACGGTGCGGCCGCGGATGATCATCGCGCAGGCGAGCGGGTGCGCGCCGCTCGTACGCGCCTTCGCCGCGGGGGAAGATCGCGCGACGCCGTGGGTGGATCCGACGACGCATGCGAGCGGCCTGCGCGTGCCCGGGCCGCTCGGTGACCGCCTCACGCTGCGTACGCTACGCGAGAGCAGCGGGGACGCCGAGGCGGTCAGCGAGGAGCGGATCCGCGCCGGGACGTTCCAGCTCGCGTCGCGCTCGGGGATCGATGCCGCGCCGGAGGGTGGCGCCGCGTTGGAGGCGGTCCGTCAGCTGGTAGCGGGTGGGCGGCTCCGTGCGGACGCGGAGGTGGTGGTGTTCAATACGGGCTCGGGCGCGAGCTATCGGTGGTGAGCAGGTAGATTCGGTGATGCGCATCGCGATCTTCGACCCCTTCTCCGGCATCGCCGGGGATATGTGCCTCGGCGCCCTGCTGGACGTCGGACTCGATCCATCGTTCATCGATGCGTTGCCGTCGGCGCTGCGACTCGACGGCGTCGCGGTCCGGCGCACGCGGGTGACGCGCGGGCAGGTCGCGGCGTGGAAGGTGGATTTTGACATCCCGCCGCAACCGCACGGGCGTCACCTCAAGCATCTCGTCGCCATCGTCGAGGCCAGCGAGGCCCCGGCGCCGGTCAAGGCGAAGGCCATCGAGGCGTTCACCGCGATCACGAACGCGGAGGCCGTGATTCACGGGACGACGGTCGAGAAGGTGCATTTGCACGAAGTGGGCGCGGTCGACGCCATCCTCGACATCGTCGGCACGATCTGGGGGCTCGAGCGGCTGGGCGTGGCGCGCGTCTTCAGCGGTCCTGTGCAGGTGGGGGATGGCTTCGTCGATACCCAGCACGGGCGGATGGCGGTGCCGACCGCGGCGACGCTGCGACTGCTCGAGGGGCAGGTGCTGCGGCCGGGGCCGGACGGGGCCGGGGAACTGACCACGCCGACCGGGGCGGTGTTGCTCCGGGTCCTCAGCGAGGGGCTCCCGCCGAAGGTGTACGTACCGGTGGGGAGCGGCTTCGGGGCGGGGACGAAAGACTTCCCGGATCGGGCGAATGCGCTCCGGGTGATTCTGGCGGAGGTCGAGCCGGTCGCCCCGGCCGGTGGGGTGACCCGCGAGGAGATCGTCGTGCTCAGCGCCGATCTTGATGACGCCTCCGGCGAGGAGATTGCGGCGGTGTCCGGCCGGCTTCGGGCGGCGGGTGCGCTCGATGTCGTCCTGCTCCCCTCGGTGATGAAGAAGGGTCGGCCGGGGACGCGGATCGAGGTGATCGCGCGCCCCGCCGAGGCGACAGCGCTCGAGGGGGTGTTGCTCCACGAGGGCCCGACGATTGGCGTGCGTCGAATGGAGGGGACGCGGGCCGTGTTGTCGCGACGCGAGGAGAGCCGGGTGGTCTTCGGTCACCCGGTCCGGTTCAAGGTCGTCGCGATGCCCGACGGTTCGGAGCGGGCGAAGCCTGAGTTCGATGACGTGCAGGCGGTGGCGGACCGCCTCGGCCGACCGGTCCGTGAGGTCCTCGAAGAGGCACGGAAGTCGTTCTAAATCATTGATTTCCGATGGTTCTGCTGATAGGTTGCTTGAACCATGATTCGCGTCCTCCGCGTCCAGCCTGAGAGTATCGCCGCCGAGCTGGGCCTGACGCCCGGCACCGAGCTGCTCTCGGTCGATGGGCGCCCTCTCGAAGACTTCCTAGACTGGGAGTTTCTGACCGCCGACGAGGCGTTCGAGCTCGAAGCGAAGCTCCCGGACGGCGAGCACGTCGTCTTCGAGATCGAGCGCGAGGGCGGGGAAGCGATGGGGGTGGAGCTGGAGCCTCCCAACGTGCGCCGGTGCGCCAACCGGTGCGAGTTCTGCTTCATCGAGGGGCTCCCCAAGGGGCTCCGGAAGCCGCTGTACATCCGCGACGATGATTACCGGCTCTCGTTTGCCTACGGCAACTTCGCGACGCTCTCGAACCTGAAGGAGAAGGACGTCGCGCGGATCCTCGAGTATCGGCTCTCGCCCCTCTACGTCTCGGTGCACGCCACGCCCTGGGAGGCGCGGAAGGTGCTCCTCAACAACCCGCGCGTGCCGAACATCGTCGAGCAGCTCACGCGGCTCACGGCGGGCGGCATCCAGTTTCACGGGCAGATGGTCGTCGTGCCGGGGCTCAACGACGGCGCGGTGTTGGAACAGTCGCTGGCGGATCTCTGGGCCTTCGGTGATGCCTGCCTGAGCGTCGCGCTCGTGCCGGTCGGGGTGACGCAGTTTTCGCATCTCTACACCGGTCGGTCGATGGATCGGGAGGCGGCGCGCGGGCTCCTCGAGGTGGTCGGCCGCTGGGCTGCGCGCGCCGAGGCGGAGCGCGGGGCACCGTGGGTCTACGGCTCCGACGAGCTCTACCTCCTCGCCGACGTCCCGCTGCCGGCGGCGGAGCATTACCGTGATTTCGCCCAGATCGAGAACGGGGTCGGCGCGGTCACATCGCTGCGCGGGCGCATCGCGGAGGGGGCATCGACCCTCCCGCGGCTCGACGGGCGTCGCATCGGCGTGGTGACGGGGACGGCGATGGCTCCGCTCCTCCCCGAGTTGCTCGACCGCCTCTCGGCGACGACCGGGGCACGGTTCGAGTTGATCCCGACCACGAATTCGCTGTTCGGCCCCACCGTGACGACGGCCGGCCTCCTCGTCGGTGCGGATATCGCGCGGGCGTTGGAGGGTCGCGCCGATCTCGACCTCGCGCTGATCCCGGCCGAGACCATCAACGACGCCGGCGTCTTCCTCGACGACGTGTCCTTCATCGCCCTTCGCGAGACGCTGCCCATGCCGGTCTATCCGTCCTACGATTTCATCGACGTCCTCTCGCAGGAGGAGCCAATCGGCGCCTCGGTCGGGAGCGGCGCGTGAGCGACATCCCGGTCGTCGCCCTCGTCGGGCGCCCCAACGTCGGCAAGTCAGCGCTCTTCAACCGCATCATCGGCGACGACACCGCCATCGTGAGCGATGAGGCGGGGACGACGCGGGACCGGCACTTCGCCCTCACCCAGTGGAACGGCCGCGACTTCTGGCTGGTCGACACGGGGGGACTCGTCGAGGACTCCGACCTCCCGATGGATGTCGCGATCAAGCGCCAGGTGAAGGAGGCGATCGCCGAGGCCGATCTCCTTTTGTTGACGGTCGATGCGAAGGCGGGGCTCCATCCGAGTGATGCGCGGATCGCGGACCTCATCCGGCACGCGCGGAAGCCGTGGCTCCTCGTGGCGAATAAGGTCGATGACCCGAAGAGCGCCGATTGGTTCGAGTTCTTCAACCTCGGCGCGGGCGATCCCGTCCCGGTGTCGGCGGGGAACGGCAAGAACTCCGGCGATCTCCTCGATGCGATCGTGTCCGCGCTGCCGTCGACGCCGTCCGACGGCGTCCCGGATGCGGTTCGCGTGGCGGTGATCGGCCGTCCCAACGTCGGGAAGTCGTCGTTCATCAACCGCCTGCTCGGGGAGGACCGCCTCGTCGTCTCGGATGTCGCCGGGACCACGCGCGACTCGATCGACACGCCGTTCACCTTCCACGGCGAGCCGTACATCTTCGTGGACACCGCCGGGCTCCGGCGGCAGTCGCGCGTGGACGACGGGGTGGAGTTCTACTCCGCGCTGCGCACGCGGCGCGCGATCGACCGCGCGGACCTCTGCCTGCTGATGATCGACGCGGTCGAGGGGCTGCACAATCAAGACCTGAAGATCGCGACCCTCGCGTGGGAGGCGGGGCGCGGGATGATCATCATCGTCAACAAGTGGGACCTGAAGGAGAAGGACGACAAGACGGCGGCGAAGTTCCAGAAGGAGTGCGTCGAGAAGGCGCCGTACCTCGCGCACGTCCCCTTCCTCTTCACCTCCGCCCTCACGGGCCAGCGCGTGACGAAGGTCCTCGAGGTGATCCGCGAGGTGCGCGCCGAGCGGGCGAAGCGCGTCCCCACCTCGGATGTGAACGAGGGGCTGCATACGCTGCTCGCCCGGCGCCAGCCGCCGCAGGCGGCGGGGAACGAGGTAAAGCTCAACTACGCCACGCAGGTGGAGACGGCGCCGCCGACGATCGTCGTGTTCGGCAACCATCCGGAACTGGTCCAGGAGCACTACATTCGGTACCTGCACAACGGGTTCCGGGAGATGTGGGGGTTCACAGGGAACCCGCTCCGGATCATCCTGAAGCGGAAGAACGGGAGGGAGTGAGATGGCGTCCGGAACGCTGCCGCCGATCGTCGCGATCGTGCTTGCGTACGCGTCGGGATCGCTCCCCTTCGCCTACCTCGCGGGCCGTCTCCTCAAGGGCATCGACCTGCGCACCGTGGGGTCGGGCAACCTCGGTGCCACGAATGTCTATCGGACGCTCGGCGCGCCGGCGGCGATCGTCGTGCTGCTGCTTGACGCGCTGAAGGGCGCGCTCCCCGTCCTCGTACTCACTCCCCGCATCAGCGAGGTGGTGATCGCGCCGCCGGGATCTGCGACGCCGGCGTGGATGGGGCTGGTCCTCGGGATCGCCGCGATCCTCGGGCACGCGAAGCCGGTCTTCCTGTTGTGGGAGGGCGGCGGAAAGGGGGTCGCGACGACGGCGGGGGTCTTCGCCGCGCTCGTGCCGGTCGCGCTGCTCGTCGCCCTCGGTGCGTTCGTGCTCGTCGTCTGGCGGACGCGGATCGTCTCCCTCGGCTCGATGGTCGCCGCGTTGCTGCTGCCGGCCGCCGTCGCGTGGCGGGTGGGGCCGGGGTCGCCGTTCGCGCTGGTGGCGATTGCGGTCGCCGGTTTCGTCGTCTGGACGCATCGCGCCAACATCGAGCGGCTGCGTGCGGGCACTGAGCCCCGGCTCGGCAGGCCGGGCGCGACGCCGACCGCTCCGGCGACCGACGCCTCCAGTGGCGCGCCGTCTGGAGGCGCCGCCTGATGCGGTGCGCCGTGATCGGGGCCGGTGCGTGGGGGACGGCGCTCGCGAATCTCCTCGCGGAGAACGGCCACGAGACGATCCTATGGGCCTACGAGCCGGACGTCGCCGATGCCATCGCGAGGCGGCACGAGAATCCGCGGTTCCTCGCCGGGGTCGCCCTGCATCCGGCATTGGCGGCCACCGACGACCTGGGCGATGCGACCGCAGGGGCCGAGCTCGTGCTCTTCGCTCCGCCATCGCACGCCCTGCGGCATGTCGCGCGGGATGCTGCGGCGGGCATCGTCGCCGGGACGCCGCTGGTCGTCGCGACGAAGGGAATCGAGGCCGACCGCCTCGCGCTGATGACGGATGTCGTCGCGATGGAGATTCCGGGACATCCCGTCGTCGCCCTGTCGGGCCCGAGCTTCGCCCTCGAGGTCGCGCAGCATCTGCCGACCGCGCTCGTCGCCGCCTGTGCGGACCCGGAGATCGCGCAGCTCGTCCAGCGCACCTTCAGCACCTCGGCGTTCCGCGTGTACACCCAGCGAGATGTGATCGGGGTCGAGCTCGGTGGCGCGCTGAAGAACGTGATGGCGGTCGCGACCGGCATCGCCGACGGGCTCGCCCTCGGGTTCAATGCGCGGGCGGCGTTGATCACGCGTGGGCTGGCGGAGATGACGCGCCTCGGGGTCGCGCTCGGGGCGGATCCGCTCACCTTCGCGGGACTCGCCGGCGTCGGGGACCTCGTGCTCACCTGCACCGGCTCACTCTCGCGGAACCGACAGGTGGGGCTTGCCATCGGTGAGGGGGCGACGCTCGCGGAGGTGCTCGCCGGCCGCGAGACCGTCGCGGAAGGCGTCGCGACCACGCAGAGCGCGCACGCCCTCGCGGCGCGGGTGGGTGTCGAGATGCCGATCGTCGCCGCGGTCCGCCGCGTCCTGTTCGAACGGCAGCCGGCGCGGTGGGCGCTCGTCGAACTGATGACCCGGGACCTCAAGGAGGAGCGCGCGTGAGCGCGAAGCCCGAGCCGGTCCGCGAGTTCTACTCGATCGGGGACGTCTGTGAGATGCTCGAGCTGAAGCCCCACGTGCTGCGGTACTGGGAGAGCCAGTTCAAGGTGCTCAGCCCCAACAAGAACCGGTCCGGGAATCGCGTGTACACGCGACGTGAGCTTGAGTTCGTGCAGTTGGTGAAACACCTGCTGTACACGGAGAAGTACACCGTGGAGGGCGCGAGACAGCAGCTCGAGTCCCGTCGCAGGGACGGCGGGCTGCGCGCGACGGCACGGCAGGCGCTCGACCTCCAGTCGATCCTCCAGCTCGAGAAAGACCTGAAGGACATCCTGATCACCCTGCAGCCGCCCGCGCGGCGGAGCCCCTGATGCGGATCCTGTGCAGCAATGACGACGGCATCCTCGCTCGGGGGCTCGAGGTCCTCGAGCGCGCCGCGCGGCCCCTCGGCGAGGTCTGGGTCGTTGCGCCGGATCGTGAGCAGAGTGCGACCAGTCACGCGCTGACGCTGCATCACCCGTTGCGTCCGGTGCAGCTCGGCGAGCGGCGGTGGCAGATCGATGGCACCCCGACCGACTGCGTGATGGTCTCGGTCGAAGGGCTGATGCCCGATCGCCCTGACTTCGTCCTCAGCGGCGTCAATCACGGGCCGAACATGGGGGAGGACGTCCTCTATTCCGGGACGGTCGCCGCCGCGATGGAGGGTCTCGCGCTTGGCATCCCGAGCATCGCCGTCTCGTTCGCGGGGCGCGTGTTGCGCGGCGACGATCAGCTCCTCGAAGACCAGGTGGAGGTGCTCTCGCGTCTGCTCGCGCACCTGACGTCGCTGCCGGCGTTCCCGGCCGACACGCTGCTGAATGTGAATCTCCCGCGGGTACCGGCGGGTGAGGTGAAGGGCGTGCGGCTGACCCGGCTCGGGCGACGGGTCTTCTCCGATTCGCTGACGAAGATGAAGGATCCGTGGGGGCGTGATATCGTTTGGATCGGCGGAGGGAGCGCCGCGTGGAGCGGGGAGGACGACGCCGACTTCGTCGCGGTGCGTGAGGGCTATATCTCGGTGACGCCGCTCCACCTCGACCTGACACACCAGGCGCGCCTCGCCGACGTGGAGCCCTGGTGGAGACCGCTGTAGTCCGACGCTTCGGCGGGGCGCGGCGCCGGCTGATCGAGGCGCTCGCGGAGCGCGGCATCACGGACGTCCGCGTCCTGAAGGCGTTCGACGACGTGCCGCGGCATCTCTTCGTGCCGACCGGGGTGCAGCATCGCGCCTACGAGGATACCGCGTTGCCGATCGGCTACGGGCAGACGATCAGTCAGCCGTGGGCGCACGCCAGCGCGCTCGCCGCACTGCACCTCACCGGCCGAGAGCGGGTGCTCGAGGTGGGGACCGGGTCGGGCTTCCAGTCGGCGCTCCTCACGCGACTCGTGGACCAGGTGTTCTCCATCGAGCGCGTGCCCGAGCTCGCGACCGCCGCCCGCGATGCATTCCGTGCGTGCGGGATCGATCGCGTGGTCCAGCGGGTCGGCGATGGGACGCTCGGCTGGCCGGAGTTCGAGCCGTTCGATGCGATCCTCGTCGGCGCGGCGGGGCCGAGCATTCCGGAACCGCTCCGGGCGCAGCTCGCCGTGGGTGGGCAGCTGTTGATCCCGGTCGGCGAGACGGCGCAGCAGCTCGTCCGGCTGCGGCGGACGTCGGTGGATGCGTGGGAGGAGACGTGCCTCGATCCGGTGCGGTTCGTCCCGCTGATCGGGCGGCACGGGTTTCCCGGGTGACGCGGTGAACCATTCCCTGAGTCAGGGAGTATGATAGGAAGACTTTCACGGAGCGTGTCGGTGCGAATGTCAGCGAGACGGGCGGGCCGGGGAGGGTGGCGGACCGCCACCCTGTCGATCGCGCTGCTGTTGACCGCGTCTGGTGTTGACGCGCAGACGGGGCAGGGGGACGGGTTCCTGTTCCGGGAGCCGCTCTCGACGGTGACGTTCCACGGAGGGTTCGCGCTTCCGCGGGCGGGGGGCAACCTGTTCGACGATGTCACGAAGGACCTGACGCTCGACCGATCGAATTTCGCGGCCGCATCCTTCGGGATGGATCTGGCCGTCGCGGTCTCGCCGCGGCTGGATGTCGTCTTCGGGTTCGGGCCCTCGTCGAGCCGGACGCCGTCCGAATTCCGTGATTGGGTCGACAACAACGATCGTCCCATCGAGCAGGTGACGGCGTACAGCCGCTCGCCGTTTACGCTGTCGGGGCGCTATCATCTGCGGGAGAAGGGGCGGATGGTCGGCTCATTCGCCTGGATTCCCACGCGCGTGGTCCCGTTTGTGAGTGCGGGTGCTGGGCTCGTCCGCTATCGCTTCGAACAGGACGGCGACTTCATCGATAAGGAGACGTTGAACGTCTTCACCGATCGGCTCAGCACCTCCGGCTGGTCGTGGGTGGGTCAGGTCGGCGGCGGGGCTCATCTCTCGCTGTCAGAGCGCGTGATGCTGACCGGTGAAGCGCGGTATCTGTTGGGTGGCGTCGATGCGGGGCGCGCCCCTGGGGATTTCGTGGGGTATCGGCTGGACCTGTCGGGCCTGACCACACTGGTCGGTCTCTCGTTCCGTCTCTGAAGGAGGGCACCATGCGTCGCATCCTCTTCGGGTTGGTGATGTCCTGCGGGCTCACGTCGGTCGGTGAGGCGCAGATCGCGGCGGCTGCACCCGGGCTGCCGTGGGTCGGGTGCTGGGAGGCGGCGGACCTCGCCGCCGCCGAGGGACTGACGTGCGTGATTCCGGAGACCGGTGCGGGACTGCGGATCGTGGCGCTCGCCGGGAGTGGGACGCGCACCGAGACGGTCCTGCGACTCGACGGGGCAAAGGTGCCGCTCGTGGCGGAGGGGTGTACCGGCTGGCAGCGGGCGCGCGTGACGCCGGCGGGCGACAGGGTGCTCCTCGACGGTGAGACCACCTGTGAGCGGACCCCGCGGCTCCAGACCGCGGGGGCGTTCGTCATCATGGCCGGTGGGGATTGGGTGCAGGCGCAGGGGGGCGGGGTCACGTCGGTGGTGACCTCACAGGTGCGGCGGTTCCGGCCGGTCTCGAACACGCTCACGATCCCCGCCGACCTTCGGTCGCAGGTGGGGCCGTATCTCGCCGAAGCGGAGCAGGCGCGTGCGCGTGTCCAGGGTCTGCCGGTGTCGGCGCGGGACCTGTTGGAGCTGGAGCGGATGGGGACATCGACCGCGATGCTCGATTTCGTCGTCGCCGCTTCGTATCCCGAGAATTTCGCGATCGGCGGCGGCGCGACCGGCCCCGCGGTGGCCGAGGCGCGTCGCGAGTCCGCCGCGGTCGAGCGCCGCGCGCCGCTCTTCATCGGCGGCGGCACGGCGATGTCGTACTTCGACTGGGCGATGTGGAACGGTTGTGGCGCGAGCTGGTGGCTGATGGATCCGCTCGGCTGTGGATGGTTCCCGATGCTGAACGTCGCGGGGGGGATGTACTACTCGCCGTATTCGCGGTTCGGCGCCGCCTGGCCGTACGTCGGCTGGTACGGGAACCCGTACTTCGGTGGCGTCATCATCCGTCCGGTCATCACCCCGGGAGACGGCGGCATCGGCGTGGGCGGGAGCGGTGGTGGAAGCGGGTCGGCGGGCGGGCGGATGGTCCGCGGGCGCGGGTATGTGCAGGACGGGAATGACGGCACGTCGTCCCCGCGCGCGGCCCAGCCTCGAGGATCGTCGGTGCGCACCGAGTCGAGCTCCGGTGGGAGTCGGTCGTCCGGCGGTTCCGCCTCCAGCGGGGGCGGAGGGGGGAGCAGCAGCGGCTCAGGTGCGCCGCGGACCGCGAAGCCCCGTGACCCGTGAGGCTCGACCGTTAGATTCCCCGCACACGGGTGTTCCGATGTGGGCGCCCGTGCCTGCCCCCGTAGCTCAGGTGGATAGAGCGACGGTTTCCTAAACCGCAGGTCGGCGGTTCGAGTCCGCCCGGGGGCACTCGGCTACAATGAAAGGCCCCGAGTCCCTAGATTCCTCTCGTCGGCGCCCGGGGTGTGGCCTCGGAGCGCCCGCGCCGTCCCACCTGACCCACCGAACCAGATGACTGACATCGACCTGAACGATTCCCCCTCCTTCGGCGAGACGCTGCAGACCTACCGCCGCCCGCTGACGATCGGTGCCATCGTGCTCGCGGCCGGCGCCGGTGGCGCCTGGCTGTGGCAGCGGTCCGGTCAGATCAAGGAAGAGAAGGCGGCCGCCTTGTACGCGGCCGGCGAGTCGGCGTTCGCGGGGGGCAACCCGGCCCTCGCGCTGACCGAGTTCGCCAAGGTCACGGCTCGGTACGGCTCGACCAGTGCCGGTGTGCAGGCGGCGATGCTCTCGGCGCAGATCCTGTTCGAGCAGGGGAAGCACGCCGACGGCTTGGCGCTGCTCGAGTCGGCCCGGAAGTCGGCGCCCGAGGCGCTCCGGTCCGGGGTCCAGGCGCTGATCGGCGCGGGGCTCGAGGCGACCGGGAAGCTCGCGGAGGCCGCCGAGGCCTATGGGGCTGCGGTCGGCGGCGCCCGGTTCGAGTCCGAGAAGGATGCGCTCCGAATGGAGCAGGCTCGGCTCCTTCAGGCCAGCGGGGACGTTGCGGGCGCGAAGGCGCTGTACGAGACGGTCGGCGGCCGTGACGACTCGCCGTATGCCGGCGAGGCTCGCATTCGCCTAGGTGAAATCAGCGCAGCGTCTTAAGTCGACTCACGTGATGTAGAAAAGCAGCGGGTTCGGTCTTTGGGCCGGGCCCGCTGTCGCTTTTCTGTCGCGTGACGGGTCGATCGAAGGGGAGAAACCTCCCGCCTCCCTCGCTCTAAGCAACTGCCAATAATATGTATTATGTAAAGTAATAAGGTGGAAAGATGTGGAAATCGAAGAGCGTACGAGGACTCCTGGTCGAGGAGGCCCCTTCAGAAGGCCGGCGGTTCATCGCTCCAAATCGGAGCGGGTCCTCAGGGTCAGCCAAGCTCCGAACAGCGCCTCGGCCCCGCTCACCGTGAACGCCACGATCGGGGCTGGCCCGCGAAAAAGAAAGATCGGCGCGAGTCCGATGCCGCACAGGATGGCGCCCAGGAGCCAGAACGTGCGATCCCCGTAGGCGCTCCGAAAGCCGAAGTAGTGCCCCCCGACCGCGATGGCCGCGATCGGAAAGACGAGCTCCGGGCGGAACGGGAGCAGCAGCCAGGCCCCAAGCAACCCGCCGATCATCGGGATCACGGTCTCCCCTACGATGTGCGCGCCGAGGTTCCCGGGTGGCAAGGCTGGCCGGCGGTACAGGCAGCGGACGACGAGGAGGGAGAGTGGGAAGATGAGCAGGCCTCCGAAATAGAGCACGAGGAACCCGGCTTTCACTCCCGACACTTGGGCCACGAGTCCTGCGGCAAGCCAGACCGATCCGGAGACCACCGTTCCCGGGCCTGACGCAGGTCTGCCTGTGCC